>NZ_JBVQPQ010000001.1:0-968417 GCF_055721145.1 Bacillus sp. VA15 | reverse complement strand
AATACATTCACTATTATAACAATATTCGTATTCAAACGAAACTAAACAACCAATCACCGATAAACTATCGGCAATTGGCTGTTTAAAAGGTGTTTTGATCCCTGTCTCAAAAACGGGGGTCAGTCCCTAAGACAGGCTTTTCATTTTTACGGATTTGTTGACCATAATCCCGCTGTTTTGATGAAAATGCGCGGATCTAATTTCAATTGTGCCACCATATATTCAGCAAGATCCTCTGGCTGCATAACCTTTTCAGGATTACCGTCAGTTAAGTTCAATTCAATAGACATATCACTAGCAACAGTGCTCGGCGTTAACGCGCTGACTCTGATATTATGCTTTCTCACTTCTTGCATAAGAGACTCTGTTAACCCGAGAACCGCAAATTTAGAAGCGCTGTAAGCACTAGTTGCAGCAGCTCCTCTTTGGCCCGCTGTAGACGAAATATTAATGATGTCTCCGGCTTTGCGTTCGATCATTTCCGGAAGCACCGCGCGAGTGACATGATACACACCCATTAGGTTGACATGTATAATATTTTCCCACTCGTCAGCTGACAGATCTAAGAATCCGCCAAATTTGCTGATGCCAGCGTTGTTAATGAGGATATCGATATCACCGAGCTGTTCTTTCACTTGAGCTACAGCTTGGTTAACCTCTTCGGCATCTTTTACATCTGCAGCGGCAAATGCTGCTTTTACACCAAGCGCTTTGACTTCTTCAGCCACTTTTTCAACATTTGCGGCAGTCCGGCCGATTAACCCGATATTCACGCCTTCTTTTGCAAGCGCAAGAGCTGTAGCGCGGCCTATTCCTCTGCCTCCGCCTGTGATAAGAGCGGTTTTATTTTGTAAGCTTTGCAATTGAAGCACCCTTTCTTTGTTTACATATGTACGATATCACATTATAAGTACAATAAATCCAATACGCAAATCAAACGAACTGTAAAAACATCATTTCTTCTGATTAAAAAAACGCAAACAGGGTAATGACATAAGAAAAGGAGTGAACATATGGTTATTGTTTATATCAGTCTCGCAGTATTGGCTATTTCTATCATTTATTTAGGGGCTAATGTGATTCAAAACAAGAAAAAAATAGATCCCGCACTAAAGGAGCTCACCTCTGTTACGCAGGCTATGCAAAAACAAGTCGAAGGATTAAAAACAGAAGCGCAGCTGCTGACACAGAAACAAAAGAAGATTCAGCAGGATGTCCAAATGAAAAAAAACGCATTTCAGCAGACAGCTGCTGAGGTAAAAGAAGTTCCTCAAGCAGTCAAAGAGGTGTGGCAGGCAGGCCATTTAAATAGCAGATAAAAATGAATGATATCCCATTGTTACGATCAGAATGGACAATGGGATATCATTTTTTGAGGAGGCTTGCGCATGATTGTAAACCGAAGCTGCTTAGAGGAGTTCAGAGAGAAACTGCATTCTCTTCCTTCGTCGCTTACAAAGTCTGATTTACTTGCTTCTCCATTTCGTCTCCATCAAGAAAACGAACTTTGCATCTACTATTCACCTCATAATGAATATATCAACCGGGCTGCCTCTATTGTGATTGCCGGAATCACGCCAGGTTTTTCCCAGATGAAAACAGCGTACAAAACAGCCGCCGAAAGCCTGCGGCAAGGCCGGTCTCTTGAGCAAATGGCAGTAGACACGAAAAAAGCAGCGGGTCTCTCCGGTTCGATGAGGCATAACCTTATCACGATGCTGGATTTTTGCGGGCTGCCGCAGGCGTTCGGCATTCAAAGCGCCGCACAGCTTTTTGGAGACTTACGGCATTTGCTTCATACAACTTCCGTTATCAAATATCCTGTCTTCATTCAGCAAAAAAACTATACCGGTTACAGCCCGGCTATCACTCGATCACCTATCCTAAGCACCTATGCTTTTGAGCACTTCCCTGCGGAGCTCAATAAAGTGACGGGACCGGCTCTTCTCATTCCGCTAGGAAAAGCCGCCGAAGCAGTCTGTGAAACACTGCTCGGCCAGCACAGCCTCCGGAATTTTTTTTACCTACGCGGATTTCCTCACCCATCGGGCGCGAACGGCCATCGTTTGAAACAATTCAGTAAAAACAAAGAGCAACTAGAAAGACAAATTCGTTCCTTTGCTTCCTCAGGTTTGAATTCACTATAGAAAAGAGGAAATAAAAGGGATATGATAAACGAAAACACAAACTTGGGGAGTGGTGGAATGTTTCCTGTATTAGAAACGGATCGGCTTACACTTAGACAAATCAAAGATCAAGATGCAGAAGCCATTTTTGCTTGTTTTTCAAACCATGAGGTGACACGCCATTACGGAATTGAAAACAAGGGATCTATAGAAGAGGCCCTGTCAATGGTTCAATCGTTTGCCGGCCTTTATCAAGAAAAACGCGGGATACGGTGGGGAATTGAAAGAAGAGACACCAAAGAACTAATCGGAACAATCGGATTTCATGCTTTGGCTCAAAAGCATAGGCGTGCAGAGATCGGTTATGAAATCATCCCGGCGCATTGGCGAAACGGATTTGCATCAGAAGCCGTGTCAGAGGTTGTATCCTACGGGTTTGCCGCCCTTGGACTGACACGTATTGGCGCAGTTGTATTTACTGAAAATGAAGCCTCAAATCGACTGCTCGTAAAAATGGGATTTCAAAAAGAAGGTGTCCTAAGACAGTACATGTATCAAAATGGAATCCCTTATGATACAAATATGTATTCTCTTTTAAAATTAAGGGGATGAACGGTATTATCTTGCTCTGTACGTACATCCCCTTCCCTTTTAAATGTCCGATTCATGACCTGCACCAGCTTTGACGTCTTGATTCTTGATCACTTCCTTCCAGATGTTCACCCCTTATGCGCTCACATAACTTACAAAATAAAAAAGATGCATAGTGGTCTATACATCTCATGTTCTATTTCCCCTATTCATAAATCCCTTTATTGATCCTTCTTCTTGTGATAAAACCCCCAAGGAAACAAAACACAGCCGACCACATCAAAATGTAGACAACCTGAATCTTGTATTCCCACATTGTATGTCCCATTTCTACCCCATGAATGAAAGTCATATACGCTTTTTGCGGCAGTATCGCACAAAGGGCATTTAATATTGGATAATGTGGAGTAAAAGAAATAAAACAGCCTGACAATACACATGTGATCACACTGATACCGCTTGTCATCAAACTGATGTTTCGCTCCATCACAGAAGCCATAAAGATAGCGAATGCTGTTGCAAGCACTGTAAGAACACCCAGTAATCCAGCAAGAATATCCAAACGGAAACCAATTTCAGCATGAAAGAGTACATTTGTAATCACGATGGCCAAGTAAGTGGGTATGTATAAACATAAAAACGTAAAGATAAACTGAACCAATAAATATTTCTCCACATGCACGGGAGACACTAAAATCCTTCTGAAGGTTTTGAGCATCCGGTCTTCTGGATATAACCCAGTCAATGCCACACCTTGCATCAATACAAGCATCACGATAAAGCCTACTATATTCGTTCCCCTTCCCCGTTCAGTCCTTAATTCGTCCTCTCCCCGGTAGCTGCCTGGCATTTTTCCAGTCTCAAAAAATTGCTGGATCATTTTTTGATCCGCTTTACTTTTCAACGTGGTCACTTTGTAATCACGTTGATTTTTTTCTACGATGGCTGCATATTTCCCTAACACCAGATCAGAAAACTTCGGCTTCTGATGTACCGTTACCACTCTAAATGCAGAATCACTCGGCATATGTTGCACGTCGTCCTGTTCTGTAACAAAAGCGATTGTTTCTTTGAAAACCGGCTTCCCGGAAAACATAATCGCAACGCCGATCATCAGAGGGATAATGATCACTGCAATAATGATAATGGCTTTTTTGGACAGGATTCGCTCCCACCTGTTTCGGAATAAACTCAGCATACATATCCCTCCGGCTTAAATACAACATGCGAAACGGCAATACAAATGATTGAAGCCAATAATAGTCCTGACATAACAGGCAGCAGCATACTGAAATCGTGATCATAAATGAGGCGATATGAACATTCTGTTACCCATTTAACCGGAGAAAGAAGCGATATGTTATTGACGGTATCTCCAAATCTGTGAATCCCGAAAAATACACCGCCAAAGAAAACAAAAGAAGCTATCGGAATTTGCATGATCCCGTTCGCCTGTTCTTCATTTTTGAACAAACAGCAGAACATTGTGCCAAAACAGCAGCCGAAAAATAAAAATACATACAATAAGAGCATGAAATACGGGAGTTCCTGTCCTCCAAAGTTCAAATGAAAAATCGTCTGGGCAATCAACACATTCACGCTGTACATGATGACACTGAATATCCAAGTTGATAGTAATTTAGAAAGATAAATACTAGTGGTCGAAACCGGCGCATACACAATGCGGATGTTTGCTTTCTTCACCTTCTCCTCCATAAACGTATTAGAGGCCGTCATAGCGATCAAAGCCGCAGCGAAAATCATCATATTTACTCCGTAATAATCGTACGAACTGACACCGCCCGCTCCAAAGCTGTTTTTCGAAACAAAGCCCATGACCAGAATGAGAACGAATGGAAAAGCCGTATTGGCGATCACGAGAACCGGATTCCTTACAATATTCATAAAATCAAACGTTATCAATTTTAACAAACTCATTTTGCTCTCCTAATCTCTTAAATTTCTTCCCGTCAGCTCTAAAAATACCGTTTCTAACGATGCCTCTTTTTTGTTCATGCTTAGAATGCCGCAGCCCTGGGCACCCAATTCTGCTATGATTTCACTCAGGTAATCTTGGTTCTGCCGAACGGTAACTTTTAGTTGACGGTCTGAGAAATCAACTCCTGTCACTCCTTTGACTCCTCTAATTGAGTTTTTATTTAATTGCTGAGCATGCGTCAACTGAAAAGCATATGTCATTTCTTTATTCACTTCTCTATATAGCTCTTCTTTTGTTCCATTGGCAATGATTTTTCCTTCATTCATGATGATAATGCGATCTGAAATAGCCTCGGCTTCTTCCATATAGTGTGTTGAGTAAATAATGCTCGCGCCTCTTGTTTTCAGCTCTTTTATCGATACCAAAATGTGATGCCGGGATTGCGGATCGATTCCTACTGTCGGCTCATCCATGATAATCAGTTTCGGCTGATGGGCAATAGCGCACGCAATGTTTAATCTTCTTTTCATCCCGCCAGAAAACGTCTTAGGCTTGTCATCTTTCCTGTCATAAAGCTGCACAAGCTCCAAAGCCTCTTTTACTCGGGTTTTCAGTTCTTCTCCTTTAAGCGAATAAAGGCTCGCAAAAAAACGAACATTTTTCTCAGCGGAAATTTCCTCATAAATCGCGATATCTTGAGGCACAATCCCGATGCCTTTCTTCATTTCCTTTGACCATTTTTTCACATTATGGCCCAAAATCGTAACGTTTCCGGAACTGGCCGACAATGCCCCGGATAACATATGAATGGTTGTGCTTTTCCCTGCACCATTTGGACCTAGTAAGCCAAGTACTTCCCCCTCTCTCACTTCAAACGAAATCCCATCTACCGCCGTTTTGTTTCCGTACTGCATTTTTAAATCTTTTACTGCCGCCACGTTGTTCATACGTTTCTCCTTTTTACATTCTCCGTTTTGCGAATTCCTGCAATAAATTTGTTTTCAAATGATCCCGATTTTGTTCAATATCAAAATCAGCAGCGTTTTCTTCAAAACCATCCTGTTCTTCTCCATCGAAACTGTATAGCTTCTTCAATAAAACCCACAATATTTCCAGCTCTTCCGTAGAAAACTCTTTAAATAGATCTGCCATAAAGTACACCGCTTTTTCACCGCATTCCTCCATGACACGTTTTCCTGAATCAGTAATCTTCACATTAACCGCTCGCTTGTCGCGTTTACTTGGTACAGTGGTGACATAACCTCTTTTTTCAATGCTACTGACAAGCCTGTTGATGTTTTGTTTTGAAGTGCCTAATTTTTTTGCAATGTTGTTGAATGTCGTTTCTTCTTCCGGTAAATGCAGTATGGCAACCATCGTCATAAATTGTCTTGACGTTAAGCTTTCATAATAATCGTCCCCGCGTGATTGAATTTTGTTTAAGACGGAAAAAAGTGTAGCGTAAGACTGCTGCATTAAAAATAAATCTTTCAGTTCTTTAGAATAATCCATGATGCTCCCTCCATAAAAGACAATATATTGTCTTTATAATCATAACATTTCGTACTCTATTGTCAATATGTTGTCTATTTTTATTTAGAAAAGTTTTACAGCCCCCTCAACAATTCATACAATAATAACATACTGAACGATACGAAAAGAGGTAATGTTGATGGCTCGTCATCGTGAATTCAATGAAGATCAAGCGTTGGAAGCCGCTATGAATCTGTTTGGGAGAAAGGCTACGAAGCCACTTCAAGATACGTCGTTCAGGCGAGTTAAAAAGCAAGATCAACGCTGAACAAAGGCGCAGACCTTTATTTTATTCTCATCGGGCTGACTGTGATGATGAAATCCCGCCCAGATCAGCCATTTGTACAGCATTCCGTATCGGAAATCCTTGCATTACTGAACAAATGATAAAAAGCGCCCTGAGACAGGGCGCTTTCTGATTAAGATGCATATTGAGGAGACGTTTCCTCCTGTACTGCTTTTTCCTCAGGTATATGAATGCATTTCGTCATGACTGCACTCGCAAGATAAAGGACCGCAAAGATCCAGACGACGCCTTGCGCACCGACGAGACCGATGAACAGCCAAGCGAGCGCAGGACCGACAAACGCTGATAAACC
The DNA here is from genome assembly GCF_055721145.1 of Bacillus sp. VA15. Lineage (NCBI taxonomy): Bacteria > Bacillati > Bacillota > Bacilli > Caryophanales > Bacillaceae > Bacillus > Bacillus sp. VA15. Next base: position 961,629 of record NZ_JBVQPQ010000001.1, on the reverse strand, counting down.
TGCAGCCAAATTCAACACAGACATGGCCGCTCCTTTGTCTTTTCCGGCCACCGTCGGCACAATCGCACCGATCGGTACATAGCCTGCCAACAAACCTCCCCAAATAAAGCCGATCACGCTGACAACCGCTACACTTCCGCCGGAGAAAACAGGTGCATAATATAATAGGATGGTGAAAATACCGCAGCCGACTCCACCAAACCAAATAACGGTATTTTTCCAGCCGAATTTATCGCCGACAATTCCAAAGATAAGGTTAAACACAATGTTCCCCAGAAAAATCGTTCCCCAAACCTGCAGCCACACATTGGTTGAAATCCCGTGCTGAGCCATGTGCATCGGTAAAAAGACTGGGAAACCATATGTACCAATGCTGTTGATGATTCTGATGATTCCGCCTGTAAGCACCTGAGGATTCGTAAAAAGAATGGTAACTCCTTTTAAAAGTTCCTCGGCTGTTTCCGATCTATTTCGTTTCTTCTTTTCAAAACGGTCTTTATTGATAAACAATGCGAAGATGGCACCGAGACATACCCAGAATATCGAGCTCCAAAGCGTATTCAAATAGCCGAATGCTTTGATCGCATAGCTTGAGTACCAAGCACCAAACACAAACATGCCGAGGCAATATGCAATCCAAAACCAGCCGACAGCAGTGCTCAGTTTGTTTTGGGGTGTTCTGTAAATGACCCATGTCAAGAAAGAATAAGCAAAAAGCGGGTAGCCTAACCCTTTTACGAAGTAAGTCACATACATCACAGGAAGGTTCAGCTGTTCAAATCCAAACACGATAAAGGCAGTTGTACCGATCACATAAAACAACAGCCCCATAAACATCGTCCGTTTTGCGCCAAATGCTTCGAGACATACACCTGAAAACCAGGAAGCTATGGCAAGCGCAATCCCGTAAATGCTAAAAATTGAAGCGGATTGCTGAACCGTAAGTCCGTTTTCGATCAGAAACGGGCTGAGCCAGCCTTGTTCAAGCCCGTCTCCCATCATAAACAAAACAACCCCTAAAAACCCCCAGGCAAGCCGCTTCGGTATTCCCATTTTATCTAACATATCTGTCTCCTCCTTAGATGCTGATATCAATTACCGTATTACCTTGTTAAAGCCGAAAATTAGTTCATTCCTTAAAACAGCAGCACATACCGCCTTATATCAACACTTTGCTTTCTGACTCTGAAAAAAAACGCTGTGTTTGCTTCCATTCCTCATATAAAGCCAGTTCGACCCGACAGTCCTGCGGTTCGATCACCCGGATATTTGCTGACATCTCTTCCGTCAATTGAAAGGTTTCATTGCAAATGACTGCAGCGCCAACGACAGATGCCTGATGATATCCCTCTTGGACATAGATTTTTTTCTGAAGAAGGTCCGCGATATATTGAGTGAGTGCTTTGCTTTGGAATCCTCCTCCGCACACCCAAACAAAGTCACGTTCAAACGGAGTAACCTTTGTTAAAATGTCAAAGTTCCATTTGATCGAAAATGCGATCTCTTGCAGCGCCGCACGTACAAAATGTGCTCTCTTTAAATTTGAGGAAAGCGGGGCATCAAAAAGAAATCCGCCTCTCGTTAACGCATTCTTTTCTGCCGATAAGTAAGAACCGAGAGCCGCCACACACGCATTGTCTTCTTTAGCAAGGGCAGAAATCTCTTCCTCCATCACTTCGTACGATTCATTTGGATAAAATATCTGTTTTAATTTTTGATAATTCAGGCCGGTAATTCCCGGATTCGTTTCCACAAGCCAATGTCCTTGATCTGTATGGCAGTTCAGCCATGCTTTATGTTTTGTGTCGCCATGATCAGCAGTAATTTTGGTTATTGGCGTTGTTGTCCCTGATACGATGACAATGTCCTCAAGCGCAGCGCCAGTGCTTTTCACAGCCAGTTGTGTATCACCGCCCCCTGCTATAACCTTAGCAGTTATAGAAAGGCCTAATTCGGACGCATATTCATTTGTTATCGTTCCAATCGCTGTTCCCGCTCTTACAAGAGGCGGAAGGATGGATGGTGAAAAGCCGAATATGCCGCACATCTCTTCTGACCAAGTGTTTTGCTTCACGTCAAACAACAGGGTTTCGGTTGCCTGCGATGGTTCATATGTCAAAATTCCGCTCAGCTGATATGTCACCCAATCACTGATGCTTGTAAAACTAGCAGTCTTTTCCCATAAAAAGGGCTGACGCTGTTTTAAACCATAAAGCTTGAGCGCAGAAAAAAGTGCAGTCGGGAGGCGGCCTGTGCGGCTGTATATCTCTTCCTGATTGGGTATACTCTCCTCCCACTCACGGCCGCGATTATCAATGTTCGGCAGCCCGAGAAAAGAGTCGCCGTTTTGATCGATCAGAACAATCCCCTGTCTTTGACTTGTCGATGTCAAACCAATAATGTCAATATCACCTGAACGAGAAAGCGCACGTTTTGCCAGTTTCATCACTTGCTTCCACAGCACCTGAGGAGAAAAATAACGGCTGTCCGGGTAAAGCGTCTCGGTAGCATACACGATGTCCTCCCTTTCAACCGTTTGAACGCTGCCCGATACACTTACGACCGCTACTCTCGCATTCCCTGTGCCGATATCAAAAACGAGATAGCCTTTTTGTTTTTTCATTCCTGTAACCTCCTCTCTTAAACCTCTGTTTTCAGCTCATCTTTGTTATACAGTGTCGGAATATTAAGAGTTTTTCCAACCTTCCACCTTTTGAGGGCTTCGTTCAGGATCGTCACGTGATGATCTTCTACTTCAAAGGTTGCTCCAGCGAGATGCGGTGTTGCCAGAACATTAGGCAATGAAATGAATTCGTAATCTGATTCCTCTGGAGGTTCATGATAAAAAACGTCTAAAATCGCTCCTCTGATTTTATGTTCTTTTAATACAGATAAAAGATCTTCACGGTTTACCACAACTGCTCTTGAAGTATTGACGAAAACCGCACTCTCTTTCATCAGATTAAAATACTTCCGATCAATAAGTCTCAGTGTTTTCTCAGTACGAGGCAGATGGACAGAAACGATATCACTGTCTGAAAACACCGTTTTGAGAGATACTTTTTCATACAGCGGATGATCGTCTTGTACGTATGGATCGTAATACTTTACTTTACAGTCAAACGCTGTCAGCAGTTTTGCAATCCTTTGACCAACCGCGCCGAACCCAACCATGCCGACCGTTTTTCCCGTTAATTCGTTCCCTCTAAATTTGACATAAGCCTGCAAGTAATCGCTGTCCCATTTTCCATCCTTCAGCCATTGATTAGAGGAGCTGGTATGGCGGAGAAAGGAAATCACATTACCGATAAACATTTCAGCAACCGCTTGTGCATTCCGCCCGGGTGTATAGAAAACGGGTATACCTCTTTTTGATGCTGCGGCCACATCCACATTGGATGGCATTCCTCTGCACACGCCCACAAATGAAAGTTCTGGAGCAGATGCAAATACGCTGTCTGTTACTTGATCAAGCTCAGTAATCAAGCCTAACGCATGTGTTTCTTTTAGGAGCTGAATGAGTTCATCTTCCCGGTATGCCCGGCCTTGTTCCTTCCAGGGATGATAAGTAACTGAGCCGAACAATTTTTCAAGCTCTTTTCGTCCTTCTTCGTTGTACGGTGCCGTAACCAAAACCGTCATGGTGCAAAACATCCTTTTCATCATATTTTTCCATAAAAAAATCTCTTTCCGAAGATGGAAAGAGATTCATGTATAAGCGTGTCCTGTTTACAGACAGACGCCGGTTTAAACCTTGCTTTCCTATCTTTCAAGCTGACGCTTGCTGGAATTGGCACAATAATGTTGCCGAGGTTTCATAGGGCCAGTCCCTCCACCTCTCTGGATAGAAAATGTTGAGTATGTAATTTTCAGAATGAAGAATACGTTTATCATAAAGAAGTCTCAGATTGATGTCAATCTCTTTTTTCAGAATTGACGTTATCATCCGAAATGTTATAATTCTTACAAAATATCTAACTAGAGAGAGGAACTGGGCCATGAAATCTTTTGCCACACAACAAAACGGCATTTTTAAATCCGTTTGCTCGCTTGACTGCCCGGATCAGTGCGGATTGTTAATACATAAAAAAGACGGAAAAATTGTGAAAGTCCAAGGTGATCCTGATCATCCTGTCACAGCCGGAAACATATGCAACAAAGTCCGAAACATGACGGAGCGCATCTATGATGAAAAGCGGCTGACTACACCGCTTAAACGGACAGGTGCGAAAGGCCAAGCGATATTCGAACCGATTTCTTGGGAAGAGGCAATCGATACCATTACCTCCCGCTGGAAACAGCTGATTGATGAAGAGGGAGCTGAAAGCATACTTCCGTACAGCTTTTACGGAAATATGGGGAAATTAACAGCTGAAGGTATGGACCGCCGCTTCTTTTACCGCATGGGTTCAAGCCAGCTCGAAAGGACGATTTGCAGCAAAGCAGGATCAGAGGGCTATAAATATACAATGGGTATAAGTGCGGGAATTGATCCTGAGGAAACCATTCATACGAAACTATTTATTTTTTGGGGAATCAACGCAGTCAGTACAAATATGCACCAAATTACTATCGCCCAAAAAGCACGAAAACAAGGTGCCAAAATTGTCGTGATTGATGTTCATAAAAACCAGACAGGCCGTCTTGCAGATTGGTTTATTCCCATAAAACCCGGAACCGACAGCGCACTTGCTCTTGGCATCATGCACATCTTATTTAAAGAAAACCTTCATGATGAAGCATTTCTGTCTGAATACACGGTCGGCTATGAAGAGCTCCGTGAACACGTGAAACAGTATGATCCGGAGAAGGTATCACTGATCACCGGTGTCAGCACCGAAGATATGTATCAGCTGGCAAGAATGTACGGCGAAACCTCCCCTGCTTTTATTAGAATCGGAAACGGACTTCAACACCACGATAACGGCGGGATGATTGTACGGACGATTGCCTGTCTTCCGGCGGTCACTGGCCAATGGCTGCACACAGGGGGCGGCGCAATTAAGCATAACAGCGGAATTTTAGAATATAACACAAATGCCTTGCAGCGGCCTGACTTACTGAAGGGGCGCACACCGAGATCATTTAATATGAATCAGCTGGGCAAAGTGCTTTTGGAAACCGATCCGCCGATTCGTTCTCTTTTTATTTACGGGACGAATCCAGCCGTTGTCGCTCCAGAAGCGAATAAAGTCAGACAGGGCTTGCTGCGGGAAGACCTGTTTACTGTGGTTCATGATTTATTTTTAACGGAAACGGCTGCATATGCGGACATTGTACTGCCTGCAACATCCGCTTTTGAAAATACTGATTTTTATACCTCCTACTGGCACCATTACATTCAGCTTCAGCAGCCAGTGATTGAGAAATATGGAGAAAGCAAGTCTAACACTGAGGTGTTCCGATTACTGGCTGAAGCAATGGGGTTCACAGACCAGGAGCTCAAAGATTCAGATGAAGAATTAATCCGCCAGGCGCTTGACCATCCAGATAACCCATATTTGGCGGAGATTGATTACGATTCACTTACTAAGCATTCATTTATGAAAGCGAAACGCGAAAAGCCGCTGTTTCCAGGCGAACTTCCGACTCCAAGCGGAAAAATAGAATTATACTCAGAGAAAATGAAACAAGCCGGTTTCCCGGCTTTACCGACACATACGCCTCTTACATGCGATAACGAAATTCCGTTTATGTATGTTCCGGGGCCAAACCATAATTTCTTAAACTCAACGTTTTCCAACAATGCAAAGCACATCAAGCTTGAAAGGACGCCAAAGCTCTTTATCAACACAAAAGATGCTGAAGAACATGGAATCATTGATGGGGATCCTGTACGAATTTGGAACGGTCGGGGAGAATGCGAGCTGGCCGCTGCAGTCGGAGAACAAGTGCTGCCCGGGGTCGTAGTCAGCCAAGGATTATGGGCGGATGAAACAGGAAAAAAACAGCTTGTAAACGCGCTTACCCCAGACCGCTTGTCCGATATGGGCGGCGGCGCCACCTTTTTTTCAGGACGTGTACAGATTGAAAAAGCATGAACAAAAAAACGCCCAAATCACGTTCTGGCAGTTTTTTTTGTTGAAAATGAAACCCGGAGTATGCCAAGCCCGTATAACATAACATCGACATAATGGAGGCATGCATATGGACGTTTTTTTAGGAATCGGTGTTGCTTTAGCTGGATATTTTATCGGTGAAGGCTTAAAGCAAATGAACCATCCAAAAGCATATGAAAAAAGTGATACCTTTCTTATAAAAGAACGAGATATTCACTTTTACATCGGACATTTTTTAGGAATAACGACAACTGAGGCAAAACAGTTAGCTGGAGACATGACAGACATTCCATACATTGAAATAAACGGAAAAAAATATGTGCAGAAACATATGTTAAAAGAATGGACATTCACATTAATTGAGAAACATCAGGGTGAATAAAGCAAATCTGAGGAGAGCGAGATTCATTGTCACGCTCTTCTCAGTTCAGATGTATAGTCAGCTGATCATCCTCTCAGTTCAAACATCGATTCTATTTTAAGTAAACTTGTAAAGATACATTCTGATTGCCGTAAGACCAAACGGTGTTTTCAATTTTGAGGTTCTGGCTGAATGTATCAATCCATACCTGTTTTGAGTTTAATAAAGCAGACAATTGCGCTGAGTTAAGCGTCACTTCTTCAATCTGCTCGTTTTTTTGATACACAAATACAACTTTTATGGTATCTCCGTCTTTCGCCATATTCAACTTCAATGTCTCCCCTTTATGATACGTAGAATGCCACTCATCTAAAATTTTTTAAACTTTATTTCGATATCCATGTCATTTCTCGTACAGTGCCTCCCCTTTTTTCTAAAACGCGAACCTGATTTACTTTATATTCCCGGTAAGCTGCACACGTTTATAAAGGATTAGAGAATCCCAAAACCAGTAAATCACTGCTGATGCAATACTTAACATATAATAAATATTTGATTGGAATATCCATGATATTGAAGCAGGCTCATTGATAGCATAAAACAGGAATACAGAAATGAAAGCGAGTACAATGTAAAACGATAGATACATTAAACTAAATGTTCTCGCTGTTTTCTGCAAGATCATTTGCAGCGGAAAAGCAAAAAGCCCAAACATCATAAAACCATATAATAAAGCAAGTGCTCCTGTGAATAAAGCGATCATCAGCATGTGATAGGAGACGAGAGAATAAAATTCGAAAAGCAAACCAAAAGAAAGGCTGGATAGTCCTAACGTCATAAGCTGATATGATACCATTTTGTTCATTTTTTCACCTCCTAATTGACTTTTTAATGGTGGCTGTTATGTTTACATGCAGATTCCTTCCCTAACCTGTCCTAATCTCTGCTTCTTTTTCAAACGTTTTGTACAGTGTTTCCCAGCTTTAGACAGCTTCTTCATATACGAAGTATGCTAATAAAAGGTTTCAAAAACGACCGAGGGTAAAGCCTCTCTGGCTTAAATGGGAAAGAGTCAACGAAAAAAAGCGAATGAATACCTGCCTAACAGACAGAATAAGAAGAGTTGATATTCAACACTTTTCGTAAAGGGGTGACACCAATGACTAAAAAAGGAATTCAAAATTCAAGTATTGAGCAAATAAGAAATGACCATGAGACTGAAACAGCTTTTAAAGTAGATGATCCTAAAAAACATGGTTCTGATCCTAAAAGAACGAAATAAGTTTCGACTTAATCCCATATGACACAGTTAAATTTCAATAATCTGGAGTGAGTAAAGTGACTCAAAAAAGTGGAGCAGACAGACCGGATGACTACAAAAGATTTTCTTCAATTGACAAGGAATATGATTTCCAGCAGACTTTAAATGAAAGTGGTAAGACAGAAAATGCAAACGCTGAAACTCAAACTCATAATAAAGAAAACATAAATGATACCACAGATGTGGCTGGAAAATATTTCGATCCCTCAGATTATAAAGGAACCACACAATTGGAAAAAGGATTGGCTGAAACTCATGAACAAGTCAGCGATGACTATTTTGAAGGGACTATTGATCAAAATTTGGACTAGTCATTTAAAACGGAGCTAACTTTAAAGAAGTAAGTTAGTTCCGTTTTCACAGTGAAAATACCTGACAATGCTAACATCATACCAGCTTCCGATATTAAGGAAGCTTAAAACCCCACCGAATAAGATGGGGTTTTAACGTCATGTAACCTAATTAATATTTAAAACGATGAATGACCGTTTGAAGTTCTTCCGCCAACTTGGATAGAGATTCGGCAGCATAAGAGATTTCCTCCATTGAATGAAGCTGTTCCTGTGATGATTTTGCAACCGCTTCTGTATTTGCTGACGTTTCTTTTGTACCAGCGGCTAATGTATGAACTGTATGCTGAATTACTTCAACGCCTGATGTAAGCTGCTGTGTTGCCGCTGCCACTTCTTGTATTTGAGAAGTGACCTGTTCCACCAAATTCAGTATTTCATTGAAATTCCCTGTTGTCTCTTGAGAAAGAACAATACCTGAGCTCACATTTTCTTGAACAACCTTAATGTTATTCACCGTTTCAATTGATTCATTTTGGATGGTTGTGACCACCGATTGGATGTGATGGGCTGATTTATTCGTTTCATCGGCCAATTTCCGAACTTCTTCTGCCACCACAGCAAATCCTTTTCCTTGTTCTCCGGCTCTGGCCGCCTCGATCGCTGCATTCAGTGCCAGCAAATTTGTCTGCTCTGAAATATTTGTGATTAGCGAAGAAATATCGCTTATTTCTGCTGTGCTCGCTACCAATGCCTGCAAGCCATTGCCGGCTGAATCGACAGATTTATCAATGAACTTCATCTGATCTAACATTTTGTTGACGGATTGAGATCCTATTTCAGCCTTGTCTCTCATCGACGAAGAAAGATCCGCTATGTTACCTGTATTTGAAGCAACAGATGATATACTGTCTAATAATTCAGTAATGGATTTCGCACTCTTTTCTGTCATTGAGCTTTGCTTCACATTGCTGTCGGCAGCCATCTGCATCGCTCCGGAAATTTGTTCAGAAGTTGATTTTGATTCTTCCGCGCTTGCCGATAATTCCTCGGAAGATGCAGCGACTTGTTCAGATGAGCTGCTGATCTGCTTCACAATTTGAGTTAATGAATGGGTAAAAGAATTGAAAGATTGAGCAAGCTGCCCAAATTCGTCCTTATTTTTCACAATGACTTTTTTGGTTAAATCCGCCTCGCCATGAGCAATTTCCGCCAGCTGCCTATTCATACTTCTTAATGGCACCATAATAGACTTTAACAACAATAAGCTTAAAACAATGCCTACCATTATTGATACCACTGTGACAATGATGATGAACCATTGACTCATTTCCCCATTGCTGTGTATTTCACCTTTTAGATCCTCCACCTCTTGATCCAGGCGATCAGACAGCTTATTGACAGCTGGATCTACAACTTCTTTTCTTAACGTTCTTTCTTCTCCAAAATGAATGGTTTCTGCTTTTTTAGGATCTGAAGAATAGGCTTTTAATACTTGCTGATTTAAAGCTCTATACTGAATAATACTTGTTTTAATGTCTTCAATATTTGATTGATATTTCTCTTCATCAATCAAGTCATTGACTCGATCCAGGCTCATTAAGGCATCGTCTGCTTTTTCCTTCATTCCCTCTTCATATTCTTTGTCTCCGGTAATCAGAAAGCCTCTTTCATCATTTGATAAACCGGCCAATCGATATTGGATGTATTTCATTTCTTTTTGGAATTCCATTTTGTCTTTAAGTTCTTCATTCTTTTTCACAGTAGAAGAAATCATAAAAACGGAGGAACCTCCAATTCCAATCATTGAAAGAACTAATATTGATACAATCCCCAGCAATTTTGTTTTCACTTTCATGTGTCGTTTTCCCTTTCTGCACTATGTATGATCGAAATAGCTATTCGCTTACTCCCATGTCAATAATATCGACATGTTTTATCAAGTTTTATAGTGATGTCTTATCCAGTACATAAGCAAATTGTTTACATCTCTGGACAATGCAGAAAAACACGAAAGACATTTACTGCCTTGTCTACATAGTATTTCAATTTGCTCTTTTCTATTCAGGCATACTAAAAAAGGCTTTTCCTATCTCAAATTAGCTGAACAGGCTGTTCTTTCGAAAATATAATACAATACGCAGCATGATGTGAAGGAGCGAAACGCCAAATGGGGATCATCAATGGAAAAGAATTCATTGACCGATTAAATAAACTAGAAAACGAAATATGGTATGATGGCGAAAAATTAGAGGGTAACATTTCTGATCATCCTGCATTTAAAGGAATACTCAAAACGAAAAGCTCGCTTTATGATTTGCAAACGAAGGATGAGTTAATCAATGAAATGACTTATCACCTTCCTGGAGATCTTGATCGAATCGGTCTCTCATATCTTCAGCCTAAAACCAAAAGTGATTTGAGAAAAAGAAGGAACATGATAGAACATTGGGCTAGACATACTCACGGAATGATGGGGAGAAGTCCGGATTATATGAATACGGTCATGATGAGCTTTGCATCCTCAGCAGAGCTTTTAAGAGATAAAGAAAATTGCTTTCCGGAACATATACTAGACATGTATCAGAAAGCTGCTAAACACGATCTTTCCTTTACCCATACATTCATTACCCCCCAAGTGAACCGGTCACAGTCCTATTTGGGGCTAAGTGAAAAACCGATATCTGCTAAAGTGATCGATAGAACTGAAAAAGGATTAATTATACAAGGTGCACGTTTGCTTGCGACTCAAGGCGGGTTAACTGATGAAATCTTGGTTTTTTCGGCACCGAAATTTTATTTTGAAAAGGATGAAGCTTTTGCATTTTCGATTCCATCTAATACAAAAGGTGTCAAATTCATCACAAGAGAATCATTTGTATTAAGCGATTCTGCCTTTAATCATCCCTTAAGCTCAAAGTATGAAGAAATGGATTCAATCGTAGTTTTCGATCACGTGTTAGTGCCATGGGATCGTGTGTTTTTTTACGATAATGTTGAAGCAGCTAAAGACTTTATGACGAAAAGCTCCTTTCATGCCTTTACCTTTCACCAGGTCGTCATTAGGCAAATGATCAAAATTGAATTTCTATTAGGAGTTGCACAGCTTCTGGTCGACACTATTAATGTTTCTGAATACCAGCACATACAAGAAAAGCTCTCTGAAATCATTGTTGGATTGGAAACAATTAAAGCACTTATTGACAAATCAGAAAATGATGCTCAGTTAGATGAATACGGCTATATGCGTCCCAGTTTGATTCCTCTTCAAGTCATCAGTACGATCATTCCTGCTCTATATCCTCGATTTACTGAAATCATACAATTAATTGGCGCTAGCGGAATGGTGACGCTGCCGACAGAAAATGCGTTTGACTCAGAGATACGGGAAGATCTTGACCAATACCTACAAGCAACTAATACAAACGCTGAAGAGCGTGTGAAAATGTTCCGCTTGGCGTGGGATTTAACCATGAGTTCATTCGGAACAAGGCAAACACACTACGAAAGATACTTTTTCGGAGATCCTATTCGGATTTCAAGCAGACTGTACACCAGTTATCCAAAGCAGCAGCAAGTAAACATGATTAAAGCGTTTTTATATGCAGATGTTGATGATTGATATCTAATCTCTTCATGTAACGAAATGAAAAAAACAGCGGGAAAGGTCCGCTGTTTCGTATTTTTTATTCAGGAAACTGTACATGGCCCGGCACTGTATATGCATTAGACGTTCCGCTTTCAGGCAGCTTCGGAATGGTATCTTTCACAATTTTTCCGCGGATGTCAGTCATTCTGACTTTGAGAGAGCCTGTCCCTACATTAGTGCTGACAAAATGGTTATAGTCCATTTTCTCCATGTTAATCCACTTACCATCCTTTTCATATTCCATTTTCATCACAGGATACTTGTGATTTCTGACTTGAATTGCAGCCCACCATCTGCTGCTGCCTTCTTTGATCCGGTACGTGAAGTTGCCGCTGATTGGGGCTTTGACAACACGCCATTTAATATTGATTTTTCCGTCTTTCATATCGCCGATTTTTCGGAAGGCATTAGGTGACAGATCAAGAGCTCCCCGAGCGCCTTCAGGATACAGATCGGTAACGTAGACAATTGTTTTTCCTTTTGGCCCTTCAACTTCCAAATAAGAGCCTGCAAGTGCCGCTTTCACTCCCCCGTAATTGAGATCTGCAGGATTTATTGCTGTAATCTTCATATCGGAAGGAATGGGATCCAGTAGGAAAGCTCCTCCTGAATAACCTGACCCTGTATACGTTGCATAGCCTTCATGCAGGTCGTCATATGCTGCCGAAGCTTGCGGGGAAAAACAAAGGATCATCAACAAAACCATACCAACAATTGCACTGATATTCTTTTTCATAAATCTCCTCCTCAATCCAGACTTCAAATGAGAATCATTATCATTATAAGACTCAATCCATCTGGTTTGAAAGAGGAAATAGATTCATAGATGATTTTAAGACAGATTCACTATCATTCATATATCAAAGGAAGGGTTTTTATGAAAAAGTCAATACGAATGAATGAGTATACCCATCAGCCAAATTCCTTATTTTTATTTGCTGAGCTGTATTCTCATAGCCATAAACGAAATGAAACGAGCTGTTGGCCTGATATCAGCTATTATTTTTCCCCGCTCAGTTTCAACTTAGCTGTCATCATGATGCCAAATATCAGCACAATCGGAACCCAAATGATGATGTCATAAAAATCAGGCTCAGCTAAAGCTACAATAATAGCCCCCACACAATATAAGATAATAGCCAGCGCTCTTAACACAGCATCTCTTAAGAATGTCTTCTTCTGCTTCTTAAAAAACAAACGGCCGGATAAATCCTCTAAAAAAGAAGCCAATGTTCCGGTCAACACAGTTGAAGAAATACCTGCGATCCCCAGCTTTTTCGCTGCTATTGTTTGAATCCCCATGGAAATGCTCAAGAGTGTAATAAGAATATATACAGGAACAAAAGCCGAATAAAAAGAAAGACAAGCAAAGACAAACAAAATGAATGCTTCAAGTGCCAACGCTTTTGTCACAGCAGAAGGCCAAAGGGTATTCTCTGCCTTTCCGACCATCAGTGTTGAAATAATCACGCCGCATATAAATCCGATTAGCGCAGTCAAAGAATTAAAAACTGTAACCTGAAGGGATTTGCCGATCGCTAACCCAAATAATACAATATTTCCAGTCATATTCGCTGTGAACACATGTCCCAGGCTTAAATACCCGATTACATCCACGATTCCAGCTGTTAAACATAAAAGTGAAAGCAAGGTGTTTCGATAAGCTGCTGCAGTCAACGGTGCATCAATCCTTTCTTCTGTTTCAATTGTTAGTGTGTCTTTTAGCGCAATCTGTATTTTAAATAACCCGGCATTAATTAGGAAGATAGAACCTATCATTCCTTTTTATTTACTGTAATAATAATCCTTGCGAGGAAATTATTACATTCGAAAGGAAGCATATTGTGATGAAACGATTTTGTTTATGGTTTGCCATGTTCAGCTTGTTATTGGTTCTCTTGCCTGGAAAAGCGTTTGGAGCCGTCGATTTTCCAAATACCTCAACGAATGGCCTTTTAGGATTTGCCGGAAATGCTAAAAATGAAAAAGGCATTTCTAAAGCGAGTACAACGGGTGGAAAAAACGGTCAGATTGTTTACATTCAAAGCGTAAATGATTTAAAAACCCATCTAGGAGGATCCACTCCGAAAATTTTAGTGCTTCAAAATGATCTTTCCGCATCTTCGAAAACAACAGTTACCATTGGCTCTAATAAAACACTCGTAGGCTCTTACGCGAAAAAAACGCTAAAAAATATTTATTTAACAACTTCATCTGCCTCTGGAAACGTCATTTTTCAAAATCTGACATTCGAACACAGTCCGCAGATAAATGGTAATAATGATATCCAGCTTTATTTAGATTCCGGCATCAACTATTGGATTGACCACGTTACATTCTCAGGCCACAGCTATAGTGCAAGCGGTAGTGATTTGGACAAACTCTTGTATATCGGAAAATCAGCAGATTATATCACCATCAGCAACTCAAAATTCGCGAATCATAAATACGGTTTGATTTTAGGATACCCAGATGATTCGCAGCATCAATATGACGGCTATCCTCACATGACAATCGCCAACAATTATTTTGAGAACTTGTATGTAAGAGGACCGGGTCTCATGAGATACGGATATTTTCATGTTAAAAACAATTACAGCAACAACTTTAATCAGGCGATTACGATTGCCACAAAAGCAAAAATATATTCCGAATATAATTACTTTGGGAAAGGCAGTGAAAAAGGCGGAATCCTCGATGACAAGGGCACTGGTTATTTTAAGGATACAGGCAGCTACCCTTCTCTCAACAAGCAAACCTCTCCGCTGACTTCCTGGAATCCCGGATCTAATTACAGCTACCGTGTCCAAACGCCGGAGTATACAAAAGAATTTGTCACGAAATATGCCGGATCACAAAGTTCAACTCTGGTATTTGGCTACTGACACAAAAGAGGCCTGCGTAAAAAAACGTCGAGCCTCTTTTTGTACTTATAGGCTATTTTTAAGCGATCTTGTTACACTCCTTCAAGTCAAGGGCCGGTCAAACCAATCTTACCAAAAAGCGTATTTTCTTTTTCACAATAACTTCTCAACCGGCTTTCTTATTATATCAGGTTATCGCAAGTAAAAAGAATCCATATGACAAAGTTTCAAAATAGATTCTTCTTTTTGAATGACATTTGTTTTTTATCATCTATAAATTAGACCGCCATCAGTTAATATCGCCTGGCCTGTAATGTAATCTGAATCATCTGAAGCTAAGAATGATACCAGATTAGCAACATCCTCAGGTGTTTGATATCTTTTAAGGGCTATTTCCGAAGAAAATTTTTCAAAAGCTTCCCCCGGCTGCAAATCATCACTGTGTTTCACCATTTCTTCATCAATTCTGTCCCACATTTTCGTTTTTGCGACTCCGGGACAATATGCATTCACTGTTATTTTATACTTCGCCAGTTCTTTAGCAGCTGAATGTGTAAAAGACTTTACCGCGTGCTTCGTCGCTGAATAAGTGCCCAGCATGTCAAATGATTCGTGGCCCGCTATACTGCATGCGTTAATGATTTTTCCCTTTGTTTTTTGTTTCATAAACTGATCAGCGGCTGCTTGAGTGCCAAAGACAACTCCATTCACGTTAACCTGAAATAATCTATTCAGCTGTTCTTCTGTGATCTCCAAAAATGGTGAAACAGCTTCAATACCCGCATTGTTTACAAAAACATCTAAACGGCCAAACTGATCTACTGCTTCTTTAACCAGATTGAATTGGTCATCACGTTTCGATACATCACCTTTCACTCCAATCACATGAAACTGTTTCTCCTTGAAATCTGAAACAGTTTCATGTAGCAGTGCATCATTGATATCATGCAACACTACACGAAAACCATCTTGACATAGTCTCTCTGCGATGCCTCTTCCTAATCCTCCTGCAGAACCCGTAACTATCGCTGTCTTGGACATAAACATTCCCCTTTCGCAATGAGTTATCGTGACTATATATTTATTTTAACAAATCATTTTTTCTCTACTTCATTTAAACTGCAGAGACAAAAGAAAGCTTGGCTCTAATGCTTCCCGCCCTAGATGCCCATATCAGAGCTTTCTGCGCATAAAAAAACAATTGAATCAATGCCCTTTTCATTCTTATCTTTAGACAGTAAAAAAAGGCCACGCGTTTTAGATCGGCCTTCACATTCAAACTTTTATCAATATTCGTATACATTATCAAACTGATAACCGTATAAACCTTTAACTTTCACTTCTCCACAGTCTTGATCTTTCGTTAGCTCTAAATAATGATTTTTGAACGGCATTGCTTCGGCTTGATCAGTTGCACTTAAATCAAAATGGTTGCCTGTGAAATTTTTCTCACTTAGCGTGATTTCATATCCTGATAAAGACAGGCGGAACATTCTAGCATGAATTGTGCATCCTTCTGCATCATAAATTGTGAATCGGTATCCGAACTGAGACGGAAACCTATTTGGATTTGACTCATCGTACATCATGAACGATTTTTGATTTTCTGTCATCGTAAAACTAACTTTTTCCTCATTTTTCACAATAGCTGCTGAAGCATTCCCTGCATGGATTGTCATCAAAAACAAAGCTAAGATTAACATTAAAAGCTTTTTCATTTCGTTTCCTCCAACCTTTTTATTTCAATATATTGGAATTGGAAACTTTGATCAATATAAACTTTACTAAATAAGTCTTTAGCGTCAGTTTCTTCAGCTTGTCATGAAAATGCTGAATGAATCTAATGACTAATCCAGCATCATACTTTATGAATTATCTAAACCATGCCTTTTCTAAATGATTTGTGAAATTAGGATCATTAAAAGGGACATTCGCTTTACCGAAATCCGTTATATTTAAAGCATTTCTCGCTGCCGGTGTTAAGTCTTCCCACCCGATTAATGGCTGAGTGCCCCCTGCATGATCACTAATATGCAGTTCATGATTTAAAGGCCATGTGCTGTCATAGGCAATTAATGGATGTGTATCCTTCATATTGCTTTCATTTGGTTGAACATTCGTAAATTTTCCGTGTCCGGAGTATGCAATTGATAAAACTTTCGGATTTTGATTAGCCGGATTGTCGATCCAAACTACGATTCCTTCCCAGTCATGTCTATGACCCAAACCTGGGGAAGCCTCATCCTTTGGAAAATACCAAGCATACATAATTGCCCACACATCATTGTACCAGGTAGAACGTGAATAAACTTGTCCAGTATGTTTGCTGCAACCCCCTTCAGGCGCTCCAGTTGGCTGTAACCCGCCACTCGTATTGCCTTGTGCATCTACTGCCGGAAAGGGCACACAGCCGCTATAAACCTTCAAATACGGCTGGAACCGTTTTGCGGCTTTTTGAGTAACAGAGGTTGGAGCCACTTCATTGAACCCTACTACTTTGTCATGATCGATGACAGCAGCATCAACTGTTGGAACTAAGCTGATAAAAGCGAAAAATGACATCAAAACAGCAAACACAATCTTCTTCATTTCATTTTCCTCCTTATCGCATTCGTTATGTAAAGCCTAAGCTGCAAAGTCATTATACAAATAATGGAACCCCCATTCAATCAAGTTTACAGAATCTTAAAACCAATAAACATAATCTCTACAATTGTTCTGCCACTCTATTGAATGAATACATTGCTTCTTTACATTCAACTGTTAGCCAGCAACCGTTTCGCCTTTTTGATTTTCATGTTTCCAGCCTGTACAATATTCTAAAACCCGAAAAAGGATGATGGACATGTGCGGCAGGTTTACTTTATTCTCTACATTTGATGATATTATTGACCAGTTTGACATCGATCAATTTTTGCCTAAAGACGAATACCATCCAAGCTATAATGTCGCACCATCACAAAACATCCTGGCAATCATCAATGACGGATCACATAATCGCCTAGGCAAGCTTAGATGGGGTCTTATTCCTCCCTGGGCAAAAGATGAAAAGATCGGCTATAAAATGATCAATGCTCGGGCTGAAACAATAACCGAGAAACCGGCCTTTCGAAAACCGCTTGTCAGTAAACGCTGCATCATTCCAGCCGACAGTTTTTATGAATGGAAACGGCTTGATCCCAAAACCAAAATTCCGATGCGGATCAAACTGAAATCATCTGCTCTTTTTGCGTTTGCCGGGTTATACGAAAAGTGGAAAACACATCAAGGGGACCCTCTTTACACCTGTACAATCATCACAACTACGCCTAATGAACTCATGAAAGATATACACGACCGAATGCCGGTTATATTGACTCATGATCATGAAAAAGAATGGCTGAATCCTCTGAATACAGATCCGGATGATCTGCAAAGCCTACTCCTGCCTTATGATGCAGATGACATGGAAGCATATGAGGTATCACCATTAGTGAACTCACCTAAAAATAATTCACTTGAGCTTCTTGATGCACAGAATCGTATGTAGTGATAGAACAAAGCTTTGTTTCTTAATGCCAATCCATCCTAGATATAATGAATATTTAGTACATAGATCAATTAGTTATTTTATACGATTGATTTAAAATAATATTATTATGTAAACAGAAATAAATAAGCAATGTAAACTCCTTCAGACAATGGGGTTTACATTGCTTATTCATCTAACCCTTTGCAGAACAGCAAAGGGTATTGTAGCATCTAGAATGAAAATCTCTTTACTTTTCAGCTTTGTCAGAAAAATAACTGAACCACATTAAACTTACGAAACCTGCAGCACCCATGATTGTAAATATGATATAAGCCCATGTGGATAAATCCATACACTTCCCCACCTAAGAAATAAATTAAGGAAGCTTTTATCTTCAATTAAGATCTACTTCTTTCTTTTTCGTGTCCAATTTAATACTAATAAAAATGTTGATGATTGCAGCTGGAAGATATAAAATTCCTACTCCCAGAATGCCTGAAATGGTACTTAAACTTACTATGTAACTTTTTGTCAAGGCTTGACTGTCAATCAAAATTAGAAGTGTAATCAATCCAGCTAAAACACCTACAAACCAAGCATTACCAAAAGCATAAGAATCATCCAACATTCCTAGCCATTGCCCCAATATTGAGATTCCAATAGCAGTAAAACTGGATAAGAAAGTGAGTGCTTTCATTCTCGCCCTCCGTATTAAAGCCATTGTCATTTTACGTAATCAACTGATTAAATATTTTGAAAACCGCTATAAATGGTCAATCCGTAATGGTTATCATTTCCACATGAACATTTTAAAGCCCATCACAATACAATGCAAGCAGAAAAAGAAAAACCCTACATAACGTATACATAGGGATTTAATAACTGTTTATTTATTTTAATGAAATACGCATGACCACATTCAGCCTTACTGTAGCTTTTAACTAAACAATAGTGAAAGCCATTGTATGATCGGTTAACTTCTTTACGTGTCGGGATATTTCACAACAGGCACTTTCTTCTTACGCAGAGAATCGAGCATGACTGATCCAGCATTCAAGTTGCTTTGCACTAATTCTTTAGGCGTCAATGCCATCCACTGATTGAGTGATATATCTGCATAGCGGTCACTTTTGAACATTTCTAAAAACCATAACGTTTCTGTACCAGTGTTTTGTACATAATGTCCAGCATTAGAAGGCACGTATCCAACGTCGCCTGCTCTATAATCAAATGTGCGGGCAGTCCCATTCCCGATAAATACTGTCATGCGTCCCTGCCCTGTCAGATAATACTGCCACTCATCGCTATTGGGATGCCAATGAAGCTCTCTCATCGCGCCAGGCTCAATCTGAACAAGTGCTGCCGCGATGTTTTTAGAAATCGGAAAGTTTGAAGAGTCAACAATTCGTACACTCCCCCCAGGCGTTTGAATGGGGGTTTGATTCAACAACTCATATTTGAAGGGCAAGGGGACTTTTCCGTAAGGTGACTGAATGTCTTCACTGGCGATTGATCCCGGCACATTCCCTTGATAGATATAGACTTGTTCTGAAGGAAGAGAGTGAAAAGCATTCTCCGGCACACCAAAATTTGCAGACAGAACATCTTTTGGCGTGTGCGCAAGCCAATCTGAAATGGTTAACGTTGAAAACTCAGAAAAGTTTCCATCGTCGAAAACGAGGAGAAATTCGCAATGTTCCAATCCTTGAATGGAATGCGGAATTCCTGCGGGAAAGTACCAAAGATCGCCAGGGCCAACATCAGCAATGAAATTTCGTCCTTCTTGGTCAACAGCGGTAATACGGGCCCGTCCCAAAAGCATATAAGCCCATTCCGCTTGTTTATGCCAATGAAGTTCGCGTACTCCTCCCGCAGTTAAGCTCATATTTACTCCTGCAATTGCGGTCGAAATCGGAAGCTGCCTGACGGTGATTTCACGTGACCAGCCGCCGTGATCTAATTTCATGGGAGCATCTGAGAATGAAAATCTCAAGTTAGGAATCATACCTTCGTCTGTAAGAGGCGGAACAAGTATATTCGGATTT
Organism: Bacillus sp. VA15; assembly: GCF_055721145.1. Taxonomy (NCBI): domain Bacteria; kingdom Bacillati; phylum Bacillota; class Bacilli; order Caryophanales; family Bacillaceae; genus Bacillus; species Bacillus sp. VA15. The sequence goes on along the minus strand of NZ_JBVQPQ010000001.1, from coordinate 941,529 downwards.
TGAATATCCCGCATCATATTTCGCGGACCCGCATCAATAGCTCCGGCTCCATCACTTCGAATAGGCTGCGGCACGTTTCTGTCATCATGATTGATTGGTTGTTTTTCCAACAGCAAGCACCTCGTTTTAGAAATTAACAAGTTTTTATTCCAGCCTATGCAGGGTTTCATATTGCTGTGCCTAGAATTCCGCAAATAAAAAAGTGACCGCCAATATGGTCATCTATTCATCAAATAAGCTATCTTTTATACCATGGCTTCTTATGTAATTTGATTTCTTCTGTCTGTTTTTTCTCGCCTGTTTTCCACTCCACTTTCACCAATACATCATGTCCTATCACTTCATCTTCAGGCATATAATTAAAGGTAGCGATGTGGTCCTCCATATGTCCTCCCCCTGGCATTTCTTCACCAGTGTATTCTGATAAGTCGTACTCATCTATGTTATCATCTTGATACTTTTTTCCATCTACATACAGAGTAATTCTTTCAACAACAGTCCTTTTCTCGTCTTTCTTACTCCCCTGCCAATACAAATTTAAAAAGTAATTAGGTCCAATTGACGTCTTATCTGATTTTTCAAGGTTAGAAACCCACAGTCCGCTTCTTCCGCTACCCTCATATTTCACTTTGTTTCCTGAGATCATTACATTGATTGCTACGATGCAGATTATCAAGAATGCAGCAATCATCAACAGCCATTTTTTCATGTTGTTCTTTTTTCTCATGTTTTTCCCCTCTTTCTTCACTCTTTAGTAGAAAAATGTGATCAAAATGTTACTGAAAAGAAAATAAAAAAGGAGCCAGTGATTCAACAGATGGCTACTCTACACTTTTTGAACTTAAATTAAAGGGTTAGAGACAAAATTATAAACATGCTCTTACATGCATTTTTTGCTTAGTCAATAACCTCCAAAATTATTACATTATTTAACAAAAATCCCTATGATTATGGTAATATCTTAGAAAGAGGAGTTAGGTGAGTAGGATTGCTTTAGAAATGGTTGCTACTGCGCTGACAAGAAGTGATTCAACTGCTTGTTCATTTTAATACTTCTCTATTCGTATTCAATAAAGACTTTGTGATCATCAACAAACATTTCACTTCCATCAGATAAGTGTATCCAAAAAGCTTCCTCTGGTTCTTCTCTATAGTCAAAAATTGCAGTAACTTTAACGTTTGACTCATCTTTGATTGGTTTTCCAACTGTTATTTTCGTTTTTTCCTCTGGCAAAGTAATGGATCTAATCATAAAACCATCCTATCTTATTAGTTTTACTCTCCCTCTCCCCTTCCTTTCTCCGCAGTATGCTTGCTTATCTATATAAGAAATATGAATATTCTATTTCAATGACTGACAAATTTTAAAATAAGCTGCTTTTAACATTTAATGAACACCATCTTCAGTGAACTTAAAGGTCTGTTTTAAACGGCGTCCTTCTTGCCCCTTTTGCGTCCAGATAATCACAACTTCTAATTCAGAGGCTTTATCTGCCAGCATAAAATGCTTGAACCTCAACGGCGAGCCATCGTTTAAACTTTCAGCTAACGTTTTAGCATCCTCTATTTGATTTACACAATTTTCATCGGGGCATCCAAAAAGTGAAAACCTTGTGATTGAATCAGGATCATTTCTATACAATTGCACATCAACTGTGGCTGCTTCTTTCCCAATGTTTTTGACTTCCAAGGAATAAACATTATATTTCCCTTTCTTAGGTGAAGCAAAATCCTTTGCATTTTTTGCTTCACTTACTTCTACAGACCACTGTTCTGTTTTTTGTGTAATGGGCAACACCGTAAAAGTAAGGGCGTGCGCTTTTAATTGAACAAAAGCAAACGCAAATAATATAACATATAAGAAAAATAATACCTTCTTCACTTCATTTATCCCTCCTTTCTTTTTCAATAGCTTGTCCTATAATAGTATCCTATTGCCGCTCAGCATTTATCTCTTTCGGTATTTGAGATGGGGCTTTAGGAACTTTTCTCAGCTTGTTGTTGATCACATCAGAAGAGTAAAGCGTAACAATCATACTTCCCCCATGTCGTTTTGCCCGAATGAGTATTGGCTGGTTATATTGGTTTTGAAAGAGAAAGTCAGGACCTCCCCAGCTTACTGTAGCATCACGTCCGGGCGGAACATATGGCACGCTTCTTGTATGAGAATAGCGCTGAACGATTCGCAGCCCTGCGCGATCGACTGCATTAAATAGTGTAGATGATACCTGACAAATTCCTCCGCCCACACCTTCCGACAACTCACCTTTAACAATAATGGGCGCACTCTTATATCCTTTGTCCCGAGTTCTCATTCCGACAACTTGGTTAAATGAAAATGTCTCATTAGGGAAAACAACATGATTGTCAATCGCTTTTGCAGAAAGATAAATATTATGTGATCGACTTTTATTATTCGAATTAAAATATGTTACGTACTGACCAAGCCGCTGCGTACTAATGTGAGCAAGCATTTCGCTGTCAACTTTCGGATAAATGTTCAATTCCGGTACTTCTACCTTGGAGGGGCCTTGGCCATAGAAATATGCATAAAACTTTTCCATAAATGCCTGTTGATAGAGTTTGTAACCAACCCTGCCCGGGACGATGCTTCCCTGTTCGTTAAGCACAGCATTTATCGGCTCCCGGTAAACTTGCTGATCCAGCTGTTCGATGAATTTACGGTACTTTTCATGGTCAATCATCGGAGTACCGGGAAGGGGCATTGTAAAGTTTTCACGATTAACAGTAGCAATCGTCCGTCCTTGCTGTGTGACCGTTAAGCTGTCAGGCGGCCCGTTCGGTTGAGCAAATAATAAAAGACCAGTGATCCAAATTTGTATCATAAGTCGGTTTACCTCCCGACCATTAGTATGAACAGCAGCTTATCCTTTGATGTATTTCTTCCCATCGTTTGTTTGAATATTTAGATGTTGATTCACTTTTTTTAGAGAAAATAGAAAAGCCCTCATAAGTGAGCTCTCTAATTATTCTTACCAATTCCCTGAGCTGACTGAAGCACACAGCTCAATTCGTTGCACAAGTTTAAAATCGACTAAAGTTATAGAGCATCTCCCTGGAATGAGGAATGCTTTTTTTGCTTATCTAAAATGAAAAAGATCCCTTATAACAACAATAAAATAATCTATTTCAATACTTTTTTATTGTAAAACGATAAATTCCATGTTAAATTCAGAATGACAACAAATCAGTGAGGTGTTTTTTATGAATCGAGTCTCAACACTCTTTTTAAAGATTGCCGTTATTCTTATTGGAATTCCGATTCTTGCTTTGTGCATTTTTGTGGTGCCTAAGATCGCCAATTATGCAGCAGAATTATTACCAAATATGGCTTATATACAATATCTCGTTTTCGTCTTTTTGTATGTAGCGGCGATACCTTTTTACTTTGCTCTTTATCAAGCGTTTAAACTTTTAAGCTATATTGACAAGAATAAAGCTTTCTCTAAAATGTCTGTAAAAGCTTTGAAGAATATAAAATACTGTGCGGTCACTATCAGTATCTTGTTTGCGGCAGGCATGCCATTCTTTTATCTGATGGCCGAGATAGACGACGCCCCGGGTATCATAGTCATCGGATTGGTCATTATTTTTGCTTCAATGGTGATTGCAGTCTTTGCGGCTGTTCTTCAAAAACTCTTAAAAGAAGCGATTGATATAAAATCAGAAAATGACTTAACGGTCTGAGGTGATGAACATGGCAATTATTATCAATATTGATGTGATGCTTGCTAAAAGGAAAATGAGCGTAACAGAGCTTTCGGAGAGAGTTGGCATCACGATGGCTAATCTTTCGATATTGAAAAACGGAAAAGCAAAGGCCATTCGATTATCAACTTTAGAGGCGATTTGTAAGGCTTTAGAATGCCAGCCCGGAGATATTTTGGAATACCGAAGTGATGAAGACACACAGGATTCATAAAGAAGACAAAAGAAAAATAAAGTGATTTGGTGGTGATCCTATGGACGCAATCCTATGTCCATTTAGCTGCTATACGAAGCGTGCCTTACAAATATTCAGAGTATACCTTTGGAGGCATACATCATGAGAGCCTTAAAACAACTCGCTCGTTTTGGTTGGGAACAGGCCCTTTCATGTTTGTTTCCTGTCGTTATTTTTGCCTCTTTGGCTATTACACAAATCATCCCTCTTCCCTTCTTGCTACGGTATGACTGGCTGCTCATCATCTGTGTTCTCATGCAGTGGTGGATGGTGCGTTCCGGTCTTGAAACACGGGATGAATTAAAAGTGATCACATTGTTCCACCTTATTGGACTCGCTCTTGAACTTTTCAAAGTACACATGGGCTCCTGGTCTTATCCAGAGGAAGGATATTCGAAAGTTTTCGGGGTGCCTTTGTATAGTGGATTCATGTATGCAAGTGTAGCCAGTTATCTATGCCAGGCGTGGAGGAGACTTAAGGTTGAATTGGTTAAGTGGCCGCCGTTTTATGCAGTTGTTCTGCTTGCCGCTGCGATTTATTTGAATTTTTTCACCCACCATTATTCGATTGACATTCGCTGGTGGTTATCTGGACTTGTCATCATTGTCTTTTGGCAAACTTGGGTCATATACGAGGTGAATGGAACTCGTTACCGTATGCCTCTCGCACTTTCTTTTGTGCTCATCGGATTTTTTATATGGATAGCAGAAAATATCGCAACATTTTTTGGGGCTTGGACATACCCAAATCAAACCGAGGCATGGAGTCTCGTTCATTTAGGAAAGGTGAGTTCATGGCTTTTATTGGTAATTGTTAGCTTTCTTATAGTAGCGACGTTAAAACAAGTTAAGGGACAGAGTCCCATAAAGGCAGAGACCGGTGAACCTTTTTTGGGTTGAAGTTACCCCAGCGTACAAAGACCGAATAAAATGAAAAAGCAACGTTCAATTGTTGCTTTTTTCTTTTAACTCTGCCGGTGAATATTCATCTTCCTCTAAGGTTAACCCGCAGAATAATAGTTAGAAATGTCATTTGCCACTAGATCTTTTTACTGCATTCTTCCTTTAATAACATCGATAAAGCTCCCCGACACTTTTTATAGAACGTTCATAAGACTTGAACGATTACGGATTCAGGTGACGACTGCTTTCAACACCTTTATAAATTCATGCGCCGCCGGCGTTACTTCATCAAATGAATGCGCGATGACGCCAATATCACGGGTGATCCGGGGAAAGATGTCCTTTTTAATCAATTGATGCGGGACGGATGAAAGTGTAAAGTTTGAAATAATGCCTACGCCCAAGTTGTTTTTGACCATATTGATCAAGGTTTCGGCATTTTGCACAGTCAAGTTTTCCTTTAATTCAATGTGATGCTGCTGCAACGTATTTGACATTGCAATTTCATGACCGCCTTTGCAAAAAATAAGGTCATCTTGATATGTGCTGAGGTCGACATGCTTTTCCTGTTTTAATTCGTCATCTTGCGGAGGGATGACTGCCACCATATAGTCGTTGCACAATAGTTGATTGTCAAACGGTTCAAATGGAGATGCTGCGATCCCAATATCAACCGCCCGATCCTCGACCCAACCTTTGATTTGATCAGAGGTCCCCTCGGCCAATTCTATGCGGATCAGCGGGTATTTTGCTCTGAATGCCGCAATCGCCTGCGGCATGATATTTGTTGAAACAGCAGGAAATGAACCGATTTTCACCTTCCCGCTTAACAGCTTGTTTTCCCTGTTGGCTACTTGATATATTTTGCTTTCAATCCCCTTCATTTGCCTCGCCAGCAGTAAAATGTCCTTTCCGACGTCAGTCAGCATTAAACCATGATGTTTATCCCTGATCAGTAATTTGAGCTGCAGCGAGCTTTCCAGGTTTTTAATCGCTTTGCTTACCGCCGGCTGAGAGATGAACAATTCTTTTGCCGCTTCTGTAATGTTCAATTTCTCCCCGACTTTTACAAATATGTGAAGATGGTTCATATTCATAACCATATGGTTATACCCCCGATAATAAAAATGTATTTCAGTTATATATAAATGTAACATATGATAGAAACCAGCACGATATTTAAACAAGAAAGGCGGCTTAATAATGGTAAAAGTCATGCTGGGAATCATTTCTGTCACACTTATCTGGGGCTATACTTGGGTTGCGATGAAAGTAGGAATTCATGACATCCCCCCGCTTTTATTCTCGGCTTTGCGCCTGTTCATCGGAGCGGTTCCTTTATTTCTCATTCTCTTCATTAAAAGAAAAAAACTTTCAATGGGAAAAGAACATATCAAAAGCTATATCTTCATGAGCCTGCTTATGGGTTTGGGCTATATGGGGATCTTAACGTATGGAATGCAGTTTGTCGATTCAGGAAAAACCTCTGTTTTGGTGTATACGATGCCTATATTTGTTACGGTGATCAGCCATTTTACATTAAACGAGAAAATGAATGTGTATAAAACGATCGGGCTGATAAGCGGCTTCTTCGGACTTTTATTTATATTTGGAAAAGAAATGCTGAATGTCGATCAAAGCGCTTTATTTGGAGAACTGTGCGTCCTTGCGGCAGCGCTTAGCTGGGGAATTGCGAATGTGTTTAGCAAGCTTCAATTCAAGCATATCGATATCATTCATATGAATGCCTGGCATCTTCTGATGGGAGCCGTCATGTTGTTGGTGTTTTCCTTTATATTGGAACCAGTTCATTCAGCCGAATGGACATATCAGGCGGTTTGGTCATTGCTGTTTAATGGTTTGCTTTCTACAGGTTTTACATTTGTCGTATGGTTTTGGGTGCTCAATCAAATCGAAGCATCAAAAGCATCCATGGCATTAATGTTCGTTCCCGTACTGGCTCTATTCTTTGGATGGCTGCAATTGCACGAACAGATCACCATGAACATTATCATCGGAGCTCTGATGATATGCTGCGGCATTTTTATGAATACATTTACATTTTCACGACAGAAAGTGTGAATTTTTAAAGAAATACTTTTTCCCTGTCGATGTTGGCCTCGTATGATAGGAGACGGCTAGTATGAGAGCGTCTTCTAAGTCCTGACGGCAGTCTATTAAACAATGAAAAAAGCTAATGTCTGAATGTGAGACATTAGCTTTAATGGCTGGCGTTTAGGTTGGTGAGCAAGTCACTTGCAGGCAGCTTTATTTGCAAAACCAGGTTGCTTTTTATCATATAATTGCACTGTGCTTAAAATCATTTATTTGATTTAAAAAAGTGTCTAATTCGGCAGAATTAAATAATAATTGCTTATGTATAAAAAGGATTCTTAAATACTGAATGAAAGAAAAACATCAAAAGAATGATGGCTAGTACAATCACAATCTCAAAAGTATGTGAACTGCCATCTTCTTTTTCTTGCTCAGTCTTCTCCCTCATTTGTTCCCTATATTTTCTTTGTATTTCATCTTTTTTCTTATCCATCTTACTCGACTCCTTTCAAAGTAAAGCCAAGCAATTCTGAATTAGTAAAAATCAACCATCACCTTTCACCTTCATTTTTTTCCATTATTTTTGTGAAAGGCAATTAAAATCACTGTTGCCAATATTGTTAAGATTGATGTCTTTGTTTATTTCTCGTGCATACGGTTTAATGAAATCCACAATAGGTGTCATATCAAAAGGAAAATCAAAGTCCAGCAACTCAGAATTTGATTTATATACCTGTTCTTTAACAAAGAAGTGACAATCTGGTTTCATGTTTAACAGACCATCTATAATAGAAAAGGTATCAGCTGTAAAGTCTTCAAGATATCTTTCTTCAGTGAATGTAATGATAAACCTCACTCTGAATAAAACGATTATTCATTTACTTTTATGCCACAATTCTTCACTACATTCTTAAACAAAAAGCAATCTATTCAGATATACTCTTTAGTGTTTTCTTCTCTCATCTTTTTGTTTAGTTCGAAACCAATTAAGACATTGATAATCGCAGCTGGAAAATATAAAATTCCTGCACCCATAATTCCTATCGCCGTACTTGAACCAACGATAAATGATTGCATTGCTACACTTCTTGCCTTCAAACTAAGTAACACAAGAATTCCTGCTAAAACACCTATAAACCGAGCATTTCCCGAAATAAAGAAATCAGATAAGATCCCAAATAATTGTCCAACGATTGATAACAGAATTCCTATAAAGCTGGAAAGCACAACTAGTTTTTTAATGACTTGACACCCCTTTCAAAGCCTTTCATTCAACTACTTAAACCGTTTTTGATATAGATTTTTAAGTATAGAATCCCACGCTACAAACACTTCAGCAATCCACCACTCTCTTTCCGTTCAGTCCAATACCAAATGATCCTAATATCCATTATGGTCGCTATGACAATTGGATTACACATTGAAAAGTTCTGTAAACAGGTATTAAAATGAAAAAACTTTTTTACATGATGTATTATCATTAATAAAGGTTAACATTTTCACAGTAAACAATTCTATACTTTTGTGTATAAAACTGCCGTTTCATTCAGATATTAATCATCTTGGCCGTTTCCCTTATTTCTACGCCACCAACGAGCTACTACTGCAGGTATTAGCAGTAGAGTACCGACAATAAGCAACATAAACAAGATTACAAACAGTGCTCCTGTTCCCGGAACAATTTCTTCATAGGTAATAAAGCGTTCATCCCCCTGCAGGACGAAGAACCGAGAATTTTCGAGAAAGGCTAGATGAAAGGCTATAGACGTCCATAAGCTTTTTGTTACAATACGCAGGAGTTGAAGGATGAATCCAAAAAACAACAATAAAACAATATAATCTAATGTGATAGCAGGTGATTCAATTCCTGCTATATATTGCAAACCACTTACAGTTAATGGTGCAAGCACAAATAGAATCGGCTGTAGGAGTAAGGCTATGAAACAATTAAATCGCCTGTTCAGAGCATTGTACACCGTCCCACGAAAAGTTAATTCCTCTGGAAAAGCTTCATAAAAAAAAGCGATCATCATGTTTAAGAGCAATACAGTAACTAAATGGGCAGAGAAGTGAAATTGTGTAACTTTGATCCAGCCCAATAAATGGGCGATAGCGAATCCAGATGCTGATAGAACAATCACATACATTGCGCCCATAATGGCTTTCGGAATGGCTTGCCGCCACCCAGACAGTCCGATAGAGTAGAATGGTCTACTAGAAAACCGCTTAAGAAGAATGTAGAGCAACGGGACAGTAATTAATGTCACTAAACCTGCTTGGATACCTTGCTTCAAAAGCTTGGAAGCTCCCGCTTGGCTAGCCATTGAACCGACTAAAGTAGCAAAAAACAAAGCAAAAACAAACGTTCCCCAGCTGAGCAAGATCGTTGCCAACCATTTTGGATGATTGTTTTGTTTTCCGCTTTGGTTATGATAAGTATTCATTTGGATGCCCCTTTCACATCATTCATATAAGCACTAAACAAGAAAATAAATTGCGCAACTTATTTAAACTTTATTATTACGATACGTTCTAGATGCTGTTATTGTTTCAAATTTCTTCCTTACCCTACTTCAGTTGCGTCGATTTTTTTTAATAAATAGACATAATCCAGCATTCAAGGTTATTTAGACTTTAACAAAAAAATGCCCTTCCAGTTCAAGGGCATTTGGTAACGATTCTATCAATTTATTGTATTCATTAACTCGAAGAAGTATTCAGGTTTATGGGTCTTATTAAGCTTATACCACGAATGCAATGTATCTGGTGCAAATACATCTAGTTTTTTCAGTACTTCCATCGCAAATTCCAGGGGAGCTATTCCTGATGCAGTTACCAAATTTTCATCAGATACTGCAGGTCCCATCTCGTAAAATGTTTCTCCTTTATAAGCAGGACAGACCATTTTCATATACTCTAAATCATTGCTTGTATGCTTTCTAGAATCTAAGTATCCATGATTCGCGAGGCCTAGGGTTGCACCACAAATGGCAGCAACAACCGTGCCAATCTTTAAAGCTTCGCCAACTTTTTTCAAGATCGGTTGATGAATATCTTCTCCCCAAGTATTCCCTCCGGGTAAAATGATAAGATCATTACTCTCAAGAGTACACTCATCAAGCGAAATGTCTGGTTTTATGCTTAGCCCTCCCATCGTCGTAATCATTTCTTTATTAGCTCCTACTGTAACTACTTTTAAAGGTGCAACCTCTTTTTTAAAATATCTCCCTGAATGAAGTTCTGCAATTAAATATCCATATTCCCAGTCTGACATTGTATGAAATACATAAAGATAAACTTTTTTTGTTTGCATCCATAACACTCCAATCACAATTGATAAAGCCCATTAGAATGACTTCGTGCCCATCCTTTAATGCCATATGGGTGGCAATAGGAACAATTATAAACATCTCATGCTACACCTGCCCTATTATCATTGATGTAACATTTCGCATAATGTTTACCTTTAAATTGGTGTTTTTCTATTTTCTTGTTCCACTCTTTCCCCTTGTTCTCTTAACTTACTAAAAATCAAAAAAAGATGAACGAATAGGTTTTTATTTAAACATCTCATTGGAAATATATCGATTTCACTCCTATTTTTGTGGTATTAATAGAAGGTGAATACAAAATAAATTGAATGAGGAGGCCCGATTCATTTGAAAAATAAAGCGACATTAAAACTTGGAATATGTATTGGACTTTTATGTTTAAGCCTTACTGGTTTCAAACCCTTTTACGGATCAACGCATGCTGAAGCAAAAGGTATAGGAGACACAAAAATGACAAGCTGCATAACGAATAAAAAATTTGTTCAACTTGAGAAAAAATTTGATGCCAGGCTTGGCGTTTATGCAATTGACACAGGTACAAACAAGACGATCGCTTACCGTCCGAATGAACGGTTTGCTTACGCATCAACCTATAAAGTTCTAGCCGCAGCTGCTGTCCTGGAGAAAAACTCAATTGAAAAACTTAATGAAGTCATCTACTACAGCAAAGACGATCTTGTTACATATTCTCCAATCACAGAAAAACACGTAGATACAGGTATGAGCCTGAAGGAAATCTCAGAGGCTGCTATCCGTTACAGCGATAATACTGCTGGGAACATATTGTTGCAACAACTTGGCGGCCCTAAAGGTTTCGAAAAGTCACTGAAACAGATTGGGGATCATGTAACCAAGGCAAATCGATTCGAGACGGATCTAAACTCTGCCATTCCTGGAGATATTCGTGACACAAGCACCGCAAAAGCATTAGCAACCGACCTTAAAGCTTTCACTGAGGATAACACTCTCACGACTGATAAGCGCACGATCTTAACTGATTGGATGCGGGGGAACGCTACTGGTGACGAACTGATTCGGGCAGGCGCTCCTATAGGATGGGAAGTCGGCGATAAATCTGGAGCCGGAAGTTACGGAACACGAAACGACATTGCTATCGTTTGGCCGCCTAATAGAGCTCCTATTGTTTTGGCAATCCTATCAAAACGGTTTACGAAAGATGCTAATTATAATAATGCTCTTATCGCTGAGGCTGCAAAAGTCGTCCTTAACGATCTGAAATAGTAGATGAAGACTCCTTTTTGGAGTCTTCTTATTCTGAAACCGGTTTATAATACTCTTGGTTTATTCGGACTCACTTCCCAATATTTCGTATCGTTAGAAGACACTAACATATCAAATATATCTCAAAATTAGAATCTAAGTTAACCGCATCTTCAAAATCATCAATTGAATCGAGGTATAACATATATTCTAATCCATTTCTTGATTTGTGTGTACGTATCTTCCACCATAATAATACCCAATTAAAACGTACCCCCTCGGGGAAATCTTGAACTTCATTATATTCAATGATTCCTTCTATACTGAGTATTTCAACCCCTTCAAACATTTCCATCCCATTATGTTGTAACAAAAACTCTTTAAAATCATTAGGAAAAGTAACACCTAACTTCTTTTCTAAATTGCTAATTTCTTTAGGACTTGCTGGATCTTTGAAGTGAATGGTTTTTCCATTAGTATCCATCTTGTTTGATTCCATCAATGAAGCATATACCAATAGACTTTTGGAGTACACTTCTATTAAGGTTAAAAAAAGATCGGCAGATGCACGAATATCTAACCGATCTGCAATAGAATAGCTCCTCTTAGAAGCTTCCAACACCATTTGATTCTGGAACTTCCATACTCAAACACTCTGTGTTCTCCCAGTTCCGTTACATTTTCCTTCGTTGTTACAGTCAACATTTCACTAGCTGGTGATGCCTTACCTGAAACACTAATCGCTTTTACCGTCGTCATAACTAAGCTATTAAAAACGTATCGTTATACACTGTACCAGATGCGGTGCGAATTTTCTGATTAGCTCTGTATACCTCATATTCTTGTCCATTATTGGAGGTTCGACATCATCGCATTAGGTTTACATCAATTACGTTATAAAAGGCATTAGAGGTATCCGCAACATCCCACACCCCTAGAATGACATGATAACCACTGCGATCAGTTGGTACATAAATCTTATGAGATAGATTAGTATCAGCCTTTGAGCCATCATGATCTACAGTTCCAATTAATTCAAACTCATCTCTTGTTAAAGGTTTGTTTGGATTCCAATCTTTCTTGGTTATATAATAGTGCCACTTTGATGTTGCATGAGGAGCAGTATAGTGCCAAGTAAAGGTGTTTAGACCCCCACGGATGTTTTGTTTTACCCAATGATCTGCAGTCTGCCTGTCTAACCCAAAGTCAATTTGACCCGAGCCTCCATTTGCTGATGCAATTTTCCCATCTGGCGGACCCGCGGACGGAAACCCTTTTGGTCCCTCTACCGATTGAGGATTATCAATTACGGAACCATACTTTTGATTAGCTGCCGTCCAACCAATTATTTGTTTTTCTAATGAACCCATGTACGCTCTACTAGCAGGTTCTTTTATATACCCGTGTGCAGATACATCACCTGCAAATAAAGTAGCACCAACACCTAGAATAGCAGTTAGAACAGCCCCCTTGATAAAACCCTTCATTACTAAATCATTCCTCCCTTTATTGTGAAATTTTTCTCTTTCCTACTATAATAATTCATTACGTGTGAGGTAATCTCCTTCTTTATCATTGAAGGCGTAAAATTTAAAGAATTTCATGCTCTCCAGTTCCTTTGTTCTTCAGCTTTTTGACAAAACCTCCTTGCATACAGCTTTCCATTTTTGTCACAGATACCGAACACTTTATCAATCTCTACCTGATCTTTTGGAAACTCTATAAAACTCATATCATCTGCAGTATTATTTAACCCTGCCGCTCGATATGTGTGGTATTGATTCCTCTACACCCATTTTTAATAAAACACTGCAACTTGAATCAAAAACTGCAGCTGGGTTCTTTACTTGTTATGTACTTCCCCTGAATCGTCTTAATTAGAAACAAGGCATTTTCCTCTTTCTCTTTAAAACACTTGTTTTTTTCAGAATCCTTGTAAAAAAGAATCCATTTTGCAATTCAACATCAAGAAAATCTAATTCTTCTTTATTGTCATTTTATTTGGTCTTGATCGCACGTATTCTAAATGTAGCTTTGACATAAAGTCACCGATGTTAGAAATAAATCCCCTGACGTTTAAAAGAATGTCGGCGATGCATTTTTCCTTAGATAATGCCTAAAGTTTTGTTCTTTTTAACTAAACGGGGCACTATAATTGAGCTATAGGTTCATAGAAAGAAAACAATTAAAAGGAGGATTTTTGTGTTTCAAACCTTAGACCATTTTTTAAAATCTTGGGAGTTCGAAGCCGATGCAACACAGAAAATACTAAATCGTCTAACTGATGAATCACTTAAACAGGAAATAACTTCACAAAATTGGACTTTAGGCCGTATTGCTTGGCATACTGTCGCTGCCATTCGCATCATTACCTCAAACACAGACTTAACATTTCACGCTCCAGCTGAAGATTATCCTGTTCCTGATTCGGCTCAGTTTATAGCAGACAGCTATAATCAAGCCAGTAATGCATTTGTACAGGCATTAAAAACCCAATGGACTGACCATACACTTCAAGAACATATCAACTTTATTGGCCAACAATTGCCAAATGGTTCACTTTTGATGTTTTTGATTCAACACCAAAATCACCATCGAGGACAAATGACGGTTCTTATGAGACAAGCAGGATTACCTGTTCCAGGTATTTATGGGCCAGCAAAAGAGGAATGGACAAAATTTGGTTTGGAACCCCCGCAAATGTAATCAAACTTTTTTTATAAAGAAGTTAACCCATTACAATATATAAAAGCATGTTTTGAACAATCTTATTTCAAAACATGTTCTTTCCTTTTGTTCATTTATCAATATTGTTATAAACATAAATTTAATTAAGTTTTATTCCAAACCTAGACTAAATAATATTGCCTGAGTGATCAGGATTACAAAAAAACACTGATAAGGTGACTATATCCGACTTCTTCCATTTTCGTTGAGAACGGCTTTTCACATTGTTTACACTTTATTTGACCTCACCTTATTTAATCCATATTTTCCACGTCGCTTTTCTGATTAAAATTGTTGTTTTATTGGGATTCTTCATCAAAAAAGCGCTCTGCTTTCTGCTGCAGATGCGCTTCATCTCTCGAAATATGGGTATGGACATATACCATCATTCCAGATTATTTGGACTTAATAACTCTATCTTCTAGTTGCTGAATCTTTCCCTAAAAGCTGCTACTCTCAAACTTTAAAAAACGTAGACGGTATGCCTCCAATATAGTTACAACATAAGCTAAGAAAATCCTATAACATTGTTCCTCGGGTTTGCATATGGAGGGCTAATTTATTCCTCGAGAGATCCACAAAGAATGGATCTCCCCTGTATATAACTTTTCTCCGTCATAAGGAATTAAGTAATGGTAAAGTCAAATGTATCTACTAACGATTCAACGCACATAAAAGTTGACCTTAACTAATTGAATCACCCTTAGCGTATTTTTAATATCAATTAAGTAAGTCTCCTGATGGTCAGTTTATTAGATAATTTTCCACCCTCTTTTTTGATGTGTTTATAAATGCTGCTAAAGATTCTATGTTCTAAGTAGGAGGTGATATTTTGTTTGTATCGCCAATGTTGCTACATCCAATAAAGACCTTTTGTTGAAGAGGTAAGATTTAAAAATTTCTATTAGTTCATTTCCACTCTTCCTCTAAAATAGCGTAATAATATTCATCCCACCATTCATTGCCTTTGGGAATACATTTTTTAAAGAAGCCTTCTCTTCTCATACCGATTTTCTCCATAACTCGGTATGATGGAATATTCTCAGGTTGACACGTAGCTATAATCCTATGTAAGTTCATTTCTTTAAATCCATATTCCAAAATAGCTTCTGCTGCTTCAGAAGCATACCCTCTATTTTGATAATTCGGATTAAACACCCACCCAATCTCAAATGTATGTTCACCAAAATACTTATAAAAAACAATATGGCCTATAAGAGAACCTTCATCTATTAGTACTACAGGAAATTTTTCAGCGTTATCACCTCTGTTTTTATTTACAAATTCTTTTGCATCTTCTACAGTAAAAACCCCTTCTGGTATATACTTCATAACATTAGCATCTGATGTATACTCATATACAGCTTGCCAATCTTTGAATTCAAATTCACGTATCAATAACCTTTTTGTTGTTATATGCATTAAAGTAACTCCCATCACCGTCGCCTCTTAGTAACTCACAATAACAAAAATTTCTCAAGGAACGATCAGCAGCCCGTTAGCTATCCCTGATTAAAGATGATCTGTTACCACACTGTTACGTTAGAACTTCCACTACTTTGATATCCCTCTGTCGCTAAGACTTGGTAAGACCAATTGCTACCCAGATTCATTCCATGACTCTTCCATGCGTTAACATGATTGCTGAAAGTGATTGTAGCGTTGCTTCCAGTTGGTCTCTTCGACTGACGAACACTCCAGTACTGCGTAAAAGTAGTGCTTGGGCCATCAATGGAAGGTGCGTTATAACGTGTAGTTGTATATATGTCATATGTACCCCCATCACTGTTTACAGTACCTTTATACGTTCCTGTTGGTCTATAAGTACCCCATGAATCCACTACATAATATTCTATGAGAGGTGATCTCGTCCAACCATATAAAGTCAAATATCCATTGCCATTCGGCGCCCAAACTCCGGCATTATAGTTTATTGTCCTAAATGGCGAACCTGTAGTCCAACCTTTACCAACAACGAAATTTCCGGTATTAGACCAATTAACACTGTAATTCCCGCCAGACCCATTGACAGCGTTTACTATTCCGCCCCCATCAGTCCAATTTTGCCAGTAGTCTGTGCTAGCTGCAGAGGCGGTTGCCGAAAACAAGCTAATACCCATTAAAGCTGCCGTTAATCCAACTAAGAAATTCTTTTTAAACTTAAACATATGTTACCTCCTTAATATTTTTTCTGACTTTGACATGAGGTAGCACTCGTATATATTTAAAACATTATTAATTACCGACGCCAAAGCTTTAGATCGTCCCCTTCAATATAATACCATGAATTCATGAGTGAATATTAAGAATAACTGTAATTTAATTACAAATACCTAAAAAATCACATTATAAGTGGTCTTGTTTCACCATAGCCTTATCCTTTTTTCATAGAATCACAATTCTTGTTTCTAAATCTGATGGAGTAATATCTGTAATTAATCCCCATTCGAACCATTTCGTACAAAGGAGATATACATTAGAGATTGTGAAGTCTTTTTAGCTGCTTCAGGCAGTGCACCTTACTTTGAAGCTGTATGGAACGTTTCATGTCCAGAAAATCTGCTCATAAGATTGTTTACTGCGTCTTTGATGTTATCTACAAAGACGGTCAGTCAATTGCAGCTAGGCCCCTCACTGAGCATAAGACAGTTCTGAACTCACTTGAACTAAATCATCGGTCTGAACTATTTGGATATGGACTACCCTGAAAAAGCGATCCCTCATTTTAAGGATGCTCTAGACAAAGCACGAGAAATCGATATGTCACGATTAATCGGATCATCTCTGTACAACCTTGGCTTATGTTCATTTGCCGAGGAAGCTTATGAAAAGACAGCTGAGTACTTTAAGGAGGGGATTAGAGTATACCAGGATAATGGGTATGAGCACTCAAATCGGTTATTAGACATCAATTTTGACAAAAACCACATTCAAAATGAGGCACAATCAGAAGGAATCTCTTGGTGTGCACACGGGTGTCTTTGTCCAAAAACTTAAACGATGAGATTATGGCCAAAATGTTTGAATTCATTCATGTCTTATATGTAGATAGCGGGAAAGAAAAATTAAATTCGATTCTAAATTATATAGAATTAAAGTCAATGCTTTCAGACGTAGAGGATTTAGCTGCAGCGAAGTATTAATTAGAAGACCATAAAGTGGCTGTTGCTTATTATGAGAAAGTGCTTTATGCCCGTAAACAAATTCAGAGAGAGGATTGTCTTTATGAAACTTAAGCGTGCATCTGTCTTTATTTTAGCCATTGTTTTAATTGAACTCGTCAGCATTTATTTAACTAACACTCAAAAAGAAATCCAAGATGCTCGTAGAGGACATACAGCCAGTATTGGATACTTTACTGATGGTCATTCATATGAAATATGGCTAGTAGAGGCCATACTTCTTAAATATGTATTATCCCCCCTGAAAATTTTGAAGGGGGTTATTTTTATGATTTATGTCCACCAGTAAGCCCAGCTCTGTGAAGCGCAGTTCCTGCAGGTGTATAAGAAACTGTTCTTAGAATCGCTTTCGATCCGTATTTGTTTCTATCCCATCCATTACAAACCCGAGCTTTCTTCTTTCAAATAGGCTTATTTGCTGATTAGAGTCATCTTCAATATTAGACAGAGTGAACTGAGATACTTCGTACTTACATGATTCTAGTAAGAAGATTCGTTATTATCATTATTTTGACTGATGTTCCCTTTAAAAAGAATCATGTATGATCGTTAAAGAAAACGTTTTCAAAGAAAGGGGATGCCAACATGTCTTATCGTATGAAACGAGTGTTGTTGCTTCTTGTTACTGGATTGTTTATGAGTTTGTCTGCAGTCACTTCTACTGCCTCGGCTCAAACAGGTGGATCGTTTTTTGACCCTTTTAATAGCTATAACTCCGGATTATGGCAAAAAGCAAATGGTTATTCGAATGGAAATATGTTCAACTGCACTTGGCGTGCAAATAACGTATCAATGACGTCATTAGGTGAAATGCGTTTGGCGCTAACAAGTCCATCTTATAACAAGTTTGACTGCGGGGAAAACCGCTCTGTTCAAACATATGGCTATGGACTTTATGAAGTCAGAATGAAACCAGCTAAAAACGTAGGGATCGTTTCATCGTTCTTCACCTACACAGGTCCAACGGATGGAACTCCTTGGGATGAGATTGATATCGAATTTTTAGGAAAAGACACAACAAAGGTTCAATTTAACTATTATACAAATGGTGTAGGAAACCATGAAAAGATTGTGGATCTCGGATTTGATGCAGCCAATGCCTATCATACGTATGCGTTCGATTGGCAGCCAAACTCTATTAAATGGTATGTCGATGGGCAATTAAAACATACTGCGACAAGCCAAATTCCGACAACACCAGGAAAGATCATGATGAACTTGTGGAATGGTACGGGTGTAGATGAATGGCTCGGTTCCTACAATGGTGTAACACCTCTATACGCTCATTACGACTGGGTGCGTTATACAAAAAAATAATGTCTAAGAGCCTGCTACCCCGATATAGCCAGGCTCTTATGATTGTAATGAGAAGTTGTTGGCATTCCCTATAGTGAAACTGAAGAGCAAATTAAAGAAACAATTCTATACTTTTTAAATTTATATGAATTAGTTTCTTAACTAAATGATACAAACAGCGATTGTATTTTTAGTCGCTTTTTGTTATGACTTATGCCCACCAGTAAGGCCAGCTCTATATAATGTCGTCCCTGCAGGCGTATAAGAAACAGCCCATAATATCGCCTTTGCATCGTACTTATTTCTTATCCCGTCCCCCTGTATAGAAAAGGATGTCTTGAGGTATGCGGATGAAGGATTTTCAAACCAGCACTAAAAAGCCCTTTGAGTCGCTTGAAAGAGGACAACTTTTACATAATTCGTGATCACTTGTTCCTCTGTTGATACCTTACATATATTGCTATCACCCTGGATCTCCTTCCTATAAAGTTTTATTAAATAATGATTGCCATCGCTAATGCATTTGTCAGCTTGCACTCCCTCGATGATTTTTACCTTCATGAAATGCATCACCCTTGGGTAAGGCTATGTAACAGCTGTTTGTCCAAATGAGGAGAGTTTAAATGAGGTTGAAAACAAAAAAACACCGATAGTATGAAACCATTGGTGTTTACAAGACATTTTCACTCCCAGTAAGCTTAAATAAATCCTAAACTTTGTTTCTGAAAAGCTCTATCATCTAATATTTTTTTATGTTGATTGCAGCGTTTATAATAATTAATCTTATTGGGGAGTGAAAACGAAATATGTTTGAAAATCACTCGTCCCTCAAAAAATTAAAAACTGAGCGGCAGTTCTTCGAGTGCTCTCATCAGAAAATTCCCTTTCCATTTAATTTGTTCCTTTTCGCCTTTTATCTGTATATTTGGACAGCGGCGTAATAAGGTGGAAATAGCAATCTTTGATTCTAAGCGGGCAAGCTGTGCACCAAGGCAAAAATGGCTGCCATGGCCAAAAGCAATATGGCGGTTGTTCTTTCTTTCAATATCAAATATGTCAGAATTCGAAAATATCTTTTCATCACGGTTTGCTGATGCTAAGGAAATGATGATCACATCTTTCCGTTTAATCTCCTGCCCATGCAGTATAAACGGTTCAGCGGTCCAGCGAATAGTCGTTAACTCAACCGGGCTGTGAAACCGCAATGCTTCTTCTATGGCTGAATTAATCAAGCCCGGCTGTTGGCGGAGCTTTTCTAATTGATCATGGTGACACATCAGAGCATATGTCATATTGGTGATTAAGTTTACGGTTGTTTCATGACCTGCAACGATAAGCAGCATAATCATCGAGTACAATTCTTCTGTACTCAATTGTGTGCCTTCACTTTTCACTTGAATTAATACACTGATTAAATCTCCTGCAGGTTCGCTCCTTTTTATACGAACTAAGTATTCCAGATATTCAACAAATTCTCCTAACAAATGGTCATTCTCCTGAAGTCTTTCAGGGGCATCTGAAAAATCAATAATTGCTTGCGACCAAACTCTGAATCTTTGACGATCTTCTAGGGGAATGCCAAGCATTTCACTTATCACGATAATCGGCAAAGGAAACGCATAATCGTCTACTAGGTTCATGAATTTGTTGGGCTGTACTTTATCCAATAAAGAATCTGCTATATGTTGAATTTTGTCTTCCAATTGCAAAATCATCCGATGAGTAAATGCTTTCTGAACAAGAGTTCGCAGGCGATTGTGATCAGGGGGATCTGAATTAAGCATATGCTTTGTTAAAGGCTCTTCATTCTTCAATAGAACAGGACGTTTTTCTTCTTTTGCGGTAATTACATTTTCATAGTTTTTCTTTAATTTTTCATTCTTTAATAAATGTATTGCATCATCATATCTCGATATGAGCCAGCCTTCTCCCAATTTTCCTAAAGATAATGGGTAGAGCGGGTGTGATTTTCGTGATTCTTTGTAAAAATCATATGCTTCATCTTTAAATGCACTCGAACACAATTGGCTTTCAGTCAAAATGGTTAAACTCTTTTTTTGTTTTGAAGACATGCATTCAACCTCCATCTTCATAAGGGTTATGATAATCTTTACATATAAAATCAGAACGATTTGTAAAACTATTTCTATTGGTCTCAATTGAAAAATATAAATTTTCGAGTCATTATCTATCACAAAAAAGAAATCTAATTATGTGTTTGAAGGACTTTTCTTTTAAAACCCCAATTATAAATTTCATGATCAAATCGCCTGATACGGGATTCACTAAATTCTTCAAAGCCGTTCTTTTGGTAAAATGATCTGTTGAGATCAGTATTGGTGATAAGGGCCAAGACGCCGCCCCCGCTTTTTGAAATAAAAGGTATTAGATAGTCATTGATCATTTTGCTGCCCAAACTCTTTCCCTGATAAGATAGCGAAACTCCTAATACTTCTAAATACCATGCCGGCTCTTTTAAGGATCTGTAAGATTTTTTAGCCTCATTAGCCACTGTCAACATGTTCAATACTGAAAATCCCCCCATTTTGATTAATTTTATCCCTCCTGCTGCTATATAATCGCTCAAGCTAATATCGGGTTTATCACGATGTTTTAATAGAGCAGCAACAACAATTTCACCATTCTGAATACCAACAAAACAGAAATGCTTTTTAAAATATGCTTTTGTTAGTACTTTATGCATTTCAAAAATAAATGAACGATCTTTTTTTCCGCGTTTTACGAGTAAATCCATAAAAGGATATTGCTTGAAAGATTCATGGAATAGCTTTGCCACTTTGTTTAATTCATCAGCTCTTGCTTGTCGAAAAAGAAACATTGATACACCCCCTTTTCCAATAAACATTTTTTGACTCATGAACACATGTTCATTATAATGGTAAGAAAATTTGAGTATCAATCTGCAATTTAGCTGTACATGTTCATTAATGGACAATACATGATAAATTGTATATTAACGGAGGACGCTATGGGGGACAGACGATCAATCAAGACAAAAAGTGCTATAAAACATGCCTTTTTAACGTTGCTTCAGGAAAAAGAAATCAACAAAATAACTGTTTCCGATTTATCTAAAAAAGCAGATATAGGCCGAGGCACCTTTTATCTTCACTACAAAGATGTTTTTGACTTGTATGAGCAGATCGAAGACGAAATATTTGAACAGCTAGGAAGCATTTATGATGCATCTTTTCCAAGTGAGGATCCACTGAACATACTGACCTTTATAGAAAAAACTACAGAATACATATATCAAAACGTCGAAATTTTTACATTGTTATCAAAACCAAAAATGAATGTTCTTTCAATCAACAAACTTAAAGAATTTTTTAAAACGAAAATGATTGAGGAATTGAGCATGTTACGACAATCAGCAAAATCAATTACGGAAACTGAGAAATTTGAAACAACATTTATCGTTTCAGGTGTAGCAGGAGTTATAGAGGAATGGATTAAGAACGGGATGGTACAAACACCATCGAGTATTTCCGGTATCATACAACAATTACTGTTGAAAATCGAAGCATAGAGACAAAAGGGTATATATACTTTTTTACTATCCTTAGTACTTTCTTGCTTTACATGAGACTAATCTGGCTATATTGAAAGAATCCGTTTACTCCACAAAGCATGTTTTTTAAAGAAGAAAAAATTCATTTAATATTAAAGACAGAGTTAAAAAAGAAGCTGATTAATGTCGATCTGACAATACTCAGCTTCTTTTGTTAACTATATTTTTAATTATTTATTGCCAACCATTAATTTGCATCCAAGTCCAATAAACACTATATTGAAACTTTATTTAGAATTGAATTTCTTATTATCTTTAAGAGTTTTTGTGGCTAATGTTGAAAAGTATGTTGCAAACATGTACCACAGCAACACTATTGTAGCGAAGGTAGCCCCTAATAGCAGAAAGGACATTGATACAGATTGTCCTGATGCTGATGCAAACTGAGGTAAAAATGATAAATAGAACAGAATGTTTTTAGGCATTGCGATATTAGTGATAATCCCTTGCATATAATGTTTTTTAAGCGTTTCGTTAGCTGTATTCTTTAAGCTTATTCCATTACCTTTTTTAAAAGGTAGGAAATAGTTTTCCTTGTATTAACAATAAATAACCAAACAATATATTAGCTTAAAAAAGCAACCACACTGGTGGCTGCTTACATAATTTAACTAACTTTCCCTTCCTTTTGCTTCTGTTCCTCAACCATTTCCACAAATAACTGAAGAAAACGAGTATCAGCAGTCAACTCTGGATGAAAAGCACAAGTAAGAACATTTCCTTCTCTTGCTGCAACAATTTTCCCATCATATTTTGCTAACACTTCTACATTTTGCCCCGCACTTTCAATATAAGGAGCCCGGATAAAAACAGCTTTAAAAGGATCCTCAAGTCCAGTTATATCAAGATCCACTTCAAAGCTGGCAATTTGCCGGCCAAACGCATTTCGCTTTACTGAAATATCTATAATTCCCAAGTGAGATTCTTCTGAACCAGCAAGCTCCTTAGCGACTAACACCATGCCAGCACAAGTTCCAAGGATAGATTTTCCGGCCTTGTAAAATTCTTTTAATGGATCAAAGAAATCGTAACGGTCGATGAGCTTTCTCATCGTTGTACTTTCACCACCAGGAAGAATTAACCCATCAATTTGTTCAAGTTGCTCAGGTTTCTTGATGACAACAGCCTCTAATCCCAATGCTTTAATTTGTTTCACATGCTCTGAAACGGCACCCTGCAGTCCTAAAACTCCAATTATTTCCATCTCACCAACCTCGCTCTTGCATTCTTTCTTCAAGAGATAATTTTGAAATGTCGATTCCTTTCATCGCAGTTCCAAGCTCTTTAGAAAGCTTGCTGATTAGATCATAATCAGTGTAATAAGTTGTAGCTTGAACAATAGCATTTGCAAATTTTTCAGGATTTTCAGATTTAAAAATACCTGAACCAACAAACACTCCATCAGCGCCAAGCTCCATCATTAACGCAGCATCAGCAGGAGTAGCAATCCCTCCAGCAGCAAAGTTTACAACCGGAAGCTTACCCGTTTTTTGAATTTGTTTTAAAACCTCAAAAGGTGCTCCAAGTACTTTCGCTTCAGTCATTAATTCATCTTCGTTCATCACAGAAATTTTGCGGACCTGAGCAGTTACTTTACGCATATGGCGAACGGCTTCCACAATGTTACCTGTACCAGGCTCACCTTTAGTACGTAGCATTGCAGCACCTTCACCAATACGGCGTGCAGCTTCTCCAAGATCACGGCAGCCGCATACAAAAGGTACAGTGAAATCGCTCTTCAATAAATGGAACTCTTCATCAGCAGGTGTTAACACTTCACTTTCGTCAATGTAATCAACCCCCATTGCCTCAAGTACTTTTGCTTCTACAATATGACCAATACGAGCTTTAGCCATTACTGGGATGGATACTGCATTCATTACTTCTTCAACAATACGGGGATCTGCCATTCTTGCAACCCCACCCGCAGCCCGGATGTCAGAAGGAACTCTTTCTAATGCCATTACAGCAACAGCACCTGCTGCTTCTGCTACTCTTGCTTGTTCTGCATTGACAACGTCCATAATGACGCCGCCTTTTTGCATTTGAGCCATGCCTCTTTTTACAGTTTCAGTACCTAATGTTTTTTTCATTTGTTACACTCCATTCCATCAACTATTGTAATTAAAGAATATATTGATTAGTATAAAAAGGAATTGACCACATTGAAAGTGCCAGTTTCTTAAAAAACAGAATGTCAGTTTTAAGGAGATGCAATGAAAATGGAAATGCTATCATGTCATTTAGATAGATCAAGTGATATACCTTTATATGAACAATTATATTTATATATAAAAAAAGAAATTATAGCAGGTCGCATACCATACGGGACAAAACTGCCCTCTAAACGAAAATTAGCTGATTTTTTAAAAATCAGTCAAAACCCAGTTGAGACAGCATATGAGCAATTGGCAGCAGAAGGATATATTGAGGCTTCTCCCCGCAGGGGCTATTTTGTTATGACGTATGAAGATTTAGAATATGTACAAACAAATCAATACTTACAAGAAAATACAGAAGAAGCTCAGGAATATATAAAATATGATTTCCACCCAAGCGCTATTGACACAAAGAATTTTCCATTTTCCGTGTGGCGCAAATATGCCCGAAATACAATCGACAAAAAGAATCATTCCTTGTTACTGCTCGGAGACTCACAAGGAGAGATGGTGTTGCGGCAAGAAATCGCTCATTATCTTTATCATGCAAGAGGAGTACATTGTTCACCAGATCAAATTATTGTTGGCGCAGGCATAGAAATTTTATTGCAACAGCTATTGCTCTTATTAGATAAAAAAACGGTATATGGTGTAGAAGATCCTGGTTACCATTTGATTTTACGAATTCTGAAGAGCTATCCAAATGAAGTGTACGCTCTTGAAGTAGATGGGGAAGGAGTAAAAGTAGATACGATTCATCATAAAAATATAAATGTCGTTTATATAGCACCATCCCATCACTTTCCATACGGAACTGTACTATCGGTAAATCGCAGGACTAAGTTGTTAAAATGGGCTGCAGCGAAAAAAAACCGCTATATTATAGAAGATGACTACGATAGTGAATTTCGCTATAGCGGAAAATCAATTCCTTCCTTGCAAAGCATGGGTCTTGCTGAAAAAGTGATTTATTTAGGAGCATTTTCAAAATCATTGATGCCATCGATCAGAATTAGTTATATGGTGCTGCCAAGACACCTCTTGAAGCAATATAAAGAAAAGTTGTCATTCTATCACTCCCCCTCTGTCTCAAGAATTGACCAACACATTCTGGCTCAATTCTTGAAGGAAGGAGATTTCGAAAGGCATCTAAATAGGATGCGAAAGCTTTATCGCCGTAAGCTCGAAAAAGTTATAGAATTGCTAAAACCGTATGAAGATAAGCTCTCAATCATTGGAGAACACTCTGGACTTCACATAGTTCTTGTTGTTAATAATGGTATGAGTGAGGATGAACTGGTCAAAAAGGCATCTGAGGCACACATGAAAATTTACCCGATATCCACTTACTCACTCGAGAAAAAGTCTGAAAGTCCTCCAAAAATCATTCTTGGATTTGCCGGTATTCATGAAGATGAATTAGAAGATGCAGTGCAAATGTTGTTAAAGTGCTGGAGACTTTGATTTATTTTCATTCAAACAGAATACCCCTAGACATCCTTATCGGTTGGGATAAAAAAACAAAATAAACGTAGATACTGTGGTTTCCCCTATATTTTTATAAGTATGATACACATCTCCTGGGAAAACCACAGCTTCTCCAGAAGAAGCTCTGTAGACTTTATCTTCTATTTCAATTTCTATATTTCCAGTGGAAATGAAAACATATTCTTTAACGCCCTTATAATGAGGATTGGACTTATGTACGCCACCTGATTTTATTTCCATTTTATAAACCTCAAATTTAGTTTCATTATCAAAAGGAATAAATGGACAAGTCATATAAATTCCGTCATCTTCTATCAAGTGGGTAGAATTGTCTGATTTCACTATTTTTATAGATGGTTGCGGCGTTCCTGTACATGGTATTCCCCTTTATAATGCAGCATTAGGTTACGCAAAGCTTGCATGCCCAGATGGACTGAAACCTGAGTTAAAAGATTCATGTGAGAGAGTTTTCTCAGCAATGAATAATGCACCTGAGATGGTAGCTGGTACAGGCGGATTCTGCACTGAACTTATCAAGAATACTAATGGAAAACTTATTGGAAAGCTTGGATCTGACGGGGTATATTGTGTAGCAATTAAAGGATTTGACATTGGTATTGCAATAAAAATTGAAGATGGGAATTACACTAGAGCAATAGCTCCGATTGTCATAAGATGTCTCGAGGATCTTGGTGTGTTAAGTCCCTCGGAAACGAAAAATTTGAGATCATTTAAAAGTATAAATATAACCAATGCTTCAAATAGCGAAGTTAATGCTGCTTTTCACCTTGACGAGGCAGTTCATTGATCTAAAGTTATGACTCGAACTATAAACGAAACATCCCGGAATGTTACTCTAGCACCTAATCATGAATTCCTCGATTGATTTTACTTCTAAATTAACCGTTAATATAACGGCTTTTTCTCATCTCCAAGAAGATAAGCGAATCTTGTTTTACATTAGTAATACATTTTTCACTATTGTCTCCTCTGCCCTGCACCATGCAAATAAAACGGCAGGAATTATATTCCTGCCGTTTCATATCGTGTACGTTTCCCAATGAGATCGAACCAGATTTCCCTTCCCTGATTATGTGAGAAATAATATTACTCCATTAAATAGAGTACGTACTCCAGCAATTTTTAAGTCGTCCCACCTTCAAAAAGCTGTACGGGCAAATACGTTTCAAGCGGCAAATCATCAAATTCGCCTTCAATTTGTTTTTCTAAAATCTCAATGGCTGTTTCGGAAATTAATTCGATCGGCTGTTGGATCGTAGTCAATTCTGGCAGAATAGCCTGAATGGTTTCTGTGCCGTCATAACCAATCACTTTTAATTGACCTGGAATGTTTTTTCCACGTTTTTTGGCTTCCGTAATGACCCCTGCAGCTATGATATCATCACTGGCAAAAATCCCGTCAACTGCAGGCTGTTCATCAAATAGTTTTGAAATGATGTTCCGGTAGTCTTCATGAAAAGACACTTCATATGTAATAGGCTGTCTTCCATATTCACGCATAACATCTTCATAGGCTTTTCTCCTGAGATTTGCGGGTGTTTCAAGTTCGATCGGCCCATTGATGTGAATGATGTGCTGACAGTCCTTTTTTATCAGTAGTTCTGCTGCCTTTTTGCCCCCGTCAAAGTTGTCTGAGCCGACGACAGGAACAGTTTCCGATAAGTAATGGTCAATTGCGACAATCGGAAGATTTTGCTGGTGATAATTGAGTATTCCCCGGTTGTAAGTGACGGCGATGACGCCATCCACTTGATTTCTAATCAGCATTTCGAGATATTTTTCTTCTTTATCTATTCGATTTAAACTGTTGCAAAGCAGCAGTTTATAGCCCTTAGATGTGCAGATGCTTTCAATATAAAAGGCGAGTTCGCCAAAAAACGGATTGCTGGAGTTTGGAATGATAAGCCCTATTAAATTAGTACGCTTTCGAAATAAAGAACGGGCCAAATCATTTGGAAAGTAATTGATTTCTTCCATCGCCTTGTAAACTTTATCTTTTGTTTTTTCGCTAATATAGCCGCGATTATTTAATACCCTCGACACGGTTGTAGATGAAACTCCCGCTATTTTTGCAACATCGTGAATGCTAGGCTTCATTCCCTTTCCCCCTGCTTTACTGAAATGGCTTACAATTCTCGTCACGCACTTATTTTAGAGAATCGGACTGACATGTGCAAGGATTTTCCATAGATCGTATTGTATATTCAAGTTTGTTCTTTAAATTTAGAATTATGCATAAATTTATGTCAACCGGTTGACATGTGAAACCGGTTGACATACAATTCTTTTTGAAAGCGCTTTTACATTTTTTGTGCAAAAGGAGGGAAATTAACGAATATGAAAAGATTGATGTTAGGAAGTTTGTCGTTGCTGCTCATGTTTGCAGTCTGGGGTTGTAATAAAAGCGAAAGCGCAAATAGCAACGGAAAGAAAACGGTTACAATGTGGGTGCACGTATCGGATGATAATGAGGAAGGAAAGGTTTATCAAAAGCGGGTGGATGCTTTTAATAAAAAGTACGCTTCAGAAAATATCGAGGCAAAAATTGAATTTATTCCCCGAAGCGGAAACGGTGGAGGTTATGAAGACAAAGTGAATGCGGCACTAACAACGAACACCCTGCCTGATGTCATCACTTTGGACGGACCAAATACTGCGGCTTATGCGAAATCTGGCGTTATTGCACCCTTGGATGAGTATGTTAAAGACCAGGATGATTTATTGCCAAGTATTAAGCAGCAAGGCACCTACCAAGATAAACTGTATGCCATCGGCGTCAGTGAATCGTCGGTTGGCATCTACTATAACAAAAAAATGCTGAAGGATGCCGGAGTCGATTTGAAAACGCTACCAACAGTAAAAGATCCTTGGACATGGAAGGAATTTCTTGAGCTTTGCAAAAAGCTGAAAAATAAATACGATAAACCTGCCATCGATATGCAATTACAGTCAAAAGACGAAATATTGACTTATGCGCTCTTACCGTTTGTTTGGTCAGCTGGTGGGGATATTCTTACAGAAAACGGGAAGAAAGCGGATGGCGTCTTTAACAAAAAGCCAACCGTTGAAGCGATGACGTTTATACAAACGATGCTTAAAGAGGGCTATACAACTCGTACCCCTGTCAAACAAGCGTTTGAAACGGAGAAATATCCGATGAAGATGAGCGGCGTCTGGACAATAACAGATATGAAAACAAACTTTTCCAATGTCGATTATGGAGTTATGCCATATCCTGTATCGCCAAAAACCAAAAAGCTTGTCTCTCCTTCGGGAAGCTGGCAGTTTGCAATGACACAAGCGTCTGAAAATAAAGAATGGGCAGCAAAATTAGTAGATTGGATGACTAATAAGGATTCCAATATTGAATTGAGCCGATCGATCGCCGCCCTGCCTGTACGTTATTCATCAGAGAAAGTGCTGACAAAAGAATTTTCTGATGAAATGAATGTCTTTATGCAGCAACTGAAAGAAACAGGTCATGCACGTCCGGTGACACCGGCATATCCGCAGGTAACTCGAGCATTTCAGCAAACAATCGATGACATTAGCTTTTATGATCAGAATCAGGATATTCAAAACGTGCTAGATACACATGTAAAAGAAATGCAATCTGCCATCGATAAGGCAAACTAACAGGTGGGCGCCATGAATAAAACAATATTGAAAGAGACTAGACCGGCCTTTCCATTAGAAAGAAAGACAGTGAATAAAAAACGCTGGCGGGAAAACGCAGTCGCATATATGTTCTTAGGGCCGGCGTTGCTTATTTTATTAATGTTTCTTGTGATTCCTTCCATCATGGCTGTATACTACGCATTTACAGATTACTATTTGTTGACGCCTGATTTGCGTAAGTTTATCGGCTTTGATAATTTCATCAAACTTTTTCAGGATCCAATCTTCTTAAAAAGTTTGGGCAACACAATTAAATTTGTCGTCTTTTTGATACCGTTACAGATTGGGACAGCACTCGGGCTTGCCCTCCTATTGAATAAAAAGCGCAAAGCCAACGCTTTTTTCAAAGTCGCATACTTTAGTCCTGTCGTCATGTCACTGGTTGTCATCTCCGTTTTGTGGTTGTACTTGCTGAATCCGAATGAAGGTATGATAAATAATGTATTGGCGCACTTCGGCCTATCACCACAGCCTTTCTTGACGAGCCCTAAGCAAGCAATCTTTACGATCGTTGTCGTTTCCGCTTGGCAAGGAGCAGGTTTTCAGATGCTCATTTTTTTAGCTGGTTTGCAAAACATTCCCGAGGATGTCTACGAGGCGGCGCAATTAGATGGTATGAATAAATGGCAGCGTTTTATTTACATTACATTACCTTTATTAAAACCGACATCTGTTTTTATCTTTATCACAACGCTGATCAGCGCGTTTAAACTCCTTGTTCAGCCCATGGTTATGACCCAGGGCGGACCAGTCAATTCAACGATGACGGTTGTCTATTATATTTATCAAACTGGATTTACCGATCGGATGGTCGGATATGCAAGCTCGATCGCACTCTTGTTTGGAACGATTATTGGATTGGTGACACTCGCACAACGCAAGCTGGTTAAGGAGGATGAAGACCATTGAGACGTAAGTTCGGGCCATTGACAATTCTTGAGTATACGTGTCTTGTTTTGCTGGCCGTTCTATTTATTTTTCCGCTAATTTGGATGATTGCATCCTCAATGAAACCGGAAGCGGAAATTTACAACAATATGAACAGCTTCAAAGCGTTTCTGCCCTCTCTTCACCTGGCAGAATGGTTTTCGTCCTATAGGGAAGTGCTGACTCGGTTTGATTTGCTTATGTATATTGGCAACAGTCTTTTTTATGGTTTGTGCGTAGCAGCCGGATCTGTTGTGATTAACGGAATGGCAGGGTTTGCATTCGCCAAACTCCAATTTTCAGGGAAAAAGATGCTCTTTGGCATTTTGTTGGCGCTTTTAATTGTACCGTTTGAAACGATTTTAATCTCACAGTTTACAATTATTCATAAAATCGGTCTGGTCGATACACGTCTTGCCGTTATTTTGCCGGCATTAGCGGGGGCATTCAATATTTATTTGTTCCGAAACTTTTTCATGGCAATTCCCGAGGAAATGATTGAATCGGCCAAGCTTGACGGGGCAAATACATGGCAAATCTTCTGGCGGATTATGATACCGATGTCTAAACCAGCTGTCGCCACTGTCGGAACCTTAGCCTTTATCGGCAGCTGGAATGATTATATTTGGCCGCTAATGGTTTTGACGGATAAGTCGAAATTTCCGATTCAAGTTGCGATTACTGCTATCAACAGCACAGAGCCTGTCTACACAAACCAAGTTATGGCTGTATTAACGATTTCCACCATCCCACTGATCTTGATTTATATTGTGGCTCAGCGCTACATTTTGGAAGGTCTTAGCGGTTCAGGGACAGGTATAAAATAGATATCAATGTTGGGTTAAAGGAGCTGTAGAAATGAAAGGCTCAAAAAGTCTGTATTGGAAACTGAGCGCTTATCTTTTCTTTTTCTTTTTCACATGGTCTTCCAGCTACTCTTTGTTTGCGATTTGGTTGGGACAGGAAGTCAAATTGAATGGATCGTCGACTGGGATTATCTTTTCTGTAAACGCTATCTTTACTTTGTGCATGCAGCCTTTATACGGCTTTATCTCTGATAAACTTGGACTGAAGAAAAACATATTATTTATGATTAGTGTACTTATCGTTTTTACCGGGCCGTTTTATATCTTTATCTACGGACCGCTTTTACAATATGATGTCTTCCTTGGCGCTATTGTCGGTGGTATTTATCTAGGAACTGCTTTTCTTGCTGGAGTTGGCGCTATTGAAACCTATATTGAAAAGGTCAGCCGAAAATATCAGTTCGAATACGGCAAGACAAGGATGTGGGGTTCACTTGGCTGGGCGGTAGCAACTTTTTTCGCAGGACAGCTGTTCAATATCAATCCGAATATCAATTTCTGGATTGCATCCCTTTCAGCAGTCATATTGGTGGCCATTATTATGTCCATAAAAATTGAGATGACGGATTATGATAAAGAAAGAGCAGATTCGATCCGGTTAAAAGACGTAGGAGGACTTTTTCTATTAAAAGACTTTTGGTTTTTAATGTTGTATGTAATCGGGGTGACATGCGTGTACGGCGTCTATGATCAGCAATTCCCGATTTACTACGCTTCTTTATTTCCCACTTCAGCTATGGGGAATCAAATATTTGGATATTTAAACTCATTTCAAGTATTTATTGAAGCGGGCATGTTGTTTTTGGCCCCCTTTATTGTTAATAGACTCGGTCCTAAAAAAAGCTTGATTCTCGCGGGGCTTTTGATGTCTTTCCGTATTATTGGGTCTGGAATTGTCATCGGACCTTTCGGAATTTCATCGATGAAACTTATTCATGCTTTAGAATTGCCAATCATGCTAATTGCGATTTTCAAGTATTTAGCCGCGAATTTTGATACACGTCTTTCATCAGTTCTTTACCTTGTCGGCTTTCAATTTGCATCACAAGTAGGTACATCGATTTTCTCCCCGATTGCGGGTGGTTTATACGACAGTATAGGTTTCCGTCAAACATATCTTTTCATGGGAACCTTGGCTTTATGTTTCACAATCATTTCAATTTTTACTTTATTAGATTCAAAGAAAGGCGTTGCGTATACTCAACCTTTTCGAAAAAACAGATATAGGGAGGATGTCACGAATGGATAGAATCCAACAGGCAGAGGAAGCTTTGAAAAAAGCGGAGGAAAAGATGAACACTCGTAATCGATTAGGGTACCATATTATGCCCCGAGCAAACTGGATAAATGACCCGAACGGGCTTATACACTATAAAGGAGAATACCATGTCTTTTATCAGCATCATCCGTATGATGAGAATTGGGCCCAAATGCATTGGGGCCATGTAAAAAGTAAAGATCTCATTCATTGGGAACATCTTCCGGTCGCTTTAGCCCCCGGTGACTCTTTTGATAAAAGCGGCTGTTTCTCAGGAAGCGCAGTAGATTATAATGGAAAACTTGCTTTAATTTATACAGGGCATAATGTGATAGATCAAGAGAAAGACATTTTCTATCAAAATCAAAATATCGCTGTCAGTCAAGATGGGATCGTGTTTGAAAAGCTCCAGGAAAACCCTGTCATTGCGAAACCGCCGGAAGACAGCTCCCGCCATTTCCGCGATCCTAAAGTATGGAAGCATCGTAACAGCTGGTATATGGTAGTCGGAAATTCAACGCAAGAAAACATCGGACGAGTTATTTTATACCGCTCGCCCAATTTGCGAGATTGGGAATACAAAGGTGTTCTTGCCCAAAGCGATGGAGATCTCGGCTATATGTGGGAATGTCCTGACTTCTTCGAATTGGGCGACAAACATGTCTTGCTGATATCCCCGCAGGGCATTGAGGCAGACGGTGATTTATATAAGAATTTGCATCAAACCGGCTATTTAATTGGAGAATATAATGATGAAACAAATGAGTTTGTGTATGGTGCTTTTACAGAGCTGGATCACGGCCATGACTTTTATGCTGTACAAACGTTATTAGATGATAAAGGACGCAGAATAGCCATAGGCTGGATGGATATGTGGGAATCTGAGATGCCGACAAAAGCAGATGGATGGTGCGGTGCTTTGACATTGCCGAGAGAGTTAACATTGCGGGATGATCATAAAATTTTAATGAATCCTGTGGAAGAAACTAAGTTGTTGCGACAATCAAAACATCTGGATCGTGCTAATCAGTTGATCTCAGGGAATTACTTGGCAAAAACAGCAGAAGATCTTCTTGAAATTCAAGTCGTGTATGACTTAACAGATTGCAGTGCGGAATCAGTAGGTTTGAAGATTCTCGGCCTTGAAGAAGAAGAAACAGCTATCAAATACAGCATAATTGATCAAAAGCTCTCACTCGATTGCTCTAAGATGGGGAAATCGCGAGACAGTGTGAGAAATGCGCCGCTAGAAGCAAATGGAAAGCTGACACTGCGTATATTTATTGACAGATCCTCGATCGAAGTATTCGCAAACCATGGAGAAATAACGATGACTAGCCGCATTTATCCGAAAAAAGATCGATTGGGAATTGAGCTTTTTTCTGAGAAAGGCGCTGTAAGGGTTGAGGAATTCACCTATTGGACTTTAAAAGACATCTGGAAGGAAGATGAATCGCTTGAAAAAGATATTTTGCATCGGTGAAACACTGATTGATTTCATTCCAGTCCAAAAAGAAAAGGCTTTACAAGATGTCACATCCTTTGAGCGCGTTGCCGGCGGCGCGCCGATGAATGCGGCAATCGCTGCTGCAAAATACGGCGCGCATGCCGTCATGCTGACGAAGATTGCTAACGATCATTTCGGGGATTATATAGTTGGCGTACTTAAAGAAAATGGCGTAGATACTTCTTATATTATTCAAAGCGATGAAGGTGAAACCGGATTGGCATTTGTATCCGTAGACAAGTCTGGGGAAAGGAGTTTCCATTTTTATCGGAAAAATGCCGCCGATTTGCTGCTTTCACTGGATGAGTTGATGTCGGAAAGATTTAATCAAGGAGATATGCTTCACTTTTGTTCAATCGATTTAGTTGACAGTCCAATGAAACAAGCCCATATCAAAGTTATTGAAGACTTTCAAAGAATCGGTGGAATCATTAGCTTTGACCCAATATCAGGCTTCCTTTAAGGCCTGATGAGGCAAGCTGCCGTGAGACGATTCTGAGGTTTTTGCCTCTTGCAGATATCGTAAAAGTGTCCGATGAGGAACTGCAGTTTATCACAACCATTGATGACGAACAAGAAGCAGTCACATCGCTTTTTACCGGACTTGTTAATGTCGTTGTTCTGACAAAAGGAAACGATGGTGCGGCGATTTATTTAAAAAATGGCGAGTCGTACGAACATAAGGGATTTAAAGTAGCTGTTTGCGATACAACCGGTGCGGGCGATGCCTTTATCGGCGGCTTTTTATCTGAATTGATGTCAATCGGCATATCAAAGGAGACGCTGTGCGAACAAATAAGTAAACATCACCGGCGCTTGCTGACGTTTGCAAATGCAAGCGGAGCTCTCACTGCTTCTGTAAAAGGAGCAGTTCACGCTGCACCTGGCAGACAGCATGTACTGAACTTTATTTCGGCTAGGACGGAAATCCAAGAAAAATAAGAACTTAGAAATAATCCACTCATATTTACTAAAGAAGAGTGGATTATTTCTCTTGCACTGCCCAACTCTTACAGTAGTTTAATGTAAACGTTCTGCCATGAAATAAAAAATACTGGTGACTTATCTACTGAACTACCTCAATAAAGACTTGCTTATGAGGATAACAAAGTCGTTTTACAGGAACTAACTTAATTTAATTTAAACCTTTTTTAAAATCAGACATTATTAAAACATAACAAGGGGAGATATTAATGATAAAAGAAAAAGAGAAAATGTTAGCCGGGGATTTATATAATCCGTCGGACCCCGAGTTAGCAAAAGACAGACAAAACGCAAGCCAACTTGTTAGAATTTACAATCAATCTACAGAAACCGAAGTAGTTAAACGGGTTAATTTATTGAAAGAGTTACTTGGTTCATCAGGAGAAAACGTATATATGCAACCCAATATTAGGTTTGATTATGGATATAACACTTATGTAGGCGATAACTTTTTCGCAAATTTTGATTGTACAATTTTAGATGTATGTGAAGTCCAATTTGGTAATAACTGTATGATTGGACCTAGTGTGCAAATCTATACGGCTACACACCCACTTCATCCAACAGAACGCAATTCAGGGTTAGAATATGGAAAACCCATTACTTTCGGAAATAATGTATGGATTGGGGGAAGTTCAGTAATAAATCCAGGAGTTACGATAGGTAACAATGTGGTTATTGCTGCTGGTTCTGTTGTTACTAAAAATGTGCCAGATAATGTTGTAGTTGGGGGCAATCCAGCTCAATTAATTAAACATCTCGAAATATAATACACTAGCGTTTTCGATCAGTAAAAGAGGTATGATCCTTAAATAAGTTAGGCTTTATTCTGTTTCATCAGCTGGAACCAGCATATCGCATCTTTTATAACTAACGGGAACGACACTTCAATAATTTATGATTACAAAGATTATCCAGATGTGAAATACGGTCGCTGCGACAATTGCGATTACACTTTGTTCAAAAGCACTGTAAAAAGTGGTGAATTCTTGCGTGAATGCCGGCGTTGTGGGATGAAAAAGAGCATTTATTTTAATGCTCTTTTTGCTTAAGCTCTTTCTTTCTATTCCTTCTGTAACCTGCATAAGAGCCGCCAAAAATAGCGATAAACATTGCAATCCAAATGAATATATTCAAGTCAAATCCCCCAATTTTAAATAAAACACTTCTTTTATCTTGATTCTTTATGCTCTCGGATTAAGACGCGTAATCATGTTAAGGTTAATTCATGACTGCATAAGGAGTGATACCTTGCTAAAGGTTGCAAAAATTTCGGTTTCTTGCATTGCATTAGTCTTGTGCGTATACTCACTGTTCAATCAAAATGAATTATTGTTGATTGTTGTGCAATTATTTGTTGCCGCCCTTTTATCATTAGTCGGAGTTGAAGCGATATTAAGCAAACAAAAACTGTCTGGATATTTACTGTTTGGATCAGCAGCCTTCTTACTTGTTGTAAACGGTGTGAAATTCATGATTTAATTTAATGTGTTAATCTCGTAGGAATATCGAATCCCAAAACCAATAAATAAACGCAGCTACAATACTCATAATGTAATACTCAAAGCTTCTGAACATGGTAAGAGCATTTGGCGGATAATCAACAAACCAGAACAAAAACACAGCTGAAAAGGCCACTGCAATATAAATTAAAAAATTGATCAAACTGAATTTTCTGCGCCCTCTTCTTAGCCACACTTGCAAAGGGACAGCAAACACCAAGTAAGTGATTAAAGCGTAAAATGCAATGATGCTGATAGTGACTAATGCGATTGCCATAAAACCGGAGTAAACAAACATATACAGACCAAGGATTAGACCATATGACAAACTTGAAATTGCCAGAGTATAAACATAACTGTTTACCGTTTTATTAGATCGCAATTTTATCCTCCTGTCGTAGACGGACTCGCTTACTTTAACCTGGCCAAAGAAAAGAATTTAGAGCGAATCATACTCAAGAAAGCTGACTCCCCTTATGAGATTAATAAACGTTCGCATAATTGGCTGAAAGTGATCAATTACGATTACACTGAGCTTCTCATAACCGGCTACACGAAGAAGGATATAAAATTCCTTCTGTCTTATCCTGATGGAACCGCAGCTGGATTTATGGAATTCATGCCTCATGCAGAACGTGGCAAATTTCATTCTATGAAACAAGTAAAGTCTGAATCTGAAGAATATGTATTTATTGAGCCTATCGTATGTAAGGTTAAGCACAGATTTAAGACTAAGCACGGGAAACTCCGCATACCTTCCTTCGAATCCTGGAGAGTGTAATCTCTCCGTTACATAACTCCTTAGTGCCAAGCCATTAAAAATAAATGAAAATTTAGTACATGGATCAATTAGTTATTTCCTATAAAATAAATATTTTTTTCACTCTAATTGATTCACCAATCAAGTCCTAAATCGTCCATAATACTTGTCATTGCATCATCCTCTTCTTCTGTTAATCCGTAATCAGCAAGCCTGTTTAAATAGTCTTCTCGTTCGTGTTTGGTCAATTTCTTTCTCCCTTTAATTCCACATTAATGTTCAATACATTTGCAATACGTTTACCTACCTCTTCGGCAACTGTTTCTGATACCCTTTCTTTAAACCCATAGAGCAACCGACCTCCGTCAAAACCTTCTTCAATAATAGACTCAATCTTTGCTCCCGCAATACTATCCAGCTTTCCTGACTCAGACATATTTTGAACTTCATTAGAAACCGCAACACTAATCACTTCTTGTATCTTGCCTTGTGATACCTAAGTCATTATGTATAAGGTTTTTTATTTCTTTGTATCCACTTTTTTTGCTTTCAAAGTGCTTCTCCTGTTTATCTAGTGGGACGAGAACGTAATAATATTCACGATAAAGACCGCTATATAATTCTCCTTCATCTTCATATGTATCAACATCTACTCCATCGTCGCCTGCTTTGCGAACATCACGCACAATGCCGTTCACTCCTTTATAAACATGAATAACTTTCTCGCCTACTTTTGCCTGACGATCGGTCATTTCGTAGCGCTGACCGTCAATGTGGACGATGTCGGTCGGTTCGAGTATCACAAATTTGCCAACAGCAGGATCGTTCAGTAAAAAGTTTTCCCCATTGATTTCTCGATTCAATCTAATACAGCCCTGAATGTCATTAGCAACGTAAGCATTATCAATCACCCTTGCTGTTTGATCCACGGATTCATAACCGACTTTTGTAATGTACAATAAATCGCCAACCTCCGCTTTACGATCGACCTCTACGTATTCGCGCTTGGTGCCGCCAAGTGTTTCGTCAGCCAGTACGTGAATCTTTACATTTGAGTTCGCTTTAATTTCCGTCATTTACTGCACCCTTTATATTTTTTTATGTTTTTTTCAATTCTTTTTAGATTTTCATATTGGATTTCACTCTTTTATTTATAGAGGCGTGTCATACACATGCCATCTAAGAGAGATAGGACATTTTTGTCTTGGAGGTGAAAGCTAATGAATTTTCTTCTGGATCTTTTCACAAATTGGACTTTTGATAAAGTCCTGGATTATATGTTTGCTTTTGCAATTCTGAGATCATTATCGATTCGTGTACTTTTACCGATAACGATCCATCCTTATATGTTTAGTTAAAAACTATCTTTTATTTAGACTTCATCAGCTTGTCTAATAGTGTCTAACAATTCTTTCTTCTTGAAATATGTCTTTTCCAAACGATTTACTTCCTTTTGCAATTCAGTAGCAACATCATACTTAAGGATCCATTCTCCTACTCCACAGACTTCTCTTTGTTCTTTCTCAAACGTTTTTATGTGATGGCCTTCAAACCAAACCCTTACTCTTGTTCCGTTTTCAAATTCATTATTAAAAGCAGCTGCTTTCTCAGTTCCCGCATAAATACATTTATACTTGCTGTCATCGACTACATAAGTGTTCATTTTACTTTCTCCTTATAGAGTGTATTGAGTGTCTTTAATTGAATCCCAATCAAACGTTTCGAGAATTTTAGTAAGCTGGCACCTAGGATCATACAAAGCAGGTGATGTCTTGAATAAAATAATCGGCATAATTGGATTAATTGTTTCCTTAATTGTGCAAGGGTTTTCAGCAAGTGGTTCGTTGACTTACGAGATTGCTATGGCTTGTCTAATTGTATTCCTAATAATTTATAATTTTGAACATGCTAAGGATTTCTCTAAAAAATCTCTAATTGTTTTAGGAGCAATCTTTATAGCTCTAATGCTAGGTATTTATCAACTCATTTCCTTTACCGGTGATTACTTTGATAGGCTTAACTTAAATATTGGACTTATCATCTTACTTGAGATCGCTTTAATCATTGTTTCGGTATCTATTGCAGTAAATTAGACTATATTCAAATTTATCTGATTTGTTCACCTCTGAACACCATATCCCTCACTTCAATACATATCTCAATATAACATTTACAATTATTTACAAAATATAGCTTGTGAAAAAATCTATGACTGCACTATCATTGTAAATAAAGCTTATCAACATTTCTATTACGAATAAGGAGGCTTTCTATGTTCAGAAAATCATTATTCTTTATTTTTGTATTGTTAATATCTTTTACTGCATTGCTTTTCGACCACCAAACAGCATCCGCATTGCCACCAAGTACGCCTTCAAAATTAGAAGCACAATCACAATTAAACTCTTTAACAGTTAAGACCGAAGATCCGATGACTGGCTATTCTCGCGATTTGTTCCCACACTGGAGTATTCAAGGTAATGGTTGCAATACCCGGCAGCTAGTGCTCCAGCGTGACGCTGAATACTACAGCGGGAATTGCCCTGTAACATCCGGTAAATGGTATAGTTACTTCGACGGTGTTACAGTATACTCTCCATCCGAAATTGATATTGATCACATTGTTCCTTTAGCAGAAGCATGGCGTTCAGGAGCTAGTAGTTGGACGACAGAAAAGCGTAAGCAATTCGCTAACGACCTCGATGGTCCTCAACTAATTGCAGTAACTGCTAGTATCAACCGCTCTAAAGGTGACCAAGACCCTTCAACATGGCAACCGCCTCGTGTTGCTGCACGTTGTGGGTATGCTAAGTGGTGGATCAACACTAAGTATCGCTGGAACCTTAGCTTACAGTCTACTGAGAAATCTTCACTGCAAACCATGCTCAACACCTGCTCATACTAAGTTTAGTCATACGCAGAAAGGAGTCAGCTGATGGATAAGAAGTCGACCGTTTTTATTGCAACCCACGGTGTCATGACCAAAGAGGTAGGTGTCATTAGTGGAGAACTCGAACTGATCACTACCTGTGATGACAAAGGAGTTCTCACACTGGCTATTACATATGTGGGCGCCAAGGATTTGTATACTCTTCCTGGTGAAGACTACCGCTTAAATGACCCGTCTGATCACGAAGTCGTCCACCGTATGCTAGCCACTGTGCTTGAGCGTCCTTGATCAAATATCAAGGGCGTTTTTAATGAAACTTATTGCGAATCGGTTAAGGAAAACACCTCATGGTAAAGAGTTTTAACTTTTTGCCTTGTGGTCTCTTATGTATGAAATCAAATGCTTTCCCTAATTCCTTCTCTTCTATTACCGCTGAGTAATAACAATTACTTGGCCATATCTTATATTGCATATAAGGTTTAGTCAGTCGAGATCATCGAAGGGTTAAAATATGGCCAAATAAAAAAACGATGGATGCTCAATTTCCATTAAAAAGACAAGATTGAATATGCAGTACTTCACTCAGAACATTTGGCTTATTAAGGATATAATAAGTGTTCGTATTAATTTTCCCTGTTACGATAACGATCAAAAACAGAGTTATCTATCCCATATCAAGCAAGAAATTATTCTGCTTTTTTAAAAAATTATTCTTGATTTTCACTTTTATATATGCATCCATAAAGCATTCGATCATAACCATTATATGTAACTGAAATGCAGGTATAAGAGCTATTATATAGGGATTTCATTACCAATATATAGGGGGTGTATTAACATCCAAATACTCAAAAACAAGAACAAAAGTGCCCATAGCACTTCCATTTCCACACCCTATCAAATTTTCCTTTCCTATTTTTTCATCAGAATCACCATTTTCACATCGTAATTGCTATCGTAAAAGCCTATATTATCAATGTTTTTCCCTCTTCAAATTACTCCTTTTTTATCTATATCTCCTTAAAATGACCTCTTTCCCCTACTCTCGCTTATGTTTTACGATCGTTTAACTCCTAATCGCTAATTAAAGTATCAAAACCCTTACGTTTACTGTCTTTTTTAGCTCATTATACATTTTTACGATACGCATGTTATACATGTACTATAGACGACTTGACTGTATTTGGTGACAATTTGACAGAGAAATTTAATGCACTTCTAACTTTTTAACTGTAATGGGCATCATTGTTGACCCAACAACTCAAGGTATTTCTGATAGTGAAGAAGCAATGGATTATGAATCACCGAGATAAACCCCCTACCCTTCTCTTAATTGAGAAGGGTATTTTTTTCGTTTTTTAAGATAACATTAATCTGTACTCGAATAATCATTTTGTCGTTAACGACTGATAGGACTCTATAGTGGAATTAGGTTAATTCATAGTTGCAAGATAATATCAAAATAATTTAAGGGAGTACATGGTTGTTACATGTACTCCTTTACAATACTTACTATTGATAAAACATTTTTTCTGATAAACAGTTTATATATTTTTTTTAGTTGAATTAATTATTAAAAAGTAATTGCATTCTTCTTCTGATAGATTTACGAATCTATGATCTATATCTGCTTCAAAATATATTGAATCTCCCTCTTCTAATGTATAGACTTGAGGTTCCTCTCCTAATTGGACTTGTAACTTCCCTTTGGCAACATATATATACTCCTCTACACCTTTTTTATGAGGAGGAAAGCCACCTGTTTCTTTAAAGGGTGGTATCTTATTTAGAATAAATTCAATATCGTTAGTAGGCGGGGACAAAAGATGTCTTTCGAATTTAGTTTTTTCGTCTTTATATAATAATCTCTCATGGGAACGAATAATTGATACACTTCTTTTTAGTTCCTCCCCTAGAAGGGATGAGATTGTCTCATCTAGTGCTTCTGCAATTTGTGAGGCAATATTGATTGTGGGATTTTTATCTCCTCTTTCAATTTGCGATAACATAGATTTACTAACCCCAGATTTTTTAGCCAACTCCTCCAATGTATAGCCTTTTAGTTTTCTTACGTTCTTTACATTAGTTGAAAATTCCATAAAACTCCACCCTCATTCCACTATAGTGAATTAAATTCTTGACTTTATTTTATAATGAATTTATCATGGAATCAATTCCACTATAGTGAATTAAGTTCTTGACTTTGTTTTATAATGGATTTATTATGGGATTAAATTCATTTTAATGTTTATTTTTGGAAATAAACACAATAAAAAGAGCGAGGAGAGTGGTCGTTCACCTTTAAAAGTCTGAATATTTAAAATTGAATTGAAGTAATCAATACTAAATTATTGAATTTTACAGAAAGAAGAGGTTTGTTTAGATGACTACAATGACTACAAAGATATTTATCGACGGTACCTTCTATGAGAAAAGTGAAGCAAAAATTAGTGTGTATGACCACGGGTTATTATATGGTGATGGTATCTATGAAGGATTGCGCTGTTATTCCGGCTATGTATTTCAAATGAAAGAACACCTTTATCGTTTAAAACGTTCTGCCAACAGTCTACGTATGGAACTTCCATATTCTTTAGAGGAAATTGGTGAATATATTTTAGAGACATTAAGGATCAATGAACTTCAAAATGCCTACATACGTTTACTGGTTACAAGAGGTGTAGGTAATATAGGGCCTGATCCAAAAACTTGTAAAAATACCAGCTTAATTATTATCGTGGAAGATTTACCGAATGTTCATGGAGAATCTGTTAAAGAAACAGGGCTGTCATTAGTAATCGTGTCTACACGCCGTGATGCTGTAGACGCAACTTCACATGAGATAAAGTCACTTAATTATCTTAATAGCGTGGTCGCTAGAATGGAAGCAAACGAATATGGAGCAGATGATGCCATACTACTAGATCCTAGAGGGTTTATTTCTGAATCAACTATATGTAATGTTTTTATGATAGACAAAGACAAACTTGTGACTCCTAGTCCATCTAATGGAATCCTTCAAGGTGTAACAAGACAAATTATTATAGATATTGCACAAGAACTAAACATAGAAGTTGAGCAAAGAGATATTACACCGTTTCAATTGATTAATGCAGATGAAGTTTTTCTAACAGGAACGCATGCTGAAGTTGTTGGGGTAACACGTATTAATAATATTGAAATATCAAAAGGTAATATTGGGGAAATAACAAGAAAATTCATTCATAAGTTTCAGGAAAGAACATTAGACGTAACATATAGTACTCCAGTATATAAAAATTCAAATATGGTAAGGTGATCAACTAATGGTTTTATTAACTAGTACTAGGAATATATTAAATGAAAAATTACATAAAATATCCCAAGGTATTCTATCCCCTAGAGATGTACTGTTTGAGTTACAGGAAGAACAGTTAACTGATCTCCTTGCACCTAACTTTATTAAGGAGGATGGACATTCTTCAATCGCAAATGGAGAAAGTATTCTTCCTGGAGATGTATCAGGCCAGTTAGTTCTAGATAGAAAATTAGGCGAAACATTATTAAAAGAGGCTCAAAAAAGAAATACAACTATTGATTTAATCTATTCTCTAGAGGGTGGAGACTTAGAGGACTTCTATGTACTAACATCTTCTAAAGGTTTTTTCACTAATCAAAAAGCACGCACTACCTTCTGTCCCGTTCAAGCTAGCTGTGAAGGTATTCCAACATTGGTTAATGTCAATTGTAAATACCAATTTAATATGG
Source organism: Bacillus sp. VA15 (assembly GCF_055721145.1). NCBI lineage: Bacteria > Bacillati > Bacillota > Bacilli > Caryophanales > Bacillaceae > Bacillus > Bacillus sp. VA15. Next base: position 897,470 of record NZ_JBVQPQ010000001.1, on the reverse strand, counting down.
AGACCAGACAGATTACTTATACTTTTAATGATGGTAGTAAATTTGAAATTGAACAGCCTTCAAGAAGAATCATAATCAAAAAGGATATAATAAATGAAGGTGAATATCTCTCTTTAAACTCCAATAAAGGATTAATTTTCAAAGGAAACCTGTCTTCTACGCCTTCTACTATAATCAAGGTTTATCACATTCTTTCGCAAGCTTTTATAGAAGCATTAGACAATTACGGGCCAGATAATGCAGAACAAAATATTATTTACTCAAGTATATATCAAAATAATAAAAAGTTTCTTATAGAGACTATTCAATCTCCAGAATTTTTAGGCTTTAAAAAATTATTAGAAGAAGCATACAATATCTCAAATCTCAAGGTGTTATCAACAGCTCATACTACTAGAACTATGACTCTTACCAGGATGTATGGAAGTGACATATCAGTTGTAAATGGTGAGGTTTGCCTGCAAAGTAATTCTAATAGATACGGGTTAGGGTTATTAAGAGATGAACGTATGTGGAATCAAACTAGTGACATTGATTTAATGAGAATAATATTTCTTGGTGAAGAGATTGTAGGAGAAAGTTACCTAGAGTATAGAGATAAGTATTTACAAAGATTCACTGATATGGTCTATGACGTATTCAAAGTAGGTACAGGTGAGATTGCTGTTGTTAGATTGTTATGTATGCCCTACAATATGATTTTTACAAAAGCTTTTGATACAAAAAGTTTCTCTGAAAAATATAATTTAAACGAAAAGGCTGTGAGTGATCGCGTTAAAATTCTAGCAAATGAATCGGAAACATATCATGGTTGTCGAGGAGTAAGAGTTACCGTTCAAAGACAAGATATATGCCAAATTTGGTCGGAAGGAGTTATTAGGGCAGCACATAAAGCATATAACGAAGGTGTAAATGTTCATTTACAAATTCTATTGTCAATGGTTACTTTTCCGGAGGAAGTCTCTATGTTTGTAGAAACTTTTGAGAAGCTTGTGAAGTCATATGGAATTCAAGACTTAGTACGTGGAGTATCTATAATGATTGAAACATCAGGAGCTTTTCATGTATTAGAAGATATTCTTGATGTTAAGGGAGAGGATATAGAGCTAAATGGTGCCTTATTTGGCGGAAACGATTTTACTGCAGCATGTCTCAATATGAATAGGGCAGACTCGGCCAAGTCTATTATTCCAGAATACGTTAAGTTAAACATAATGCCTAGTAGCCCGTTCCAAATTATTAATGAACAAATTGTTGGAAAAGCAATTGTACAAGGGCTGAGACGTACTAAACTTTTAAAATTATCAAATAGAAGAGAATATTTAATGGGTTTAGGTGGAGAGATAGCTGGTTCTTGGCATTCAGTCAAATGGTTATCTAAAAACGCAGCTCCTCATGGATTAAATTATGTTTCTACTCCGCCAGACAGAATTTTATTTTCACTATTTGCAAGTGCTCAATCAGTTCTACAATCTTTGTATAGTGATATTTCATAAATTAAAACGTTTACGCTACTTATAATGGCGTAAACGTTTTAACATTCGAAAGGAAAATTAATTATGAATTTAATAATAGCTTTATTACCATTTATATGTGTTTTTGTTTTTTTATTTGTATTAAAACAAACATCGTTGAAGTCTGGACTCCTATCCTACGCTGCTACCCTACTTATCATTTTGATTTACCCTAATTATCGTATAGCCTTAGAGGGCGCCTTACATGCTTCCTTCAAAGGTTTTTTAATCTCCTTTGTAGCAGCGTACGTTTTGTTCTTTGGCATACTCTTTTTTCATTTAATTAATAATATTGGTGGCATTCAAACTATCGCTGCTTTTATTTCAGGTGCAACAAACGATCAGCTTTTACAAGTTATATTATTGGTCATGGGGCTCTCCCCCCTCTTAGAATCAACAAGTGGTTTTGGGATAGCTTTTATGATTGTAGCACCAATTTTAATTGCACTGGGTTTTCCCCCAATTAAAGCAGCTTCAATTGGACTTGTCAGTTTACTCGCAGTCCCATGGGGTGCCTTATCTACTGGGACAGTGATAGGTGCTCAGATTGGAGGTATTGCTCTCAAGGAAGTAGGTACTGGAACTGCTATTATAAGTATTCCTATATTTATCTATTTCTTGATAATTGCTGTCTACCTTGCTGGAGGGAAAAAGGCAATTAGACATACATGGAAGGAAATCTTATTCATTTCAATTGTTTTTTCACTTACAATGATTTTGTTTAATGTTTTTGTAAGTGTAGAGTTAGCTGGAGTTCTCAGTTCCCTAGCTAGTAGTTCCATTGGTTTACTCATAATCAAAATAAAAAACTCTTCTCAACTTAAAATGGCAAACAAGACTATTAATGAGACTTCTATGTCTGAAAAGCCTGAAGAAAGTATAAGTATCATCAAAGTTATGAGTCCTTACTTATTTTTGACTATATCAATTTTTGCCACAAGACTTATACCCTTATTTAAAGATTTTTTAGAATCAACTTTTGTTCTTGAGTTACCTGCATTTTCTTTTTCGTTAGCTTTACTTTATTCGCCGGGTTTCTGGCTTTTTGTTACATGTCTATATACGATATTCATTTTTAAAATTTCAAAGAATGTTATCTGGAATTCAATTAAAACCACTATAAAACAATGGGTTCCTTTTGTAATTTCCACCACAGCATTTGTAGCAATTTCACAATTAATGACTGCATCAAACATGACCTTTACCATAGCTAATGCTGCTGGATTAATGTTTGGTACACTATTTATATACGTTTCTCCATTTATTGGGGGAATCGGGGGCTTCCTTACAGGTAGTAATACAGGATCAAATGCAATGTTCACCCAATTACAAGTTCAAACAGCAACAAAAACTGGATTACCATTAAATTTAGTTGCAAGTATTCAAAATGCAAGTTCTTCACATGCAACGATGGCTTGTCCTTCTAGAATTGCATTAGGAGCGACATTATGTGGAATCGAGTCAGAAGAGAACAGTTTATTAAAAAAGATGACTTTAATCGTAGTTGGAGCAATATTATTAATTATCATTATGACTATTATTTTATTGTTACTTGGAAACTATTCTAAATAAATTCATTTTTAGTTTGTAAGTCAGAAACTTCATAACTCATCCATGTTTAACCCTTCTCAATGAGAAGGGTTTTAACTCTTATGTCCACCTGTTAAACCAGCTCTGTAAAGTGCTGTCCCTGCAGGCGTATAAGAAACAGCCCTTAATATCGCCTTTGAGCCGTACTTATTTCTTATCCCGTCCATTACAAATCCAAGCTTTCTTCTGTTTTCATTATCCACTTCAAATAAACTCAACTGCTGATTCACATCATCCTCTATATTAGAAAGAGTGACTGAGATACTTCGCATAGTCTTACCTGAGTAAAACCTATTAAAGAGCATCAGGCAGCATCTATAAATATCCATCATTATATTTGTAGGAAGATCAATTGTTTTTGCTCGATGAAATCCACCCCCAAGCTCATCTTTACTGTAACCAATCCCCAGGCTAATTGTTCGACCAACTTTATTATGTGCACGTGCCCTTCTTGCAACTTCCTCACAAATCTCCAACAGAACAGCTTTAATCTCTTCTCTTTTTGTATAATCCCTGAGCAAAATCTGACTCTTACCAAAACTAATCTGACCTTGCATCAAGGGAGCTCCTATTTCAGATAAATCGATTCCATGAGCATGATAATACAATTGGTTTCCCATTATTCCAAATTTCTTCTCAAGCAGCTCTAAAGGAAATTTAGCTAACTGACCTACAGTTGATATCCCCATACGATTTAGGTTTCTTTCCATCCTCCCTCCTATCCCCCACATTTTAGACAAAGGGCGAACCTTCCAGAGTTTATCTGGCACATCTTCATATCTCCAACGTGCAATGCCACTCTTCGTTTTCTTACTCTCCAGATCAAGTGCAAGCTTACTAAGCAACATATTATCTCCAATGCCTACTGTGCACATCAAACCAAATTCTCTCCACATGCTGTTTTGGATTGCTTTGGACATTTCTTCAGGATCTTCTTTTCCTGCATCTAAAAAAGATTCATCAATTGAATACGTATGGACACATTTCTCAGGAACAAATCTGTAAAACAGCTTTGTAATTTCAGTCGAAACTCTGATGAAAAGCTTCATTTGTGGATTTACAATGTGTATTCTTGGATCTTCAGGTATCTCAAAAAGTCTCGACCCTGTTTTGATTCCAAAATCTTTTTTAAGTGCAGGAGATGCAGCTAACACTACACTTCCCTGTCTCTCCGTATTCCCTACAACAGCAAGATAGCATGTTAAAGGATTAAGCCCCATTGTTACAGCCGATACAGAAGCATAAAACGATTTCATATCGACACAAAGTATATTCTTTCGTGGAAATTGTGAGTAATCAATCATTGTATGTAACTCCTATGATGTTATTCATGTTGATATAAACTGTATTGTCGTTCTGGTCTTTTACGTGAAGCTTTTGTTGTTCAAAATTAATGTAATGAACTCTGCCGGTGATATTTTCAACAAATCCATTGTTAAAGAGTTTGAATTTCAACTCTTTATTAAATTCAAGTGCCTCAGAGACGAGAAGATCCATCTCTTCAATTTGTTGGTCATCTAAGGATGGCTTTTCAATTTTTGATACATCAATCAAATCTTGTTTAAGCTGTGTTAAATGTTCTGGAAGCATCATTGATGTCCATTTAATTGTTCCTCGATCTCTAAGCATATCGACTCACTCCTTTATTGATCTAATATTAACAGAACAAAAGTTCCTTATTCAATATAAATAAGAACAAATGTTCGATGTAAATATTGGTAGCAATATATGTCCTAAAGCATGATAAAAAGCCTTCCCATTAAAGAAGGCTTTCTGAACTTAATCTAATTCCCAATACAAATTTGGCAGTATTGACCATCTCCGTTGTAGTCTTCATTTTTGTATACTGTACTACAGTTAGTACATATAAAATAATCTCCATTACTTGAACATTCCGAGCAAACGGGGCTGTTCGGAAATAAATTTAAGACCCCTGATCTTCTTTCACAAATAACACATTGTTCATCATCAAATATGTCTTCTTGTGGTGCTGCATAGGGAACTTTAATACTGTACAACTTAAAGTTCCCTACCGTATAAACTTGTTCTTCTATGTTTAATTCTAACTCTATCGAAAACTCTGCATTAATTTCTAAGTCATAAGCTGAACTCTCGGAATATTCAGATCCGAATGCCTCTGTAATTATTGCTGACCCCTTCATCGTTAAGATGCCTGTAATACTCGCCTTATCTTCGTCAAAATCTATATTATAATCAAATAATGTAACATCATATATTTCAAAATCTTCAACATCTTCTAGCAAACCGTTTTCCATGAACAATTGTAATTCACCATCATGAATTAAACTAGGAGTTATCTCGTCCGTAGAAAAGCTTATTTGATTTTTTATTATGTTTAATGCATTTAATTCTATCTGTGCATATAAAAATGATGTTTGTTTCAATCTAGAAAAATACTCTGTAAATTCTTTCATGGGCAACATCATCAGCTGAGTTTTATTTTCTACAAAATCTTTAAATTCCGAAATCAACTCTTCACGTGGGTGTAATATGTTTTTACTTTCGTCTAATGCCCACCAATCCTCTTTACTGTCCGAAGTAGTAAACACTATAGAAACCCCATCTTCTTTTGCCATATCCAAAATTGACTTCCAAATAATTAAATCTCCATAAGGTCTTTTCTGATCCGAACTTCCATTTTCTTCAGTCTTTTTACCTTTATCCTCGTATCCTGGAGGAATATTATACTGATATCGTCTAATTCCTTCTTCAATTATTTCTAAAATGCGCTTACCAGAAAAGGAATCGCCTATTTTATTAGATGTTTTCAAATTATTAATATAATCATATATCTCATTTTTATTCATTAATACTTGATTATCTCTTAGCTCATTTTCTATTTCTTCATGATAGGTTTTGACAGCATCAGTTATTTGACTTTTATCAAAATAAGAATTTATTTTATCCTTTAGTTCATTAATTTTAGGAAAATCATACTTCCCATACTTATTAAACAATTTGGTTAATTTATGATTAAATTCATCGGTATATTGATTAATATCTCTTAGAATATTTTTATATTTATTATGTTGCTCTTTTTTCACCTTTTTATGGTTTTTAATAAATTCATAATAGACTTGGTGAGGTATCCAAATATTATCTTGTACAGATTCTAACACTTCCAAAATTTCTTTTGATGTTTGAGAACTGTATCTGTAATAATCTAAAAAAACGCTACTGTCAATAACAATTAATGGCTCCTCTTGTTCAATAAAATCTTTAAATTCCTCATATGTGTTAATTTTCATGTTTACTTCTCCTACTTCTCCTCTAATTTAAATGTATGAACGTCATCTACAAATATATATAATCTTATACTTTATATATATTAAATATCGACAATGGAAAAGAATTTTAAATATGTAAAATTTAGATATGGCTAAGTAAGATTTTTCACGTTGTCAATATATTGTGAATTTGTTGTTCAACTAACGCATCCGATAATTTAAGTTTACTCCTTCACAATCTTTTTACATCTCATCTCTAATATAATGTGTGGAATGGTTTGAAAAAGACGCCCGCCCTTTTCCTTGATAGAACTAATTTCCTCTAAATTCATGAAGGAGATTACTTAACTCTTCGTTCTTTTTAATAAAATTATAAAGGTAATCCTCTGTAATAATAAACTGTTTTCCATTCTTATGTTTAGTTGCTAAAGTCTGTTTACCATCACCATCAGTTATTTGAAAGCTATGAATAATTCTATTTCTCATTTCAATAACTTCAGAAAAACAAGAAGTAATTTTTGTATCTGAAAACTTAGTTATAGTTTCCTTTATTGGTTGACTAAGTTGACCAGAAGTATAATCAATTAATTCATGCCAATTAAACCCGTTTTCCTCATCTTTGTTAAGTATATTTTCAATGATAAATGCATTGTTAGAGTTGAAAACACAGATTGCACTTCCTAACAATTCTCTATATTTTCTTGATGGTAAAGATTGCTTACTATATTCTTCATACATTTTCACTATTCTCCTCGCTGTTCAAGGAAAACTTTATTCCTTGTATTTATTCATAAACTATTTTTCTCGTAGCATGGCGTTAAAATCATCGAATGTTTTCATCAGCGTCCAGAGGGTTTATCAAGTTAATCTTACCAATCTTCATCTTCATCCCAGTTTTCTTTTGCTTCTTCAAGCTCTTCCATAAGAAATTGCAGAAAGTTATCTGCAACCGTGTCTCCATAACCAGCTTCATTTGCCCAAACAATTACTGGACATTCTCCAGTTTCCATCTTGTTTGTATCAAGGCAATAAGAAAATTCGTCTACATACTCTATAACGACAATACCATCACTTAGATCATAATGAGTTCTATAGTCCTCAGTAACTGTCACAACTCTTGCAGAAACTTTCCCATGACCGAGTATATTTACACCAAAAATGCCACCAGAACCGTATTTATTTAAAAACCACTTATAACTCTCGGGAAGTTTTACATTTAAACTGTTTTGTATCTCTTTTATTTTTTCTTCACTTATCCCGCCTGTAAAATCATCATCTTCAGCGTTTTCTTTAATAAATTCTTCAATTTCATGATAATTCATCGTTACATCTCTCCTTTCTCAAATTGACTTGCTCTCCATTTCCAATATCTTCGTTGGAAGCTTTTATACTGATTCCGTAGCTCCCTGTCATTTCTAAAACTTTCTCCACCTTTTTTCAATCCATGAAGAACTTTTTTATTATTTTGATGCACAGAAGCTGGAATTTCCACCATCGTTCCTGGTTCTTCTTGAATTAAGTGATGTAAGTTGATCTTTGTGCCGTCATTAGCAAAAGGAGCGTCACCTTTTTCCATAAGTTGTAAATTTGTTTTTCCACTTTCAGCATCAACTTTGTTTATATCAATATCTTTCAATGTGTATACTCTACGACTCACATCTTTAGTTTTACCTGAAGCTTTTACCTTTCCTTTAACCTCAAAGGCACCATACTTTTCTTTATTTAGCCAAGGGAGAGTTATTTCCTTACCTGTAAATGGCTTTCTGGTCTCATCTAATTTCTTTGCATTAGTCAAAAGTTCATTCTTAAGGTTTTGGCTATCAATCACATTGTATGGCATGTTATCTGCTAGAGCAAGATTATATTTAGAGTTATACGGAAGCAAATCTGGAATCTTGACGTCCTTCATTTTCTTCCCTGCTTGACTTGCTTTATTTATTACTTTGCCCGCTGCATCTGCTTTGTTTATGGCTCCTGCACCTTTGGTTCCGACAATTGAAGCAGCCACTGAACCAACTGCATAGGTTACCCATCTAGATCTAGAATAGGCATCCCCATTTACCATGTCTTTTTGATAGGACTCTTCAATTGCCGCTGAGATTGCATCATATGTTTTCACTGGATGAATAACTGCATTCCCCAGTGCTGAGAGTGTTTCTCCCGGATCGGTGATGAAATCCCATATGCCAGTTACAGTGTCTTTGCCAACATCATATAAGCCTACTCCTACACCTTTTACGATGTCCCAGGTGATTTCTCCTGCTCCTTCTAGCTGCTTTGCTTGTTCAATTTGCACTGCAAGCTGTACTTGAGCCGGCTCCAGATTCTCGTACCCTACTTTCTTAGCAATCTCTAAGTACTCATCAGGATCAGAAACACCGTCATTAAGTTTTTTCTTTAATTCTTTAATTTCTCGTTCTTTCGCTTCTTCTTTCTTCACGCTTAAGTAAGCTTCAGAATGTTTTTCAATATCGCCTTTTTTCTTATGCATGTCACTTTCTCTGTACGCTTTAGCGTTATAGTGAATCGGAGTGGCATTCTTCCCTTTGCCTGTTGATTCCTGCAGTTTTTTAAAATCTTGCTGAATAAATTGTTCGTTAGGCTCTGTTTCAGCGTATTCTGTTTTTAAATCCTCATCAAGCTTGTTTAGCTTATCGATTGTTTTTTCACGTTTGTCATCTGCAGAAGAAAGTTTGTCTTTGAAATCTTCTGTTGAGAATATTTCAAGAGGAAGGATGTCATTGATGTCGTTTAATATGTCTTTCATTGCTTTTTTCTGTTCAGACATAATGGATTTTGATTTTGTATAGGCGTTAGCCAGCTCATGTTCTAAAAAAGACTCTTCTATGTAAGCATCAGACATCTTGGCATCTTCAAGTTTTGCAGAAATGCTGCTTAAGAAAGCAATTTTCATATCAATAAGGTCAATCCATTGATCGGTAACACCGACATGATCATGATAAAATGCTTTAATGTTGTCTGCACCCTTACCGGAAAACTCGCTGTCATCTAGGTCAGCTACAGCTTTAAATGCTTTTCTGAGCTTCACCATTTGTGACCTTAGTCCCTTGTACTCTTTAGTTCTTTTATCCGCTTCAGAGAGTAGTGAACCAGCCTCAAAAACCTTCATATCATTCTCCTTTCATGCTTACTCTATGTAAATTTTACCACAATCAACTATTTAAATAACAAAAAAAACCAAACATTACTGTCTTTTACATTGCACTATCTTGTTCTGTAATAATTCTCTGCGGTATAATAGTGCCATTCCCAAAAAGCTTCCCCATTGGAGAGTATATACCGGTCTAGAAATATCTCAAAGTTAACATTTAATGGTGTATACTCACCCATTTGAAAAATAAAGAGATAGTTGGGATCACCTTTGTCCAATTTATCTTTGTCGATCATCAAATGACAACCTTCTAATAAGTGACCAATTGGGATGCCATTGATGCCTTCAAACAAATCCTCATATTTTAATTCTTCTTCAATCTCTTCAAGACTAAATAAATAAAGTCCTCCACCTATATTCTCCCCATCAGCAAGAACCTCAAAAATTTTCGCACTATTATGTTGTGTAATAAACTTCTGATAATCATCTGGAAGTTTAAGTTGATACTTCGCTTCAAAGTTGAGAATTTCATTAAGTGCTGCTTGGTTCGGAGAAAAAGTAACAAGACATTCCATGATATACCCTTCCGAACAAAACAATTTAATAGCCCCCTTTTTCATCTAAGAGACTTTTCAAACCATTTGTTCTTTTAACGAGAATCAACAAATTCCAAAAGATGTGAATAGATCGTGATAGCTGCCCTTTTCACTGAATATAATGCAATAAATTCAAAAAAGAGGTGCCCCCCAAAAGTGAATTCTCTAATGAATGAAGATATGATAAAGATCATTAGAAATGGCCTTAGCGCATCACATCATCCAAAGCATATTATTGTTGTGGGAGCTGGATTGGCCGGGCTTGTATCAGCATCTTTGCTAAGAAATGCCGGTCACAGAGTAACGATTCTTGAAGCGAGCGGTAGAGCAGGCGGCCGTGTCTGCACGTTGAGATCTCCCTTTAGTGATGGGTTGTATTTCAACGTTGGTCCGATGCGCATACCGAATATCCATATGTTAACCTTAGAATATATAAAAAAATTCAGGCTGCCAACAAATGTATTTATCAACAGAACCCCAATGGACATCATTTACACGAATGGAGTCAAAACACGTCTCCATCTTTTTGAACAAAATCCTGGAATATTAAGATACCCCGTTGCACCAAACGAACAAGGGAAAACCGCTGAAGAGCTGATGCTTTCTGTATTGCAGCCTATATTAAATTTTATTAATCAAGATCCTGCAAGAAATTGGCGGATTGTTGAAAAACAATACAAGAATTATTCGTTAAGCTCTTACTTAAACACTTTCTTTTCATATGGCGCGATCGATATGATAGGTATACTTCTCGATATGGAAGCGTATATGGGTATGTCCCTTGTTGAAGCGTTACGGGAATCCGTCTTTTTTACATCACCAACTCACTTCTATGAGATAACAGGCGGCATGGATCGGCTTCCTCATGCGTTTCTTCCTCAATTAAAAACAAATATTCTATACCATCAAAAAATGATGAAAATTTCTCAAAATGAGAACAGTGTTACGATCCATTGTCAGCATCAACAAACAGCAGAACATGTAACGTTCACAGCTGATCTCGCTATTGTAACCATTCCTTTTTCAACATTGCGATTTGTGAAAGTCGAACCATACCATTCTTTTTCCTACTATAAACGGAGGGCAATTCGCGAACTGAACTATATGAGCGCAACAAAAATCGGCATAGAGTTTAAAAGTCGATTTTGGGAAAAAGCCGGGCAGCGCGGCGGCAAATCTATTACTGATCTTCCGATTCGATTTTCGTATTATCCAAGCACTGGTATTGGAGCAAATGGACATGCTGTTGTTCTGGCGAGTTATACTTGGGCAGATGAGGCACTGATGTGGGACAGTCTTTCAGAAGGAGAGCGTATTCAGTATACTTTACTGAATTTATCTGAAATATATGGCGATATTGTATGGTCAGAATTTGTGTCCGGCGCCTCTTTTAGCTGGAGTCAGAACCCTTATTCTGCGGGAGCCTTTACAGCTTTCGAACCAGGACAAGAATTAGAGCTGTATCCTTATATCCCTGTCCCTGAGGGAAGAGTTCATTTCGCTGGAGAACATGTCTCACTTACCCATGCGTGGATGCAAGGTGCGATTGAATCTGGAATACGTACCGCTTATGAAGTTAATCGTTTATCTTAGATCCTGCTCTCATCTTGTACTAAAGCTCGTTGAATAGCAGAATTTCATATAATCAAGATCATAATCAGATGTACAAATTCAATTACAATAACAAAGTAATCCTTGCATTCCTTCACCCGCCATGCTATATTCATATAGCGATGAGCTGAATTGTGTAAGCCGATGTACATGCCCTTTGCGGCGCACACGAATGTGGCGTGTGGTGCATCGCCTCAATACGCAAAGACGTTTGCCTTAGGCAAACGTCTTTTTTTGTGTGTTATCCGATTATTGTGCCGTTTGGAACGGGCTGATCTGGCTGCAATAGGACGACATCCCTCTGGCCGGGGATGCCCCCAAGAACCAGCACTTCCGATTTAAATCCGGCGATCCGGCGCGGCGGAAAGTTGACGACTGCTATGATTTGCTTGTTGATAAGATCTTCGGGCTGATAGCGGTTCGTGATTTGCGCGCTCGATTGCTTCATGCCGATTTCTGCTCCAAAATCAATCACAAGCTTAATCGCCGGGACTCTTGCTTCAGGAAATTCCTCCGCTTTTACAATAGTGCCTGTTCTAATATCCAATTTCTCAAAGTCCTCAATGACTGCCATATCAATAACTCCTTTTTCTCCTATTATAAAAGAGATATCCAAGGTTCGTTTAACCAAAGAACCATCATTTTTTATCCGAATATAAGGTGTTTCGATATAGCCGGGGCGGCATGCCTGTACTTTTTGTGAACCATCTTGTAAATGAAGAAAGATTTTGAAAGCCCAGCGCCTCGCTCACGACGGTAAGGGTTTCATTTTTCTCTATCAGCATTCGTTTCGCTTCCTCAAGCCGAAGATTGGCAATATAGTGCTGCGGAGACTTCCCCGTCTGCTTTTTGAACCAGTTTGAATAGTAAGCTGGGTGGTAATGCTCGATTTCTGCCAGCTTCTTAATTGTCAGCCGCTCAGATAAATGGCTGTGGATATAAGCAATTGAGGCGTAGGTATGGGATTGCAGCTTTTCTTTTATGTATTGAACAAGCATATGCAGCGAGTTCGCTGTTCCGGCCTTTGCTTCCTCTGTCAGCAAGTACCTGATCGAAGACCAGAAAGGATCAATCGCAGCTTCAATGCCCGATCCTGCATGATACTCATCAATTTTCATTGCATGAAGCGGAACATCCAGTACAAGACATTCATTTCTACCGATTGAACGGAAACGATGCTCGCACTCCGGCGGAATATATAAAAAATGATCCGGCTTTAATTTCACCTCGCGTCCCTCTGTCTCAAGATCAATACTCCCTTCAAGCGGAAAAAGAAATTGGCTGTACCCGTGCTTATGTGAATGATAAAGGCGTGTGTATGTCCGTTTTTCGCAAATAATCTCTTGAAGCGAGTCCATCAGCAAGCTCCTTTCTTTGATCATCTTTTAATCCGATAATGGTGTTCAGATATAGGCGAAAATCCGATTTTTTCATATAAAGAAACTGCCGCCAGGTTTTCTTTTAGCACTTGTAAAAACATGTGCTTTGCCCCGTTGCTGATTGCCCATTCAGTCAACGCCCTGATCACTTGGGTCCCTGCCCCTTTTCCTCTATGCTCCTTGGCTACAACGATGTTACTGAGTCCGCCATAGCCATCAATGACAGAAGCCGTTCCAACTGCTGTCAGGCTCTCTTGGTCATACATCGTGAAAAAGGTTTTACACGACGGCATACGTTCGAAAATGTTTGTGTAGCCTTGATGCCGCTCCGGAGAAAATTCTTCCAATTGAATAAAATGATCAATCCAAACAGAAGACGGCTCCTCCTCCCACTTGTATGTAAATCGACTGTTGTCATCAGTATGGCTCATAATGTCCCAGCCCAATGCTGTCATCTGAAAGCACTCGTCTGCCTTTTCATATCCGCTGTCTGCCAATACGGCATCAAGCCCTTTCGGAGATGCATTGCTGATATGAAAACAAACAGGCAAGCCTAAGCTTTTGTAAAAATGCTCGGCCTCTTGCTGGAAATCTCCTTCAGGCGTATCCGCAGAGGTCCACACGCTGTTCGCCCTTTTGGTTACGCCAAAGTTCGCTCGAAGAAGCCATTGTCCCATGTTTTTCTGAATATAAGACGGCCATGAAGCTGCCGCTAACTGCTCAATTTTATGAATGTCATCCATAGCCTGATGTCTCTCCTCTGTGTATACTACCATGACATTATACAATATTCAGAAATATAAGACATCTATTTCTTAGTTTACATAACATTTTTATTGTTTATTGATAAGCCGGACAAAAACGTCCGAATTGAAAATGACAGACTTTCTGAAATATCCTCTTCACGTTCAAATGCTTCTTTTGCGATTAAAGTCGTAAAGCCATGCAGCAGGCTTCTAAGCCCCCTTGTCGCATGAATGGCAGTCTTTTCGCTTGCATAGCCGTTTTCAATGAGCAGGTTCGTAACAATCCGGACAATTTGGTCTGACACGATTTCCGCCCTCTTATCCTGAACCTTAAGCAAAGCCGCTTCATAATATCCGGGATTTTCAACTGCAAAATCAACATATGCCTGAGCTAAAGAAAGCATAGCGGAATCTCCTTTTTGTTCGGTTACGGAGTCTGCCATTTGATCTAAAAGCCTTGTCAGCCCGCTGACAGCAAGCTCTGTTCTGATCGCTTGCAGCCCGTTGATATGATTATACAGCGACGGAGGGCGTACATTCATTTTTTTAGACAGTGCGGCAAGCGTGACACCATTCAAGCCTTCCTGATCGGCAATCTCCGCTGCGGCGTCTACAATCATTTTTTGGCTCAATCCTATTCTCGGTGACATGCTCATCATCCTTTCTTTGCTTTTTGGATTGCCTGTCTCATCCGCTCTGAGGGTGATTTCAGGAAATTCCCATGTCCGACTGCTAGACAGGAAGGCGCCTTGTCGGCAAGCAATTGTGCGCTTTTAATGGCTTCCTCCTTATTCCATGTGGCGAAGGCTGGAAAAGGAAACGCCCATTTTATCTGGCCTGATACAGCGATTCCTCCGCGCAACTGAAACGCATCTCCTGCTATGATCGTGCCGTTTCTTGTATCAAGAAATGACATGCTGCCCGGTGTATGGCCCGGTGTAGAAATTGCAAGCAAAGAACCAATTGTTTCACCGCCCGTCAACAGATGGTGTGGCTTTGTTTGCACGTGTTTCGGAATACCTCCTTTTATAGGAGTATGCGGCTCATCATGACGCAAAGATGTGTCACCTTTCAGCAGGAAAGAATCCCGTTCTGAGATCATCACCTTTGCATGAGGAAATGCTTGTGTCAGTGCATCCAGTGATCCGACATGATCCCCATGAGCATGGGTCAGTAAAATATGATGAAGCGGTTTTCCTAACTGGTTTACAGCTTGAATAATTCCTTTATAGCTGTCCGGAAGTGCGGCATCAACAAGGGTGACTTCGTTTTCTTCCTCTACTAAATAGCAATTGACCGGAAACAAAGCTGGAAAAAAAGTCAGCTGCCAAACTGTTTGATACTGGGTAATTCTCATTTATTTATCCCCCTAATAAAAACTAATGGTGTTAGTTTTATTATTAACTAACACCATTAGTTTTTCAAGAGTTTATGAATGTTTTATGGCAACATATATGTTAACTTGTGCTCTCTGAGGTACTGTTGCACTTTGATCATACATTTCAAAGTCACCTGTAAATGTACGCAGATGACGCTTATCCCAAGTCCAAATTTCCTTCCAGGTTTCGTACACAACCTCTTCAATAGGGCCGATTTTTGAAGTAAAAACGGCATACGCGGAAGCCGGCAAATCAATGTTTTCATATGGTTCCGGAAGAGTCCGGCTGTCCGCCTGAAACGTTCCGATTGAAAACGTGTAAAACCCTTTCGTCTCCTGTTCGTAATTGGAATATAAGGAAATAATGCTCTGATCTGTTGCCTGTGAGAAAAGAACGCTCATATCCTTCTTCCAGAATTGGTCCCATAGTGCCGGGATCCGCCTTTCTTCCGTCATTTCCAATGCGTTGCTTGTCCGTTGTGACAGTCCGGCAAACCATTTCTGTTCTAAGTGTGTCATATGTGAAAAACTCATAAGATCCCTCCTTTTTACCTAGATTATAAAAAAAGAAACCTGACAGCAGTGTGTCAGGTTTCATATACTTTTTGCATTTGGCGAATGGTATCTTTTACTTTATCCCGTATATGAAGAGGTTGCAGAACCTCAATATCCTTTCCGAACTGCAGCAAAAAACCGATCAGCCATTGATCTTCAGGAAGAGAAATCACTGCCCGGCAGTTTTCATCTTCATCGTAAAGAAAAACGTCATGTCCGAACCATTCAAATATGCGCTGACGTGCTGACGGCTGAACGAGAATAACCAGTTCAGTTACACGGTCCTTTTGGTACCAGTTCTTATCCCACGGCAAGGTCTCCAGCTGGATTTCTTTTCTGATAAAGGACTGATGTAATATGGTCAGATCTTTCATCCGGTTAAGTTTAAAAAAGCGAAAATCATGTCTAACCAGACAATAGGCATATAAATACCAGTGCCCCGCCTTGTAAACCAATGTATAAGGTTCCGTTTCACGCTGAAGTGTTTCCCCGCTTGCGTTAGTATATGTAAATGATATCGTTGACAATCGATCGATGGCGGCGCTGATTTTCTCACGAAGCGCCTTTTGATCTTCAGTCTGGCCCCAAGCCGTCATGTCAATAAACCATTTTTCAGTTTGGTGCTTAAATGCTTCAGCTGACTGCTCAGGTATGAGGTGCTTGATTTTTTGATAAGCTGTGCTGTGAGAAACAGGTTCATACATAGATGAGACACTTTGCAAAGCGGAAGCGATCGCAAACAGCTCCTCCTCTTTCAGCCACTCTCTCTCAAGCCGATACGTCTCCATAATGCCAATTCCGCCCCCGGAGCCCTGTGAGGTCACAATTGGAATACCAGCTCTATTGATCGTCTCAATATCACGGTAAATTGTTCTGACGGATACTTCAAACAGCTCAGCAAGTTCAGCTGCCTGCACTTGTTTTTTGCTGATTAATAACACAACCATCGCTAACAAACGTTCCAGTTTCATTCTGCGCACCTTTTCTTTCTTTTATTTTACAATCCTAACATTTTTATAAAGCTTGGGCATATCTATTATGCGGCCAAATACACCTTGCATATGTTATGAAAACAGGGGTTTCCCCTTCTTTTTTGTGTTCAGTATTGATTTCAGCTACTATTTCGAACCGGATAAGCATACACTTCTCATCGGAGGGGATTTCACATCATGCATCTTACACTTCAAAGCGTTTATCCTGCCATGATTATCATCTTTTTTCTGTATAAAAAAATTAAAAGGTCCATCGGATATCAGCCGCTGAAGCCTCGCTGGCTGTTCACCCGTATGATTCTTTTCTCGCTGTTTGCTTTTGGTCTTTCAATATTCAGCGTCATTCACCCTTTTTTATATGGATATCTCATTTTCGGCATTCTTGGCGGATGGCTCCTTGTCGTTTTCGCAAAGAAAAACATCTCCTTTGAAAAGCGCAGAGGAAAAATTTATTTTCGGACTCATATTTGGGTAGAAGTCATTCTTTTAACCTTGTTTCTATCAAGATTTCTGTATCGAGTGACAGAGCTTTATCTTACCTCGCCTGATCTCAACAGCCTTGGATCTTACAGTCAGTCAATTGGAACCGACCCTCTGACAATTGGCGTTTTTTTTCTGATAGCCGTTTATTATATCGGTTTTTCTTCTTTTGTCATTAAGCTCAGCAGAAACGAACTCGATCAGAACGGACACAATAAAGAAAAAGACATCCTTGCCCGCTAACAGCGATTAAGCAAGGATGTCTTTTTTAATCATGTTGTGTATGATGGATCATTTGTTGAAGAACATCTAACACGTGTTCATCCTCCGGTGAGTAATAAATGGATGTTCCTTCTCTGCGCGATTTGACAAGCCGGAGATTTTTTAAGAATCTGAGCTGGTGGGAAACAGTGGATTGCAATAAATTCAGTTTTTCTGCAATTCCGTTCACTGCATGTTCACCTTGGGATAATAAATGGAGAATTCTGATTCTGGTAGGATCAGAAAGCGCTTTGAATGTTTGCGCGACTAGAAACAAGGTTTCCTCATCAAGATCAGCAGCCGTTCGGTCCGTTTCTCTAAATTCAGTCATCTGTATCACCTTTCTTTATTCATAGTTTTATCTTATAACAAATGTGCTTGGGTGCAAACCAGCCTGCTTATGTTCCAATTCAATCTCTTAGTTTAAATTTATGTTTCAAATCAGGTTTTTACTTGGTCTGATATATCGTTCTATGTCATAATAAAAAGGTCATACTGCTCCAAACATTGAGGGTGAAACACAGTGAAGAAAAAGAGAAAAGGCTGTTTCGCTGCTGCGGGTTTTATGATGATTTTTGTCTTTGTCATCGCCTCTTTATTATTGGTCTTGCTTTTTTTCAACCGGGATTTGATCAAAAAACTTCCAATCGATACGAAAACGATAGTTTTGGAACGTTTAACCGATTATAAACCGCTGGTGGAAGACGAGCTTGAAAACCAAGGACTCTCTAATTATACATCACTCATTCTAGGCATGATGTATCAGGAGTCAAAAGGAAAAGGCAATGATCCCATGCAGTCCTCTGAATCTCTGGGGTTAAAACGCAATGAGATAACAGACCCTCAACTCAGTGTTAAGCAAGGCATCAAGCAATTTACCCTCATGTACAAGACCGGTAAGGAAAAAGGTGTGGATTTGGATACCATTATTCAAAGCTACAACATGGGGGCAGGTTACATTGATTTTGTAGCTGAACATGGAGGAACGCATACTGAGGAATTGGCAAAACAATACTCCGAGCAGCAAGTCAAAAAAAATCCTGATCTGTATACGTGCGGGGGAAATGTGAACAATTTCCGCTATCCGTATTGCTACGGTGATTACACGTATGCGGAAAAAGTAAAAGAAAAAACAAAAACTGTTGAAGAATCTTTGCAGGTTGCAACACTTGAAACCATGGAATCAAAGGCTCATAAATAAGAGTCTATGGCTCATAAATAAGAGTCTATGGCTCATAAATAAGAGTCTATCAATTTACTGACAAAAGCCCAAAACAGATTTGGGCTTTTGTCATGTTTAAAAACGTTTAAAAAAGCCATACGGAGTATGGCTTTTAATAATAAGGTGATATCATCAGATATACAACAACGCCTGTAAGGCTTACATACAGCCACAGGGGCATTGTCCATCTGGCAATTTTTTTATGGCGCTCCACCTGCATGCTGAAGCCTCTGATCAGCGTAAACAGCGCAAGCGGCACAATGATCGCAGAAAGGCAAATATGCGTAATTAAAATAAAGAAGTAGATCGGGCGCATAATCCCTTCTCCGCCATACAGCGTATTCTCCGCAATCGAGTGGTAAACAACATAGCAAATCAAAAATAGTAATGTTGTTGTGAATGCGGCTAAAATAAAGCGTTTATGAGCTTTGATATTTTTCTGTTTAATCATAATCAGCGCGGCCAATAAGAAGATAAACGTAAAGCTGTTGAATATCGCATTCAGCATTGGCAAAATGTGAATATTCGCATGGCTGAACTGATCTAATTTAGGCATAAAAAACAGCACTGCGATTAAACCGTTAATCAGAACTGTCAGCGTAAGGACAATCCCCGTATAATTTTTCGGTTTATTTTCTGTTTGATTCATTTGGTGACCTCTCCTAATTTGTACTGGCTATCCAAATCGTATGCAAATTCAAAGAAGATGTCAACGTTTTCGACTGCTTCGTCAGAAATTAGACACACTTCAAAGGCCGGTGGCTTTTAGCCCCGGCCCTGTTAGGTTTACGCCTCTTTGATCAAATGCTCAACGGCCTTATATTCATTTTCATTCAGCAGGTTCTTTTGAATTTTCGAATGAATAGGTTTATTCATGTGCTGATCCAAGATATCCGCCGTTTCTTTATCACCGGCGATAACCATTCGTTCCCATCTTTTCGCGGCCGCTTTTTGATCTAGATTGGCAGCCAGTCGCTTATACAGTCTCGTTTGGTTCTCCCTTACATGTTCCCTCATCCGGTTCTCTTCAAATGGTACCGCTTTTTTTGCAGAGGAATGGCAATTCTCCCAAGACTCATTGATGATATCGTACTCATAATGCTCAACCGCCTCAATTTTGCCTAAAACGGTTTCAATAATTTTCACTTCATGCTGCTGAGTTAAAATAAACGCCGTACTTGGGTACGTTTGGCGCAAATCCTTCAACTGATCCAGAACAGCTGTTTCTTCCCAGTAAAATCTTGTTTCTACAGGGATTTGAAGCTTAATTGGTTCCCATATACCGCTTTCGGAAACAAAAAATACGAGACTGCGGGGCATGTCTTTTCCCATTTCATTGAGGTATTGATCAATTTTCGTTCTGATTCCTTCCAGACACTTCTCTTCCTCTGGATCACTTGCTGCCAAATACTCTTTCAATCTGCCGAATCCTGATTTCAGGGCAATTTTCCATTCTCCCCCCTGTTGCTCTGGATCTCTCATGTCTGTATTAAGATATAGGGAGAGAATTTTATCCGGCGGTTCCAATTGGACATACTGTAATTTATTAATCAATGAATCAATCGCCATTCCGATTCCTCCTTTTTAACAGGTTAGTTTTCTTTATCCTCTCTTAAAAACGATCAAACCTTACTTTGCGCTAATTTCTAGTAATAATGGATTTGTTATTTACAATGCCCCTCTCATCTAATACAATTGGTAACTGTGTTTCTAAGCTGATTTTTGAAAGGAGATTGATCTTGTTTACTGTTAAAGAAAAAAATCGTCAAGAACTTGAGGAAGAACTACATGATTTAGAATTTCAAATTTACCGCATGCAAGAGAATATGAAGGATCTATCCAAAGACGCCAAAGTGCTTGGTATTGATCAATCGAAACATGAAGAGTGGATGATCGTTTCCTCGATTGATGATGGCCAAACATGCAAAATTATGCTTACCGATTGTAAAACGGCTTATAGAGGAAAAGGCTGTTTTTCACTTGTAGCGTCTTACAAGGACGATGCCATTCATATCGGCGACATAAAAGGCCCTCCGAATCACGGATTTGGTTCCATTTGCATGAAATATTTAAAAGATATCGCCAGAGAACACAATATACCGAAAGTCACCGGCGACATTGCCAAACGGGACTGGAATCATGTAGACCGGCTGATTCATTTTTATGAAAAACATCAATTCAAAGTATGCGTCGATCATGATACACAATCAGGCTATATTAAGTGGGTTGATTTGTAAAAAAGTCTGGATGAATGTGCCAAGATGTGCTGTAATGGTGTAAAACCATTGATGGAGGGTCCTATGTACGCTTCAAAACTGAAAAAGGGAGACGAAATTCGGATCGTGTCTCCCGCGACTAGCATGTCCATATTATCAAATGAAGCAAAAATGCAAGCAAAAACGGCGTTAGAACGCTTAGGTTATCGGGTAACCATCGCTGAATATGCAAATGAATTAAACGAATTTGATTCATCTTCTATCGAATCAAGAGTCCATGACCTGCACGCTGCCTTTTTCGACCCCGGAGTCAAAGCGATTTTAACGACACTCGGCGGTTTTAATTCAAATCAGTTGCTGCGTTATCTTGATTACGAGAAAATCAAACAGCATCCAAAAATTCTGTGCGGCTATTCCGATATAACGGCTCTTTGCAACGCCATTTATCAAAAAACGGGCCTTGTTACGTATTCAGGCCCCCACTTTTCAACATTTGCAATGGAAAAAGGACTCGATTATACAACAGAGTATTTTCTTTCTTGCTGCGCTTCGGACGACCCGTTTGACATTCATCCTTCTAGCGAGTGGAGCGATGACCGCTGGTTTTTGGATCAAGAGAACAGGCACTTTTACCCTAATAACGGCCCTGTTGTGATCCATGAAGGTTATGCTGAAGGCACTTTGATTGGCGGAAACCTTTGCACACTTAATTTGCTGCAGGGAACAGAGTATTTTCCTGAAACAGAAAATGCCATTTTATTGATTGAAGATGATGATATGTCAGACATCCATATGTTTGACCGCGATCTGCAATCACTCATCCACCTCCCCGCTTTTTCTCATGTAAAGGCGATTTTGATCGGCAGATTTCAAAAAGCATCAAACGTATCAATAGAACATGTAAAAGCCATGATTGGAACAAAAAAAGAATTATCCGGCCTTCCAATCATCGCAAATATAAATGCCGGACATACCTCACCAATTGCCACGTTCCCTATAGGTGGAACATGCAGGATTGAAGCTGTTTCGGGAACATCACGAATATGGATCGACAAACATTAATCAGCTTGTAAATTTCTTTTTTTACAAGCTTTTTTAGCGCAAATATTTATGCAAGCTACACGAGGAGACATGACAAATGTCATATATGATGCATGATGTGTGCTACTACAAACGACTTCTCTCATTGACGTATACTGAACAGAGACACACAATGAGAGGATACTTACTATGACTGAACAAACCATTGCACATAAACAAAAACAGCTGACAAAGCAAGTCGCCGCTTTTGCTCAGCCCGAAACAAAAAACAGCCTGATTCAGCTTTTGAACACGTTTATTCCTTTCTTCGGACTCTGGTTTCTGGCTTATTTCAGCCTCAATGTCTCCTATCTCCTTACGTTAGCATTAACAGTGATTGCCGCAGGATTTTTGACAAGAATTTTTATCATCTTCCATGACTGCTGTCATCAATCATTTTTCAAACAAAAGCGCTATAACCATATTTTCGGTTTTCTGACAGGTGTGCTGACTTTATTCCCGTATCTTCAGTGGCAGCACAGCCATTCAATTCACCATGCCACAAGCAGCAATCTGGATAAACGCGGAACAGGAGACATCTGGATGTTAACAGTAAACGAATATAAAGCTGCATCCAGACGAACAAAGCTTGCATACAGACTTTATAGAAATCCGTTTATCATGTTTATTCTCGGACCAATTTATGTTTTTCTGATCACCAACCGTTTTAACAAAAAAGGTGCAAGACGTAAGGAGCGTATAAACACATACCTTACGAATCTGGCAATTGTAGCGTTGGCTGCTGCTTGCTGTCTGATCTTTGGATGGCAATCGTTTTTACTGGTGCAAGGCCCTATTTTTCTGATCTCAGGTTCAATCGGTGTATGGCTGTTTTATGTGCAGCATACATTTGAAGATTCTTATTTTGAAGCAGATGAAAACTGGAGCTACGTTCAGGCTGCTGTGGAGGGCAGTTCATTTTATAAACTCCCGAAACTGCTTCAATGGCTGACAGGCAATATCGGGTACCACCACGTCCATCATTTGAGTCCAAAGGTGCCTAACTATAAGCTTGAAGTTGCTCATGAACATCACGAACCATTAAAAAACGTACCGACAATTACCTTAAAAACAAGTCTGCAGTCACTTGCATTCCGCCTATGGGATGAAGATAAAAAACAATTTGTATCATTTCGGGATATCAAACATATACCTTCCAGCCTTCCGCCTGATTCAACAGAAAAACAGAAACTGCGGAATTACGCCTGATGATGAAGGAGGTCTTCTCTTATATACAAGAAGGCTTCCTTTTTATTGTTTTGAGGGTGCATTCTGGCTTTCGCAATGATAAAGTTACATGTAAGATGAAAAGCGAAAATGAGGTAATATTATGATTAAAAAGCATTTTACATTTCAAAAACTAAGCGGGATTACGCCCTATATATGGACGATATTTTTCATCCTCCCCTTCTACTTTATATGGAAATCATCATCTACAGTTGTTATCATCGTCGGCATCATTTTGACACTTTTATTTTTTTCGGTATATAGATTTGCTTTTATCTCAAAAGGCTGGGCCATTTATTTATGGGCGTTTTTGTTAATCGGCATTTCAACCGCCTCCATTACTCTGTTCAGTTATATTTATTTTGCTTTTTTTATCGCATATTTTATTGGAAACATAAAGGAACGCGTCCCCTTTCATATTTTATATTACGTCCATTTAATAAGCGCAGCCGTCGCAGCTAATTTCAGTCTCGTATTAAAAAAGGAATTTTTTCTGACTCAAATTCCTTTTGTCGTCATTACCCTCATCAGCGCGATTTTATTGCCCTTCAGTATAAGAAGCCGCAAGGAGCGCGAACGACTGGAAGAAAAACTCGAGGATGCAAATGAACGGATTGCCGAGCTGGTGAAATTAGAAGAGCGGCAGCGAATTGCCCGTGACCTCCATGATACTCTTGGGCAAAAGCTTTCTCTAATCGGTTTAAAAAGCGACTTGGCGAGAAAATTGATATACAAAGATCCTGAACAAGCAACACGTGAACTGAAAAGCGTTCAGCAAACTGCGAGAACGTCTTTAAATGAAGTCAGAAAAATCGTATCCTCCATGAAAGGCATCCGGCTCAGGGATGAAATCATAAATATCAAACAAATTCTTGAAGCAGCCGGCATTACGTTTATCTACGAAGAAGATAAATTGCCTGAAAATATCTCATTGCTTAATGAAAACATATTGAGTATGTGCTTAAAGGAAGCTGTCACTAACGTCGTTAAACACAGTCAGGCTAAAACCTGCCGAGTTGACATTCAGCAGCTCTGGAAGGAAGTCGTCATTACAGTGACTGACGATGGAACGTTTCAAGGTGAAGAGAAGTACTTTTCAAAAGGACATGGCCTGCTTGGCATGAGAGAACGGCTTGAATTTGCAAATGGGAGCCTTCACATCGATACAAAAAGTGGCACCAAGCTTACCATGTCAATTCCTAATAACTCAAAATAAACAAAAAAGGATGGCTTACATGATTAGTATATTTATTGCGGAAGATCAGCAAATGCTCTTGGGCGCTTTAGGATCACTTCTAAACTTAGAAGACGATATGGAAGTCGTAGGCAAGGGTACAAACGGTCAAGATGCTGTTGATTTTGTCAAAAAACATCTGCCTGATGTATGCATTATGGACATTGAAATGCCCGGTAAAACCGGGCTTGAAGCTGCTGAGGAGTTAAAGGATACAGGCTGCAAAATTATTATCTTAACTACTTTTACCAGGCCCGGCTACTTTCAGAGAGCCATTAAAGCAGGCGTTAAGGGCTATTTGTTAAAAGACAGTCCGAGCGAAGAGCTCGCAAGCGCCATCCGAAGCGTCATGAACGAAAAACGCATCTATGCACCTGAGCTGATGGAGGACATATACAGCGAGGCTAACCCTCTTACAGACAGAGAAAAAGAAGTGCTCGAACTAGTGGCTGACGGTAAAAACACAAAAGAAATCGCTCAGGAACTCAGCATCAAAAGCGGGACGGTGCGAAATTATATCTCAATGATTCTAGAAAAGCTTGAAGTGAAAAACCGAATAGAAGCCATTACCAGGTCAAAGGAAAAAGGTTGGTTTAAATAAAAAGGATCTTGGCATCTGCCAAGATCCTTTTTGTTAGCCAGCAATTCCCCAAGGAGAAAACAAAAGGTACGTCGCCGCAACCAGAATCAGAATGATACAGGACGCCAGCTTTACATGTTTCCAAGGTGTTACATCCACTTGCGGATTGTGACCAAGCTTATAATCCGTTTCCCTCGGATACAGCTTTCCTGTCAGAAGCATCACAGCCACTGAAAATGGAAAGAGTACGGCAAGGATGTACAGAAAATGAATGTGCCCTAAATAGATTTTTGATAAGCCGTATAAAACAATATGGGCTGGTATCGCTATTTTCACAGCTAATGCCGGCACTTTTTTTGTAAAGAAACCAACAACGACCGCTGCTAATATCGGTACATTAAAAAATCCGAACATCTCTTGAAGATAGCTGTACAGCCCTGATGGCGCATATAAAATAAAGGGTGCGATGACAATCGATACTAGCCCGAGAACTGCGACGAAAATTCGCCCTGTTTTGACGAGCTCAGCTTCATCTGCATGAGGCTTACATAACGGTTTGTATATGTCCAGAGTAAACAACGTAATGGTACTGTTCAGAGAGCCGTTAAACGAGCTCAAAATCGCTCCGAATAAAATAGCGGCGAATACACCGGTAAGGGATGCCGGCAATAGATCGACGATTAGCCGGGGATATACACTGTCAGCATTTTCAATGCCGCCTCCATATAAATGAAAGGCAATCACTCCAGGAACGACTAAATAAAAAACGCCGATGAGTTTAAAGAAACCTGCTAAAAGAGCGCCCTTTTGTCCTTCAGCCAAATTTTTCGCTCCTAATGCCCGCTGAACGATCGCTTGGTTAACAGCCCAATAAAAGAGATTATTCACTAATAGCCCTGTTAAAATCGTCGGCCACGGAACATCTGCCGAATTGCTAATATCAATTGAATTGAGTTTTTCCGTATGTAAAGCCGTCAGTTGAGCAACTCCGCCCCCAAAGCTGCCTTGTCCGACTGCAAGAATGCCTAATATCACAATAAAAAAACCGCCGAAAATTAATCCGATTCCGTATATGGCATCTGCTGAGGCAGCGGCTTTCAATCCGCCAAAAAAGATATAACAGCAGCTCGTTACGCCAATGATTAAAGATATCAGCAAAACTGCCATAAATGTGCTGATGCCAAACGTCTCTGTAATGCGGAATACTTGATTTAACACAAGAGCCCCTGAATACAGTACTGTCGGCAGGAATGAAACAGCGTAGCCAATGATAAGTAGTACAGAAACGATCTGCCTTGTTCTTTGATCAAACCGCTGCTCTAGAAAATCAGGTATCGTGGTAATTCCCGTTTTCAAATAACGGGGCAAAAAGACAAGTGCCAGGAAAATCAACGCAAGCGGTGCACTCGCTTCCCATGACATCGCTGTCATAGACCCTGCATAGCTTTGTCCATTTAACCCGACCATCTGCTCGGTTGATAAATTAGTTAACAGCAGCGAGCTCCCGATATATAACGCAGTAAGGCTTCTTCCTCCGAGAAAATATCCATCGGACGATTGCAAGTTAACCCCCTTTGTTCTCTGCCATGAAAATAGAAATATCCCGATATTGATAACCAGAAAAGATACAATGATCCAAAGCAACAGCCAGCAACTCCTTCTGCAAATAGATAGATGATAGGGGCATTTACCATCTACCCATTTTTCACACGTGAAAAACATCGGAACCGCTTTTCTTTTATCAGCATATGATACATTATATACATCTCTAAACAGAACGAAAAAAGACACAAGCCAAAAAGCTCGCGTCTTTTATCACAATCTATATGATTAGTTTAAGATTTTTACATTTACAGTTTTGACGCCCCAATTAGATGCATCACTTTTATTGGGTACAAATACGTCGATTTTATTTCCTTTAATAGCGCCGCCAGTGTCTGCTGCTGTTGCTTCACCGTAACCTTCAACATAGACTTTAGAACCTAGTGGAATCACATTAGGATCAACCGCGATAACTTTCGCGTTCGGGTTCTTATTTAAGTCAACGCCTGTTGCTGTAACGCCGGAGATGCCGCCGTCGTTAGCAGTGTAAGCAGTAGCAGTAACTGTTAGTTCTTTTGAAGCTTCTTGATTATTTGTATTAGATTGAACAGCCTTTTCTTCTGTAGGAACAGAAGTTTCTGCTGCAGCCTTTGTTTCTTGTTTTGGTTGTTGTTGAACTGTTTCTTGTTTAGGTTGCTCTTTTTGCACAGCTTCTTGTTTTGTTTCAGTTTGAGGTGCGCTTGTTTGCGTATTCTCAGTAACTGTGTTTGCTGCTGTTGCCTGACCTTTTACTGAAAGTGTTGATCCAGCATAGATCATGTCAGAGCTTAGGTTATTCCAAACTTTCAGGTTATTGACTGTTGTTCCGAATTGCTGAGCAATCTTTGTCAGCGTGTCCCCCGCTTTAATTGTATATTGCCCAGTAGTGGTTGTTTCTTCTGAAGAAATGGTCAGTTTTTCTCCTGCAATGATTTGATCAGAAGTTAACTTGTTCCATTCTTTTAAGTCCTTTAGGTTCACTCCGTTTTTCTGAGAGATCCCCCAGAGCGTATCACCCTTTTGCACCGTGATTTCTTTTGCAGAAGCGTGAGCTCCGAATGCAGTTGATGAAAGTGCAGCAACTGCTACAAAGGACATAATCGTCTTCTTCATAAGTAAATCCTCCCTTGTTAGCTTTTTATTGGCGGCTAACAGGTGATATCGTAACACACGTAAATGTCAAATCAATAACAAAAAGATATGATTTAGATTACAGTTCCTTTACATGAAGGAATTCTCTCTGCTGGAAAGACTTGCTGAACCCTTGATATAATAGGCTTCGCAAGTCTTTTTATTTTGAGGAAAAAAAGAGAAAATAAAATGTGTTTTTTATAGAAAAAAAGATTGATTTACTGTTTTTTTAGTCTGTCATCCCTGCATAAGCTTGTATTTCTTGTAAAAAAAGCCGGCCGTATTTTGCTCTTTTTTGTTCTCCGACTCCTTTTATAGACAAAAGTTCCTCATCATTTACGGGCTGTTTTCCTGACATTTCTTTTAACGTTTGGTCAGAGAAAACGACAAAAGGAGGAACACCCTGCTCTGCCGCGATTTCTTTGCGAACGATGCGCAATCGTTCAAACAGCTCGTCATTTTCAGTAATCGCTGCCGCTTTTAACGCTTCTTTTCTCGTTACTGATAATTCTCCTCTCAGCACATTCCTTCCTTTACTGCTGACAAAAAGAGTCGGAAACGTTCCGTCTGACATCTTGATGAAATCGTCAGAAATAAGAAATTCGATAAAATCACTGATTTCCCCTACTGATTGGTGTTTTAATATCCCGTATGTTGAGAGATCCGAAAAGCCGTTTTCAAGAACTTTTTTATTTTTGGAGCCGGCCAACACCTGGGCAACCATCGTCTTGCCAAATCGTTCTTTCATGCGAATAATACAAGATAAGACCATTTGCGCCTCCCGGGTCACGTCATGGGACGTCCTTGTATCAGTGCAGTTTCCGCACTGTCCGCACGCATCAGGCTCCGTTTCTCCGAAATACATAAGGATAAAACGCTGCAGACAGTCTTCCGTGTGACAATAGTCGACCATTTGTCTCAGCTTTTTTAAATCTTGCTTTTGTTTCTCTTCATGCTCTGATTGTTCAATTAGGAAACGCTGCACCATAATATCCTGCGGTGAAAACAGGAGAACACATTCGCTGGCAAGACCATCCCGTCCAGCTCGTCCAGCCTCTTGATAGTAGCTTTCCATATCTTTCGGAATTTGTGCATGCAGAACAAATCTAATATTTGATTTATCAATGCCCATTCCAAAAGCAGAGGTTGCCACCATCACTTGCAGCTCATCATTAAGAAACCTTTCCTGCTGCTCTTTTCTCACATCATCTGCCAAGCCCCCGTGATACCGGCCTGCACTGATCTGATTTCGTTTCAATCTCTCATAAATTCGATCAGCTTCTTTTCTGGTCGCTGTGTAGACAATCCCTGCTTCATGTTTGTTGTTTTGCACATATTCATCAATAAAACGATCCTTATTTTCTCCTTTTGCTACTTTAAAGGTTAAATTGTCTCGGGAAAATCCGGTATGTACCGTGTTTTCTTTTTGAATATGCAGCTGTTTGCAAATATCCTCATGAACCTCAGGTGTTGCTGTTGCTGTTAATGCCATGATGACAGGCTTGTCATGTAATTCTCGGAACAAAATTTCAATATTTCTGTAGCTTGGCCTGAAATCGTGGCCCCATTGAGAAATACAGTGCGCCTCGTCTATTGCGACCAAAGGAACATCAATGTCCTGCAAAATCCGTATAAACTCCGTGGACGTAAGTCGCTCCGGTGTAATGTAAAAAAGCTTATAAGCCCCTTCTTTGAGTCCGTTCAGCCTCTCATATATTTCCTGATTGGATTGTGTGCTGTTAATGTAGGCGGCGTTAATCCCCGCTTCTTCTAACGCATCGACCTGATCCTTCATCAAGGAAATCAACGGCGAAATGACGATCGTTGTCCCTTCAAACATTAGTGCCGGAATTTGATAGCAAATCGATTTGCCTCCTCCCGTCGGCATAATGCAGGCCGTATTTTGTCTCGCTTCCGTCACCGAGCGGATCGCTTCTTCTTGTCCGCTGCGGAGCTTTTCATAACCGAAATAATGGGCCAGAAGGGATTGGGCTCTATGTAACATAACGTGTAAACCTCGCTTTTCCTTGAATTTCTCCCATCATATCATAAAAAAGCGGCCTTCATTTCTTTCACACAGAAATTGAATTTTCACTATACCTATCTTTTTTAGATAAAATAAAAAGCCATTTCCAAAAAGGAAATGGCTTTCGCTACGTCTTGCCGTATGCAAGTAAGAAAGTTTTAAACCACCACTCCTCAAAGTGGGTGTTTGCAGAAACGTTCCTGTCGTCCTCTACAAGGAGGCATGACATTCCAGCTTCGATATAAAACTCCCTATTACAGCTTAAAGGTTAAAACTTAATTAACAATACGCACAAAGTAGCTTCTTTTATATAGTACACCATCAGCCGTTTTTTATCAAGGGGCCAGAACAATTGTTTAGAAAAACTTTTTCCAGCGATTAAAACTGCTTTTTCGCTATTATATCTGATGATTCGACAATCCGAAAAATATATTACAATAAAAAAACAGCCTTTTTCGCTAAGAGGAATGATTACTTTCTTCTATATAATATGTATACAAAAAACTCCTATCGCAGTGATAGGAGTCTTTGTTCCATTAGAATTTTGCAGCAAGATCTTTTGCTTCTTGTAAACCTTTTTCAACGATTTCTTGTGCTTGATCAGGCGCTGCGTTATGTCCTTCGATGACAACTGTGTGCAAGTCTTGAACACCCCAGAAACCAAGAACTGTTTTCATGAAGTTTAATGACATTTCAAGTGCAGCCATTGGTCCTTCAGAGTAAATGCCGCCGCGCGCGTTAAGGAGTGCAACTTTTTTGTCGCCCATTAAACCAACTGGTCCTTCTTGTGTGTATTTGAATGTAACGCCTGCACGAGACAGGTAATCAACATAAGTATGAAGAACGGCTGGCACTGTGAAGTTCCAAAGCGGGAATGCGAAAACAACTTTGTCAGCTTTTACAAACTGATTCAGATATTTGTCAGCAATTGCTGCTTGTTTTTTCTCTTCTTCTGTCATTTCCATTCCTTGACCTGCTTTAAATGTTCCGTTAATCATATCTCTTCCAAGGTAAGGAAGGTTCTCTTTATGAAGATCTAATTCAACCACTTCATCAGCAGGGTTGTTTTCTTTATAAGCAGCTAAGAAAGCTTCGTAAAGTTTAGTTGAAACGCCTTCTTCAGCTGTACGGTCGCTTGATTTTACAAATAATACTGTAGACATTTGTATTCCTCCCGGTAAACTTTTTATATTTACTTACAAATAGTATGTTACTTTCTTTTTTACGCAAAGTCAATCACTTTATTTTGAATATGAGATTTTTTTTCAAAAAAAAGCAAGTACATCTAATATCGGTGTACTTGCTTGCCATTTTCACTTTGAATCTTGTTCACGATCCAAAATCTCATACGTCTGAGAGCTTTTTTGATCAATGGTTTCTTTATTGGATAGATCTTTTACCTGCTCGTGAAACTCTCTTTCAAATGACGGAGCGTCTGTCTCTACATCATCCTCCATATCAGCTTGGGCCTCCACTGTCATTCTTGCATAAGGAACAGCTTCAAGTCTTTCGTAAGGAATGTCTTGGCCGGTTCTTTCACACACTCCGTATGTTCCATCTTTCATTTTTTGTAATGCATGGTTGATCTCCTCTAACAGCTCCTGGTCGATCTCTCTCACCGTTTGGTCTGTCATCCGGTCTGTGACGAGCGTGCCGTGGTCTGCCATGTGGTTGTCAACCCCATTGGAAAGCTCCCCCACTTCTTCAGTCATTGATTCTTTTTCCTTCTTCTCGCCAGACAATTCTTTTTGCATATCGAGCAATTTATAATAGAGATGCTTCTTTTGTTCTTTTGTCAGCGCCATGTGTATCCTCTCCTTTCTATCCTGTTTCCCGTTTTGCCCCTTGTCAAACATGAGAACTTGATAGAAAGATGAGAGACTGCATCTTTGCACGGATCGCAACCGTTGGCGATAATAGTGTTTCAGGATTTCTTTGGCAGTTTTTTGTCTTCTCTTCTTTCGTAGTTGTAAAAACAGAACAGGGCATGTACGCTCTGCTCTGTTTTTTATACAAAAAAAGCCTAACCATTTTTTGAACGGCTGGCTCATCAAATATTCAGCTGCACAAATGCTTTGTCAGCACCGCTTGAACTTCGCTTAAATCGGTGTCTTTCGCAAATTCTAATTCGAACGTTTTGCTTCTAGTCATCAATAAAAGCCCAGTGTCCGGGTCAAACATGCCCGCTTCTTGGATCGCAAAGCTTTCAATTGTTTTATATGGAAGAAATACACGAACCTTCTTTTTAGAAAACATTTTATTGTCAAAGAAAATGATCCGCTTATTTGTAAAGCAAATTTGGTCCACTCGGAGCTTATAAATCGATTCTATTCTTTCCCCTTCAACGAGCAAAGCTTCAAGCTTCTTTGCATCCGTTGATCTGCTAACAGAAAAAATACCCAATGAAGAACCCCTCTTTCTGCATTTATCTATTTGTTTATTCATTCACTACATAAAAATAAGTCCTTTATCCCTATATAAGAATACGACATAGAAGACATTTAAACCATTACGAACAGATTACATTTTTCAAATTTTTGATTTGTTTTTCGTCTTTTGTGCTTTGTCATCAAGTAATACGCACGTATAGAGAAAAAAGTTTCAATATTCAGCATTATTTTTTAAAAAAAGTGGTTTTTAAAGTTTTCATTGATTTTGTTTTATTTTTCCTGTTTTAATTATAAAAAAACCGCAGCTCAGCTGCGGTTTTTTTATCCTCTGCTTTCTTCAGGCTTTAAACCTCTTCGAAGTATTCTTTATAATAGCCACCGACTTTATTCGTATTGTCGATCACAAAGAGAAATTCCTCTGTTTCATTTTTCACTTCATATTCTTTTCCCGGAGTTAAAACGCGGTTCACGATATATTTTTTTGCGTTTGTCTGCACACATTTTACCTTTTTGATTGTTTCTTTTTCAAGCCAATTGTTATGAATCATAAATGAAATCTCCTTTTCATATCTATAAGCTTATTGTAGCTTTTTTCTTTTGTAAATTGCAATATCGGTTATTCATTGATTTTGCCTTGTTTTCTATTATAGAATGTTTGTATACGCTTACTCTTACAGCAAATATCACAGCTTATTTCTGCTATTCAAACAATGAATCAATGTG
Organism: Bacillus sp. VA15; assembly: GCF_055721145.1. Lineage (NCBI taxonomy): Bacteria > Bacillati > Bacillota > Bacilli > Caryophanales > Bacillaceae > Bacillus > Bacillus sp. VA15. Next base: position 864,598 of record NZ_JBVQPQ010000001.1, on the reverse strand, counting down.
CTATCACCAAGAATCTCAAAACAGACCATAAAAAATGACTGGAGGTTTGTTACAGATGAGTTCTTTAACGATGCAAGTGACGAAAAGGCTGGAGACATTTTTACAGGGAACAAAGAAGCTTTATATTGACGGAAAGTTTGTTCCGAGTGCCTCAGGGGCAACCTTTGACACACCCAACCCGGCGACCGGCGAAACCTTGATGACGCTGTATGAAGCCCAGGCTGCGGATGTGGACAAAGCGGTTAAAGCTGCCCGGAAAGCCTTTGACCAAGGCGAATGGAGAACAATGTCTCCGGCTTCGAGAAGCAGACTGATGTATAAGCTGGCTGACTTAATGGAAGAGCATAAAACTGAGCTTGCTCAGCTTGAAACACTTGATAACGGGAAACCGATAAATGAAACGACGAATGGAGATATACCTCTGGCTATTGAGCATATGCGCTATTACGCCGGCTGGTGTACAAAAATAACAGGACAGACGATTCCGGTTTCCGGCGCTTATTTTAATTATACGCGCCATGAGCCTGTCGGCGTCGTCGGCCAGATCATTCCATGGAATTTCCCGCTCCTGATGGCGATGTGGAAAATGGGCGCTGCTCTTGCAACAGGCTGTACAATTGTGCTCAAACCGGCTGAACAAACACCGCTTTCAGCTCTTTATTTGGCAGAATTAATTGATCAAGCCGGCTTCCCTGACGGTGTCATCAATATCATTCCGGGATTCGGTGAAGATGCGGGAGAAGCGCTGACGAATCATGAAGCGGTTGATAAAATTGCCTTTACCGGTTCCACTGAAATCGGAAAGAAAATCATGTCCACCGCTGCGAAAAGCATTAAGCGGGTTACATTGGAGCTGGGCGGAAAATCACCTAATATTCTTTTGCCGGATGCGAATTTGAAAAAGGCGATCCCAGGCGCTTTAAACGGTGTGATGTTTAATCAGGGCCAAGTCTGCTGTGCGGGCTCGCGCGTTTTCATTCATAAAGACCAATATGATGAAGTTGTTGATGAGATGGTGTCCTATGCTGAATCCCTCCGCCAAGGAGCGGGACTTCATAAGGATACACAAATCGGGCCTCTCGTGAGCAAGGAACAGCACGAACGCGTTCTTTCCTATATTCAAAAAGGAAAAGACGAAGGAGCAAAAGCAGTGACTGGCGGAAGCTGTCCTTTTGAAGAAGGATATTTTGTCGCACCGACTGTGTTTGCGAATGTTGAAGACGAGATGACCATCGCAAAAGAAGAAATTTTCGGACCGGTGCTGACTGCTATTCCATACGAAACAGTCGATGAAGTCATTGAACGAGCGAATCATTCAGAATATGGACTCGCAGCCGGACTATGGACAGAGAACGTCAAGCATGCCCACTATATCGCGGACCGTCTTCAAGCCGGAACCGTCTGGGTGAACTGCTATAATGTGTTTGACGCAGCATCCCCGTTTGGCGGTTATAAACAGTCAGGACTCGGACGAGAAATGGGATCATATGCCTTAGATAACTACACAGAAGTCAAAAGTGTATGGATAAATCTCGAAGACTAACATGTATGTCAAAAAAACTGCTGCCTGCCAGCAGTTTTTTTCTTTCTGTAATGGCGGTAAAAGACGCTGAATATATATGCTTCTGAAGGAGTTGAGCGTGATGGGCACACTTCAGGAGAAAGTAAGTCGTTATCAAAAGAAAACCATTGCAGAGTTAAAAGACAGGCAAAATGCTGACGGTTCGTGGACATTTTGCTTTGAAGGACCAATCATGACAAATTCCTTTTTTATTTTGCTCCTCACCTCACTAGATGAAGGCGAGAATGAAAAAGAACTAATATCAGCGCTTGCAGCAGGCATTCGCGAAAAACAGCAGCCCGACGGCACATTCATCAATTATCCCGATGAAACGAGCGGAAATATAACGGCTACCGTCCAAGGATATGTCGGGATGCTGGCTTCAGGATGTTTTCACAGATCTGATCCGCACATGAGAAAAGCTGAACAATTTATCATCTCACATGGCGGTTTGAGACATGTTCATTTCATGACAAAATGGATGCTTGCTGTGAACGGGCTGTATCCTTGGCCTGTTTTGTATTTACCATTATCACTCATGGCGCTCCCCCCAACGTTACCGGTTCATTTCTATCAGTTCAGCGCATATGCCCGAATTCATTTTGCTCCTATGGCTGTAACACTCAATCAGCGATTTGTTCTTAAAAACCGCAATATTCCATCTCTTCGCCATCTCGATCCGCACATGACAAATAACCCTTTCACTTGGCTTCGATCTGATGCTTTTGAAGAAAGAGATCTCACGTCTATTTGGTCACATTGGAAGCGCATTTTTCATGCACCCTTTGCTTTTCAGCAGCTAGGCTTACAGACGGCTAAAACATATATGCTGGACCGGCTTGAAAAAGACGGAACATTATACAGCTATGCGAGCGCAACCATATTTATGGTTTACAGCCTTCTGTCACTTGGTGTATCACGCTACTCTCCTGTTATCAGGAGGGCGATTAACGGCATCAAATCACTGCTGACAAAGTGCAACGGGATTCCTTATCTGGAAAACTCTACTTCAACTGTTTGGGATACAGCTCTGATCAGCTATGCCCTTCAAAAAAACGGCGTGACCGAAACAGACGGCTCTATTACAAAAGCAGCTGCCTTTTTGCTAGAACGCCAGCATACCAAAATAGCAGATTGGTCTGTTAAAAACCCGAGTGCAGCACCCGGCGGCTGGGGATTTTCAAACATCAATACAAATAACCCTGACTGTGACGACACTGCAGCCGTATTAAAAGCGATTCCCCGCAGTTATTCTCCTTCAGCTTGGGAGCGAGGGGTGTCTTGGCTTTTATCGATGCAAAACGATGACGGCGGATTTTCTGCTTTTGAAAAAAATGTGAACCATCCTCTGATCCGCCTTCTCCCGCTTGAATCCGCCGAGGACGCGGCAGTTGACCCTTCAACCGCCGACCTCACCGGACGTGTGCTGCACTTTTTAGGCGAGAAAGCTGGTTTCACCGTGAAACATCAACATATTCAGCGCGCTGTGGGCTGGCTTCTCGAACATCAAGAACAGAATGGGTCATGGTACGGGAGATGGGGTGTTTGCTACATTTACGGCACATGGGCTGCTCTTACGGGTATGCATGCCTGCGGGGTTGACCGAAAGCACCCTGCTATACAAAAGGCCTTGCGCTGGCTCAAATCGATACAGCATGATGACGGCAGCTGGGGAGAATCCTGTAAAAGCGCTGAAGTCAAAACGTACGTCCCGCTTCATAAAGGAACCATTGTACAAACGGCCTGGGCTTTAGACGCTTTGCTCACATACGAAAATTCCGAACACCCATCTGTTGTGAAAGGTATGCAATACCTTACTGACAGCAGTTCTCATGGCGCCGATAGCTTGGCCTATCCAGCAGGAATCGGATTGCCAAACCAATTTTATATCCTTTATCACAGTTATCCATATGTATTCTCTTTGCTGGCTGTCGGGAAGTATTTGAATTTTATTGAAAAGGAGACAGCAAATGAAACGTGAATCTTACCAAACGGAGATGTTCAATTGGTGTGAAGCCTTGAAGGATCAAATTCAAAAGCGAGGACAGCTTGAACAGTTTGAAGATCAATTTGACAAAATGATTGAAGCACTGGAAGATGACCAAACAACTGAAGAAGATTGGTATAAGCAGGCCGCTGCCCTTTATCGGGATATTACAGAATCAGAGGATACAAGTGAAAGACGCGCTTACGTCCCTATAGGAAAACATGTGCTGCCAAAGCTTCCGTACAAATATTCCGCCTTAGAACCTTATATATCACGCGACATTATGGTCCTTCATCATACGAAGCATCACCAAAGCTATGTTGACGGTCTAAACAAAGCAGAAACAGAGCTAAAAAAAGCGAGAGCATCAAAGAATTATGACTTGATCACTCATTGGGAAAGAGAGCTTGCATTCCATGGAGCAGGGCATTATTTACACACTATTTTCTGGTTTTCGATGCATCCAAACGGAAAAAGGCGTCCTACAGGGGCATTGTTCCAAATGATCGATATTTCATTTGGAAGCTACTCGGCTTTTAAAGAACATTTTACTCAGGCCGCTAAAAAAGTGGAAGGTGTCGGCTGGGCCATTCTGGTCTGGGCTCCCCGATCAGGACGGCTGGAGATTTTAACGGCAGAAAAGCACCAGCTCTTCAGCCAATGGGACGTGATCCCTCTTTTACCGCTTGACGTATGGGAACATGCCTATTATTTGCAATATAAAAATGACCGGGCAAGCTATGTCGATCATTGGTGGAATGTCGTGGATTGGCGCGAGGCAGAAAAACGTTTCGAGCAGGCAAAAGAAGTCGTTTGGAAACTCTATTAAAAAAAGCCCCCTTTCCCCGGGGGCTACGTGTTTTAAAAAATGCCTATCACATGCAAAAATACGATGATGATGGCAACAGGAGATAGGTAACGAATGAGCAGCAGCCAAACCGCAAACCACTTTCGTTTGAGATTGGAACCGCTTTTCAGCTCGTCAAACAAATCCTGTTTCGGTATTTTTAACGGGACAAAAATAGAAATCAATAACGCGCCTAACGGCATTAAAATATTGCTTACAAGATAGTCGGCCGCATCAAAAATAGACAAGTGAAATAGAGAGACGTCACTTAAGACACCGTAGGATAATGCAGACGGCACACCGACAATAAAAATAGCAATTCCGCCTAACCAAGCGAATCGTTTTCTCTTATTGACATCACCTTTTGAAAGCACTGCGACCAAAATTTCCAGCATTGAGAAAGCGGATGTCAATGCCGCAAATAAAAATAGAATTAAAAATGCTAATAAAAAGATAATTCCAAACGGCATTTGATTAAACACAGTCGGCAGCACGTTAAATAACAGGACCGGCCCTTGGTCTGGTTTGAGGCCGAATGAAAATACAGCTGGAAAAATCGCAATTCCTGCCATTACAGCAACAAGCATGTTTAATACAGTTACTGATACAGCGGACTGCACAACGTTTTCCTGTTTCTCTAAATAAGAGCTATACGTTACCATGACTGATACACCGACACTTAATAAGAAAAAGGATTGGCCCATCGCATATAAAATTGTATTGGCGTCAATCGCGGTTAAATCAGGCATCAGGAAAAACTTGAGCCCTTCCATCGCTCCATCAAGTGTAACGGAACGCACCATTAAAATAACAAATAATATAAAAAGCGCCGGCATTAATATTTGGCTTGCTTTTTCAATTCCGCTGCTAACCCCTTTTGCAACAACTAAAATTGTCACCACCATAAAGAGCAGCTGGCCTCCAACAGCCAGGTAAGGATTTGAAATCGTACTTGCAAATATCGTATCAAAACCAGATGTTTGCGATAAACCGCCAGTGAAGCCTTTTGTAATATAAATTAAAATCCACCCGCCGACGACACTGTAAAAAGATAAAAGAATAAAGCACGTCGCCATTCCTAAATAACCGATCCAATGCCACTTCGTTCCCGGAGCAAGTGTTTTATAGGATTGTACGGCATCTTTCTGTGTTTTTCTGCCTATGATGAATTCACCTAACAATAAAGGCAGTCCGATTAAAACCGTAAATAAAATAAAAATAAGTAAAAATGCGCCTCCTCCGCTGGTTCCCGCTACATATGGAAATTTCCATATTGCACCAAGCCCGATAGCTGATCCTGCCGCGGCTAAAATAAAGCCGAGCTTCGAAGACCATTGATTCGCTTCCTTCACCCTATCACTCCTATTATATCTAACCATTATAAAGATTCATTGTAAGAATATCTTCCTATATAGTCAAGAACATTTTAATTAGTTTACATAATGTAATTATTGTTTTCTATTTAAAACCAATCCATCTATTAATATTGAATTATTCAGAAAATTAATTATAATAAGAGAATGCTTTAAAATCTGTGAGAATTTCTGCTGAAGTTCTTGATAAATGTGTAAGGAGTGTTTTTATGGACATCATTAGAAAAATAAGTCATTTCGCGGGACAAACCTTTGGCATATGGGTCATTGTTTTTGCCGTGCTGGGATTTACTTTCCCGTCTTTTTTTACATGGATCAGTTCTTATATTACGATTTTTCTTGGCATTATCATGTTTGGAATGGGTCTTACACTGCAAGCCGATGATTTCAAAGAGCTGATCAGAAAACCTTGGCATGTCATTATCGGGGTAATTGTTCAGTATACTATCATGCCGCTCGTTGCTTTCGGCCTCGCATTTGGGCTGCACCTTCCAGCTGAAATCGCAGTGGGTGTTATTCTTGTCGGCTGCTGTCCTGGCGGCACAGCCTCTAATGTCATGACATTTTTAGCAAAAGGAAATACGGCCCTTTCTGTTGCTGTTACAACAATTTCTACCTTGTTGGCGCCTGTTTTAACACCGATTTTGATTATGCTGTTTGCCAAGGAATGGCTTCCTGTCTCGCCAGGGGCTTTATTTATTTCAATCTTACAGGCTGTTTTATTTCCGATCATTGCAGGCGTGATCGTTAAAATGTTTTTCAGAAAACAAGTGGCAAAAGCCGTACATGCCCTTCCGCTTGTTTCTGTCATTGGCATCGTTGCGATTGTCTCAGCTGTCGTCAGCGGCAATCGGGAAAATCTGCTTCAATCAGGATTCCTCATTTTTTCTATTGTCATCCTGCATAACGGTATCGGTTATTTGCTTGGATTTCTTTGTGCAAAGCTTTTAAAAATGGATTATCCGTCTCAAAAAGCAATTGCAATCGAAGTCGGCATGCAAAATTCAGGACTCGGTGCTGCACTCGCTACGGCTCATTTCTCACCGCTATCTGCCGTACCCAGCGCGATATTCAGTGTATGGCATAACCTTTCGGGTTCCATGCTTGCAACATACTGGTCAAAAAAAGCGAAAAAGAAACAAACAGCAGCCAACAGCAGCAATCTGTCTCTTTAAATACGCATCAAAAAAGGTACATCACTTTATCGTGATGTACCTTTTTTTATTATCCCTCTAATAAAAGCTGTTCAGGATCTTCCAGTAAATTTTTGATTGTCACTAGGAAACCAACCGCTTCTTTACCGTCTACAATCCGGTGATCATAAGATAAAGCGATATACATCATCGGACGGTTTTCAAAACGCTCTTCATCAATTGCTACAGGGCGCAGTTGAATCTTATGCATGCCCAGTATACCGACTTGAGGGCTGTTTAAAATCGGAGTCGACATCAGTGAACCGAAAGTCCCTCCGTTTGTAATAGTGAAGGAACCGCCCTGAAGCTCGCTAAGGGTCAATTTATTGTTTCTTGCTTTTTTCGCAAGTTCGCCGATTTCTTTTTCAATTCCTGCAAATGTCAGACGGTCCGCATCCCGTACAACCGGAACGACAAGGCCTTCATCAGCTGCAACAGCAATCCCGATATCATAGAACTTCTTAACGATCAGCTCATCGCCTTGAATTTCCGCATTCAGCAGCGGATATTTCTTCAATGCAGCAACGACCGCTTTCGTAAAGAAAGACATAAAGCCGAGCTTCACTTCGTTTTGCTCAAAGAATTGATCTTTGCGGCGTTTTCTAAGGTTCATGACAGCCGTCATGTCTACTTCATTAAATGTAGTCAGCATCGCTGATGTTTGCTGTACCTCTACAAGGCGTTTTGCAATCGTTTGTCTGCGGCGTGACATTTTTTGCACTTCGACAGGTTTGTCGAAGCTTTGCTGTGTTTTTTGAGCCTGAGGCTGCTGTTGTTTCTGAGGAGCCGGTTTTGACGCTGGTTTTTCGTACGCTTCGACATCCTGCTTGCGCACTCTTCCTAATGGATCTCCCGTTGGAACCTGAGACAGGTCAATTCCTTTCTCTCTTGCCAGCTTACGGGCTGAAGGAGAAGCGATCGTTCTTGATTTTGCTTCGGCTTGCGCTTCCTCGCTAACCTCTTTTGCAGCTGGTTCAGCCTGCTTCTCTTCTTTCTCGCTATCTTTGCTTTCAGCTTTCTCTGAAGGTGCAGGGGCAGAACTTTCACCCGCGCCTTCTGAAATCGTACCGATAATTTCTCCAACTTGGACGGTATCACCCGAATCTTTCAATACCTCTTGAAGTACACCCGATTCTTCTGCTGTCAATTCAACATTTACTTTGTCCGTTTCTAGTTCAAGCAGATATTCACCCTGTTCTACATAATCACCAGGCTGCTTCAACCATTGGGCTATTGTTCCTTCTGAGATTGATTCTGCTAATTCAGGTACCTTAATTTCCGCCATTTTTTCATTTCCCCCTTAGTTTTTGCGAGTCAAGCTATCAGATACAATACGTTCCTGTTCTTTTTTATGAACTGTCGGATCTCCCTCTGCAGGGCTGGATCGTCTTCTTCGTCCAATATATTGAACGCTTACTCCCTGTGGTGCAATCTCTGTCAAATATGGGCTGATATAACTCCAGGCCCCCATGTTCTGCGGCTCTTCCTGTACCCAAACGATTTCTTTCAGGTTCGGAAGTTTTGCAAATAATTCTTTGACTCCTTTTGCCGGGAATGGATACAGCTGTTCAATTCTCGCAATATGAAGCCACTCTTTACCGTCTTCTAGCTTATTGAAATGGTCGCTGATGTCAATGGACACTTTACCGCTGGATAATACAAGTCTGGTTACTTTTTCATAGTCATGAGAAAGTCCGGACTGTTCGTATACAGGCTGGAAGCGGCTTTCGCTGAGCTCCTGCACTTCCGAAACCGTATTCGGATTACGAAGAAGGCTCTTCGGCGTCATAATGACGAGCGGCCTGATTTCTTCACGAAGCAGCATTTTGGCCTGTCTTCTTAAAATATGAAAATATTGTGCAGCGCTTGTCAGGTTGGCAACCGTCCAGTTGTTTTCCGCGGCAAGCTGCAGGAACCGCTCGATTCTTCCGCTTGAGTGCTCGGGCCCCTGTCCCTCGTAACCGTGCGGAAGAAGCATGACTAATCCGGATTTTTGGCCCCATTTGGCGCGTCCGGCAGAAATGAATTGGTCAAAATACACTTGAGCAGCGTTGGCAAAATCTCCGTACTGCGCCTCCCACATGACAAGCGTTTCCGGTGAATGCACGTTATAGCCGTATTCAAAGCCGAGAACCGATCCTTCAGACAGCGGGCTGTTATGAACAGCGAAAGATGTGTCACAGTCAGATAAGTGATGCAGCGGCACAAATTCTTCGCCCGTCTCACTGTCATGAAGCACAAGGTTTCTTTGGGCAAACGTTCCGCGCTCGGAATCCTGTCCAGTTAAACGAATCGGTGTTCCGTCTTTCAAAATAGAAGCAAACGCAAGTGATTCAGCCAAAGACCATTCCACTTTTCTATCGTCATCGAATGCCTTGGCGCGTCTTTCTAAAATACGCTTAAGCTTGCCGAAAACGTTAAATGACTCCGGCCAGTTGATTAATTCGCCATTCAGCTTACGGAGCACATCAAAATCAATGGATGTGTCCACATCAGGGAAACCGTTTGAAACAGGCTCTGGAAGTTCAATTTCACAGGCGGTATGTTCCTTTTTAGCCGGCACTTTCTGATAAGCATCCTCAATGCGCTTCGTTACCGATTTTTCGATGTTTTGAACAACTTCTTCGGTAAGCACGCCTTCATTTACGAGCTTTTCAGCGAAAATTTGTTTGACGGTCGGATGCTTTCTGACAGCCTCATACAGCATCGGCTGAGTAGTAGACGGCTCATCCATTTCGTTGTGTCCGTAGCGTCTGTACCCGATCAAGTCAATCAGAAAGTCCTTGTTAAATGTTTTTCTGTATTCGACCGCAAACTTAACAGCTGAAAGACAGGCTTCAGGATCATCCGCATTTACGTGAACAATCGGAATTTCATAGCCCTTCGCCAGGTCACTGGCATAGTTTGTCGATCTTGATTCAGCGCTTTCTGTTGTAAATCCGATCATGTTATTGGCGATAATATGAATCGCACCGCCTACTTGATACCCTTTTAAAGAACTTAAATTCAATGTTTCAGCGACGATTCCTTCCCCAGGGAATGCAGCGTCTCCATGAATTAAAATGGCAAGCGATTTTGTTTCATCCTGCACCGGGTATCCGCTTTGTGTTCTCGTTTCCTGTGCCGCTCTCGTGCTGCCTTCAACAATCGGATTGATAAATTCCAAGTGGCTCGGGTTGTTTGCTAACGTAATGCGCGCTGATTTTGTTTCAGCGTCTTGAAGCTCCCGATTCGCCCCCAGATGGTATTTGACATCCCCTGTCCATCCGTAGCTGATTCCGATTGATCCCTCAGACGGGACAAGATCTTTGTTCGGCGCATGCTGGAATTCGGAGAAAATAATTTCATACGGTTTGCCGAGCACGTGTGCCAAGACATTCAGGCGCCCCCTGTGTGCCATCCCGATGTTGACACTCGTCGTGCCAGATTTGACAGATTGTGCAATAATGTCATCAAGCACTGGAACAAGTGCGTCCAGCCCCTCGATGGAAAAGCGCTTCTGTCCAACGAATGTGCGGTGCAAAAACTGCTCGAAGCCCTCTACTTCTGTCAGTCTTTCCAGAACAGCCGACAGCTTTTCAGATGAGTTCTTCTGGAACAGCTCGCCGGATTCAATCATCTTTGTCAGCCACTCGCGCTCTTTGAAGTCATGCACATGGTCAAATTCAAATGAGATGGTTCTTTTATACGTATTTCGTAAATACTGAATGGCTTCTAAACCGTTCGTAATGTTTTTAGGAGCGTCTTTGCAAATCACTGACGCAGGTATTGCTTTTATTTCTTCTTCAGTTAGCCCGTAATCGGATAGTGGAAAGAGTTCGCTCTTTTTCCCATCCTTTCTGAGCGGATTGACGGAAGCGTTTAAATGGCCATAGGTTCGGATATCTTCTGCAAGTCTGACTGCGGATGCGATCTTTTGTATCAGATCGGCTGTAACACGTCCCTTTTCTTTTGTTCCCGAGGCCTCTTTTATATCGCTTGGCGGAGCACCGAGCTCGTCGAACATTTCCTTTAGATCCGGATCAATGCTGTTCGGATCCTGGGTATACTGATCGTAAAGCTCCAGCGCATAGCCGAGGTTCGGACCGTAAAAATCTTCCCAATTCATTCGTTGTTTCATACTATTTTGAAACATTTGAATATTACCCCCAACTTAGATAATCAAGTGAATGATTCACTATCTTAAAATAACTTTCGAACGCTGTGTCCAAAATTATGTAATAAAAACGCTTCCAACGATATTTTACCACTGTTTGCAATTTGATTCTACCTTGATTGTTCACAAAATAGTAAAAAACCTTTATAAAAAACAAAAAATTTAATCATTTGAAAAAAGAAACGCCAAAAAGCATAGGATAAAGGACTATCCTATGCTTTTATGGAGCAGTTTTTTCAGCAGCGGATACAGAACATCCGGGAGCTGATCAACATCCGGGACAAATATACTGAATTTTCCGTACATATCCTGAATGGTCTTCATTTGCGATTCTTCTATTTCTGAGTTGGAGAGAAAAACATTTATCACTTCTATTCCTCTCTTTCGGGCTTCAATAACCGCTTCACTTGTATCAACAATCCCGTTTTGTTCATAGCCAAACGCGGCCGGCTCTCCATCTGAAAAAACGATCAAGAACTTTTGTGCTTCGCTGCGCTGCAGCATTTTTTTCGTCATCTGCCGGATCGCATAGCCGTCACGGTTATCTTCCTCAGGCTCAAGCTGCATAATTGCCGGTCCAGCCTCTTGTCTTAATGATGATTGGAAGGGAATAACCGTATTGAAATAGTTTGGCTGGCTTGTTTCGGTCGCATCGTTTGTGTCCTCCCAAAAGCCGACAATCTGATGCGGAACCGCTACCGATTTCAACGCTTCGTGAAACAGCACGATTCCCCGCTTTGTTTCATCCATTTTGTCGAACATGCTGGCAGAACAATCGACCAGCAATGTAAAAACCGCGTCAATTTCTGATGATGGTTCTTGTTTTTTGTAGAAAAGACGCGGATTTCGCTCAGTGAAGTAACGAAGAAGCTTATTGTTCAGCCGTCCGGCATGAAGGTCTGTTCTAGGCAATGTTTTTTTATGCTCCAGCGTTTTTTGAATCATTTGTTTTAAACGCTTTTGATACGATTCAATCGTTTTTGCCTGCTGTTTATAAGAAAGCACTTCTTCACTCGTTGCCGGCTGCGGTTCTTTATAAATCGGAAATGCGTATTTATTTTCTTTGCCGTCAGCCATACCCGCACCGTTCGGCTGGTCTTTTTGGGACTCCATCGCTTCCAGCTTGGAATAGTCTTTCCGTTTTGTTTGTCTGGCTGATCCTTGGACAGAGCCAAGGGCTTGATCTCCATCGTCGCCTTCCCTTGAAGCGTCTTTTCCTAAATCTGATTTTGCTCCGTGTTCAATATCAAATTGAAGGAAGCTTTTAGACGGTGCTTCTGTTTCCCTGTGCCATGTCGGCATTTCTTCTTCATGGATATCCTCATCACCGTCTGATTTTTTTGGAAGCGTGATGTCATCACTCAGCTTCGGCGCTTTTTTCTCTTCTTCAAATAACGGTTGTTCTGCAGCTTTTGCGTAGTCAAGCTCAGGCAAAAAGAAGTAGGTGTTCAACATGTCTTTATCAAGCACCTCTTCAAGTCCGTCCATAAGGTCTTCAACAATTTTAAGAACCTGCCGTGTCGAATCTGCTTCATACACGCGCAGGAGCTGCTGCTCAATAAACGGGCGCATCAGATCGATATCTTCACGCATAGACGGAAGGGTCTCGAGCGGCGATTCCGTTGTTAGCTTGACATAGATCGCGCAAAAGAGGGCATCCGTAAAAATGCTTCGCTCTAAATTTAAAGTCAGCTGGGTGGAGAAATGTTTTCTGTACATGTCTTTTCGCTTCGCAAATACATGTTTCGTACCGGGGCGCTCGTGTTTGATACATTCCTCAATCCTGATGTCCTCAAGCAGCATAAACAGCTGCTTGGCAAAGCTTTTGAACGTAAGATGCTGATGGATATCATTCAAAAAGTTTGCAAACTCGTGCAGCGAGCTATATCTCGTTCCGACCGAACGCAGGTAGACGTCGCTTTTCAGACCCGCTTCCATGTCCTCCGCTGCCCTGTCTTTCCAAAAGTGGCTCATATAGATTTTCTTTTCAAATGGATTGTAATAGGACTGAACGCCATATTCCACTTCTACCGCTTCACTCTTGGTGAGTGTTTTGGCCAAATCAGTGAGCATCATAAATAAAAACGAATCTATTGTGCTGTCGTTAAATTTGATAAATTTCATCGCAGCTCCCTCATTCAAACAGAGTTTCTGCGATATTTCGAACGGCCGCCTTTTCCCGGTCATCATCAAGCTTCTCTACAATTCCCCGCTCAATGGCACGACGCGGCGGAATATAAGCGGCTAAATCACATGTATCAATTAACGCTCTAATGGATGCCGCTTCTTCAGACACCTGTCCGTTATTGGCCTGAACGATCAGGTCAGAGGAAAGCGTGATAAACCGGTCAATCAATTTCTCATCTTGCAGGGCTGACTGAGACATGAGAACTTGTTTCAGCAGCTCGCCTTTAATATAAGGCACATCAATGATGACAAAACGGTTTTTCAATGCTTCATTCAGCGGAACAGTACCGACATAGCCTTCATTGATGGCTGCAATGACTCCGAAGCCTTCTTTAGCCCGAATGACCTCGCCTGTAAACGGATTTGTCATCATTTTTCTGTAATCTAATACGCCGTTTAAAATGGGCAGTGTTTCCGGCTTTGCCATATTGATTTCATCTATATAAAGAAAATGGCCTTCTTTCATGGCTTTTGTGACAGGCCCTGAAACAAACTCGATCGTCGCCTGGCCAGATTGATTTTCAATCGTTTTGTAGCCGACCAAGGCTTCTGCGTCCAAGTCAACTGAACAGTTGACACTGTGCATCGGTTTATGAAAATAGCTGGACAATGTTTCTGCCAGCTTTGTTTTTCCTGAGCCTGTAGGCCCTTTCAGCAGGACATTTTTTCCCATGGCTAATGCGATAATGGCGTCGAATAAAATCGCTTCATCGTCCGCCTCATAGCCTGATGTCCCGATGAGCGACTGAAACTCTGGGGAAATCGGCTGATCTTTATATGATAATAGCTTTTGTTGTATATCTTCCGGCAATGTTAAGTGCTGTAATTGAGTTGTCATAGACAGGTTCCCTTTCCTATTCGTATTCCATTAACGAGTATACTAAAAAAGCCCCTGTATGCTCAATACAAAAGGGCTTGGATGATATTACTGCTTCTCGTTATTGCCGGAAAGGGCTCCGCAGACGATACGCGCACCTGAATTGCCGCTTGGATTTGTCAAATAATCGTCGGCATGCTCATGAATAATAAACGCACTTCCGTCCTGGTCGAGAAAATTTAGTTTACTTCCTTTTTTCAGTGAGGTGTCCGGCGCATTCATAATGACATCTACTTTTCCATCAGCACCGACTTCAAGGTTCGGCAGATCTCCGGCATGATGTCCCATCGGATTATTGAAGCCGTGTTCTTTGTTCAGCGGATTAAAGTGGCCTCCCGCTGATTCAAAATCCGGCCTGACACATGAACCTTTCTCATGGATATGAAAACCGAGAGAAGCGCCGGGGCGCAGGCTGTTTGCGGAAATATGAATGTCGAGTCCTTCGTCTTCTGATTCTTTGATTTCTATAAAACCGACTGCTTTGCCTTCACGATTAACCAGCTGGACATGATGACCAAACGCTGACGTTTCAATCACTTCTTTTTCCGGTACCCGCTTAGGAGGGTCATGAGGTTTTTTTTGTCCGCATCCCGCAACTCCCAGTGCCGTCACCATCATCAACAGCAAGAGACGGTACATACTGTCTCCCCCTTGTTTTTTCTAACAGTGTGGTCAATCATTTTCTGATATAAACAAAAAAGCCTATAAAAAGGCTTTTTGTCATACTCATTTTTAAAAATAGCTTCTTGCGCCCAAGTAGCGCTGTTTCCAATATGAATTGCTGAGATTGGAAATGTCGACGCCTGATGAGCTTGCATGAATAAAGTCTCCGCCGCCTAGATAAATCCCCATGTGAGACGGGCCAGATTTATATGTGGTAAAGAAGACAAAGTCTCCGACTGACGGCTGGCTGACTTTTTGCATGACATTCCAATATCCTGCCGTACTCAATCTCGATATCGATGATACATTATTAATGAGGTAATAAATGAAGCCGCTGCAATCAAAACCTGCAGGCGTGTTTCCACCCCAGCGGTATGGCACCCCGACATATTTTTTCGCTTCTGTTATCATTCTGTCAATCTTCGAACCTATTTGAATGTTTGATCCTGAGTTGTCTTTTGGCTTTGTTTGATTTGAATTGTTAGACTTTGTTGTTCCCGAGATGGTCAGAACCTGTCCAATTTGCAAGACATCAGATGACAAATTGTTTTTATCGCGGATACTTTGCACAGTGACTCCGAGCTGATTCGCGATTTTCCACAGCGAATCGCCTGCTTTTACCCTATATGTAGTTGTTTTTGAGGAATTGGAGTTTGACGGCTTCTTGGAACCGCTGTTTCCGCTCTTAGGTGAACTGTTCCCTTTTATTTTGAGTACCTGCTTAGGGTAAAGGGTATCTGATGTTAAGCCATTTAAGGTTTTCAATTCAGCTACAGTCATATTTAAGCTGTTTGCGATTTTCCACAGTGAGTCACCAAGCTTAACCGTATATGTACTTTTCGAAGAGCCTGAAGAATTGGAACCGCTGTTTTTCTTCGATCCGTTTGAGCCGCTTGAACTGCTTGTCCCTTTGATCTTAAGCTTTTGCCCGGGACGAATCAGGTCGCTGGTCAGGCTGTTTAAGCTTTTAAGCTCAGAAACACTCATTTTATGATTTTTAGCAATCATCCATAGCGAATCACCATATGCAACTGTGTATGTTGATGTTTTGCTTGAGCTTGATGAGGATGTCGTGTTTTTTTTGCTGCTTTCAGGAATTTTAAGGCTTTGTCCGACATAAAGCACTGTTGATTTCAATTTGTTTTCGGATTTCAAAGCTGATATTGTCGTATCATATTGACGGGAAAGCTTCCAAAGAGAGTCACCGCTTTTTACTTTTATCGTTTTTGCTTCCACGGGGGCTGCGGCCATCGATGACCCGACAACTGCGGAAACAGCCAAGCCGGCTACAATCTTTTTTTTCATTCATTCAACCTCCTAAACTGTTTATAGCACAAAAACAGTTAGTATTTTGTTTCCAAAAATGGCACACATCAGTTTTATCGTCACTTTTTCAGCAAGTTACATCCTTTTCAAACATTTGGCTGCGATTTCAGCATCTTTCGACCTTTAAATCTTCAAATAAACACCTAACATTTTACATAAGCTGCATATGTTTTTCGAAAGTCTAAGGAACTAATTAAGCGGGGGTAAAAATGATGGTTTTCTATTGATGAATGGAGCAGATTTTCCTCCTTTCTTGTCTGTTTTTCTAATCAATTCTCTATCGATGTGTCAAATCCCTTCCTCTGCTTTCTTACGAAAATGCCAAAATGCCTGTTCTTTTGATAAGAACAGGCATTTATATTATGCGTTGGCTGATTGAGTTTTGAGTTTCACAACTTCTAGAATGCTGTCGGCCGCTTTTTTAGAGCCGCCTGCCGCTTTCAATGATTGTCCAATGTCTTTCGCCTTTTTAGCATACACAGGATTGTTCATCACTTCTTGAATCGTTTCTTTCAGAAGGCTTTCAGATAATTGTTCTTTTTTCAGCACTTTTCCTGCGCCTATTTTTTCCACTTGATTTCCTACAGCAAATTGGTCAGCTCCCATCGGAATGACTACCAGCGGGGTTTCAAAATACAAACCTTCACTTGTGCTGTTCATTCCCCCGTGTGTTACAAATAAACTGGCTCTTTTCAGGATCTCAAGCTGAGGGACATACGGGCGTACAATGAAATTCTCCGGAATGTCGTTTAACTCATTTGCTTTAATATGTTTGCCTATGGAAAGCACAACTTTACCATCAAAGTCTTTACATACCTCGAGACATTGATTAAAAAACTGTTTTTGATTGTTAAAAATGGTCCCCATTGAAATAAACAGCACGTTTTCATTGTCAATCTGATCAAATGGGAAATCATTGTTCCCGGCTCTTTCTGTAATGGAAGGGCCGACAAATACATATCGATCGCCGAATTGCTCAGCCATTGGCTGAAATTCCCTTGATGTGAAGACAATTGTCAAGTCCCCATCTGAAGAAAAAACGTCAAAAGGCTTCTTGATCTCTGTTTGAAAATCAGCATTTAATGTTTCTACAAGCTGCTGGTATGATTCATAATGAGGCGATTCTTCAATTGACCCTTTCATGTAAGAACCCATCATTTCCTTTAGAAATTCCTCATTCATTGCAAAGGTAGTACACAATGAAAATCTCGGCAGCTTCAGCAAGTTGGCAATGATTTTACCGGCCAGTAAATGGTGATCATATATGACATAATCATACGATTCATGTTTGACTTCATCATATATATGAGTCGCAATATCCTTACAGCCTTTCAAAAAGGCGCAGATCATTTCTGTGAAATCTCTTTCTTCATCTCCTGTTGCGTTTTTTCCGAAGTAGTCTTCTCGAAAATCATGATACTCACGAAACCCAATATCAAGAGCTGCAATTTTTTCTTTGTATTCCTTCACTGCGTAGTAAGTAATATGTTCTCCCCGTGATTTCAGCTCCTTCATTACACCGATAGACGGATTAATATGCCCTTCACCGGGAAAACCGATCATTAATACATTAGCCATGCGGCAGCACCCTTCCTTTAAAATTTATGTAATATTTTATACGGTACTACAAATACAAAATCAGGTAAAGTATTTAACTTAATTAATATTAACGTAATGTAACTTTTCTACCGGTTTATATTTCCTGCTTTCAAGACAAAAAGCATTCAGCTTAAAGTGAATGCTTTAAAAAAGACCCGAATTCAGTCATTTTGTCTCATGATAGGATTCCTAATCAGGCCCTTTTATTTATTTTTACGTTCTTGGCGAAATTAACGGATATAATACACCATCTTTGGCAAACGACATCTTCCCTGTCTCCTCTGAAACAACGAGCACAAGCGCATCCGTATACCCCGACATACCAAGAGCCGCGCGATGCCTTGTTCCCAAATGGACATCCACTTCCTTTGTTGTCAGCGGGAGGACATTGGCTGCTGAGACAAGTTTATTTTCCCTCACCAATAAAGCGCCGTCATGTAGAGGATTTCCGGGGAAAAAGATGCTTTCAATTAATGATGCGCTGATCTCCGCATGCAGGGAGGTTCCTTTTTGAATAAAATGCTCAACAGGGTCCGCTCTTTCAATCACAATTAAAGCACCATGCTTATGCTCCGATAGGGCTTTAATCGCCTTGGCCAGTTCGATAAATGCCGGTGTAAATTGCTCAATGTATGTTTGCAAATAAAAGGATGATGCGATGCCCTGCATGTCCTGAAAAATGTGGCCCAATTCATCTAATTCACAAAGAAGGCACTGGTCTTTTTCGTGTAGCGTTTTCAAGATTAGCGACGCATCACCTAATATTTGCTCTAAATACACTTGTATTTTTCCCTTAAATGCATTTTCTGATATCTGTTCATAACGCATAGACCTCATCTCCTTTTCAAATTTCCAACTTTTCACGCATGCTAATCTTATTGATGCACATTCTATTGGTAAAGGAGGGATGTAAAGAATGGAAATCGAAAGAATCATTCAGTATGTTTGCACCTTTTTAGGCGTGATTTCGCTTTCTTTTATTTATGCCCAAATGTTTAGAAAAACGAAACCGACAAAAAAAGAATAGGTCCGGCGTTCATTGCTTTTTATACATAAAATGTTATAATTTCTCTCGTTATGAAAAAGAAACGGAGATCAATGTATGAAAGAAACTCGAAACGCCCGTCAAAAGATCAAACAGCTTTTGCACATTTTAATTCCGATATTAATTACCCAGGCGGGGCTTTCTCTTATGACCTTTTTAGATACGGTGATGTCAGGGAAAGTCAGCCCCGCTGATTTAGCTGGTGTCGCTATTGGCTCAAGCCTTTGGACACCTGTTTATACAGGACTTGCAGGTATATTAATGGCAGTCACCCCGATTGTCGCCCAGTTTTTAGGCGCTGAAAAAAAACAGCAAATTCCCTTTACTGTTTTACAAGCTGTATACGTGGCCGCGCTTCTTAGCATCGCCGTTTTAGCGATTGGATATGCTGTAGTTGACCTTATTCTTGGCCGATTAAATCTTGAAACTCATGTCCATCAGATTGCCAAACACTTTTTAGGCTTTTTATCGCTCGGAATTTTCCCTTTATTTGTTTACACTGTTTTGAGATCATTCATTGATTCATTAGGGAAAACGAGAGTCACAATGATGATTACACTCAGTTCTCTTCCGATCAATTTTGTATTGAATTACGTATTCATTTTCGGGAAATTCGGAATGCCGGCACTTGGCGGCGTCGGCGCCGGGCTAGCGTCCGCGCTTACATATTGGTGTATCTGCATCATCAGTTTTTTCATTATTCATAAATCCGCACCGTTTTCCGAATACGGGATTTTCCTTACAATGTATAAATTCTCTTGGAAAGCATGCAAAAATATGCTCAAAATCGGGCTGCCTATTGGGTTCGCCGTGTTTTTTGAAACGAGCATTTTCGCAGCTGTCACGCTTCTGATGAGCCATTTTAATACAGTGACTATCGCGTCCCACCAGGCAGCCATGAACTTTGCTTCACTTTTATATATGCTGCCGCTCAGCGTGTCCATGGCATTAACAATTGTTGTCGGTTTTGAAGCCGGTGCAGCCCGTTTTAAGGATGCGCGCTCATATAGCTTGATCGGCATCATGATGGCGATCGGTTTTTCTTTGTTGACAGCAGCCTGTATCCTTTTATTCAGAGAGCAAATTGCCGGCATGTACACTTCTGACCCCGATGTGCTCCTGCTGACACAGCACTTTTTAATTTATGCCCTGTTTTTTCAGCTTTCTGATGCTGTTGCAGCACCGATCCAGGGAGCGCTCCGAGGGTACAAAGATGTGAACTATACGCTTGCGGCCGCATTTGTCTCTTATTGGGTCATTGGCCTTCCGGTCGGTTATGCGGTCGGTACGTTTACAAGCCTCGGCGCGTTTGGCTATTGGATCGGATTAATTACAGGACTCGCCGCAGGAGCAGTTGGACTGTTTTTCAGGCTGGCTAAACTGCAAAAACGTTATTCGCAAAAACAATACATTTAAAAGAGGTGATCAATCATGGCAAAAAATAAGAAATTATACGAATATCTTTCTCAGCATGCGGAGACGATCAGTTCAACATGGTACGAAACAATCGAGGAGACTGATCCGAATTCCATTTATGCATCAACAGACACTGCTGTCATTCACAATTTAAAGAGCCAGAATCTCGCCTTCAACTATAAGATAAACCGTATTTTTATAGATGATGAGGAGGTATACCTGCCTATACTGAAAGAATGGGCTTTTGAAGTGACACAGGATCAAGAGCATTTAAAGACTCCTATCCACTATATTATCCGGGAGTTTGTTAGAGTGAGAGATTTATATGTTTCCTATTTGAAAGAATTTGTCCATCACAATCAGGACACTGTGAAAGGCGAAGAAGCCGAAGATTTGTATCACTCCCTTATAAAAGCGTTCGATCTTGTGATTCATATTTTTATAGAAGAAATGTACAAAAACACAAGCCTTCAGCTTCAGGCTCAAAAAGATATGATTACTGAATTAAGCGCACCGGTTATTGTGCTGTTTCACAGCGTCGGACTGTTGCCTTTAATCGGAGATATTGATACAGTACGCGCCAAACTTATTATGGAAAACACCCTGCATCAATGTGCGGAGAAAAAGGTGACACAGCTGTATATTGATTTGTCAGGAGTAGCTGTTATTGATACAATGGTTGCCCACCAGCTGTTCAGTCTGATTGAAGCGCTCCGTTTAATCGGCGTTTCATCCACATTGTCGGGAATCCGCCCGGAAATCGCGCAAACCGCGGTTCAGCTAGGCTTGTCTTTCGAAGATATTTCCTTGAGATCCACCCTCGCTTCGGCGATTGCATCTGACTTAAAATTAAAAAAGGTATAAGGCTTAAGGCCTTATACCTTTTTGATTAATCATTCCATTGATACGTCCAATATACTTCTTCTTCAAACCATGTTGCCATAACAGGTTCATTGTTTTTCAATTTTTCTTCAAGCTCTCTGAGCATGCCTTCTGTTTGAGTGCGGTGAGCTCTTAACGCATTCATCTTAATATCAGCTACTTCTTTGATATCGAGTACGACATCAGCTTCGCCAAGAACCTCTTCTCTGTTGCGTGTAATAGCCATGCAGAGCGTGCGCGGACGGTCTTCTTTCTTTTTGCGGTACAATGCACGAATAACCGCTTCCCCGCATGCATCATGGTCGGGGTGCACACCGTGTCCAGGATAAAATGTGACAATTAAACTTGGTTTTACATCATCTATGATCTCTTCCATGATATCAGCTAAATACTCATCGTCTTCAAATTCGAGCGTTTTGTCACGGAGCCCCAGCATCCGAAGATCATTGATATCCATTTCTTTGCAAGCGTTAATGAGCTCTTGTTTTCTTAGCAGCGGCAATGTTTCCCGATTTGCGAAAAATGGATCGCCCATATTTCTGCCCATTTCACCTAAAGTGGCACAGGCGTACGTAACGGGTATGTCTTTTTTTCTGTTTAAGGCGATCAGGCCTGCCACTCCGTATGATTCGTCATCAGGGTGAGGCAGGATTACAAGTACGTGTTCTTTCATTATTTTTCACCCTTTTCTTTAAACTGTGAACGGTTTTTCACTGATTTGTAGAGAAATAGCCAGTTTACCGCCCGGCAGGTGTCCCGCCATTAATAAACGGTTATCTTCATCTATCGTGTATTCAGTCAAGCCTTCAGCATAAATCCAGCCTTCTTCTGTTTTTAAGCCAACACGGTAAGGTCCGCTTCCTTTGATTTTTGCCTGATGATAGGTGACTTTTGCATTGCGGATATATGCAACAACCGTCATGTTTTTTTCATTTAAGTGCGCTGAATAAGAACCGGTTGTGGTTTCCAAATGGATATATACAGGGCGGTCCGCATATCGTTCTAAAGATGCTTGCACATCTTCCTTTATGATTGCTTTCATGATTGCTCCCCTCTTTCTTCTTTTAAATGCTCTGCACGTTCTGTATGTAATTTGACCAGCTGATATTTCACAGCCGGTTCGAGCTGTGAATTCACAATGCGCTGAATCGCGGCAAAATATTTTTCCAGCATCGGTTTCCGGAGTCTCGGATGTGTTCGTTTATCCAAGAGCTCAAGATCAATCGCCTCTGCTACCGCTTCTGCGTCATCACTAGTGAGAGATCTGTTGTTCCAAAGTGAAGCGTAGGCTTTCACTATCTCTTTATCATTGTCCATCGTCTTGCTCCTTTATGTCTTACATACATGAAATGATTATACATAATATATGCTTCAGCTGAAAAGCCAAAGGCCTCAATGGCTTTTTGACGCCCGTTTCCACTTTACTTGTGAAAACGTAAACAACAGCAGCGCAGCCCATATACAGCTGAATGTAAAAGCCTTCGAGCTTGAAAATGGCTCATGGTAAACAAACAGCCCGATCAGCAAGGTAATGGTCGGTGCAATATATTGCAAGATTCCGACTTGATACAGCGGCAGCCGTTTCGCCCCTTCCGCAAACAATAATAGCGGCAAAGCAGTAAACACACCAGCAAAAAAGAGAAGCATCCACGTGCCCCCGCTTTCTGCACCAGCTGGCTGAACATGGCCGCTTAGCAGCAAATACCCCAATGCAATCGGCATAATCATGAATGTTTCCAGCGTTAAACCGATGGCGCTCGGCAGACTTGTTCTTTTTTTGCTTAACCCGTACAGACCGAAGCTGAATGCGAGCAGAAGCGCAACATACGGAATGGAGCCGTACTGGAACGCTGAGATGATGACGCCGGCCGCAGCAATCGAAACCGCCACCAGTTGCAGGCGATTCAGTTTTTCCTTTAAAAATAAAATTCCAAGGAGCACTGACACAAGCGGGTTAATGTAATAGCCAAGACTAGCCTCAAGCAAAAACCCATGGTTGACAGCCCATATGTATACAAACCAGTTAATCGAAATCAGGATAGAAGCGAGAAATAAAGAAAGGATGCCTCCGTTTTTTTTCAAAGAGCGCAGCTCCTGCCACCCTGTTTTCCATTGCCGCAAGAAAAAAAGCACGATACACATAAAAACAAAAGACCATATAATACGGTGAGCCAAAATATCAAGAGCTGGCAGCTGTTCGAGAAGCTTCCAATAGAGCGGAAACAGCCCCCACATGATAAAGGAAACGGCTGTATAAAGAACGCCTTTTTTTGTTTCTGAATATTGCATGTAAATCCCTGCCTTTCTTTAGAGCATCTTATATTATATCACGTGAAAGATCTGCCGGGCATATACTATTTTGTCCATGAAGAAAGGGTGTGACGACGATGTTTGAATGGAACAAGTACTTTCCTTTCCACAATCAATTTTCCAAGGAAGCATTAAAAAAAGCAGATCCAAAAGAAGTTGAAACATATGTAAATCGTGTGATGGAAAGTGTGTTCGGCAGTGATTATGCAGCTCAATTTCCTTTCCGCGATCCCCTCCCAAAAAAAGAACAGCCCGCCAAACCGGATGCCAAACCTGATATTGATATATTCGAAACAGCAGACCATGTGTTTGTAAAGGTGCCAATCAGCGAAGGCCTACTGGAACAGGTGAGAATCAAACACACATCTCACGAATTATTGTTAGAAAACTTTCCTAGTTCAGAGCATCCAAAAAAAGTAAACCTTCCTTGTTTAGTCAAACGCAAAGGAACAAAAGCCGTCTATAAGGATGGCCTTCTGGAAGTCATGTTTCAGAAGCAGCAAGACTACAATATGTCCGAGGTAGAAATCATCCGATAAAAAACGGCCTGCACCGATGCAGGCCGTTTTTATTAATAGAAGCCGGGGTAACCCCCGTATGGCGCGCCGGCACCAAAACCGTACGGTGCGCCTCCGTATCCGTAAGGACCAGGCGGATAAGCATAGGGACGAGGATAGTTAAACAGCGCACTCCCGAGAAAACCACCTAATAAACCACCAACTAAAGGAGCTCCAAACAAGAAAGGATTACGCGCCGGGTATCCGACTGGATCTGGGTTCCCGCGATAATACGAATGGTGAGGGTACATGATTTTTCCTCCTTTATGACTGCCTATACATAAGGTATTCAACAAGGAAGAAAAACGATTGGGCTATGAACTGAATCTATGGGTGTTACATCACAAGCCCTG
The DNA here is from genome assembly GCF_055721145.1 of Bacillus sp. VA15. NCBI lineage: Bacteria > Bacillati > Bacillota > Bacilli > Caryophanales > Bacillaceae > Bacillus > Bacillus sp. VA15. Next base: position 840,266 of record NZ_JBVQPQ010000001.1, on the reverse strand, counting down.
CCAATAACACACAGCCGAGCCCGGTTACTGAGAGAACTGTTGTAAGCAGCGTCCAAGTTTGAAATGTTTCTTTCATGCTCAAGCCGAAAAATTCCTTTACCATCCAAAATCCTGCATCATTTACATGACAAGCGATGACACTTCCCGCTCCGGTTGCCAGTACCATTAATGCCGGGTTTACACTGCCCGCCTGCATAAGCGGAGCTGCCATTCCCGCAGTGGTAAGCGCAGCCACGGTAGCAGAGCCCAAACACAGGCGCAGAACCGCAGCAATGATCCATGCAACGAGCAGCGGCGACATATTTGTTTGACTGAAAAGATCAGCAACATAATCACCGACCCCGCCGTCAATCAGCACCTGTTTAAACGCCCCTCCCCCACCTATGATGAGCAGCATCATCGCGATTTGTGAAATTGATTCCGATAATGATTTGCTGATCTCCTTCATAGATATTTTACGCGCATATCCCATCGTATAGAGCGCAAGTATAAGCGAAATAAGCATTGCCGTTCCCGGTGTACCGATAAATTCTATGATATCTTTTTCTTTTGAATGTTCTTTCAATAATAAAGAAAAAACAGTCGCAATCGCCATAAAGATAACCGGAAATAAAGAAGTGGCAACACTGATTAAAAAGCCTGGTGTTTCATCCAGCTGAAATTCTTTCCGCGGCCCTAATGCTGATAAGTTTCCGCGTTTTTGATACGCACCGGGAAATCGCTTCATCGCAAATTTATTGAATAAAGGCCCGGCGATGACAGTCGTCGGAACAGCGATGATGATTCCCAAAAGCAGCACCTGGCCAATATGGGCGCCGTATGCAACTGAGATGGCAGTTGGCGCAGGGTGCGGAGGCAAAAATCCGTGGGTAACATTTAAGGCGGCTGCCATCGGGATTCCCAGATAGAGAAAAGGCATTTTTAATTCTTTTGCAATTGCATACACAATCGGAATCAACAGTACAAGACCGACTTCAAAAAACAAGGCAATGCCGATGATAAACGAGGCAATAACCACCGCCGCCTGTATTCGTTTCCTCCCGAATTTGTCAATCAGCGTAATGGCAATCCGATAGCCGCCCCCAGCGTCTGAGACAAGCCTCCCGAGCATCGCGCCAAGTCCAAACACTAAAGCTAAATGCCCCAGCTGCCCGCCGATTCCCGCTTCAATTGAAAGAACAATTTTATTGATATCCATCCCAAGTCCGATGGCTACTAAAAAAGAAACAACAATAAGTGAGACAAAGGTATTTCATTTTACTTTAATAATGAGAAATAACAGAATCAGCACTCCGACAGCAACAATTAAAATCGGCATGGTACCCCTCCACCAAATGTGTTTTAAAATGAATATCATGACAATGTTTCGGCACTTTAAAAAGAAAACGCTTTCGCCAACAACTAAAAAAACGTCTTGGTTATATAATTGTAATATTTTGGTTAACTAGTATATTCATACTAATCTCCTAATCTAGGACTGTCAATTGTTTTATGAGTTTTTCTCGATTACCTATCGCCTGTCTAAATATTTTTAGTTATATGTTGATTAACTTTTGGTTATGTGTTATGTTTTTTATCAAGTAAGCAGCCAATCTAAATCTATTTATTGTCTGAAAGCAAATCACAATGTGAAAACAAACGGATTACAACTTCACAAGAGGAGGAATTCACATGCCATTATTACGTTTTGATTTAATTGAAGGCCGTGACGAAAAATCACTGCAATTATTATTAGATACAGCCCACCAAGCAATGGTCGAAGCGTTTGGTGTTCCGGAAAGAGACCGTTATCAAATTGTCCATCAGCATCCTGAAAATGAGCTTATTATCCAGGATACAGGATTAGGGTTTCAAAGAAGCAAAGATCTAGTCATCATCAGTATGACAAGCAAAACAAGAACAGAAAGCCAAAAGGAAAAATTGTATGCCCTGCTGGCTGAAAAGCTAGAAGCAGAATGCGGTATTTCCCCAGAAGACCTAATGGTTTCCATTACCGAGAATGGTGACGCAGACTGGAGTTTCGGACTCGGTGAGGCGCAATTTTTGAATGGAAAACTATAAAATAATGAAACATAGTAAAAGAGAGAGCTTCAGCAGAGGCTCTCTCTTTTATTCTCTCATTTCTTTTTGACAAAAGCGGAAATCATCAGAACGAAAACAGCCAGCAAGACGAGGTATAACGGAGTGATCCAAATTTGGTGGATAGAGCCTAGATCTCCTTTTTTACATCCAGTTTCGATGCCAATGTAATTCCAATGGAAGCTGACCGGGTTTAAATATAAAATTTCAGAATTCATTCTGACAAATATAAAAAGTCATGTAAACGGTATGAACCACCCCTTACATGACTTTATCATTGAAACAAAGGCTCGTTCCCCGAGCCCTTTCCTTATTTCTCTTCTTCGCACACTGTGTCACCGGGCTCGCAAAATTGGTCGGCCCATGCCTGCATCTCTTGGAATACAGCTTGAAGCGCTGTTCCTTTTTCAGTCAGCGTGTAGATGACTTTGACCGGCGTTTCAGGGAGAACCTGCCGTTCGACGATCTCGTTTTGTTCAAGCTCCTTAAGGCGCTCTGCGAGCATTTTTTGGCTGATCATCGGAATTGTTTCCGTTATCTCTTTAAACCGTTTCGGCCCATCCATAAGCACATGGATGATCAGACCGTTCCATCGTTTTCCCAACAATGAGAAAGCGGATTCCATTTTAGGGCACATTGTATTTCCCACAAGTCCTCATCCCTTCATCTATTGATTGACATGTATTCAATGATCCATTACAATAATCTTTCAAGTTACATTTAGTAAGCTTCTAACTTTTCTATTATCATACCACGTTTATCCGAAGGAGGAAACACTATGACGAATACTCTGGATGTTTTGAAAGCACGTGCATCTGTAAAGGAATATGATACAAATGCCCCGATCTCTACAGAGGAGCTTACCGAGCTATTGGACCTTGCCGTTAAAGCGCCTTCAGCTTGGAACCTTCAGCATTGGCATTTCACTGTATTTCACAGCGATGAATCAAAAGCAACGCTTCTTCCTATAGCGTATAATCAAAAACAAATCGTTGAGTCTTCTGCTGTTGTTGCCATTTTAGGCGATTTAAAAGCAAATGAAAACGGTGAAGAAGTTTACGCTGAATTAGCAAGCCAAGGCTATATTACAGATGAAATCAAACAAACATTGCTCGGCCAAATCAACGGTGCCTACCAAAGCGAGCAATTCGCACGTGATTCCGCTTTCTTAAATGCTTCTTTAGCAGCTATGCAGCTTATGATTGCCGCAAAAGCAAAAGGTTATGACACTTGCGCAATCGGCGGATTTAACAAAGAGCAGTTCCAAAAGCAATTTGATATCAGTGAGCGCTATGTACCGGTTATGCTTATTTCAATCGGAAAAGCAGTGAAACCTGCTCATCAAAGCAATCGCTTACCGCTTTCAAAAGTGTCAACTTGGCTGTAAGGATATGAAAAAACCTTAGTCCGAATTACGGACTAAGGTTTTTTTAAACAATCGCATCTTTGTACCATTCACGAGCCTGTTCAGCTTCATGCTGAGTCAGCTGATGGCCCCCATCCTGCCAGTAAACGGAGGCTGATGCCCCGCTGTCACGTAAATAGCGGTGAAGCTCTTCTGATTCTTCCTTCGTGCAGAGAGGGTCGTATTTCCCGGCACCGATAAAAACAGGGAGTCCAGTCATATCAGGTAGCTTGATACCGCGAATCGGAACCATCGGATGATGCAGAATAGCCCCTTTTAAAACATCTTTATAATGGAAAAGAAGGCTTGCCGCAATATTTGCGCCGTTTGAATAACCGACCGCAATCACTCGGCCGCGGTCAAATTGATGCGTTTCTGCAGCCTCATCGATAAAATTTTTCAATTCCCTTGTGCGCTCCACGAGATCCTTTTCATCAAAGACACCTTCACTCAGGCGTTTGAAAAATCGCGGCATTCCATTTTCAAGCACCGATCCTCTAACACCAAGCAAATGGGCATGAGGGTCTATAAACCGTCCTAATGAAAGCAGATCGTGTTCATTTCCGCCAGTGCCATGTAACAGCAAAAGCACATTGTCAGATGTCCCTTTTTCATAAATATACTTCATTGTAAAATCCCCTTTCTAAAGTTCAGGCAAAATGTCTGTAATTTGTTGTCTATGTTTCTCCAGCCATTCAGGCAGTTTTAATGAGGTTCCCAGCTCATCAAACGTTTCATCTGTCATAAAGCCAGGTTCATCTGTGGCGATTTCAAATAAGATACCGCCTTTTTCCCTGAAATAAATGGATGTAAAGTATTCTCTGTCAAGGATTTCTGACGAAGGAAGATGGTTTTCCGCAATAATCGGCAGCCAATTAGCCTGTTCCTCTTTTGTTGTCCGAAACGCTACATGGTGTACCGTGCCATAACCTCCTACCCCTCTTTTTTCAGGGTGTAGATGCACGTCAATGACGCCACCAATGGTCGCTGAGGATGTCAATCTGACAATCTGGCCTTCTTCCGCCGCTTTGGTGTATCCAAAGCTTTCCGTTAACAATTGAATGGTCGCCTGCGGGTCATAGGAATACAGCAGCACGCCTTTCATTCCCGTAATCGCTTCATATTGTGAAATGCCGTCAGGCGTCCACTCGCTTTTCCCGCTTTTCGCATCCTCCATAATCGCTAGCGGAAGGTCTTCCGTATCATCAAAAATAAGACCCTTTTCACCGAATAACGTTTTCTCCTCTAAGTTCAACCCGTTTTTCTCAAGACGTTCCTTCCAAAAAGTCAGGGAGCCCTTAGGAACTGAAAAGTACACCCGGCCCGCTTGGCCTTTGCCTACCGTTCCCTGTCCGCTTCCTTGGAACGGAAAAAAGGTCATAATTGTACCGGGATCTCCATTTTGATTCCCGAAGTAAAAATGATACGTTCCGGGATCATCAAAGTTTACTGTTTTTTTAACAAGCCGCAGCCCGAGCACTTCTGTATAAAATCGCAAGTTTTCTTGCGGATCTCTGGCAAATGCTGTGACATGGTGCAATCCTTCTGTTTTCATTTTCCCACTCCTATTTATCTCGATTTCAAGATATTTATTATTTTAAACCTTTATTAAAGAGGATGCAAACCATGTGTTTTGATTAAATAATTGAAAAAATCATTTTTTTCTAATAATTATCTTGTGATCTTTTCTTACAACTGCTATTATAGTGAGCATTATCATGATTCAGGAGGAAAGTAAATGGTTAAAAAAGCACTTATTGTTATTCTCATTCTTTTGCCATTCGTTCAGCTTGCGCTATTGCCGCTTGTGAATCGAATTGAACCGATTATTTTCGGCCTTCCGTTTTTCCACTTTTGGCTGCTGCTGTGGATTATCATTACGCCGTTATGCTCGTTTGGCATTTACCAGATGCAAAAAAAAGATGGAGGACTTGAATAATGCAAGGGAATCTGACTGCACTTCTCATTACAGCTATTATCGTTTTAACCGTTGTCTGTATCGGGTTTCTCGCCGGAAGAGACAAATCCTCACGCACTTCGGTGGAAGAATGGTCTGTCGGCGGCAGACGCTTCGGCGGTCTTCTCGTCTGGTTTTTAGTAGGCGCCGACCTCTATACGGCCTATACTTTCTTAGGGTTAACCAGTACTGCTTTTACAGGCGGAAGTGTTGCATTTTTCGCCATTCCTTATTCTGTCTTGGCCTACTTTATCGCCTACTTCTTCCTGCCGAAACTTTGGAAAGTTGCGAAAATTCACAAATTAACAACACTCGCAGATTACGCACGGGAACGTTTTGACAGTAAGCTTTTAGCAAGCCTTGTTGCCATCGTCGGTGTGCTCATGCTTATTCCGTACATATGCCTTCAGCTGAGCGGCATTCAAGATACGCTCCAAGTTGCCGGCACCGGGTATATTAACGTAAAATTCGTTGTCATCATCTCATTTATTCTTGTTGCTCTTTACACGTTTTTCAGCGGGATTAAAGGGCCTACCTTTACAGCCATCATTAAAGACATTTTAGTATGGGTTATTATGCTGTTTATGGTGGTGTCCCTCCCTCTCATTCATTTTAACGGCTGGACACCAATGATTGACACGTTAGTGAAGGAAGCGCCGCAAATGCTGACGATACCGGCAGAAGGGCCAAAAGGCATTCCTTGGTTTATCACAGCATCTATTGTTTCCGCCCTGGCGCTTTTTATGTGGGCACATGCCGCTACAGGAGTTTTCACAGCGAAAAGCGCCGATGCAGTAAGAAAAAACAGCATGTTTTTGCCGCTTTATAACATTGTGTTAATTTTGGTCATTTTTCTTGGCTTTATCGCCTTTCTTGTCCTGCCGGAAGATACAAACCCAAGACTGGCGCTGCTGCATTTGATTCAAACATCATACGGCGGCGTGGCACAAGGTTTTGCATATGCCACGATCGCTCTTGCTTCTTTGATTCCTTGTTCCATCATGGCAATCGGGGCATCAAATTTGTTCGCCAATAACTTGTACCGCGATTTGATTCATCCGAATGTGTCTCAAAGCAAGCTGACCCTTATCACACGTTCAATGGTGTTTGTTGTCATCGGCCTTGCGCTTCTGTTTGGAATGCTGTTCCCGACTGCCTTAGTGACACTTCAGCTATTAGGTGTATCCGGCATGGTGCAAATCTTCCCGGCAATTGCTGTCAGCCTATTCTGGAAGCATCAAACGAAAGAAGCGACGGTTATCGGATTATTAGTCGGCCTTGCAGTAACGTTTATTGTGTATACCACTCAATCCGCACATGGCATTTATGAAGGGTTCTGGGGATTGGCCGCCAACATCATCGCTGTGGTTATTCTGAATCCGCTGTTCGTCAAGAAGGCAGGATCCAATCCTGTCATTGAAGGTTTATTTGGTAAAAAACAAGACGCTGACCCGAATCAAAAGGGTGCATAAAAAAACCATACGCGGTAGCCGCGTATGGTTTTTTTACATTTCTTTTTTCAGTGTTTCAATTGCCTTCTCCATTTGCGTATCATTATTTGCGAGCTTCTTTTGAAGTTCTGTCATTAATTTCGTTGTTGTATCACCAGTCAGTACACCTGTTTCTTTCAGCTTCTCTTTTTTCTGGAACTGTTTAACCACAGATACAAAATCCTGGTCATACGTACTGTTAACCTTTACCTTGTAGCCAAGTGCTTTGAACATTTTCTGAGCTACTTTGACGTTTGTGCCTGAATCACCTGATTTGTACGTTTTATCCGCGTCCAAATACGGCAGCTTCGCGTAATCAGGCAGCTCTGCTTTCACTTGAGGCTTGATGCCTTTTTTGTGAATCCATTCACCGTCGGCAGTCAGCCATTTGGCGACTGTCAGTTTGACGGTAGAGCCATCATCATATTCTTTTGCTGTTTGAACCGTGCCTTTGCCAAATGTCGTTTCGCCGATTAACGGTATGCCTGACGATTCATGAAGGGCAGCGGCCATAATTTCCGCGGCGCTGGCTGTGCCGTCATTTACTAAAACAACAGTCGGCTTGGTCACTTTTCGATCTTTTTCGGCCTTCATGACTTCTTTTGAACCGTTTTTGTATTCAACCTGCATGATGTTTTTCCCTTTATCAATAAACAGGTTGCTCATCGTAATCGCCTGGTCCATTAAGCCGCCCGGGTTGCCCCTCAAGTCTAAAATATAGCCTTTGGCGCCTTTTTTCTCTAAACTGTCAATCGCATCTGTCAGCTCTTTAGCAGTTGTTTCAGAGAAAGAAGTGATTTGGATTTCGCCGATGTTGTTGTCTTTCATCTCGGAATAGACGGTTTCTACAGGAATGGTATCGCGCTTAATGGAAAGATCGATATTTCCAACTCCCGCTCTGTTCAGCTCAAGCTTCACTTTTGTGCCCTTTTTGCCTCGGATTAAAGCGACGGCTTCATTTACATTCATGCCTTTAACGCTTTTTCCGTTCACCTTTAGGATTTGGTCCTTCGGTTTGATTCCGGCTTTTTCAGCAGGTGAACCTTTAATTGGCGACACAATAAGGATTTCTCCGTCTTTCTCCTCTACTTGGGCTCCGATTCCTTCAAAGGATGCAGAAATCGTCTCGTCGAATGATTTTGCTGCCTCTTGATCCATATATGTGGAATACGGATCATCCAGAGACTGAATCATTCCTTTAATTGCTCCGTCTACTAATTTGTCATCATCTGTTTTTTGGTAATAATCACTTTTGATTTGCTCATACGCTTTATTTAATTTGTCGAACTTGCTGTCTCCCATGCTTGCTGATGTTTGGCCTAGGATGCTGGAATTGCCCGTAATAAATAAAGTAAGCGCCGAAGCGACAACCGCAGTGATCAGCACAATAAAAAACAGTTTTAATTGCCGTTTCAATTAAACACCACCTTTTTCTTCTTACAATATTATCATGGACGAATACTGATTCGTCAACTCGGAGCAGAAATGAAAGAGAAACGCCCTTCTTTCGCTTTTCATAAACCTATGTCTCTATACGACATATGATAAAGAAAAAGGAGGATTTGATATTGAGCCGATATTTAGAAATGCTGTCCTTATTCGGTGTCGCAGGAGCACATCCAGGTGGGCTCGCTTTTTCAAAAGCGGTCTTGCAAAAGGCTACGCCCTCCCCGAATCAGCCGATTCTTGATGCCGGATGCGGAACAGGCCAAACTGCGGCTTATTTAGGACATTTGCTGTATCCTGTAACAGTCGTTGATAAAGACCCTATCATGCTTGAGAAAGCAAAAAAAAGATTTGCAAATGAAGGGCTTGCCATCCCTGCATATCAGGCGGAGCTGGAACACCTCCCGTTTTCTTCTGAGTCCTTTTCCTGCGTCCTGTCAGAATCGGTCCTCAGTTTTTCCCATCTGACATCCTCACTTCAAGAAATTTCAAGAGTATTGAAGCCCGGCGGGATGCTGATTGGTATAGAAGCAGCTTTAAAAAAACCGATGCCCCCCGCAAAAAAACAGCAAATGATGGATTTCTACGGCTTTACTTGTTTACATGAAGAAACCGAGTGGCATAAAACCCTGAAGTCTTATGGCTTTCAAAGTACTAAAGCGATAACACTACTTCCGGATGACATGGAATTTGAGCCAACGACAGAAATGGATTTATCGCAAACGATTGCTCCTATTTATTACGATACGCTTCAAACACATTATGAACTCATGCAGATATATAGTGAGTATATGGGTCATTGTATCTTTATCGCGTATAAGTAAAACGGCGTATCGCCCCCTGTTTTCGTCCAACCTTTTTTCCCTATCTATCATATGCTGATAGAAAGTCAGTTTAGGAGGGAAACAATATTGGAGAGATATTACCATCTTTGCCGAAACCATCAAGGTAAAGTCGTCAGAATTACAGAGAGAGGCGGAAGAGTTCACGTCGGCAGAATTACCCGTGTCACAAGAGACAAAGTTTATATAGCTCCGACCGGCGCAGGGCCAAGAGGCTTCGGTTACGGATATTGGGGCGGTTATTGGGGATATGGAGCAGCTTACGGTATTTCCCTCGGTTTAATTGCAGGAGTGGCTCTGGCTGGTTTATTCTTCTGGTAAGCGTAGAATAAATATCTGATCAATTGCTAGATTCACCAGACACAATGAAGCCCGCTTATCAATTGTAAGCGGGCTTTCTCTTTTAGATTTTCTTCACTTTTTCAAAGTATTCTTCGAGCGTTAAATCATTATCTTGCATGACCTTTGCGGCCTTTTTGCCTACATAACGCAGGTGCCATGGCTCATATTCATATTTCGTGATATCCTCTTTATTTTTCGGATAGCGAATGATAAAGCCATATTTATAAGCATTGTCCTGTACCCATTTTCCGTCGGCCGTGCTTCCGAACGCTTCATTTAGCTCAAAGCCATTGCTCCGGCTCGAAATGTCCATCGCAAGGCCTGTTTGGTGCTCGCTTTCACCCGGGTAAGCGACCGCTTCCTTTGCCTTCTTTTCCCCTTTTAGGCTTACTTCATTGTCAAAAATGACTTTCTGTCTATCGTACGAACGGTACCCCGAGACAGCTGCCAGTTCATAGCCTTCCTTTTTCGCAGCATCGAACATCGTTTTTAATGCGTCGGCCGCTTCCTTTCTGATGTAACGTTTTTGAATCTTTTCTTCAAAAGAAAACTCTACATCAGGTATGACTAGATCGCTAGGTTCATAGTTTCCGGGCAGTGCGTATTGTTTATTGACAAGCGCGAGTATATTTTCTGGATTTTGAATGGTTTCCAGACCGTCTACTTTTTTAGTATCATTGAAATATTTGCTTTCCAATGAAAACTCACTGTCTTGAGTGTTTGTTTTTTTGCTGTCAGTTGTTTTTTGTTCTGTTTGCTTTGTTTCTGCTGTGGTTTTCGTATCCTTTTGAGCATCTCCATTCGACATGCTGCAGCCGGCTCCGACTATTGCCGTTACACTCAGAGCGGCAGCCAGTGAGAACCATTTACCGGACTTTTTCATATTACATTACCTTCCTTTTATCAATCGTTTCCGCATTCACAAAGAAGAGGCTGCCGGCACCCAGCACGCCTCTTGATTTATTTTATTGTGATACGGAATGCAAAGCCACTTCTATCATATCATGAAAAGTAGTTTGACGCTCTTCCGCTGTTGTTTCTTCTCCTGTTAATACGTGATCACTAACAGTGAGGATTGACAGCGCTTTTCTTCCGTGCTTCGCTGCTAATGTATACAATGCAGTTGTTTCCATTTCAACGCCCAGCACACCGTATTTTGCAAGCTTTTCGATTTGCGAATCGTCGTTGTAGAACTGGTCAGCTGTAAATACGCTTCCTACCGTCACCGGGACGCCTTTATCTTTTGCAGCATCATAGGCATTTTTTAAAAGCTCGAAATCTGCGCAAGGCGCAAAATCAATGCTTCCGAAAGCGACTCTGTTCATTTGTGAATCAGTTGAGGAGGTCATCGCCAAAATGACGTCTCGCACTTTGACATCTTTACGGATAGCGCCGCAAGAACCTACTCTTATTAGATTTTGCACGTCATAGCTTTGAATTAATTCATTCACATAAATTGAAATAGACGGAACGCCCATTCCCGTGCCTTGCACGGAGATTTTTTTGCCTTTATATGTACCCGTAAATCCATACATGCCTCTGACTTCATTGTAGCATTCTACATTTTCAAGATACGTTTCAGCAATAAATTTTGCTCTGAGAGGATCTCCCGGCAAAAGCACTGTGTCCGCAATCTGTCCTTTTTCAGCACCTATATGTACACTCATCTCATATCCTCCTGTAAATCTAAATTATCATCCAGTCCGTTCATTTTACAACGAATGTCATGGTGTGACAAACTTCAGCATTGATTATAAAGGAATCTGGCGAAAAAAGAAATGTTCCAAGGCCGTTTGGGCACTTCCTGAGAAAAACGGGATAATCGAGGTGTTTATTTGAAAACCTAACCGCAGGAAGGAGGGATGAGACATGGGTAAAAAACAGCGCAACCGGATCACCGGCCAAAAAAAGAACAATCATATACCCGCAAAAGATGTAATTGCAGCTGAAGAGGCGCACGGGAAAGAGTATTCCGCGGCCAAACGCAAGCCTTAAACTGCAGAAAACTGCGGAAATCCGCAGTTTTCTTTTCATTATGTCGTTTGTACAATTAGACGATTAATTTTCCTCCATCCGGCAGGAAGCAGCTTGTAATATGTTTTCCCTTTTCTGCCTTCATCAATCAAAATCACGTCCCCTGTGGCCATAAATCTCGCATCATAATCACTTGGAACGGTGTCAAATACATTAAATAAAGAGAATGCTCTTTTCAGTACGTCTTGATGATCGCTCCCGTTGAGTTCAGTTCGATAGACGGCTCTGTAGCCCTTTTTTTCGCCAAACCGGGGTGTCTGAAATATTGTCACGTCATAGGAACAAGACTTCTTTTTAAACACGGATAACATCATCAAGATCCCCTCCCTTTTATTTCTTTAACATATTGGCGTTTTTGTCACGTTTTCCTCTCTCTATTTTTGTCGAAACCGCTCCATCTTTTCGTCAAAACCTTTTACTAGGAAAAACAGCAGCAAACCAAGACTAAAGCCTCCTAACACGTCGGTTGCAAAATGAACCCCAAGATAGACTCTGCTTATGCCGACCAAAACTGTAATTAAACCGGCTATGGTATATACTATTTTTTTATGTTTGGACAAAAATGGGAGGTGTTTCACTAAAAAGTAGGCAATGACAGGATAGACACAGGCAGCATTCATGGAATGGCCGCTCGGAAAGCTGAAGGATGATTCATGAACCAGTGGTGCAAAATCAGGCCTCACTCGTTCGATCCATTCTTTTAAGACTTTGTTTAACAGCCGATCCGCACCGAATACCAAGAGCATGAAAAGGCCGTCCCATGTTTTTCTGTAAAAAAACAGACCCGCTCCAATGATCACGATAAGAGGGAGCAGAATAGAAGAAGCACCAAGCTGTGTTATCCCTGTCATGACATCATTAAGCCATGGCTGACGGATCAAAACAGCTGCCTTGCTTATCGCTTCATCCGCTGATTGAACAGCATTTGTATGAATGGCCACAGCTAGAAAAAGAAAGAAAAGAAACAGACTAACGGGCTTGTACAACAATTTAACCACCTCGATTTTCACAGAAGTCATAGATCACGAATAATAAAACCGGAGCTGATCGCTCCGGTTTTAAACCTCAATCATCTTCATCCAGCTCTTCATCTATCATACATTTTTCTATCAAATAATCAAAGGTAATATCAGCGATTTCAAACAGCTCATCCTCACTCGGTATGTAGCCCCGTCTTGCAAGCTCTCTGTAAAAAAATTCAGCGATTTCTTCCGTATCAATCACAAGATCTATTTCTTTCATCTCCGTACCGCCTCCTTTTTTATGTTTTATGAAAAAACAGGCTGAATTATACCCGGTGTTCTAAACAATTCTTTCAGTCATATACATTGAATAAAAAAACTAGCCATGGGAGGCTGACACAATGATTGCTAAAATGATGGAAGCACTGGACGGAGAAAGATTTGATATCATAATGGAAAAAACGCTCAAAGGAATGACGCATGTGATGATTTGGGGCTGTCTTCCTTATTTTTTATATGTCTTGTTCCGTATGTTCACAAACTAACTGAAATGCTCTTTTAAACTTTCCAGAACAAACATCATCATATCTTTATATTCTTCATCTCGAAACATTTCGTACAGAATTTTGTAATCATTATAAATATCCAGAAGTTCATCAACAATTGATACAGCAAGGATGTGAAGGGTATCTTGATCTTCATCATCGCCTTCAAACTGAAGAAGAGCAGACGATGCGATATCTTCGCCGATCTCATGGCCAGTTTCTCCGACATAGTGGACAAACAAAAGCTGGTGGACAAACTGGTCCATTTCATATTTTCTCAGCACCAGTGTGAGATCCTCTTCCTCCGTTTCAAGCCACTCTCCATCCTTTAAACGGGTCAGCTCATAAATGATATCTTCCCAGCCATCTTCTAAATATCTCCAAATTTCTGTTCTGTGGCCGATAATGCGAAAGAGTTCTTTTCCATAATCTTTTACATAAACGACGTCCCCAATAAGGAATTCATACTCTATATCAAGCTTTTCCATGTCGACAATGACACCCTCATAATCTTTATAAAGCTGAATGGACGATTCAAAGTATAAGACTTCATTATGATTCACTTCATAAAGATAGTGTTTATCAATTTGGTGTACTTTTGTGATGGTGCCGACTGTTCCATACATAATGACGACTACGATATCCCCTACTTGGAATTTCGGTTTATTTTGCTTCATGGTGTCTCCCCCTCGCCGCAACATTTCTCATACGCTATCGTATGCCGGGTGACGCCAATTCGCATGGGCATGAAAACCAAAGGAAATATCCAATTATGGTATGGGTGAGGACATAAAAAAATCCGCAGTAATCTGCGGATGAAACAGCTATTATCTGCCGTGCACTTCAGCCTCGTATTGATCCCAAGCTTCATCAAACGTCGCCATCGTGTGAAGATAATCAGCGTTCAGCTCCAAATATGAACTGATTTCATGATAATCGGTTGAGGTTTTCGGGAAGCTGTGATCCTCATACGCCTGATTGGCAAATTCACTGATGTCGTCCTTCGGCTTCGGGTGTCTATATTTCAATAAGTAATGATAAAAGGATTTCATGGGTTTCCCCTCCTGGTGTCTGTCTTTTGTTGTTCTATTATACAGTTCAAGTGTAAAATTACAACAAAAGAATAACGAAACATCATTCAGGAGAAGTCAAAATAGTTGCGTTTCAGAATCCTTTCTGTCTCCATGAGCTGCTGATACGTCAGGCTTTCAGGCAGTTTTTTTGTTTGAATCAAAAGCAGCTGATCCTCAATCTCCTTAATCGTGGCTTCCTCTTGATAGGTCATTCCGCAGGAAGCACACACCATGGCGGGGGTGTCTGTCAGTTCTATAGCTCTTGTTCCGTCAGGGAGCTCCCAGTACACCGTGTTCCTGCCAGATACCGCTTCAAGCTCGCCGCACCATTCGCATGCTTTCAAGAAGAATCGCCTCCCATTTCAGCCTCTTTCTGTTTTTTCTGCTGCGCCAAAAATTTCTTTTCTTTTAGCTGGTCTCTTTTCTCACGCCGGTCTTTTAATGTTTCATGCTCCGGATTCGATGTGTAAGCCTCTCTCCTTTTGATTCTGGCTACATTTTCCGGTGTAAATGATACCTCTTTGTCAGCAAAAATAGCACTGAGCCCGATCGGCTCCTTTTTGTCAGCGATTTCAGGGAAAACGGACTCAAAATAGGCGTCGGCCTGGTTAGGGATATAATTCTCCGGTTCCGGATATGACGTAATCACACCTTCAAAATTTCTTAAGATGACTTTGTCAGGGCTTTGCGACAGTACATAGTTTGGCTGCAGGGCGATTTTCCCCCCGCCGCCTGGTGCGTCAACGACAAAGGTAGGAACTGCATAGCCTGAGGTATGGCCTCGCAGCCCTTCAATAATCTCCAAACCTTTGGAAACAGGAGCTCTGAAATGCCCGATGCCCTCTGACAGATCACATTGATAAATATAATACGGACGGACTCTGATTTTTACCAAGTCGTGCATGAGCTTTTTCATGATGGGAACGGAATCATTAATACCGGCTAACACGACGGCCTGATTTCCGACCGGCACTCCTGCGTTCACCAGTTTTTCACAGGCCTCAACGGATTCCTCTGTCATTTCGATGCTAGTGTTGAAATGGGTGTTCAGCCAGACCGGATGATATTTTTTCAAAATCTCGCATAGCTGATCGGTGATGCGCTGCGGAAAGACGACCGGCGCCCTTGTTCCGATTCTGATTACTTCCAGATGCGGAATGCTGCGCAGCTCTTTTAAAATGTATTCTAAAATTTGGTCATTGATTAGCAGTCCGTCACCGCCTGAAATTAAACAATCGCGGATTTCGGGTGTTTCCCGGATATAAGCAATTGCAGCATCAAGCTGTTTTTTAGGGACTCCCATTCCGATTTGTCCGGAAAAACGCCTTCTTGTGCAGTAGCGGCAGTACATGGAACATTGATTGGTGACAAGAAACAGCACACGGTCGGGATAGCGGTGTGTCAAACCGGGTACCGGTGAATCTTCATCCTCATGGAGGGGGTCTTCCAGATCGTATTTTGTTTTGTGCATCTCTTCAGAAAGCGGTACAGACTGCATGCGGATCGGGCATCTCGGGTTATCGGGGTCCATTAAAGAAGCATAGTAAGGTGTAATATTTAAGGGGATCGTTTTGGTTGAGATTCTGACGCCTTCCTCTTCATCCTCGGTCAAATTGATGACTTTTTTCAAATCATCTAACGTTCTTACCGTATGTGTAAGCTGCCAAAGCCAATCGTTCCATTTCTCTTCCGGAACGTCCTTCCATAACTCTATCTCCTTCCAATGCCGTTTCGGTTTATACCATTTGCTTTCCAAATGAATTCCTCCTCGTGCATCATTTTGACTTACAGGTGCTTGCACCAAATATTCATGTTTTCAAGACCTTCCGCTATATAGCAATTATTGATCAGCCTTCCTCCGTACTGATAACCGGAATGGTACAACACAGCATTCATCCCAAAAGACGCAGCGCGGGCGAGAGAAAATACATGAAAGATATTCTCTTCAGCCATTTCTTTTTCTAATGCCTCGATTAAAAAGCTTGTCAGCGAATGGCCTCGATATTCCGGAAGCACAGCGCAGTCGGTTATTTCTGCATGCCCGAGCTCTGGGTTGATTTCTGCGCTTGCTGCGCTGATCAGGCGGTCATGGTCAAGCATGACATAATACATCGTATTTGTATTCATCGTCTTTTCAATATAAGCAGGGTCAAATACCGGGGTCGGGTACGTGCGAAATACTTTTTTATACAGCATCGATAGCTGGTACATGTCGTTTGTTTCCGCTTTTCTCATCGTAAAGGCGGGTGTATTATCACTGCGGAGGCGAGGTGCTATGCGATATAAAGCTTCGATCATTTCCTGTTCCTCTATATAAGAATGTGTTCGTCTCCGGTTTTCTGTGAGGTAACGGACCATGACACAAGCCGGGTGGCCGAGATAATAGCCCTTAAGAAAACCCTCCGGCACAAACAATTGTTGGGCAAGCACGGCCTCATCATGCTGTTTCGTATAGACGATGATTTTTTCCACATCCTCTTCTTTTGCCGCTGCCACGATATCAGGCAGAGCCTTCTCAATGGCTCCGTCATAACGGACCACTCTGATTCGTTTATTAAAGCCGTCATGGTCCAGAACTGCTGTAACACCGTTACTCTTTATGGACTTGAGCATCCGCATCCTCCTCGTCTGTATGAAGCCCGCACCAATCCATAACAAAAAGTGCAATAATTTTAGCAGATTCTATCATGGCTTCAATCTCAATGTATTCATTTGCCTGATGAGCCGTTTTTGTTTCCCCAGGACCGAAGACAATCACTGGCGTATCTCCTGCATGGTATAAAAGCCCTCCGTCCGTTCCCCATGGCGAAGCTTCGATGATTGGCTCTGTCTGTTTCGTTTTTTCATAGGCTGATTGCAGCACTGAAATTAAAGGGTGGTCATCAGGTAAATCATTCGGCAGCCATTGAGCGCCGAACCATTCTACTGTTACAGGATGGCGTTTAAACCATTCGTCACGGTATTCTAAATCCTTCAGCCAGTTTTCCAATTCAAGTTTTACTGCTTCTGGTTTTTCATGGGGAGCAATTCCGCATCTCCCTTCTATGACGACACGGTCTGCAACTGACGAAGGCCATGCTCCCCCTGAGATGGTGCCGATATTCACTGGTACCGGTATTGGGACATTGTCATACAGCGGATCCGAAATTCTGGCATTGCGCACTTTCTCCAGCTCTTGTATCGCTGTGATCACGTGCACGCTTTTTTCAATTGCGCTTACTCCCTCATAGCGTGTGCCTCCATGTGCCGCTAGCCCCTTCACTGTGATTCGAAACCACATCGACCCCTGCTGCTTTATAAAAAGTTTCATATTCGTCGGTTCCGGAATCAGCGCACCGTCCGCACGATACCCTCTCATGATGGCAGACAGTGTTCCCGCGCCGCCGCACTCTTCATCTACAACACTTTGAAACAATACATCTCCCTTTAATTTAACATCGCAGGCGTGCAGGGCTTCTAAAGCAAAAAGAAGGGCTGTATTGCCTCCCTTCATATCCGTTGAGCCGCGGCCGTATATTTTACCGTTTTCTTCTACAGCTTGAAACGGTTCATACTTCCAATCCTTTACGCTTCCTTCAGGCACAACATCGATATGACCGTTTAAAATCAGCGACCTGCCCCCGCCCGCTCCCGTTTTTTTTGCAACGATGTTCGGGCTCTCATGAAAATCGGAGCGGTCTGATTTAAAGTAGGGATGCTGTTTTAATTGCTTTAGGCTTGGCTCCCACACGTCAATGTCCATATGAAATTGCCGCAGCTTTTCAAGCACAACAGCTTGGGCGTTAAATTCTGCGCCCAAAGTGCTTTTTTCTCCAACCAGTCTTTTGAGAAGACGAATGGCTTTGGCCGAATGCTGATCAAGCCACCCGATTACTTTTCTCTCAATGTCTTGCATCCTCATTCCCCCTTTTAAGAAAAAGGCATATCTATTTTGATTTCAGCTTCAGTCAGCCTCGTCACCTCGTCGATAGTCGAGCCATTCATCAGCTCTTTTAAAATAAAATGACGTCCATTGACCTCAAGAACGGCTTTTTCAGTAATGATCATATCTACACAGCCTGCTGCGGTTAATGGAAGCGTGCATGTTTCCGTTAATTTAGGCCTTCCCTTTTGATCTGTATGACTCATGACGACAACCACTTTTTTCGCTTTTTGGGCCAGTTCCATCGCACCGCCCATGCCCGGCACCTTTTTTCCCGGGACAAGCCAATTTGCCAAATCGCCTGACTGACTCACCTGTAGGGCGCCTAAAATCGTAATGTCAATTTTGCCTCTTCTGATCATCGCAAAAGACATCGTTGTATCAAAATAAGACGCCCCTTTTACAGCGCGGACAGGATACCCCGCGGCGTTGCACAAATGTTCATCCTCTTCACCCTTTTCAGGGCTTTCACCAATGCCGAGCACACCGTTTTCCGCCTGCAGCATGACCTGCATGTCAGGCGGCAAAAAGTTCGGCACCAAGGATGGGATGCCGATACCGAGATTCACAATCATGCCCGGCTTGATTTCAGAGGCGGCCCGTTTTGCGATCTGTTCTCTCTCTGCTACTCCCAAGCCCATTTCCACTTCACTCCTTCGCTACTCACAACCCCCTCGACAAAAACCCCCGGTGTGACAATCATTTCTTCAGAAATCTCTCCCATCGGGACGATCCGCTCAGCTTCGGCAAAGGTTCTCCTGGCAGCCATTGCCATAAGCGGATTCATATTGCGCGCTGTTTTGTCATACGTTAAATTGCCGAATTCATCGGCAATGTGCGCATTGATGAAAGCAAAATCAGCCGTCAGCGCCTCTTCAACCAAATATCGCTTTCCAGCCACAGACACGATGTCCTTTTCTTCACAAACCATTTGATTATCAATACCGACGTCGGTTAAAATGCCGCCGAGTCCCGATCCGCCGGCGCGAATCCGTTCCGCAAGCGTTCCCTGCGGTGAAAATTGAACCTCTAACGTCCCGTCTGTCATCTGTTTTCCGGCTACAGGATTGGAACCGATATGCGATGCGATCAGAGTTTTGACTCGTTGATTGACAATAAGCGGGCCGACCCCTATTTCCGGGAACCCGGCATCATTGCAAATGACGGTTAAATCCGTTACACCGCTGTCCAATATAGCTTCAATCAATGAAGGAGGCGAGCCGACTCCCCCAAAACCGCCAAACATCAGGACCGATCCGTCCTGAACATCTGCAATTGCTGTTTCGATGCTGATTGTTTTTTGAAATGGCGCCATTTGATTTCAATCCTTTTTCAGTATTTTTTCGACCGCTCCAACTGTTTCTGAAAAAATAGATATCAGCTCTTCAACTTCACCGTCTGAAATGGTAAAAGGAGGAGCAATAATGATAGCATCTCCTTCCCCGCTGTCTATTCCCGCTTTGGCAGGATAGACAATCAGCCCGCGTTTTTTCGCCTCGCCTACAATGCGCTGGGTAACCGCCTGCTCTTGAGGGAAAACGTTCTTCGTATTCTTGTCTGCTACAAATTCAACGCCTAATAGCAGTCCTTTTCCGCGCACATCACCAATGATCTCGCTTTGAGATGCTGCCTCAACAAGCTTCTTTTTCAGTACAGCCCCCTTTTTCTCTGATTGCTTGATCAAGTCGTGCTTTAATACATATCGCAAAACTTCAAGAGCGGCTTTGGCTGAATAGGGATGTGCACTATATGTGTGGCCGCTCATAATCACACCGGAGCCTTGTTTTATCGTTTCAATAATAGAATCAGATACAACGGCAGCGGCAATAGGCGCATACCCGGCACCGAGACCCTTTCCCAGTACAGCAATATCAGGAACGGTGTGCCAATGCTCTGTCGCGAGCATCCTTCCTGTTCTTCCAAGCCCTGTCATCACTTCATCTGCAATAAAGAGCACTTCGTGTGTGCGGCATACCTCACTTAATCTCTCATAATATCCCGGAGGCGGAGTAATCGCTGCTCCTGCGGCACCAATAATAGGCTCAGCCACAAAGCCGGCGATAAATTGGCTTCCGATTCTTTTGATCGCAGTTTCCAGTTCATCAGCGGCAGTCTGAACAAAGTTTTCTTCCGTCGCATGATTCCGCCGATAAACATGAGGAGCTGAAATAGCGGGATATCGCTCAACGAGATGGGTGAATCGATATCTCCTTTCATAGAAACCAGATAATGAAAGCGCTCCCAAAGTTATTCCGTGGTAACTGCTCCACCGAGACAAAAAGATGGATTTTTGTGTTTGCTTTTTTTCCTGCCAGTACTGAATGGCGATTTTCATAGCTGTTTCTATCGCTTCTGATCCGCTGTTGACAAAAAAAGACCAATTCACATTTCCCGGAAGCTCCTGCGCCAAGAGAGCGGCTAATTGCTCGGCAGGCTCGCTCGTAAACTGTGAGCGGTAAGCAAAAGACACTTGATCAAGCTGGTCTTTCAGCTTCTCAGTCACATCACGAACCCCGTGTCCGATATTGCATGTCACTGCACCTGATGAGCCGTCAAGATATCTTTTTCCGGTCTGATCATAAACATATGAACCCTTTGCATAGCT
The DNA here is from genome assembly GCF_055721145.1 of Bacillus sp. VA15. NCBI lineage: Bacteria > Bacillati > Bacillota > Bacilli > Caryophanales > Bacillaceae > Bacillus > Bacillus sp. VA15. Next base: position 819,564 of record NZ_JBVQPQ010000001.1, on the reverse strand, counting down.
AACCACCGGATAGGCCGAACTAAGCTCCGGCTTAATCAAATAACTGCTCATGCTCCCACCTCAAAAACCCTTTTGATATATTGTATGAGTGTCCAAATTGGGGCATGACGTTCCTCGCAAAAACTTTTTCACACAAAAAGAGCCTTCCTGAACGGAAAGGCTCCTTTGAATTTCTACATTTAGCAAATGAAAGCGGCTCCGACAATAATTAATAAAATGAACAAGACAACAATCAATACAAACGTATTGGTCCCGCAACCAAATCCGTAACCGTATCCAGAGTATCCATACATGTTGTTTTCATCCTTTCTTATCACGATATACGGCATTTTATGCGGGCCAAGTCCCAAATGGTTTGTGCAAACGCCTATTTCACGTAAGGAAATAATGAAAAACAGTATGCACCCGCTCATATTTTTTAAATGTCAGCTTTTCGTAAAAATGGGTTGCGCCGTCAGTGCTTGTAGCCACTAAATAGGCTGCTTCCATTCCTAATGATTTGGCGATGGACAGCATTTCTTTGACTAAGATACTGCCATAGCCCCTCCTTTGAAACTGATCCAAAATTGCCACTTCTTCAATTTTAGCCGTTTTCTCTTGCGGATGAATGAACAGCTCCCCGCACCCAATAGGAATCTTCTGTGCCTGGTCGCTGTAACAAACAACAAGGATGATCGTACCCGATTCGTAAAAACGATATTTTCTTTTTAATTTTTGTTCAGCGATCGCTTCTCCAATATAAATGGAATCATAAATTTTCATGATAGAAGAGCCATCGCTAAGGCTTTTTGCCGTTCCCCATGCCGTTAACGGATGTCCCATCTGCCCCTTCCAGTCACTAAGCTTCATGTCATATAACAGCTCATCCTCGACGACAAACCCGCTTTTGACAAGTGATTGCTTCAAACCGAGCGGAAAAACATGCTGCGGCGACGCTTTTAAATGGAGATAATTCGCTTCAAGCAGCTTTGGTACGGAGGGCAAAAAGTCCAGTAACCGTTCCAACGGAAACGTATCATGGAGCTGAACAAAGTTATGAGAAAAAATTTGCGGAAGCTTCGGATCTCTGTAAACACTGTAATGATCAAACGATGCCGATTCAGACGTTAACAATATATATTGATGTTCCGTTTTTGAATAATGTCCTGTCATGTACGTCTCCTTTTTATGACCTATACCTTTATTCAGTTGCAATATTCAATTTCTTTATAATCTCATCGTACACCGGATAAAACGGCTTTCCAATTGGAAATTGCTGAATATTTCGGAAAGAAGCGGATATTGGCTTCTGATGTAAAAAGAACTTCCTTGTTACTTGTTCACTAATCGGATGAAAGACGCCGTTTAGAAACAAAAACGGCTCGCGATCTATAAAAAACAGCCTTCGCCCAGGCGGATTTTCGATCCATCCAGATCGTTCCCGCGTAATCGGCAGCCCTTCCGGCAGCGCCTTCAGTTCTTCTTTTTCAATTGTCAGGATGTCTTTTCTTTTAAATTGATAAAATTGAAAAGCATACTGATCCACAATCCGTCTTTTTTTTCCGGCTTCGATATAAAATATTGCAGGATGGTCAGCTTCCTTTACTAAAATGTAATTCGGAATGTTTAAAATTTTTTCAATCCTATATTGGAATAAATACGGGTCTGGAACAGCCACAGTCCGATTTAGATACAAAGAACTCCACCTTTCCCCGACAGGATGTCTTACACCCTGATCAAGAAAATACACATTTTGATCTGATCCTTTTACAAAAGAGCCGTCAATCAAATCGGCGGGCAGAAACCGATATGCATTTTGAAATGAATCGGGGGTTTTATAGGTTGTATCTAATACTTCATTTATCGGCAGAAATGGGGCAAAGTTGTTGATCCTTGCCCAAAAAATTGAGTCACCATGATTCCAATGCTGCATATCATCATCCCAATAGCTTCCATATTTATGTTGAATACGATCAAGTAACGAACGGCGATGCATAACTGAGCAATGATCGACTTGAAAAGCGGCCTGATCTAGCACTGCATTGGCATTTCTATAGAAATGCGAGATTTCCTCTCCCCGTTCGTTTACATGTACAACTTTTTGTTTTGAATAGACAGCCTGTGCTTCAGGCTTATCTAAAAACGTCTGCACCATACGGCTCAGCCGCTCAGGATGATAAACAGTGTCATCGGTGAGATAGGAAATGTAATCGCCGTCAGCAAATGGGAGCGCTGCGTTAATTAATGTGGCATAACGGGTTGTTTTTAATCGTTCTGCAGGATGTATGAAACTATTTTCATAACGAATGCGTTGGTCATGAAGGTACTTGTGAATCACCGCAGTTGTTTCTTCATTAGAATGATCATCCATGATAAAAAGCTCCCAGAGATCATGCGTTTGCTTCATGACACTTTCAATCGCTTTTTGCAGATAATCAGGTTTGTTGTAACTTGTTAAAATAATAGACACTTTCTCTCCCATCTATACAACCCCCCTATCGTCAAACATAAAAACGGCTCCGCAGCAAGCAGAGCCTCTGTCTTCATTTAAAAAGCACCCCAGCTTACAATACTTGAGAGTGCGACATTCGATCTCGTGTGATTTAACGGGTTTTGAAAAATAACCAAATCAGTCAGAACCTCTTTTACGATGACGTTTTGAAGCGTATCTCCATTCGACAGATGAACTGTTGAAACAGGTACGCCAAGCTCTTTTGCAAATACAAGCTGCCGTCTGAGATCAGATGGATTTCCTTCAGAAGATGATTGACGTATGAGCAGAATCAGCAAAAGCAGAATAAAATGCAGTTCATCTTGATTTTCTTCTTGATTCACGTGTTTCTCTAAATCCAAACAATCCCTCTCCCTTATCCTTATACTCTGTTTCACAATATGAACTGACTTTGATTTGTGGTATAGGCTATGTCCACTCTTTTAAAAAATCAGCATTTTCCTTAAATGTATGAAAAATAGATCAGGTACGGCGTTCGACTCATACCGATTGGCAATCAGAAGAATATGATTAACGTGAGTTCACTATTGGATAGGAGGTGTGTGTAATGAGCTCTGAAAAAGCACAGTTAAAAAAGGATTTGATTAAAACCCTTTTAAGTCCTTTATTCCCAACTGCAACAGAAGGAGGAGATAACGTGGAGAATCATCTTAAAGACTTGCTTGAAGCTGCGATCGATCAAAAAGTAGATGAAAGTGAAATGATTACAGCTGAATCTACTTCCCTTCCGGCAAGATGGATTTTTGCCAGAGTTACGCCAGGCACGACAATCAGCATTGTGACTGATTCTGGTGATATGATCGGGCCGGTTGTGTTCGTTGCTTTCGATCAAGTTCATGGTATCGTATTTGTAACACAGGAAAGTTCCGTCACTCCGGCAGGTCAAGCTACAACATTAATTGATGTAGACAAAGTAGAAAGCGTTACGTTCTTTTCATAACATCTGATGAAAGTCTTGTATATCCAGTCGGGATACGGAGGAATTTACAGTTATTTTGATCGCTGGGTTGAAGAATGTTTTCGGATCACTCATACAGAGTATATGTCTGCAGATATACCGGAAGCAGAATCTCTGGTGAAGATCGAAGCGTTTCAGCCGGCCTTCGCACTTATGATGGTTGGAGATGCCGTTCCTCACGACTGGCTGACCTGGTTAAAGGGTAAGGGTATACCCGTGTATGTTTGGCTGACCGAAGACCCATTTTATATTGATATCAGTCTTCAGGTGATTAAGCACGCTGACGCCATATTAACGATTGAACAAAATGCCGTTCTCTATTATCAGGAGCTTGGCTTCCAGCACGTCTATTATGTTCCGATTCCAGTTAATCATCGGCTGTTTAAAAAAATGGACACCGAACATTCCTTTCATTCAAATCTGCTTATCATCGGCTATCCTTACCCTAATCGGGTTCAGCTTATGAAAGAAGCGGTACATCTGCCTTTCACGGTTCGAGTAATCGGAAAGGAATGGAGAAAATATCTGCCTAAAAAAGTGCTCAAACAGCCGCATATCGATGTCGTCAGCACATGGATTCCACCCGAACAGGCCGTTCATTATTATAACGGGGCAGACATTGTGATCAATGCGCATCGGCCTTATCATTTTGCTTTCAACAAAAATCATATCCGCATCAAAAATGCCAGTTTTAATAACCGAACGTTTGATATCGCTGCATGCGAAGCATTTCAATTAACAGATTTACCCGCAGCCCATCCTTTTTCATCCTTTATTTCTTATTACAGCATCAACGACTTTAAGGAAAAAGCCGCTTATTATATCAACCATCCTGAGGAACGGCATAAAGCTGCAGCATCCAATTACAAAGAGACCATACCCGCAAATACGTATGATGAGCTTCCTGAAAAACTAAAGGCGATTTACCTGGCGCTTTCTTAAAAGATCGTTCATTGATATGAACGATTTTTTCATTCACAGAAAAAAGCAGCTGAGCAAGCTGCTTTTTTTCTAGCCGTCAGAACGGTCCTTCAGCTTCCGCGGATTCACCTGTTTATGAAGATCAGGCTTTCCGCCAAGATGCTGTGCAATCTGTTCCCATGACACAATTTTGAAGTTTTGATTGACGGCTTGTCCATTGTCGATATTTTCGCCGTCCTGCGCCACAAAAATCCCGTACGGATATTTTGGGCCAAGTCCGAAACCGAGAACATCAATACCGTCTGTGTCACTAGTACCGTCTATCTTCTCGCCATCTGTGATGTCAAAGTTGGCTACATAGCGATTGCTTCCCTGCCGTTCATACATTGCATAGCTGTTATTTCCCTGACTTGAGGCCATGAGATAACCTTTGCCGTCTGGCGCATAGTAGATCGTCAGTCCTTCAATATCAGCTGTCACATGTTCTCCTGTCGCACGGTCGACAACCTGCCCCTTTGATCCTCCGTCTGGCTCAGCATGAAATTTCCAGATGGCCTCATCTTCCTCTGCTATATACAGGTGCCCGTACTCATCATCCGCAACAAGGCCTTCAGTTTGAGAATTCAATTTAAATTCACGCACTTTTTTCCCTGTTACATAACCCTTTCCATTATCAACAATGTCATACTGCTCAAATTCGCCTTGCTTGCCTGTCACTAGTGCGTAAAATGCTCCTGTTTTCTGGCTGTGATACAGGCTGAATCCGTAAACTTCAGAAATATCAGTGGAAATAGGATGTTTCGGGTCTGTAATGCTTTTCAATTTCCCTTTATCCCCGTCAATTGCATATACTTCGATTGTATTCTTTCCTTCAGACCGATTGGAGGCGGCAGCAATATCAATTTTTTCGCCGTTAAATGGAAAATCATAACGCAGATCGACATTATTGAGCTTGCCAAACTCGTAAGAATGAAGCTGTTTGCCGTCTAAATCATACACGACGAGCCCTGACTTCTTATTTGTCGTGATCAGTTTGCTTTTTTCCGGATGCTTTTCATGAACCCAAATGGCCGGGTCATCTGCTGCGTCATCGCTAGAAGCGACAGGATCTGTCTCCATTTGCGCTGTAACTTTAAAATGATGTTCCGCATTCACATGATGAGCCGACACCGAGTTTGCTGTCAGGCTAAGCAATAAACCCGCGGCAGTGCTTAGCAGTATTGTTTTTGAAACCTTCATTTGGTACCCTCCTCTTTATTACTATCACTTCTATTGTAAAATATATACAGGTATTTAACTGTGAGGAAAATGAACCTTTTTTGATAGTGTTTCTGACTCATAAACCACTTGTGCCTACGAGGTACGTGAAATGGCTCTGTAAGATTTGCTTTTGCGGCGCGAAATAAAATTATAATGAATATTTAGTACATTGTTTATTTAGTTATTCTATTCCCCGGCTGCGTCTATTTTTCCATTTTCTATTAAAATAGAACACTTTGTGACATGATCATTCCCCTAAATTTTGTTTTATTGGTTGCTTTCATTAACTCGATTAAAAAGTTGAACATATGATGCATGGTAGAGAAACGAGAGTTGGAGGATAAGCCATGCCTAAACAGCAAACAGCAGAACTAAAACCATTTTTCCATAACAAAACAGTTTTAGTCACTGGCGGAACGGGTTCAATCGGGAGTCAAATTGTCAAACGCCTTTTGCTGCTTACTCCGAAACAGGTGATTGTATTCAGCAAAGACGACAGTAAACAGTATGTCATGAGCCAAAAGTATGCGGAGGATAAGCGGCTTTTATTTGTACTCGGAGATGTGCGCGATTACAGAAGGGTGAATCAGGTGATGAAAGGCGTCGATATCGTCTTTCACGCTGCTGCGCTGAAACAGGTTCCGACCTGTGAAGAACATCCATTTGAAGCGATCCAGACCAATCTCATCGGCGGACAGAATGTGGTGGAAGCTGCCCTTTCACACCGAGTGCAGCATGTCATCAATATCAGTACAGATAAAGCTGTATCTCCTGTGAACACAATGGGTGCCACCAAGCTGTTATCTGAAAAGCTGTTTCATCAAGCAAACCGCCACGTTCAAAACAGAGGAACCGTGTTTTGTTCGGTCCGCTTCGGAAATGTTCTCGGCTCAAGGGGTTCGGTCATCCCTATTTTATTTGAACAAATGATGGAGGGTGAACCGCTGACCATCACAGACAAGAACATGACCAGATTTTTCATGTCAATAGACGATGCGGCTACACTGACACTGCAATCAGCTGCTATTACAAAAGGCGGAGAAACCTTTATTTTTAAAATGGAATCACTGAAACTTGAAGAACTGATTCACGGGTTTGAAGAATATGCATCGCAGCACGGGCTCCCGCGGCCGGCTGCAGTAGAAGTCGGCAAACGTCCAGGTGAAAAGCTTCACGAAGAATTAACATCCCCTCATGAAATTGAATCACTGTATGAATGGGGCAATCTTTATGCGATCCTTCCAGAGCCGGAAAAGCATCCTGATTTTCGCAAAGTCAATCTGCCCGGGTATCAATCAGATCAAGCCCCTCTCATTACAAAAGACAGAATTGCCCAGATTATCGAAGAATTGCATCAAGAAAAAAAGGCATAAAAACAAGCCTGTCTATCCATTAGGCAGGCTTGTTTTTTGTGTTTTATTTATGAAAGAGATGCAGATAGCTTTCGTATCCTTCTTCTTTCAGCTTATCTTTCGGCACAAACCGCAGCGCCGCTGAATTTATGCAGTAACGAAGCCCGCTTGGCCCCGGTCCATCATTAAATACATGGCCAAGGTGAGAATCCGCAGTACGGCTTCTCACTTCTGTGCGAATCATGCCGTGGCTCGTGTCTAGTTTTTCTTCCACCTCTTCTTCTTCAATCGGCTCTGTAAAGCTTGGCCAGCCGCAGTGGGAATCAAATTTATCCTTGGATGTAAACAACGGCTTGCCTGACACAATGTCTACATACAGCCCTTCTTCCTTATGATTCCAATATTCATTTTGAAACGGCGGCTCCGTGCCATTATTTTGCGTCACCTCATATTGTATGCGGTTTAGTGACTGAATTTTTTCTTCTTTATTGTTCGCCATTTATTTCGCCCCCCAATGCTCGCTGATAAATCCGGCACGTCCAGAACCTGTCCGGTAGCGCTGATAATGTCCTGGATTCTTTTTATAAAAATGCTGATGATAGCCTTCCGCTTCATAGAAAGGTTCAGCTTTTAAAATATCCGTTACAATCGGATCTTTAAATATTCCGCTTTTCGCCAGGCGTTGCTTGGAAGCCTCCGCAAGCTCCTTTTGTTTATCGTTATGATAAAAAATGGCTGCACGGTAGGAACTGCCGCGATCGGCAAACTGGCCGCCGGCATCTGTCGGGTCAATTTGCTGCCAAAATAATTCAAGCAGTTTTTCATAAGGGAACACATCAGGATTAAACGTGATTTGAACGGCTTCACGATGTCCTGTCGTTTCACTGCACACCTCTTCATACGTAGGGTTTTCAGTATGGCCGCCTGTATACCCGGACACCACTTTTTCAATTCCCGGCTGTTCGTCAAAGGGTTTAACCATACACCAAAAACAGCCTCCAGCAAATGTGGCGATTTCTTTTTTTTCAGACATACTGGTGCCTCCTTTGTTAATACGTGGTATTATTATATTATAGCATGTAAAAATAGAATGAAAATGATTCTGCTTTTCAATAAAATCTATAGGTTTTAAGCAATATGCTTATGTAATGGAGGTTCACAAATTTGAAAGTAAGAACACAGATGATGTACGATATGGAAACTTTACTCCGTAAAGTCTTTAAACAAATACGCAATGAAATCAATGAGATTCTAGATAAAGAGCTGTCACGGAATGAATTCACCATTCTGCGAATCCTCAGTGAACAAGGGCCTAAAAAAGTCACCGAATTTGCGCCTATTTTAGAGGTATCGGCAAGCCACATTACGGCTGTGACTGATGCGCTGGTAGAAAAGGAATGGATTACGAGAATCAGATCGAAGGAAGACAGACGCATCATCCGCATTCATATCACTGAAGCGGGCGAAAAAGTCCTTCAGCATTTCAACGAGAAAAAAACGGAATATTTCTTTAAACGTTTTGACTGCTACAGTGACGCCGAACTTGCCTCACTAATCGAGCTCTTCAGCAAACTAGATAAAAAACGGTGAAAAAAAGCACATACCGCTATATATGGGTATGTGCTTTTCTCAGCGCCTCACTTATTTTTCAGTGAACAGTTTCATTGTTTTCCAGCGGCCGTATCTGTAATACAAAAACGCCGCACAGCTGCTTAATAAAAAACTCATTCCGATTCCGAGCCCGATCCCTTTCTGTCCAAGCCAAGCTGAAAATAGAGCTGTGAAAGGATATCTCAAAACCCAAAACGAAATCAAATTTAAAACCAGAACCTGCAGCATCGCTCCCGCAGCTCTGACGATTCCGTTCAGTACGAAATTAACCCCAATAAAAGGATAGAAAAACGCGATCCACCGCAAATATTGTTCACCAAACGCAACAGCATCTGGCTCACTGATAAATAACCTCATGAGGTATTTACCAAATACCCAAATCATAACTGCAATCACCAGCATGCAAGAAATAACAGCCATCACACCTAGCCTTGCAATCGTTCCCACTCTTTTATAGTTTCCGATTCCGATATTTTGCCCTGCCATACTGTTGACCGCCGTACCGGCAGCCATTGCTGGAAGCGTGATGATGCTGTCGAGCCGCTGTACCGCGCCGAAGCCTGATACCACGTGCTCCCCGTATGAGTTGACAACACTCATAATCGCCATCATTCCGCCTGTGATCACCATCATCTGCAGACCGGCTGGAATCCCGAGTTTCATAATCAGCGCGGACTCTTCCCACTTGGGCACTCGCGGAATTGAGAACGGCACAAGCTTGTGTTTGATGACATAGAACAATCCATACAGAAACGCAATGCCCTGTGACAAAATCGTCGAATAAGCAGCTCCCGCTATTCCCATGCGGAACACAGAAATAAAGAGCGGTGCCAACACTGTATTCAGCACAACGGCAAACGCAATAAACCGGAGAGGTGTCTTGCTGTCGCCGAGCGCCCGAAGCACAGTACTGATAAAGTTATAACCAAACAAAAATAAAATGCCGATAAATTGAATCTGTAAATAGGTTTCAGCAAGCGGTATCATTGACTCCGGCGTTTTTAGAAGACGAAGCAAGTGCTCTGACAGAAAAAAACCGGCCGCGCCGAATCCGATGCTTAGACCTGTTAATAAAACGACAAAAGCGTTAATATACGACGCCATTCCTTTTTCATCATCTTTTCCCTTTTGCTGTGACAAAATGGTTAACGTCGCATTGTTAAGGCCCAAAATAAAAGAAAGCACGGTTAAAACAATCGTGCTTGATACTGCTGCTGCCCCTAGAGCCTTTGCCCCCAGTAAATTGCCGATCCACAAACTGTCTATAAATTGAAAGGAAACCTGCAATGCGTTTCCAAGCATAATAGGCGTTGAAAATAGCACAAGCTGTTTCAGCACGTTCCCCTGTGTAAAATCATATGCTTTCATTTTTTCTCCTTGTGTTCTCAAATTTTCGTCAGACCGCACGAAAAAAGAGACGTTGTTTCATGTCTCTTTTTTTCATGATTTATCGGTTTTTTTCCGGTCTCTCATACCGAATGTAAACACCATCACACTTAGGAACAAGGCACAATAGGAAATGTTCAAGTACATTTGGTCCATATCTTCAGCGGCTAGATGATGATAAGCAAGCCAGCCGAAATACAGGGAAAATGTAAAGGATAATAAACTGAAATACTGGTAAATCCGTTTCATTTTCAGTCACCTCTATTGTTTAGGATGGTAATAGGAAAACTCAATTTCATCTTTTTCTAAATTTATTTTATCCGCTTTGACATACATTCCATTCGTTAAAGGCATTTCTGACAGGCGCACTTCAATGCTTTTATCGCCGGGATGAACGTGGACAAATGACGGCAATTCGTAAAAGCTGTCCATATAATTTAACACAAAGCTAATCGGTATACTCAATTTCCCTAACGAAAATTTCGTAACATTCAACTCCACATCGCCATTTTTTTTCACGGTCGGTTCAAAAGCGACAAACGCATCAATGGACGTGGAAAAAGCCTTGATTTTCCCTGCGACATGAACATCATCATCTATCTCTACTTTATAATCAAGCTTGTTTGATGCTTTATCGTTTAAATATGAGTTGACAAACGCAGCTAATGATTCTTTTGTGCTTGTCACTTGAAATCCATACTCGCTCTCAGATGAATCCTTCACCTGAGCTTGTTCTCCCGGCAGCATAACAAGTGCCATAAAACCAACAGCAAGGATAATATTGATTGCAAGCAATATAAAAAACAGTCGTTTCCACTTATTCATGATGTCACCCTACTCTTTCGGTAATCCTTCTTGTTTAATGGCTTGATAGACGCGCTTCGCGATAAGGGAATAACCCGTACCATTAGGATGAAAATCATCTTCCTCAGAAATTCGGCTGCTGTCACTTTTTTCATTAAACAAGTCGTCGATATGAATGATTTTTGCATGTTTATCTTTTTTCAGCTCTTTTTCAGCAATATGGTTCCAATCAGTGACAACTCCGTTTATTTCATTTAATTCAGATAACGTAAACGTAAACGGATTATACATGCTGACATAAATCAGCTCAGCGTGATCATTCAGCTCTCGAATTTCAGAAATAATTTTTTCAAAACGCTTTTCAAACGGCTTTTCCGCTTCCTCAAACGGTTCAACGGTTAATTGAAGAAAGTTTTGGCGAAGGACTTTCATCAAATCATTACCGCCAATGGTAAAAAAGACATAATCTGCGTCCTTTATGCCTTTTTGAACCTTTTTATCTTTTAGTTTCTCTAATAAATCATCCGAACGGTTCCCTTTCACGGCATAATTTTTTACGTCTACCGTTTTGACTTGCTTATCTGAACGGATGGAATCCGCCACCTTGCCGACATATCCCTTTCCGTCGGGATCTCCGACTCCTTCTGTCAGCGAATCTCCGACAGCAGCAATGACAATGTCCTCTTTCGTTTTCGGTTCATGAGCTTTTTGCTTTCCCTCAGATGCTGTACGTATACTCGTACAAGCAGTAAGAAGCAAAATCAAACTGGCCATGAGTGAAAAAATGCGCAGCTTCAATCTTGTTGCTCCTTCCCATTCTACTAGTGGAAAGTGTATCATGTTTTAGAAGATTTGCAAATGCCTAGTCTTCTAGCTTACTTGAGTGTACTGGCTGACTTCACATCGGCGATAATATCATCGTACGGTGTATTTTCCACTCCATTGTAATCTTTCAGCACCTTGCCGTCCGGGCCTACCAAATAAAAAGAAGATTGATGAATAACTTGGTCCTCTCCCTCCGGTTTCTTCACAATCGCTTTAAAGCTCTTAAGCGCGAACGCCTCAATATCACTCTGGCTGTATCCCGTGAGGAAATCCCAATTATCAAAAGATAATGGATAATTTGCGGCGAATTTCTTCAGCTGTTTCGGCTTATCGTTTTCTGGATCAACACTAAACGATACGATGCGGATATCTATCTTCTCGGCTTTCAGTTTTTTTTGCAGATCAGTCATATGAGCGGTCATCGGCGGACATACAGTTTCACAATTGGTGAAAATAAAATCCGCCAGCCATACTTCTCCTTTTAAACTCTCTAAAGAAACGTTCTTGCCGTCTTGGTTTTGAAATGTAAAAGGCTCCACTTCGTAATTGAGCGGATCTTTAATCTGTTGTCCCCCGCAGGCACACAAAAGCAGAAAAAACAGCCCTGCCGTTAAACCCTTGATAACCTTCATGACATTCACCCTTTCCAGCCAGCATAAAAGCGCTTTCTAAAATCGTCCTTACCTGCTGCGTCCCATGTTTGTATTCGATACTGGGCAAAAAAATCCTGCATGCCTCCCAATCACTGATTACAGAGGGAGACATACAGGTATAAACGTCATATTACGCGTTGTGCTTTAACACCTCTTGATGAAAAACAGCCTGATAATCTGCCCATTTCATCCGGCGCTTCATATAATGTCGGAAAGAATACACTTTTGCCCTTCTGTTTGATGAAAACACTTCTTTTAAGTAGAATTGCAAATGGTGATGTAACATAAAGAAATAGTGCTCATCTTCCTTTAATACAGGTATTTCTGTCACTTTCACCTGAATCCCGTCACTGCGTTTGAACTCTAGGCTTTTGAGTAACAAGCTATCAATCCTCTTTTTTTGTTTTTCTTCTATTATATACAATGCCAGCCGGGCTGTCTGTCATTTTGCGCGGTTGTGTAAAAAAATTAGATCAGCAAATGGAACAAGTCCTCATCCTTATTCACCTCTACATAATGAAACGGTTTTCTGTTCATCCGTTCAATCAGCGGCCCATAGTCGGCCTTGTTCTGCAGCTCGATGCCGACAAGAGCAGGTCCGTTACTTTTATTATTTTTCTTCGTATATTCAAATCTTGTAATGTCATCATTAGGCCCGAGAACTTCGTCAAGAAATTCGCGGAGCGCCCCCGCTCTTTGCGGAAAATTGACGATAAAATAATGCTGAAGTCCTTCAAAAATCAAGGACCGCTCCTTCATTTCCTGCATTCTTCCGATATCGTTATTGCCCCCGCTGACCACACATACCACATTTTTGCCTTTAATTTCATTCTTGTACAAATCAAGCGCTGCGACAGAAAGAGCTCCAGCCGGTTCAGCAACAATCGCACATTCGTTATATAATTCAAGAATGGATGTACATACTTTTCCTTCAGGCACAAGGAGAATGTCATCAACGACAGATTCCAGCGTTTGGAACGTTTCCTCCCCAATTTTTTTAACAGCTGCTCCATCTACAAACTTATCAATTTTATCAAGTGTGACGACATGTCCAGCTTTGTTTGATTCAAAATAGGATGCCGCTCCCGCCGGCTCAACAGCAATTACCTTTGTATCAGGAGACACATTTTTTAAATATGTACCTACTCCTGAGAGAAGGCCGCCTCCTCCGACACTTGCAAAAAGAAAATGCGGTTCTGTATCAATGTCGTTTAAAATCTCGACTGCCAACGTTCCCTGTCCGGCCATCACATCCGGATCATCGAACGGGTGGATAAACGTCCGGGATTCCGCCTCACAGCATTCAACAGCGCTTTTATACGCATCGTCAAACGTATCACCTGTCAAAATAATATCGATAAACCCTTTACCGAATAGTTCAACTTGAGATACTTTTTGTCTCGGTGTTGTAGACGGCATAAAAATTTTCCCGTGAATGCCAAGATGTTTACACGAGAACGCCACACCTTGAGCATGGTTTCCGGCACTCGCACATACAACTCCGTTCTCAGTCTGCTCGCTGGAAAGCTGTTTCATTTTATGATAAGCCCCTCTGAGCTTAAAAGATCTGACAACTTGCAAGTCTTCACGTTTCAAATAGATATTGCATTCATATCTCTCAGAAAGTCTGTCATTCCTTTGCAAAGGTGTGTGAATGACAATGTCCTTCACGTTTTGATGAGCCTTCAAAATGTCTTTCACTTGGATGAGAGAGTTTTCTTTAAGCAACGGTTTCATGTACAGATTCCTTTCTTGTTTTAAATCCCTATTTAATATGCCATTATAACACGAATATTCAAAAAATAAGACAATTATTTTTATTTAATAATTTAAAAAATACTGACTATGTTTATCACATCTTGTGTAAAACTTGCTTCACCAATATCCTGGGAGTCCTAAGAAAAAAGATGATCGTAAATAAAACGTGTTTTCAGCCAACAGGCATGATATAATAAAACCAATTAGAACCAAAAGGAGCCAATTGATGAATACCGCAACAATACCTAGCACATTTCAACATCTCATCGGAGAACATCAAACATTCCTGGAAGCGAAGCGAATCGCCAAGCAATTCTCACTATCAGAGCTTCCTGTCCTGATAACAGGAAAAATCGGAACAGGAAAAGATCATTTCGCACAAGCAATACACCAGGGATCTTCGAGATACAGCGAACCCTTTATTAGCGTCAATTGCAGCACCCATTCGGAAGAAAGCCTTATGCGTGAGCTTTTTGGCCCTAACGGAAACTCAGGTGTGTTTCAAAAAACGGCTCGAGGAACCCTTTTTCTTGATGAAGTATGGCGCATGCCTGCCTCTGTACAAGCTCAGCTGCTAAAAGTGCTAGATTCAGACACGGAGAAACCGCGAATCATCTGTGCTTCCGCAGATGGATGCGCGGAACATACATTCAGGCAAGACTTATTTTACAGACTGAATATTTTAACGCTCACACTGCCCGAATTGTCTGAACGCAAAAGCGATATACCGCTTTTGACACAATATTTTCTCTCACATTCCGGTCAGCAATTGTTAATTGATCCCTCAGTCTTTTCGATGCTTGAGCAACACACATTTGAAGGCAATGTCAGGGAGTTAAAAAACGCCGCAGATTATATGGCGGCAGTCGCAAACGGGGGAACGATTCATCCATATGACCTGCCTCCATATATTAGGGGCACAATAGACGAAAAAGCGTCGAAGAAAAAAGCGAAGCTGTTGACTTTAATGGAAAAAGCCGAGTTTTTGTTTATTTTGGAAACAATAAAAGCGTTAAACGAAAAAGGAGAACCAGCCAGCAGACGGATCATCTCGGAACACAGCAAAAACACCCAAACCTCGTTATCCCCGCAGCAGGTCAGAAGCCGTCTCGATTATTTGGAGAAAAAAGATTATGTCACAAAAAGCCGCGGACGCGCCGGCACTAAAATTACGTTAGAGGGTTTGAACTTTTTAGAAACACTGAAAAATCAAATGATCTAGCGATCGAAAGGAGAATGCACTTGTTTACAATCAAAGAAGAGATTGCCAATGCGATAACACACGGCATCGGTGTGCTCTTATCCATACCAGCATTAGTGTTTTTGATCATATTTTCGGCTCATTACGGGTCTGCATGGGACATTGTCAGCTTTACAATATTCGGCGTCTCTATGCTGCTGTTATATTTGAGCTCCACACTGCTTCACAGTATCACACATAAAAAGACGAAGGATATTTTGGAGATTATTGACCATAGCGCCATTTACGTACTCATCGCCGGAACCTATACGCCTTTTTTGCTGGGGCCGCTGAAAGGCACACTCGGCTACACCCTTTTGATTATCGTTTGGTCTCTTGCCCTAGGCGGAATCGTTTTTAAAATTTTCTTCGTGAAACGCTTTATCCTATTGTCGACCTTAGTGTATTTGATTATGGGATGGCTGATGATTATCGCGGTTAAACCTTTATACGCTTCGCTGAGCGGAGCTGGATTCAGCCTTCTTTTTCTCGGCGGCATTTTATACTCTGTCGGAACCATCTTTTATATTTGGAAAAAGATCCCCTTCCATCACGCCATTTGGCACAGCTTTGTATTAGGCGGAAGCGCTGCGATGTTTTTCTGTGTGCTGTTTTATTGTGTGAAGGTGCCGTTTATTTCGTAACAGAAAAGCGCAGTCTTAAAGACTGCGCTTTTTTCATGCACGTAATTGTTTTTCATTTGCAGGTATATAAGCTTTTGAAAAGGACAATTCAATGTCTGCTGGTTTTAAACGTTTAAAAAACGATCCCTTTTGCAGGTCATCTGTTCCTTTCGTTTCCGCCATCACCAACGGAAGATGATAGCGGATTGCAAGCTCTACAGGATCTATAGGACCATCTAATGAAAGAATCAGGCTTTGTCCTTTTTCCAGCTGTTTCGTCACATCTTCATATACCTTTTCTGAATCACCGTCTGAAATCACATCCATCCGATCTAGCCATTGCCCGATAAAAGGCAAGCGAAATACTTTTGGATTGGCAATAAAACCGGCCGGTTCTTCAATATATCCAGCAATTAAGGCCAGTTCAGCCAAACGCAAACGAGGATGCACATACAAAACAGGACCGCGCGGTATTGGCTCAGGCTGATGGATCGTCACAACTGAACCGGTGATGCCGATACAGCCTTCCAAAAACGCCTTTGGCTGCTCGTAGACAAGAGTCATCTGTTTTTTGTATGACAGACGGGGATCAAGCATCCTTTGATTAAATAATTGTTTCATATTTTTTAACAGCATATACACAATATAAACCACTAGCAAGCTGTAGCGAACCAATTAAAATCCTCCCACTTCAGAAGAATTCTTTTTTTCAAACACCAGAAATTCATAATCGTACGGGTTTTTTTCGTCCTTGATCCCCCGCTCAGAAGACACCAGCTTCCAATTGGTTTCATCAAATTCGGGGAAGTGGCGGTCACCCTCAAACTCGTGATGAATTTTCGTCATATACAGTCTGTCCGCATAAGGGAACAGTGCTGTATAGAGCTGAGCCCCTCCGATCACAAAGCATTCCTCAGAGCCTGAACAAATGTCCAATACATCCATTAACGAACTGACAACCGTGCATCCCGGAAATTCTGAAGCCGGCGCTGATGTGACGACAATATTTTTCCGGTTTGGAAGCGGACGTCCAATCGATTCATATGTTTTCCGGCCCATAATGATTGAATGGCCCGATGTTACTTTTTTAAAGTACGCAAGATCATTGGGCAAATGCCACGGCAAATCATTGTCTTTGCCGATCAGCCTGTTGGCATCCATCGCAAAAATGAACGAAATCATACGCTGACCGCTCCTTTAATATGAGGATGCGGATCATAATCCTCGATGATAAAATCCTCAAATGCAAAGTTGAAAATAGAATCAATCTCTCTGGCGAAACGAAGCTTCGGCAGCGGGCGAACGTCTCTTGTCAGCTGCAAATTGACCTGTTCAATATGATTTTGATAAATATGAGCATCGCCAAATGTATGAATAAACTCGCCCGGTTCAAGCCCAGTCACATGAGCAATCATCATGGTTAACAGGGCATAAGAAGCAATATTAAACGGCACACCGAGGAAAACATCAGCAGAGCGTTGATACAGCTGACAGGACAGCTTGCCGTCAGACACGTAGAATTGGAACAGGCAATGGCACGGCGGCAACGCCATTTTATCAATTTCACCAACATTCCATGCGCTCACGATTAAGCGTCTGGAGTTCGGATTTGTCTTAATATCTTCAATAAGTCGGGAAATTTGATCAACGGTTTCCCCGTCAGCTCCCCGCCAAGAACGCCATTGTGAACCGTATACAGGTCCGAGTTCCCCGTTTTCATCAGCCCACTCATTCCAGATCCGCACTCCGTTTTCCTGCAGATAGCGTACATTGGTATCCCCTTTTAAAAACCACAGCAGCTCATGCGCAATTGATGTAAAGTGGAGTTTTTTTGTGGTCAGCATTGGAAAGCCTTCCTGTAAATTAAATCTCATTTGATACCCGAAGGTGCTGATTGTTCCGGTCCCTGTCCGGTCTCCTTTTTTTTTGCCATGCTCTAATACATGTCTGCATAAATCCTTATACTGTTTCATTTTTTTCATCCTTTAAAAGTAGTCTTCTAGTAGTGTAACACAATAAAAAATCATTTCTGAACCCAGAAATGATTTTTTTATAGTCAGCTGATGACAGGTTTTTCATCCTGTTCTTTTTCTTCATCTTGAAGATCCTGATGCGTATGAGCAATTCTGCTCGCCGCTGATGCCGCAAGGGCTGCCACAATATCATCCAAAAAGGTATGAATACCGTCTGGACTTTCATCAAGTTCCTTAATGATTCCAATCTTCTCTTTATCCAAATAACCGAAGTTGGTCAAGCCGATCGATCCGTACACATTAACGATTGAAAGAGGGATAATTTCATCTATGCCGTAAAGCGGTTCATCCGTTTCAACAAGGTGCTGCAGCGGTTCCGGAAGAAGTTTCTGCTCAGCGAGCTGATCAAGCGCAAGACCTGTTAAAACAGCATGAATAATTTCACGTTTGTTCAGCACTTTATTTACATTCTCCATGCACACACTGAGCGGCAGATTTGGATTGTATTTTTCCTGAAGTTTTTGAACAATCCGCGCAATATCTTCTATCATAACGCCCCGTTTATTTAGCATATCTTTTGTTATATCGACCATTTCATTCATTGTGTACTTTTTCATGTCTAATGGCATCTCCTTTACGCACTCATCCAGTTGGGAGGCGTGTTGCGGTCCCAGTAAATGCTCCCAAGCTCATGATGTGATTGAAATCCATCTTCTGCTGTATGATAGTGAAAATTAAACCAGTAGCCGTCGTGAGGCGGGTGGTCTCTTCGCACATGAAATCTGAGGAGATCTTCTCCAGTCGTCCGATTGTAAACGTTGAAAATTTTTTCCGTTTTGCCCGCTGAAGGCATGCTTGAAATCACAACATCCTGATACGCCTCATCATCTTGCAATGTTGCTAAATAATCACTAATCACGTTTTCAATTTGCGGCAGGATCTCTTTCCGATAGTCATCCTCAATGACCGGAGCGATTTTGCTGCCGAATTTCAAAAAGGACTGATCCTCAGCACTGTCAAAGAGCTGTTCCTTGTAGGATTGAAAAAGCAGTTCAGGGTCTTGCCTGTCTTCCGACTCATCATCATCGTACAGATCATGCTCATCATAAAAAGCGGTGTAATCATTCTGCTCAAGACTGCTCGGCTGTCCGGAGGGCTTGTCCGCCATAAGAGCAGCCGGAGGAGATACGAGCCCGAATGTTACGATGGTAAATAAAACTACAAGAGTCTTTCTCATCCACAATTTCATGACTGCTTATTCCTCTCTATTTTATTGTCATGTTTCTCTTATTTTAGCACACCCGAAACATGCAAGTCATGTATGATATGAAACTGATATGCAAATTAGGAGATTTGTTGCTTTGCGGTTTGTGTAAAAACGCTTACAATATTATGTGAAAGGAGGCTTTCCGCATGATTGACGCCCTGTTTGCCACAGTTTCACTCTTAACATTGTTATACTTTGTCGTCATGGAAGTCACCGATTAACAGAAAGCCCGTGATATCAATCACGGGCTTGTTTTGCTTGCGACTTGAATAACGCCATAATGGAACAATGCTGTTTTTCTTTTCATGACGTTAAAACCAAACTGTTCAAATCGCGGGCTTTTCCAGTGGTCTTTTAGCACAACGCTTTTTCTGGCAGCGCGCACCGCTTCTTTGATACACCCTTCGTGCAAAACTGAATCCTCTGCCAAATCCCGTAAAGGCGCGATGCCGTCAGACGTCTCTACAGGCTCATGAAACATTGGATCGAAATAAACCACATCAACAGAGTTGTCAGGAAGCTGCTTGATGTATTCAAAGCAATCCCCATTCTTCACTTGGATTCTTCTCATTGCTGCCTGAAGCTCTTCTATGCCCGTTTCCCATGAATGCAGTCCCGCCCTCACGAGAACGGACACAAGATGTTTTTTTTCAATCCCAATCACAGAACCCGTTTCGCCTACTGCCATACTTGCGATAATGGCATCCGAACCCAGCCCTAGTGTGCAATCTAAAAACGTGTCCCCTTCCGATAAACCAGCTGCCCGAAGCATCGGCTCCTGCTCCCCCCGTATGAAGCGTTTAGCTCTGAACATCGCTGTATTCGGATGAAAAAAGAATTTGGCACCTTGTTTCGTATAAAGTTCAAACCGCTCTTTGCCTACCACAAGCACATCACGTTCAGCTGACTTCAGCAGGTTTTCAACCGTTTGTTTATTTCGGCCGCAATATGGCATATTCAGCTCTTTGGAAAGCTGCTTTGCGGTTTTTATGGTGTGTTCAGACGGTCTATAGCTTGTTGTTATCATCTTCAGTACTCCCAAAAAGAAAATGCCCGGAAAACGGGCATTTAGCAGTGTGCATCAAAGGCAGCGGTCAAATTTTTCTTAATCTCTTCCATATCGTGTCCTTCAATTTCATGACGTGGAATAAAATGTACGACTTCTTTGCCTTTCAAAAGAGCCATTGACGGTGAAGAAGGCTCCTGGCCAGTAAAATACTCACGCATTTTTGCAGTAGCTTCTTTATCTTGACCCGCAAATACAGTCACCGTATTGTCAGGTGTTTTGTCATGCTGGAGGACTGCCTGTGTTGCTGCAGGACGCGCGAGACCTGCCGCACAGCCGCACACAGAGTTAACGACTACAAGTGTTGTGCCCTCTGCCTTTTCCATAAAGTTTTCTACTTCTTCCGCTGTTGTTAATTCATCAAAACCTGCACCAGTCAGCTCGCGGCGCATCGGTACGACAAGCTGGCGCATGTATTCTTCATAAGCCATTGACATAAAAAAAGCCCCCTCTATTATCCTTCATCTGAAGTAAGGATACTATAGAGAGGGCCGGATTTCAAATGTTCACGCCTTAAAATAGAAGAAAGAGTTCCCCGCTGTCTAGATTTTCATGATACCGCCGGTGTTGGCGCTTGTCACAAGTTTAGAATAACGTGCCAAGTAGCCGGTTTTCACTTTCGGTTCAAACCCTTTCCAGTTGGCTTTCCGTTTTTCCCATTCTTCCTCTGGCACTTGTACATCCAAGATACGTTTTTCAATATCAACGATGATATGGTCTCCGTTTTCAACAAAGGCAAGCGGTCCTCCCTCTGCGGCCTCTGGTGATACGTGACCGATTGAGAGTCCTCGGGAGGCTCCGGAAAAACGTCCGTCTGTAATCAATGCCACTTTTGGTCCGAGTCCCATTCCAACGATTTGAGATGTAGGCGCAAGCATTTCCGGCATGCCAGGTCCGCCTTTTGGCCCTTCGTATCGGATGATGACAACGTCGCCTTCTTTTACTTTTCGGTTGATAATGCCGTCAAGCGCCTCATCCTGAGAATCAAATACGACAGCCGGCCCTTCGTGTCTCGTGATACCGTTTTGTACGCCGCCTGTTTTAATGATAGCGCCGTCTGGAGCCAGATTACCGAATAAAACAGCAAGGCCGCCCTTTTCAGTGAATGGTTGATCCAGCGGATGGATGATGTCATAATCCTTTACTTCATGTCCAGCAATGGTTTCTCCAAGTGTTTTTCCTGTAACAGTCAGCGCGTCCAAATGAAGCGCGCCTTCTTTCTTGGAAAGCTCATTCAGCGCTGCTGACACACCGCCCGCTTCATGAAGATCTTCAATAAACACATCAGATGCAGGAGCCAGCTTGGCCAAGTGCGGCACGCGCTCAGCGACTTCGTTAATGCGTTCTAAAGAGTATTCAACGCCGGCTTCGTTTGCAAGGGCAAGCGTATGAAGAACGGTATTTGTTGAACCGCCAAGCGCCATATCGAGTGCAAACGCGTTATCAATCGCTTTTACAGTGACGATATCACGCGGTTTGATATCTTTGCGAATGGTTTCCATTAATTGCGCAGCCGACTTTCTGACAAACTCTTTGCGTTCCGGGGATGTCGCGAGAATGGTTCCGTTACCCGGCAAAGCAAGTCCAAGTGCTTCGGACAGGCAGTTCATTGAGTTCGCCGTAAACATCCCAGAGCAAGACCCACATGTTGGACATCCGAACTGCTCTAATTCTTGAAGTTCGTTTTCATTGATTTTTCCGGCTTGGTAAGCGCCTACCCCTTCGAATACTGAGGAAAGGGAGATTTTCCGTCCGTCACTTGTTCTTCCTGCCGCCATCGGCCCTCCGCTGACAAAAATCGTCGGAATGTTGATGCGCATTGCCGCCATGAGCATTCCCGGCGTGATTTTGTCGCAGTTCGGAATACAGACCATTCCGTCAAACCAGTGTGCGGATACAACTGTTTCCACAGAGTCAGCGATGATTTCACGGCTCGGCAGCGAATATCTCATACCGATATGTCCCATCGCGATGCCGTCATCTACTCCGATGGTATTAAATTCAAACGGTACGCCCCCAGCTTCTCTGATTGCTTCTTTTACGATTTTTCCAAACTCCTGCAAGTGAACATGACCAGGAACGATATCAATGTATGAATTACAAACCGCAATAAACGGCTTGCCAAAATCCTCTTCTTTTACGCCTGCTGCACGAAGCAAACTGCGGTGCGGAGCTCTATCGATTCCTTGTGTGATCATGTTACTGCGTAATTCTGCCATGGTGATCCCCCTAAATTCTTTCAATTGTTAGATTGGATTTTATTTTAACAATTTTCAGTTTATTTTTGGGCTGTTTTTGCAAAAAGATAAAATACAGGCCGCCCTCGCCTTGATTATTTCCTTCATGTTTTTATATTTATATAGCTTTCTATCGATGTGAACCCTCCAACTATTAATATTGTTACTTACTATAAATAGTTTTCGGGTATTTTTCAACAATATTCGAAATAATTTTTATAAAAAGTGAATTCATATAAAAAAGGTGCATGATCTGCACCCTTTTCTTTCTTTTATTCACCTTTCTTTCTACTCTCTGTCATTTGTTTCCAAACAGAACCTTTTGCTTCTTCTCCATGCTCAATACGCTCAAGCGCCATTTTCACTTGAAGGCTGACCTCAAATTCGGGATCATCTTCGGCAGCGCGCAAAGCTTCAATTGCACTTTCATCGCCTACTTCGTACAGGAACATAGCCGCACGCCAGCGGACAAGCTTGCTGGAGTCGCTTAACGACTTGATCATAGCAGGAATAGCTTGAGGGTCGCCGATATCAGATAGGCAGTCTCCGGCCGTTCTTCTGACTGAGACAGCTTTGTCCTCAAGTGCTTTATACAATAGAGGAAGAACATCAGGTGTTTCAATCATTCCTAAGTACACAACAGCCTGTCTTCTGATGGACACCTTGGGATCATCCAATGCCTTTTGTAAAACCGGGATATCCTCCTCTGTCGGATCCATCTGTTCCAGATGTGCATAACGCTTTTTCCAGTCCTCATCATCCAGCATGTCGAGCGTTACTTTATACGCTTTGCGCTGTACTGCTTGTTTTGCTTCGCCCTTTCCTTGAGCGGCTGCTTCTGTCAGCCGTTTCAGCCGATCATCACTGTATGCGGCCTGAAGCTCTTCTGTCACGTCATGACCGATTTCATTAAAGTCGCCGAATCTAACGCCTTGTTCTTTCCAGGCCCGCTCAAACACAACATTTGAGGCTTCAGATCTGAGTTTTAAGATCGCCTGCTGAAAGCGTTCAGGTAAGCCGAAGCGCTCTTCCCGCTCCCCATCCGTCAATTTGACCTGCATAGGAATGCCGCTGAACATCTGTACAAAAACTTTCACCTCTCCAAAAGACTCTTGATCAGAGCGGTTTTCTTCTGCGCTTTCAGCACTTTCCATCCCAAATGCAGTGCGGACTTGCGGTAAAATGTCTTTCCAGTCGTATCTTGCATTTCGTTCAACAGCAAGAAAATCAGCGACGTGATAAACCCCTTTAATCCCTTCTATTTTAAGGATTTCCGCTATAACAGGCGGTGCGCCTTCTGCTTGATCCGGTTTATAGTTATTGCTTTTGCCCGCCGGAAGCTCTTCCGTTAAGATGACCTTCATTGTATTCGGGCTTGGCGTAGGTTCAATTGATTTTATCTTCATGATCGTCCTCCTATAGCATATCTGTGACTTATTCTATCATAGTCGCCCCAAGCCTTCTATTACGACGTTTTGGCATCAATCCCGGGTATATCTTTTTCTAATTGACGGACAAACTGAAGCATAAAATCGTGTCTTTCTTCTGCCAGTTCCCGTGCGGTGTCTGTATTCATCATATCTTTCAGCCGCAGCAGCTTATGAAAAAAATGAGCGTAGGCACTTTGATCATCTCCATAAAGGCCGTGCCCTTTTGCGCCCGCAAACATGAAAGCTCTC
Organism: Bacillus sp. VA15; assembly: GCF_055721145.1. Classification (NCBI taxonomy): domain Bacteria; kingdom Bacillati; phylum Bacillota; class Bacilli; order Caryophanales; family Bacillaceae; genus Bacillus; species Bacillus sp. VA15. The sequence goes on along the minus strand of NZ_JBVQPQ010000001.1, from coordinate 795,460 downwards.
GCAATGCCGACAGCACCAATCGCATCAAGCCTGTCAGCGTCCTGTACGGCCTTTCCCTCAATGGAGAGCGGCTCCCCCTCAAACTTTTCCCTGTCCCGAAAGGACATCCTTGTGATAATGTGAATCACTCTGTCAGCATCCTCTTTTCCAATTCCGAAAATAACGAGCTGATCATATACTTCGCTCACAGAAAGCCTGACCGTATCAGGAAGTTTGACATCAATTAAATCATGAACCAACGCCGCTGTTTCAACGATGAACAAATCCGCGTTTTCCTTTTCCCCAATATACAAAGCAAGATCTGCAACTCTTGATACATGAAGCCAATCATGTCCAGAACTTTCGCCTGTTAGGACAGATTGCACCCATGTCCTGATTTGCTCAGCCTGCTTCAATTCCTTCATAAAAACACCTCTTTATTGCCCTAATAGCTTCATGATAACGTCTTCCAGCTCTTTCGGATTTGTATTTGGTGAATATCGGCCAACGATTTCTCCGTTTCTGTCCACTATAAACTTCGTGAAATTCCACTTGATCGCCTTAGTTCCCAGCATCCCTTTCGCGTGCTCCGTCAAATACACAAACAGCGGGTGGGCGTTTTTTCCATTTACTTCTACTTTTGAAAACATAGGAAACGTAACACCGTAATTTGTTTCGCAAAAATCCTGTATGTCTGCCTCGTCACCAGGCTCTTGGTTCATAAATTGATTGCAGGGGAACCCTAAGATCTCCAGGCCCTCCTGCTGATATGTATCATATAACTCCTGAAGCTGCTTCAATTGGGGAGTAAAGCCGCATTTACTCGCTGTATTCACGATCATCAATACCTTTCCGGCAAAAGGCTGAAGTGTCATGTCTTTCCCTGTTATTGTACGTACCTTCATATCATATATAGACATGTAAGTCCCTCCTATGTCCCTGCTGCTGATTATTTTACCTTTTTTCTATCTCAATTCAAAATGCAAACACCATTTATCAGAACTCTTAAGAAATGAATCAAATAAGTGGTGAGCATCTGCTCATTATAAATTCATGTGGCTCATATTTTTACTTATCATTCTATAAAACAATACAATTCCCTTCTGAGATACATCATGGAAAATCATTTTACTGTGAAACCAAATGATGTATCTATGCGTTTTATTTAAAGAGTTTTCTGTTGTTTCTCCCTCAACACTTATAGATAGATTGAAAATTGGCGTGAAAATTCCTATAATGAAGAAAATCAAACGGGGAAATGATGGAGGTGGCACGTTGCCTATTAATATACCAACACACCTGCCGGCAAAACAGGTGCTTGAGAGTGAACATATATTTGTAATGGATGAAAGCAGAGCATTTCATCAGGATATCCGGCCGCAAAAAATTATCATATTGAATTTGATGCCGAAAAAAATCCAAACAGAGACTCAGCTTCTCAGATTGCTTGGAAATTCACCTTTACAGGTTCATTTTACATTTTTAATCCCAAGCACACACACGCCGAAAAATACTGCAAGAGAACACCTTGACGAATTTTACACGACTTTTTCCAATATCCGTCACAAGAAGTTTGACGGCATGATTATCACCGGTGCGCCGATCGAGCATTTGGCGTTTGAAGATGTTTCATATTGGGAAGAGCTCAAAGAGATCATGGAGTGGAGCAAAACAAATGTCACTTCAACCTTGCATATTTGCTGGGGCGCTCAAGCAGGTTTGTATTACCATTACGGTGTGGAAAAAATTCAAATGCCGAAAAAAATCTTCGGTGTGTTCGAACATTCAGTTCTTTCAAAACACGAAAGATTGGTAAGAGGTTTTGACGAGCTATACTATGTGCCGCATTCCCGGCATACAGATATAAATATGGAACAGCTTCAAGCAGTGCCCGAGTTAAATATTCTTACCGCATCGAAGGAAGCTGGGGTTTGCTTAATTGTGTCTAAAGACGAAAAACAAGTCTTTTTAACAGGGCACCCTGAATATGATACAAATACGCTTCTTCAAGAGTATGAAAGAGATCTTGAACGAAACCTTTCTACTGTCGAGGCGCCTAAACATTATTTTGCAGAAGACAGCAAGCAGCCGGTGAATCGCTGGAAAGCGCATGCGACATTATTGTTTATGAACTGGCTGAATTATTACGTTTACCAAGAAACTCCTTATGAATGGGACTAATTTTTCTTTTTTTAGTGATACGCTGAGCAAAAAATATGATAAAATACATCTGATTCAGTATGCGTATAACAAAAATTTAAAATAATGGAATCCAAATCTTTTAAAATTAGCTTAATTTTTTCACTGCATTAATAATTTGATTATGTATTTGTGTTATGTTTATGTATAGACAATAACTCCTTACGATGCATGAAGCTTGCTTGTTGTTGATTACATTGAGGTGAATTTACTTGAATACCAATAAAAGAGTATTAATTTTGACTGCAAATTACGGAAATGGACATGTGCAGGTAGCCAAAACGCTTTATGAGCAATGTGTACGTCTCGGCTTTCAGCATGTAACAGTTTCTAATTTGTACCAAGAGTCAAATCCGATTGTTTCAGAGGTAACTCAGTACCTTTATTTAAAAAGCTTCTCAATCGGGAAACAGTTTTATCGTTTGTTTTATTACGGAGTTGACAAAATCTATAATAAACGTAAATTCAATATTTACTTTAAAATGGGTAATAAACGATTGGGCGAACTTGTCGATGAACATCAGCCTGATATTATTATTAATACATTTCCGATGATCGTCGTGCCGGAATACAGACGCCGAACAGGCAGGGTCATCCCTACCTTCAACGTTATGACTGATTTTTGCCTTCATAAAATTTGGGTTCACGAGAACGTGGATAAATATTATGTGGCGACAGATTATGTGAAGGAAAAATTGCTGGAGATCGGTACTCATCCAAGCAATGTAAAAATCACCGGAATCCCAATCAGGCCACAATTTGAAGAATCCATGCCAGTGGAGCCGATATATAAAAAGTATAATCTTTCACCAAATAAAAAAGTGCTTCTAATCATGGCAGGCGCCCACGGTGTATTAAAGAACGTAAAAGAGCTGTGCGAAAACCTTGTCAAAGATGATCATGTGCAGGTGGTTGTCGTGTGCGGAAAAAACACGGCTTTAAAAGAATCTTTAAGTGCGCTTGAAGCAGAAAACGGTGACAAATTAAAAGTTCTTGGCTATGTGGAGCGCATTGATGAGCTGTTCCGGATCACAGATTGCATGATTACAAAACCTGGAGGCATTACTTTGACAGAAGCAACTGCCATCGGTGTGCCTGTCATTCTGTACAAACCCGTGCCTGGCCAGGAAAAAGAAAATGCAAACTTCTTTGAAGATCGCGGAGCTGCGATCGTCGTGAACCGTCATGAAGAGATTCTCGAGTCAGTCACTTCCCTTCTCGCAGATGAAGATACTTTACAGCGCATGAAGAAAAACATTAAAGACCTTCATTTAGCAAACTCATCTGAAGTGATTTTAGAGGATATCCTGAAGGAATCAGAAATGATGACGGCCAAACAAAAAACCAGAGCGCTATCTTGATGATGTTTTGGAGAGCACACGAAAATCGTGTGCTCTTTTTATTTATATTCATTCATTTATAAAAGCGGTTACATTTTTTTGTGAAACTAGCTCTTCTTTTGAAAAATAAGCAGTTTCGAAACTTGACGGGTGCTCCCAGATGGTGTATAGTTGAACCATCATTTAACAATGAATCAACGTTAAATGGTGACAAAATTTTTTTTAGCACACGGGTGCTACAGTACTAGGAGGAATTAAGCAATATGCAAAACGGTAAAGTAAAATGGTTCAACAACGAAAAAGGATTCGGCTTCATTGAAGTTGAAGGCGGAGACGATGTATTTGTTCACTTCACAGCTATCGAAGGAGAAGGATACAAATCATTAGAAGAAGGACAAGAAGTTTCTTTTGAAATTGTCGAAGGTAATCGTGGACCTCAAGCTTCTAATGTTGTAAAACTCTAAACTCAATACATGATGATGAGATGACAAATATAGGAGAGGCATTTGCCTCTCCTATTTGATTTTCATCTGGATCTCAATCGCCAAAATATTTTGTTTGCACCTCTGTTCAATCTCTTCAACATGTTTTTCCATTGACGGCTTCCCTTTTTTCGCGATATCCGCCAGTTCTTCTAAATCACTGTATATTTCTATAAATGTTTTGTGAAGGATCGACTTCAAGTCTTTATCATCCATAGCTGCGTTCCCCTTCTCTGCCAAGATACCTCAAATAGTAAAACAGTCCTATTTATTCTGGTTCAATAGTTATATCGGCTTATTTTCATTTTATTTTCTATTTTAGTACATAAATTTTAAAAAAACTCTGCAAAATAATTGCGGAGGTGTTTGTTGTGACTTCAGAATTTCATGATGAGGATCAGACTGGCTTTACGGATAAGCGGCAGCTGGAACTGGCGGTGGAAACAGCGCAGAAAACGACAGGAGCTGCGACGAGAGGCCAAAGCACAACATTAGTCGATTCCGCATACCAAGCCATTGAGGATGCAAGAGAACTGTCACAATCTGAAGAGCTGGCAGCTCTCGATGATCCTGAATTTGTAAAGCAGCAACAGCAGCTGCTGGATGACAGCCAGCATCAGCTTGATGAATTTAAAGAATAAAAACCGCAGCTTCTGCGGTTTTTATTTTTTAGTGATTGGTTAAGACATCTCCGTATGCTTTCAGCTTTTCACCAACCGTACATTTATTAATACAAAATGAATGCGCATAGGTTTTGCCAAATTCTTTGCGAAACTGCTTCTTAATAAAACAGTCCTTGCAATATTCATCGTGCAGTTCTGTCAGTTCTTTAAAGATCATTTTCTTATCCAAGATCGTCATCTCCGTTACGGTCTAATTTCGTGTGGCTTTCTACGAATTGATGGGATAGAATTTTTTTAGCGAGCCCGTCAGCTTCCTGGTTGTCTTTCCGCTGTATGGTTTCGTAGGTTGGAGTAAGCTTCATCGATTCAAGGAGTGCTTCTATTTTGTCCAGCCATTCATTATGAGACGGATCATAGCAAGGCCAGCTGCCGTCAAGCTGATTCAGCACCACAAGCGAGTCCCCTTTGATCGTAATTGAATTTCTGCTTGCCCCAAGCTCTCTTACTTCTCTTATTGCTTCATAAAGCGCCGCGTATTCAGCTTCATTATTGGTTTTCAGCCGGAAGCTTTTATTTTTTCTCAAACGATGCCGGATTCCTCCCAATGAATAATAAATGACGATTCCGAGTCCGGCCAGTTCGCTCTCCTTATCGAAACTGCCATCAAAATAAACAGTAATGTCATCAGGCTCTTGAGCAAGCTCCTCTGTCAGCTTTTCCAATTCCTTCAGCGACCAGCTGCCGCCTTTCTCGTCTTCGAACTCGAGTTCTTTCATGTATGGATAACGGCCAAGTTCTCTTGCGAGCATACGTGCTTGCTGTGCTGTCAGCCAGTCTTCGCCCAAAAATGAGACGGATCCCGTCCCTTTTGCTTCTATTTTCATATGCGGTCTGAGCTTCATTACAATCACCTTACCATTCATTAGTTGCCGGGCTTGTGCTATAATCAAACCAATCATACCCCGGAAAGGAAGCATTTTCATTTTGTTTAATAATTCGTTTTGGATCATTTTTGCGATCATTCATTTTATCATTGTTCTTTTATTTTATAAAGGATTTGGCAAAATGGGACTATTTGTTTGGATCGGTTTTGCGACAGTCTGCGCCAACCTTCAAGTCGTAAAAACAGTCGAACTGTTTGGCTTAACAGCAACGCTCGGGAATGTGATGTACGGCACAATCTTTTTTGCGACAGATGTGCTGAATGAAAAATACGGACCGGCTGAAGCCAAAAAAGCGGTATGGCTCGGATTCTCAACGCTCCTGACGCTGACATTTGTCATGCAAGGCGTGCTGCTTTTCGAACCGGCTTCCAGCGACATATCACAAACAGCACTGGAAACGATTTTCGGATTCCTTCCACGAGTCGCGTTAGGAAGTCTGCTTGCCTTTATCTTCAGCCAAACGCTGGATGTTTATGTATATTCGGCAATTAGAAGGATATTTCCTTCTGATCGGCTTTTATGGCTCAGAAACGGCGGCAGTACAGCAGTCAGCCAGCTGTTTGATACATTTATATTTACTGGTGTCGCTTTTTTCGGCATTTATCCTGCAGGCGTTTGGCTTCATATTTTTATTTCTACATATTTGATTAAGTTTGCGGTATCTTTGATTTCATTGCCTTATGCCTATGCAGCAAAAAAAATGATACCGAATGATGAAAGGAGTTCCTAATGCCTACAGAAATATATGTAGATGGCGCAAGCGCCGGTAATCCCGGACTTTCCGGCATCGGCATTTTTATCAAACATGAAGGAAAAGCAGAATCTTTCTCTATTCCAATCGGAATGCATACAAACCAGGAAGCGGAATTTCTTGCATTAATTGAAGGGATGAAGTTATGTGCAAAGCGCGGGTATCAATCTGTTTCCTTTCGAACCGATTCAGATATTGTGGAACGGGCCGCTGAGTTTGAAATGGTTAAAAATAAAACGTTTCACCCGTATGTGGAAGAAATCATCCGATTAAAAGCGGCCTTCCCTCTTTTTTTCATCAAATGGATACCGGGCAAGCAAAACCAAAAAGCCGATCATCTGGCAAAAGAAGCGATCCGGCTGAATGACAAGAATGAAATCTCGATCAATGGTCATCCTAATGACGAGGTGAACAAACATGAAAAAGAAAGATAAAGGCCGGCTGACCGGCGGTGTTACTCCGCAAGGCGATCTGGAAGGCAATACACATAATGACCCTAAAACAGAGCTTGAGGAAAGAGCCAAAAAAAGCAATACAAAACGCTAGAAGATCTACACGATCTCTCTAGCGTTCAGCTTTTCAAGCATGCGCTCAATTCCTTTGATTTGGTGGCGGCGAAGCATGTCAGCCGCCTGCTCCATTTGCAGGGTAAATAAAGCGTCTTTCAGTGTGCAGACCAGCGGAACAGAGCAATGAATTTCCGCAAGCTTCCTCGACATCTCCAAATCGCTTAAACCTTGCTGAATTTTCCCCTGCTGTCCCTTCGGAAGAAGAGAAAGATTTTCTAATAAGCGGTCAATTGTTTCATATTCACGAATCAGTTTGTAGGCTGTTTTTTCTCCGATCCCTTTGACGCCAGGATAGTTATCACTGGAATCACCCATAAGCGCTTTAATATCAATCAAAGCCTTCGGCAGAACGCCTGTTTCTTCATAAAAGGTCTCTTTTGTATAGACTTTATAATTTCCTATTCCTTTTTGGAGCAGAGCCACGCTTACTTTATCCGTTAACAGCTGAAGTAAATCTCTGTCCCCTGTTACGATCGTAATGTCAGCTTCATTCGCAAACAAAGCGGCAAGAGTTCCGATACAATCATCCGCTTCATACCCAGCAAAACCGATATTCATGATACCAAGCTCAGCGGCCGCTTCCTTTGCCAAATCAAACTGCGGGATGAGCTCCACAGGCGGTGCACTGCGGTTCGCCTTATAATCTTGGAACAGGTCATTTCGGTACGTTTTGCTTCCCATGTCCCAGCAGCAGACGACGTGTGTCGGCTGGAACGTTTCAACAGCTGTGATCAAATGCTTTAAAAATCCGTTGACGCCGTTCGTCGGCACCCCGCTGTCATTTATCATAAAGTTGCGATGCACGGCCGTGGCAAAAAACGCCCGGAATAAAAGAGCCATGCCGTCAACTAGCAATAGTTTATTATTATTCATAAGATATACTCCCTTTTTTTTCATCCTTTCTATTTTACCATAAAGCGGCGCAAAAATAAAAAACAGCATCTCTTCAGTTAGAGATACTGTTTTAATATCATCAGTCGTTGTGTCTTTTGTTGCTGGCGATCAGCTTTTCAGCTTCGCGTCCTGCGTAAGAGTCAAAATGGGTTTGAAATCCGTTTTTCTTTTTGGCATTGTTATTCGCCTGTGCATTTCTGTTTCCCAGTTTTGTTCTGCCCAACATGAATCCCCCCTTACGTCGGATACATATAGTATATGCTTCCGGCAGGAGATTCACTCGCGACAGGATCATCCAGCTTACATACGGCTTACGTATTCTCTGACCATTTCTTTTGATACAAGGCGTCTTGTAGGGACGATGCCTTTTTTGGCGAGCTGATTGATCTGCTCAGTAATTTCATTAATTGCATCTGTAGTAAAAGGCTCATCGTTTTTGCATTTTGAAACCGCTTCTTCAATGGCCATTTCACGCATGTTTTCAAGACGCATAAATGCTTTGATATGCTCGTGCTGTTTTGATGAATGTGCTGAAATTGCTTTATGTACCTCTGACATGAATCGTTCATCTCGCTTTTTTCTATTTAGTCTATCATGACTTGAAATACAAGCCAACTGAATTTTACATTTTTATTGTATGGTCTGATCTTTGCCAGGAGATGCATGCTTGGTATGCCTTTTCAATCTCTTTCGCATGTTCCCCTTCCCCATATCCACCTAAATACGTGTCTTTTTGATCCTTTATTTGTTCCATTGCTTTTTCAGCCATATCCTCCTGTAAACGTCTGAGATGATCTGTGTAATGAGAGATAAGGCTTTCTTCTTCGTTTTTCACCCAAGCCTCTGTGATTTTCGTGAGTTTCATCCGAACAGCTTCGATGAAGGCCGCTTTTCCTTTCTGTTCAAAAAACTGCTTCGGTGATTTGATCTCTTTTTGTTCCTGCTCAAAGGCACGTTCGTCTAATTCAGGTTCAACTTCCTTAAGCTGTATGCCGTTCGAATGCTGATGGCACGCATAAATGGAAAAATAACCATCCTCGTTTAATGTTTTTTGAAAGCTTTCCAGCCACTCTTCGGCAATATGCCGCTCGATGAAACCGCTCATGCGTACATCAAGCGTTTTGATTTCTTGAACATATTCAAACTGATATTCATGTAAGGCGGTTGTCATCGCCTTGCTGACGTTCTTTTTCCAATCTCCGTTCTGAAGCCCGGGATGAAATGCCGATTTTAATAAATCATTTGCAAAAAAGGATAATCGCTGTGTAATGTGATAAAGCTGCTCTTTTGTGTCTTTTTTTACTTTCTCAATAATGGTTTCTGAGTTCCGCCGTTTCTCGATCTCGGCTGCAGTCCGCTCAAATGACAGCATAAGGCGCTGTTTCTGTGCTTCCTTTTCCTCCCTGGACTGATGCTGGGATTGGTAAAGCTGGAAAACAGTTTCGCATAGTTTGTCTGCTTCCGAACTGAGCTGTGCAGCTGACGCTTTTTTTACATCCACTTCAATAAATCGGTCTAAGTGTTTTCTTACTTTCGGGAACTGGTTATAAAATGATTCCGGTTTGCCGAGCAGTTCCTCTTTACTTGATACAGTAAAGAGCTGCGGTTCTTGAATCCCCTCTTTTACAAGCTCTGCGCTGACATAATCGGTCACTGTTTCGAGCTCTGTTTTATCTTTCGCAAGGTCTGCCGCATTAATGACGAAAAACATTTTATCCATACTGAGCGATTCTTTTACCAGCCCGAGCTTTCGCAAAAATGAACGGTCTCCTTTCGAGAAGGAATGCTGATAATATGTCATATAAAAAAACGCATCGGCATCTTTAATATATTGGAACGCCAGCTCTGTATGCCGTTTATTCATGCTGCTCGCGCCGGGCGTATCAACGATCGTAATCCCTTTTTCAGTCAGCGGACATGTATAATAGACTGTTACCTCTTTCACAGCGCAGGCCGTTGTCTCCTCTGCCACATAGGGTTTTAATTCAGACAGCGGAATTGTTAATTTTTTTTGTTCCTGTATATATTGCTGAACCTTTTCGTATGCAAGCAGGAAATTGCTGATCAATTTGATATGTTCTTCCGGCAGCTGGCTTTTTTTGACTGCCTTTTCCCATTTCTCTGTGAAAGAACGGCCTGCTGGTTCTTCTTTTATTCCGGTGAGCTGTAAAATTTCAGCCGTTATGTCATCTTCCGTCTTAAACACCACATCCGCCGTCTTGTTTATATTTCCATTGGTTGGTTTTGTAATTTTGTTAATTGTCGCTGTGGTTGGCGTTGGTGAGGATGGCAGCACCCTTTCGCCGACAAGCGCATTGGCAAATGATGATTTCCCCGAGCTGAAGCCTCCAAAAAGCGCAAGTGTAAATTTCCGTTCTTCAAGCCTTTTAATTCTTTCCCGAAAGGCTGAAGTTTGCTTTGATAACATGCTGTATTCGCCTAAAAGGTCAGACAAGATGTGAAAGCGTTTGATTTGGTCTTGAAGCGGCAGCTCTTGCTCCATTTTGATTTCTGGTTTCTGCATCGACTGCTGCGTCTGCCGGTCTTGGCTTCGTTTCTGTTTTGGAGCCGCTACTATTTTTTTCTTCGTTTTAAACCAGTCGGTGTCTATGTGCATCGGGTATACGGACTTCTCTTCCCAAATGGCCCACATGCAATCAGCTTTCTCGCGGGCATTATTCTCTAAACGGGCCTGTTCTTGGAGGTGGGAGAGTTTCTCTGATTCCTGGATGAGACGGCCATTGATGGTTTGCAAGTCTTTGGAAACACGCTCTTTCACCATCGCGGTAAGCTCCTTTATGATGTCTGCCGCTTTTCTTTTCGCCTCTTTGCGGATGAGCTCTGCCAAGTCTTTTGTATATTGCAATACATATTCAGAGGAAAGAGCTGCACCTTGCTTGACCGCGCGCTCAATGATGTCAATTTCAAGCGGAGTGCGATAGGCCTGAATCAGCTTTTCACTTTTAGCTGTATGAACATCAAATGACTTGGCGAGTTTATGGAACGTGTCTATTATGTGCCAATCCGCTTCGGCCTCTGTTCGTTTTTTCACATCAGAGAAAAAAGCATTCCTTCTTCTATCTCTTTCCTGTGCAGTTTTTGCTTTAGAAAAGAAAAAACCGGTTTTAAAAGAAGGCTCTCGCGATTCTAGGAATGCAGCTGCCAGCTCACGCATGTCAAAGGGGGTCAGGTTGGCGTTTTTTAAAATGCGATTGACTTCTTCCTGCATCCTGTTTTCTGCCTCAGTCGCTTGTTTTGCCGCCTCATCCAATTGATCACGCAGCGATTGGACCAGATCAGTTTGTGTATCAAGCTGTTCAGCAAAGGTTGGACCGTCTGTTTCGTCTTTCAAAAGGATTTCCGTATGTTCCTTCAGCAGATTACGGACTTTTTGTTCTGTTAAAGCCTGCAAATTGCTTTTTGTTTGCTGTTCTATTCTTCTTAATTCTTCTCTCAGGACCCCAATCTGATTGAACGGGTGGTTCAGTTCTGTCACTGACGTAAAATAAAGTGATTCCTTTGAAATGCCTTCATTGCAAAGCATCTCCTCTACCTGTGCTTTATAGTCTCCGAAGTGTGTCTCCGCCTCATCGTGGCGGTCAATTTGATTGACGATAAAATACACATTCTGAATGCTTTCTTTTATCGACCTGAGAAACTTTACATTTTCCTCAGAGTGCACGTGATTATAGTGAACGACGTAAAACAACGCATCCGCCTGATGAAGAATAGACGCCGCTGATAGAAAATGGGCATCATCTGTTGAATCAATCCCAGGGGTATCAATATACGCAACCCCAGAATCGATCTCAGTATACCGGTCAAAAATTTCAACGCTTTCAATCTGCTCCCCATCTTTGCAATATTGCTGCACCTTGTCTTTCTGGTAAGCCCCCTCCAGCTCAGCACACGCTCCGTCTGTTGTATGAAGCCGAACACGCTTTTCCCCGTTTCTGATCACAACAAGGTTAGCGCTTGTCGGGATCGGGCTTGTCGGCAAAATATTCTCCATTAACAGGCAGTTCAGCAGTGACGATTTGCCCGCTGAATAATGCCCGGTAAACGCAATATAAACCTCTCCATCTACCGCTTTTTTCATGACTGCAGCCAGTTTAGTAGCTCTTTCTTCATCTTGATTCTCGATGAATTGCTTATAAAGTTCCCCTGTTTTGTGCAAAAGCTCTTTTCTGTTATGTTCTGTCATAAATCTGAACCCCTTTGTGCCGTTTCAATTGTGAATCTTTTTCGAAAGATCTGAATACATTCCTCTTTCATTTTACACAAGAATGAGCCAAATTTCTTTAAGAGAATAGAAAAAAGCTGCCATTACGGCAGCTTCTATAAAAGAAAATCTGCAACTTTGACAAGTTCCAGATTCATTTTAAACAGATTTATTAGAGATTCCTTTTAATACAAAACCAATTAATATACTATATGTACAAACCGCCCCAAGCAAAAACAGCATTGTCATTTGCTTCACCATCCTGATTGAGAATCTTTTTCAAATTCATTTTAACATGGATGAGAATGATTTTCAATCTCTATTTTATACTGTATTCCTCTAATGCTTTGTCTTCTGTACGTATCCTGACGGTTAACAACACGGCGTTGACAATGGAAAACAGACACATGGTGACGTACGCTTGGTACAGCAGCGGAATCAATAAGATTTCTAATATAACAACGGTATAGTTTGGATGCTTCATCCATTTATAAGGGCCTTTTTTTACAAGCTCCGCACCTGGAACGACAAGGATTTTCGTATTCCAATATGCTCCTAAGGAACAAAGTGCCCAATACCGTACTGCCTGCACGCTTAAAATAGCCGCAGCGATACAGATCCACCAGCTTGACGGCTGTTTGTTCATCAGCAGCACTTCCGCAATTAAAGACAGGAAAAAAAGGATATGCATGATGATGATATACGGATAGTGGCTCTCGCCGAATTCGATCGCCCCTTGTTTCTTTACCTTTTGTTCGTTTTGTCTGGCTACTGCCATTTCAGCTGCTCGTTGAGCAATGAGAATGGCGATTAACAACCAAAACATGAATCAAGCCCCCTTTTCCCAGCTGAATAACAGCAGCTCTGATGAAAATCCCGGCCCTAGTGCGCCAATCAGTCCCCGTTCTGCTTCTTTTTTATGTCCGTTCAGCAGATGCTCTTTGATCACATACAATATTGTGGCTGAAGACATATTTCCGTGCATTTGCAATATGCTTTGTGCAGATAAAAGCTTTTCTGATGACAGCTCAAGACTTTTGATGTATGCATCGATCACTTTCTTTCCGCCTGGATGTGCCAAAAAAACACTGATATCTCTGAATGACAGCTGATGTTTGTCTAAAAAAACCTGTACATTCGTTTTGAGCCATTTTTCCACCAAAGTCGGAATATCTCTTGAGAAAATGACTTTGAATCCTTGATCAGTAAAGTCCCAGCCCATAACATCTTCTGATTGTTTCATCAACACAGATTGAGAATCTGTTATCTTCGGTACAAGCTTCAGTTTTGATGTCCTGCGGTCCGCCTTCTCTCCGCATAATAATGCTGCGGCAATGCCGTCGCCAAAAAGCGAAGTGCCGATAAGATTGCTTTTCGTTTTATCTTCCGGCTGGAATGTCAGACTGCACAGCTCAGCAGCAATGACAAGCACGAAAGCCTCAGGATACGCTTTGCAGTATTCGGCTGCACGCGCGAGTCCGCTGGCTCCTCCTGCACAGCCGAGCCCCCAAAGCGGAATCCGCTTCGTATATGGAGAAAACGGGAGTTCATTCATGAGCCGCGCATCGATGCTCGGTGTGGAAAGGCCCGTGCTGGAGACGAAAAAAACAGCATCCACTTTCTCATAAGGGATGGCTTCTTGAAAAAACTCAGGATGAGAGAGGCACTCGCGAACAGCCTCACTACTGTGCTTAAGTGTTTCTTCTATGTATATTTGATTTTTTTCTTCGAAGCTGTGACCCTCTTTATACCATTCAATCGGCTTGACAAATTGTCTTGAGTGGATTTGCCCATTTTTAAATGAGGTTAACAGCCGGTCAATATCTTTAAAGGAATGCTGAAACATATAGCGGGCGAACTCAGTCGCTCTCTCTTGGTTTACATCGTACGCAGGAAGACTTGTTCCGATGGATAGAATAAACGCCATGCGATCACCTCTTTGCATACATTGTGCCGCAACGATCTTTTTTATATGCAAAAAACTCCGCCGCGGCGGAGTTTAGACTGCTGTTTTTTGCTCAGTGATGTCAGCTTTTTGTTCAGTTTTTTTGGTTTTAAAAAATACGTTATATATAATATTTAAAACTACTGCAGTGAAGCTGCCTGCGACAATGCCGTTTGTTGTAAGAAGCGTTAAGGCACTCGGAAGCTGCTTAAAAATATCCGGCACAACTGTTACACCGAGACCCAGACCGACTGAGCAGGCAACAATCAACAGATTTTCCTGTTTTGCAAAATCAATGCGGCTGAGCATTTTGATTCCGTAAGCGATCACCATTCCAAACATCGCCACCATCGCACCTCCCAAAACAGCAGGTGGAATAATGGTTGTGAAAGCAGCGATCTTCGGAAACAGCCCAAATGCCATTAAGATTACACCCGTGACAACAATTACGGCATTTTTCTTAATTCCTGTGAGCTGTACAAGCCCGACATTTTGAGAGAATGCCGTGTAAGGAAAAGCGTTAAAAATACCGCCCAGCAGCACAGCCAGCCCTTCAGCGCGATAGCCTTTTGACAAATCTTTCTCTGTCAGACGGCGGTTCGTCAGGTCACCTAAGGCAAAGTAAACACCAGTTGATTCTACAAGGCTGACAATCGCAACGATGGACATCGTAATAATAGGCGCTGCATGAAAAGACGGCGCTCCGAAGTAAAATGGCTGAATCATTTGAACAACTGCCGCGTCCGAAACGTTATCAAATTGGACTTTTCCCATAAAATAAGCGATGAAAGTACCAATTAAAATACCGATCAAAATCGAGATGGATTTGATAAAGCCTTTCGTAAAACGGTATAGAAGCACAATGATACTCAAAACGATAAAGGCGAGAGCAAGATTGGAAAGGTCTCCGAAATCTACACTTCCTTCACCGCCGGCCATGTTATTCATGGCTACCGGCATAAGTGTAATGCCGATTATCGTAACAACTGATCCTGTCACGACCGGCGGAAAAAATGATACGAGCTTTCCAAAGAAAAATGAAATCAGAATGACGAGAATACCTGAAGCGATAATGCTTCCGTAAACCGCTGAAACCCCGTATTCAGATCCAATCGCAATCATCGGCGATACAGCTGTAAATGTACAGCCAAGCACTACCGGAAGCCCGATCCCGAAAAATCGGTTGCTCCACACTTGCAGAAGTGTAGCCACACCGCACATAAAAATATCAATCGATACTAAGTAGGTCAGCTGTTCGACAGTCAGGCCCATTGCTTTTCCAACTATGAGAGGAACGACAATGGCACCAGCATACATGGCGAGCACATGCTGTATCCCTAAAGACAGCGTTTTGCCAAATCCATTTTTCATGAATGAACCTCCTGTACGAAGGACACTTTTCCTTCTTCCAATGATTGAATTCTTGCCAAAGATTCCACTCGGTAGCCTAAGGTCACAAGTTCATCTCTTCCCGGCTGAAATGACTTTTCAATGACAATGCCAAGTCCCGCAATAGAAGCTCCTGCCTGCTTCACAATCGACACGAGCCCGTGCGCTGCTTGCCCATTTGCCAAAAAATCATCGATAATCAGCACATGATCCTGATCCGACAGGTGGGTTCCTGAGACTGCGATTTGGCTTTCTGTTTGCTTTGTAAAGGAATAAACAGACGCTGTCAGCAAGTTGTCGGTGAGTGTTAATGATTTATGTTTTCTCGCGAAGACAACCGGCACACCAAGCTTCAAGCCTGTCAT
This sequence comes from Bacillus sp. VA15, assembly GCF_055721145.1. NCBI lineage: Bacteria > Bacillati > Bacillota > Bacilli > Caryophanales > Bacillaceae > Bacillus > Bacillus sp. VA15. The sequence continues at coordinate 779,758 of NZ_JBVQPQ010000001.1, read as the reverse complement.
TACAGCGGGAGCGATTCCGGATGATTCGATTGTCACAATTTTAGTAATACCGTCTTTAGCAAATCTGGCGGCAAATTCGTCACCGATTTTCTGCATAAGCAGCGGATCAATTTGGTGATTCAAAAAAGAATCCACTTTCAATACCTGATCAGATAATACGACGCCTTCTTCCTCTATTTTCCTTTTCAGTGCTTCCATCCTGCTTACCTCCGTTATGAGAATAAAAAAAGCATTGCCCGCTCAAAAAAAGAGCAAGCAATGCTGATATAACAAAAAACCGTACACATGCGGTTTCATTGCTCACTCATAGTCGGACATTTACGGTGCCCGGTAGAAACTTGCGTGCCATATCCACGCGATTATATGAGTGTTCCTATGATATTGTAATAAATTATATCAAGATTCTAATCTCTTGCATAGACGAAAAATAAAAATTCCCGAACTTTATTTTCATTTTCTGAAATATCATTCGTCTTTCAAGGAATTCCGATCACAAAAGAGCCTGACGGCCGTGCCGCCAGGCTTTTGATTACGACAGATAAAGATTTGAATATTTGTTTGACAAATATTCAATTAAATAGCGTACATTCAGCTCTTCTCCTGTTGCATCTTTAATAATGTCTAACGGCTTTTTCCGTTTTCCGTGAATGTGCACCTTTTCCGTCAGCCATTGCTTTATCGGATGAAATTCCCCTCTTTCCAAGAGAGTATCAAATTCTGGAATATCCTCAAGCATTTTTTGTTTCAGCTGAGCCGCATACATGTAACCGAGCGCATAGGATGGGAAATAGCCGAAATCTCCTCCTGCCCAATGGACGTCCTGTAAAATTCCCTCTGCGTCCGTCTGCGGTGTAATCCCTAAATAATCCTGGTATTTTTGATTCCAAAGCGACGGCAGTTCTTTCACTGACACTTCATTGCTAAAAATCGCCTTTTCAATTTCATATCGGATGATAATATGAAGAGGATACGTTAATTCATCCGCTTCAACCCTGATAAATGAAGGTTTTGATTCATTGATTGCCCGGACAAAATCATCCAGAGAGATGTCCTTGAACTGTTCAGGTGATGCTTGTTGAATCTTCTTATAGTATGGTGTCCAAAAATGCTTGTTGCGGCCGATAAAATTCTCGTAAAATAATGATTGAGATTCATGGATTCCCATTGATGCACCGTCTGATAAGTTCGTGCCGCTCAGTGCTTCGTCAATATTTTGCTCGTATACCGCGTGGCCACACTCATGAATGGTGCCAAAGATCGCCGTACGAAAATCTTTTTCGTCGTATCTCGTCGTGACGCGAACGTCTCCGCGGTTCATCGTGGTCGCAAACGGATGAACAGTTTCATCAAGCCGTCCACCATCAAAATCGTAGCCAAGCTCCTGTAAAAAATACAAGCTGAGCTCTTTTTGCTTTTCTTTAGGGAACGCTTTTGTGATAAAGCTTGTATCTGGTTTATTTCCGGAAGCTGTCACCTGTTTAACAAGAGGAATAATCGCTTCCTTAAGCTCGGAAAACAGCTGATCAAGCACCTTTACCGTGACACCCGGCTCAAACAAATCAAGCAATGCATCATAAGGATGCTCTTGATAACCCCAATACGTAATAAAACGTTTATTGCATTCAATCAGCTGCTCTAAATAAGGGGAAAACAAGCTGAAATCAGATTTTCCTTTCGCTTCTTCCCACGCAGTTTCTGCCTTTGAACACAGAATCACGTATTCCTTGTATTCAGCCTCAGGGATTTTTTTATTCTCTTCATACTCTTTTTTCGCCAGCTCTACTGCCTTTTTCGTATCTTCAGACAAGTCATCAAATCGTTCATACAGGGCATCGATTAGCTCCTTCATCCGATCTGATGTCTGGATATTGAATATATCTGTTGAAAGCTGTCCGATGCTTTCGGCACGGTCCTCTGAGCCGTTTTTGGGCGCGCCTGTTCTGGAGTCCCAATGCATTAACGCAACTGCTTCGCTGTAATGTGAGATTCTTTTTAAAAGATCAAAAAATTCCTTTTCATATGTATGTATCTCCATATCCATTCCCTCCCTATTCTAGCCGTTCCATTACAGGCTAATGGAAGGGGGTATGAAAGTCAACTTGTTTGTATAAGAGGCTGCCGGCATTTTTGGCGGCAGCCTTCTTTGTTCAGTTGATTGTCATTTGATTATTTGGCGGCGGTGTTTTCCGTTTTTTCTCATTGATTTTTTTATCCACCCATACTGTTGCCAGCGGGGTTAACAGCGAGGTGACGATAACGCTTGTCGCTATGATTGCGGTTGCTGATTCGGCAACTGGCGCAAACGAAGCATTCGCTTCTGCTAATGCGTATGGCACGGCTACAGCCGCCCCCGCCGTAGAAGAAGCCGCCACTCCCGCGACACCATCTCCCCGCGCGACAAAACGATCAAGCAAAAACAAGGAGCTTCCCGATAAAATGACGACAGAAACACCGATAAAAATGCCGAGAAGCCCTGATTGGATCAGCATTCCAAAATTCAAGGTGTTTCCGAGGGAAAAGGCAAAAAACGGGATGATCGCCGGCACAACCTTGCTGAATAAGTCTCTGAGGTCATGATCAAGATTTCCAAGTATACACCCGAGTAAAAACGGGATGACTGTCGCTGCCAGCGTTTCCCACGGAAATGCGGCAAGTCCCGTCACACCAAACGTCACCATGGTCATAAAAGGCCCTGATTCTGTACTAATAAACGCGAAAGCGCCAGCATCCTCTTTTCTTCCCATATGATTCATGAGCGCCAAATACAGGCCGCCGTTCGTTTCATTCATCACTGCGACAATTGCTAAAACAGAAAGACCTGCAAAGAAGCCGGATTGTATGCCTTCATCAGGTATAAATTGCGCTGCGATCACGCCAAGCAGCGCCGCAAATCCGACCTTCCCCAATAATAATGTGATTCCTTTCCTTGCGATATAGCCTGAAGAACGAAAATCAATCGTCGCTCCTACACAAAAAATAAAAACACCCAGTATCGGCAGCGTTCCGGTAATCAAAGCACCCGTAAACCCTCCAAAGAACTCCGCTGTTCCAGGCGCAAACGTATTGAGCGCTGCTCCCAGAAACAGCGGAATAATCATCATTCCGCCAGGTACCCGTTCAATTGTCGCTTTGATTTTCATATGTGGATTCTCCCATCCTCCGGTTATGAAAAAACAATCTCACTTACACTTGGAAAACAGCCTGCAAATCATCTTTTGAACAGCTGCCCAGCTGGCTTCCGACACCGACGGCGCCAGCTCCAGCTTTGAGCCAATTCGGCACTTCAGACGGATGTATCCCGCCTGTCGGAATAAAGGTCACCTGCGGGAAAGGGCCCGCTAAATTTTTCATAAATGGGATGCCAAACACACCGCTTGGGAATAGCTTCAATGTAGTAAAACCACATGTCAGCGCTTGCATGATTTCGCTCGGAGTCAATACGCCAGGGATATAATGTGTCTTTAAAAAAGAAAGGTGTTCAGCAAGGTCAGCTGAAAAACCCGGACTGACAATAAACTGCGCGCCAGCCTCGGCAGCTTCTCCCGCTTGCTGTGCAGTGATGACCGTGCCCGCGCCGATTAAGATATCTTCTCTATTACGGAAGGAATCGATAATATCTGAAGCCCCAGGCGTCGTATAAGTCACTTCAACCGCACGAATCCCTTTATCTAGTAAACTCTCAATCTGCTGACTAGCCTCCTGTTTATCATTTGAGCGGATGACTGCAATCAGCCTTGCTTCTTTCAGACGGTTTTCAACGATTTTAGACTCCATATTAATAATCCCCTTTCTTTTGGTAAACCGTTCTTTGAGCAGATAAATACGCGGCTAATTTCTCCCTGGTCGGCAGGCCGTCCATATCCCCCGGTGCCTGCACTTGCAAAGCGCCAATCGCATTTCCCCTTTGCACCGCATCCTTGTACGACAAACCGTCGAGGATACCACTGATCACACCGACTGCAAATCCGTCTCCGGCACCGACTGTATCAACCACCCGGTCGACCCGGAAGCCTTCTGCAAATCCTTCACTTGTCTTCGTTTTAAAGTAAGCGCCTTCTTTTCCGAGTTTAATAGCGACAAAGCTTACACCTTTTTTCAGATAATAGTCTGCAATGCCTTCAGGTGTTTTTTCTCCGGTCAATAGCTCTCCCTCTGCGATCCCCGGGAAAAACCAGTCTGCAAGCCCAGCCAAATCATTGATTGTGTATACCATTGTTGCTTGATCAGGCCAAAGTGAAGCTCTCAAATTGGGGTCGAGCGAAATCGTCTTCCCGGCGTTTCTCATGTCGTTCATAACATGATACGTGAAGTCTTTCATATCGGCTGATAAGGCAGGCGGAATACCTGTTACATGCAAATGGTCTGCGGATTGAAAATAATCTCTCGGATATTCAGCAGAAGTTAATGTGCTTGCAGCTGAGTTTTTCCTGTAATAGGTAACTTGCGGATCGCCTTCTTTCACTTTTGACTTCAGCAGCAGACCAGTGGGATTTCCGTCCTGCGAGCGGATCACGCGGGACACATCCACTCCCTCTTTTTTAAGCTCCTGTAAAATAAATGTTCCGAGCTGATCATTGCCTACCTTGCTCATCCAGCCCATCTGAAATCCGAGTCTGGCCAGGCCGCAAGCGACATTGCTTTCCGCTCCGGCCAGCCCTTTAGAAAAAGTGGATACTTCATGAAGGCCTCCATACTCATTTGCGTAAAACATGGCCATCGATTCCCCGAATGTCACCGCATCAAGCTTCATCTCTTCCCAACCTCCTCTTAGTTGAGGGCACCTAGGATTAAAGTGACTGTCTCATGATGACTTCTGCCTCTAATTCAATGGTTTGAGGCGCTCCCTTGTCACCTTCAATCCTTTTTAATACACGTTCCATCGCCGTCCTGCCCATATCATGTGACGGCTGGGCGATCGTTGTAATGCCCGGACCAATCAGTTTATACCATTCCGTATCATCAAACCCAGCAATCCCTATATCTTGAGGGATGCGCAGGCCAAGCTCTTCCATACAGCTGATGATTTTCAGCATAATTAAGCCGTTCAAAGCCAGAATCGCTTTTTTTTGCTCCGGCATCTCCTTGTGAAAAGAACGAAGCGCCACCTTAAGCTGCTCCTTGTTTTTCACGTCAATTTCATACATTCTGACAAGCCCGTTCGCATTTTGGGCCGAAGCCATTTCCTGATACACAGCTGCTCTTTCTGCACGAGGGCTGATTGATGAAATCGGTTCGGTAAACAGCGCGACATCAGTGTACCCTTTGCTGTAAATCTTCTGAAGAATCTCTTTTGTGATCCTTCTGTTGTCAGTCGTTACCGTATCCAGTTTCAGATCCGGAAGTTTCCGGTCAATTAATATCGTTGGAATTTGCTGTTCGGCAAAGGCGTGCAGCACATCCTTGTTTTCTCCGGTTGCGTTTAAAATCAGCCCTTCAACCGAATGGGCTTCAAGCTTTAAGAGCATTTCCCGCTCTTTTTCAGGACTGTTATCTGTGTTGCACACCATAATGCTGTAGCCATATTGATCACAAACCTCTTCGACTCCCCTGAAAGCCGCGACCGAAAAAGGATTTGTAATGTCAGCTACAACAAATCCGATTAATTTGCTTTTTTTTATTTTCAAACCTTGTGCCATTTTACTTGGTCGATAATTCAATTCTGCAATTGCCTTTTTAATGTTTTTCACTTTTTCAGGAGAAATCGCATCAATTTTTCCGTTGATATAGCGGGAAACTGTCGATTTCGAAACTCCTGCATATTCAGCTACGTCTTTGATGGTCGTATGGCCAGTTGTTTTCTTTTTCATTCAAGTGCTCCTGTATCTCATATATTTGAAACCGATTTCAAAACCGTTACAACAAAAGAATACCATATTTTTAAAATTTGGAAAGAGTTTTTTTAATAATGTGCTTATTCACAATTTTCCCGTTGACTCTTTTCGCTATTTATCCTAAAATTTTCTTTGAAACCGTTACCAAAATATTTTCATTCAAGTGATGCCGAAATCCTAACCAAGGGGGAAATACAATGGAAAACCGTTATTCTGTACACCCTGAACAAGTAAAACGCTTTACAACTGAGGAGCTTCGCAGTCATTTCTTAATGGATACTTTATTTACGGAAAACAAACTTACGATGTTTTACTCACATGAAGACCGGGTTGTCATCGGCGGCGCCGCTCCTGGGCAAAGTGACCTGAAGCTTGATGCCGGGGATTTCCTTAAAACAGATTTCTTTTTAGAACGGCGTGAAATCGGGATTATTAATGTCGGCCAGCCTGGCGCTGTCAGGGTTGGTGATGATGAATATGTGCTTCAAACAAAGGATTTTCTCTATATCGGAATGGGCAATCAGGATGTAGCATTCACAAGCCTGAACGGAGAACAAGCTAAGTTTTACTTCGTCTCCGCTTGTGCCCATCAAAGCTATCCGACGCAAAAAGCCGCTCTTTCTGAACTGACACCGGACCGGCTTGGCGATGATGCAGCGTCTAACGTCAGAAGCCTGTACAAAGTCATTCATCAAGATGGCATTAAAAGCTGTCAGCTTATGATGGGAATTACGATGTTAGATCAAAACAACAATTGGAATACTATGCCGGCACACGTCCATGACCGCCGGATGGAGGCTTATCTTTACCTTGATCTTGAGAAGGATTCGAAGGTGTTTCACTTCATGGGCCAGCCGGACGAAACCCGCCACCTAGTTGTCGGAAATGAGCAGGCTGTCCTTTCTCCTGCTTGGTCTATTCACTCTGGCGCAGGAACATCAAACTACAGCTTTGTGTGGGCAATGGCTGGAGAAAACTACACATTCACGGACATGGATGTCGTTCCGATGGATGGGCTGAAATAAGATGAGTTATCTACATGACGCCTTTTCATTAGAAGGAAAAACAGCGCTGGTAACAGGACCGGGAACGGGAATCGGTCAAGGAATTGCCAAAGCGCTGGCCGGGGCCGGCGCTGATATTATCGGCACATCACATAAAAGCAGCCTGTCTGAAACACAGCAGCTTGTGGAACAAGAAGGCCGAACGTTTACGTCTTTTACATTGGACATGAGCAAGCCAGAAGCGATAAAGGATTCTGCAGCTGAGCTGTTCGAAAGCCGGCAGATCGACATCCTTGTCAATAATGCCGGCATTATTCACCGAGAAAAAGCGGAGCATTTTGCAGAAGAGAACTGGCAGCATGTACTGAATGTCAATCTAAACAGCTTGTTTATTCTGACACAGCTGGCAGGCAGCTACATGCTGAAAAGAGGTTATGGAAAAATTATTAATATCGCCTCTCTCCTATCTTTTCAAGGCGGTATCCTCGTTCCCGCTTACACAGCGAGCAAACACGCGGTTGCCGGTTTGACAAAATCATTTGCAAATGAGTGGGCGGCGTCCGGTGTTCAGGTCAACGCAATCGCCCCGGGCTATATTTCTACCGCGAATACCCAGCCTATTCGGGATGATGAAAAGCGAAATGAGGACATTTTAAAAAGAATCCCTGCCGGTCGCTGGGGCAAAGCAGATGATATCGGGGGAACTGCAGTCTTTTTGGCATCACGTGCTTCAGATTATGTAAATGGGCATATTTTAGCAGTTGACGGCGGCTGGCTATCCCGCTGACACATTAAAAAAGCTGACGAACACGATCGTCAGCTTTTTCTATTACATCATATGCGGTTCAACAGGCAAGACCTTTTTGACTTCATCAATGATGCGTCCATTTTCTCCGCCAGCGTAAATGTGAATCGAGCCGCTGTCTTGATTCGAACGAATCAGGCGCCCGATGCCCTGCCGTACGCGTAATAACATATATGGCAGATCAACTTCTTCGAACGGATCTTTTTTCGCCCCGTTGCGTTTCGCTGTAAATACAGGATCATGAGGCGGGAATGGCAATGACCAAATGGTAACATTCTTCAATGCGTCACCAGGAATATCGAGTCCTTCCCATAAGTGAACCGAACAAAGTACTGTTTCCTCTTCCTCTTGGAATTTCTCCACTAAGCTGCTGATTTCCTCATCACCTTCAAAGAAAATCGGATACGGCAGCTCCCAAGCCGCCGACAGCTGCTTAAACTCGTTTAATTCTTCAAAAGAAGGGAAAAGCACCAGCGTTCTGCCTTTATAACGTTTGATTGTTTCAATCGTTTCAGCCGTTTTTTGTTCAGCAGCCATATCTGTTTTTGCATATAGATTAACGGTCATTTGCTCGTCATAATCATAAGGAGAATCAACGGTTAATGATAAATAATCGTGAATCCCGAGACTGTCGGCAATATAATCAAACGAACCGCCTTCTGACAGCGTGGCAGAAGAAAAGATATAAGGAATTTTCTTAGAAAACACTTTTTCGCCAAGCACTTCCGCTACCGTTCTTGGCATCACAACAAAGGTTGATTCTGCTTCCTTTTTCTCAAGCCAGCTGATCGCATCCTTTTGATATAGAGATAATGAATACGCCATTTGTTCAACATATTCCTCCACAACTGACAGCTCGTATTGATCAATCGTGTACATCTCAGACTCGAACACAAGAGCCTCACCGATTTTATCAAGCAAACGGCAAAGCTCGTCCGCCGCCTTTTTGACACGCTGGTCATTTTTTATTTCTAAACGGTGTGAACCGGCTACTTCTTTTGATTCTTCAGAAAGAACATAGAAAAATTCATCGTTTGCAGCAAGCGCATCTTCTATCAGTTCAGCAAACTCTTCTCTGATGTCATTTTGAAGCAAACGTTCTAAAAACAATTCAAGAGTAGACTGCTTCACTCTGTAGGTTAACGCTTTTTGTGCAGCAAACTCTAACAGATGTCCTTCATCAAATACAACAGCACTATGATCAGGCAAGAGCGGCAGCTGGCCCTCTCGTTTGCGCGATTCTTCCGTCCACACATGCTCCATATAAAAATCATGGGAACAAATGATCAAGTCCGTTGACTTGCGGTAATAATCTCTGGAAAGTGTCAAACCGCATCTATGTCTCATATCACAAGTCAGACAATCCTGAAACGAGTCGTAGCTTACTTCAGACCACTCTTCATTTGATAGATTTGCGTACTGCTTACGGTCGCCATACGGATAAAAGCGCTGCATCGCCTGTGATTCATGAACAAATGACGGTAATGACTCATAAAGATCCAGCCATTTATCATCATCAGATCGCTGCATCGTTTTTTCAAGCTTCTTCAAGCATAAATATTGCTCATGTGACTTCGACAGCCTTGTATCAATTTTCAGATCCAAATGCTCAGCCAGCTTTGAAATATCGCCCTCTTTTTTCACTAGCTGTTCGATTAATGTTTCATCAGCACAAGCGATAATGGCAGGTTTGCCGACATATCTTGCATAGCTGATCGCGAAAAGAAGATAAACCAGCGTTTTCCCCGTTCCCACTCCAGCTTCGGCAAACATGACTTTTTTCTCTTTAAACGCCCGCTCCAGCTGAAAAGCCATAAATACTTGCTCATCCCGAAGATCAAACCCTTTTTCGGGAAGGATATCGTAAAACACGTCACCAATCCAATTGTTCAATTCTTCATAAAAATTCTTTGTTTTCGTTAAAGAAAAAGGCAAACGTGATGTTGTCACCTAGTTTCAACCCCCAACTATTCGACATTCAGACCACCAATAATATCATTTCCTACTGATGAATACAATAAAAAAACTTGGCAATGCCAAGTTTTTTTACAACTTACTTTCGATTGATCACATGCGCCGATAAAAAAGGATGGTCTGTTGAATAAATATGTTCCACCGCTTTTTCTAAATCATTTAGTGCATGCGACATCACAGACGGAGACGAATCAGCCCCGTGCTCCTTCAGCTCGTTGGCTGTTGCGTCAAGCGCCCTTTGAATGAGATTAAAATGTTCGCTGTTCAGCATGAGATCACCTCTGATGGAAATAATCATCATTGTATGCGGACTTTTCATTTTATATACATGCTTTCCGCATGTTATCGCCGAAATATGCACAAACTACACTCGATATTCCGTACCCGGAATATCCGTCTTATCAACAATATTCTATCAGGGAGTGATGTTGACATGAGTTATAGAAATCGATTAGATCAGCATTCTGAACTGTTTCATCACAATTGGACGCGGCCTAAACGTTCTAAGTCTCAAGTAAACGGTCACACTGAAATGTCCCAAACCAACATTATATTGAGAAGCAACGCGAAAGCCCACCGTTGGTAACGATAGAATATGGCTGAAAGATGAAAGAAGACGCGCATGCAGAGCGTCTTCTTTTTATGCGTTTTTTGTTTTCTTGCGCTGCGGCCTTACTTTTGACCAGTATTGATAATAATCCGTTTTAATAAATCCGTTAAAGAGCTTTCGTTTCTTCGTCGCTTTTCTGCCGTATGCTTCCTCAAAATTCTCATTTGATGTCAGCATATACACAGACCAGGTATCAAGCGGTTCGAACGCCTGTCCCATTTCTTTGTACATGTGCTCAACGGCTTTTTTCTCGCCGAGACGTTCTCCGTAAGGCGGATTGCCGACAATTACGCCAAACTCCAGATTTGTCGTGAAGTCTTTGACCTGCATCTGCTTAAATTGGATTAAATCCCCCAAGCCTGCTTCCTCTGCATTCTCTTTTGCGATTTGAACCATGCGGTGGTCTATGTCGCTTGCGAAAATCGTAAGCGGCTGGTCATAGTTCGCCTTTTCTTCGACTTCAAGCCGTGCTTTGTCCCACCGATCTTTACCGATCCATTCCCAATCCTCTGAGACAAAATCGCGGTTAAATCCCGGGGCGATGTTTTGGCCGATTAACGCGGCTTCAATCGCGATCGTTCCGGAACCGCAGAAAGGATCGACAAATGGACGGTCCGGGGTCCAATTGGTTAATTGCACTAAAGCGGCAGCAAGTGTTTCTTTAATCGGCGCGCCGCCCTGGTCGACACGGTATCCTCGTTTATGGAGCCCTGTCCCTGACGAATCCAGCGTAATAACCGCTTGATCTTTCAATAAAGAAATTTCCACCTTATACTCGGCACCTGTTTCTTCAATCCAGTCATTGGCTTTGCCGGACTGCAGCTTGAGCTTTTCGACAATTGCTTTTTTGACGATCCGCTGACAGTCAGGAACGCTTGCAAGTGTTGATTTTACCGATTTCCCGATGACAGGGAATTTCCCATTCTCAGGTATAAATGAGCGCCAGTTAATCGCTTTCGTTTTTTCAAACAGTTCATCAAATGTTTTCGCTTTAAAAGAAGCAACCTGAACCTTTATGCGGTCGGCTGTTCTAAGCCAAAGGTTCGCACGGCAAATGGCAAGCGCATCACCTTCGAAAATAACTTTTCCGTTATCAACCTTGCATTCGTATCCTAAATCTCGTACTTCCTTTGCGACAACAGCTTCAATGCCCATCGGCGCCGTTGCAATTAGTGTATACTTCTTCATCGTATCACCCTGTCTTTTAAAACTTTTCTCTTTTCAAGATAAAAGCTCTCCTTATACGGGAGAGCTTGTTTTCATCATTTTAAATGTAAGTGATCTAACGTTCTGTAAGCCATGTTTTGTTCCGTCGTACTGCAAACGGCTCATCACCTCGTACTCGGGCGGCAATCATCTATCTACAGAAAGCTTTCTGTCCTTCTCTCCGTTGAATTCCGTCAAGAAGGTTCCCCTACCAAAATTTGGGTTTCTCGCTCGAGGGGTTTACCGCGTTCCACTCTCACCATTTCTAGTGAGACTTCGTCACTGTGGCACTTTCAAGGATACTCAGCCATATCCAAAGGACGTAGGCTTTTTTCCTGCCGTCAGCCTATCAAGGCTGCCCTAGCTTATGACTTCGCTAGGCACGAACACTACGGGCATCTCAGCACCGTGCGAGCATGGACTTTCCTCTACAGATTCAAGATCTGCAGCGATTACCCGAACGTTAAGAACATGAATTATTATATAACAACTGATTGCAATTTACAAGCGCCATTTTTTTCAAGCGCGATCAATCATAAAGCTTGCTGCCAAAAACGTGTTTTTCTAAGTTGGACAGCCGTTTTAAAATATCAAAATTCGTTGTGTTAGATTGCACAGGCTGTTTTTTGCTGGCTTCTTCAAGCTGTTTTTTCAGCTGCAGATTTTCCTGCTGCAGTTCTTCAATTTCTTGGTGGAAGGTTTCATAATCCTTAATAATCATATCTAAAAATTTGTCAACGTCTTCTTGCTTGTAGCCTCTAACGCCTGTTTTAAATTCTTTTTCCAAAATTTCTTTCGCAGAAAGCTTTACTTTATCAGCAAGCATCTTTTTCACCTCGTATCGTGAATCATTACATATATTTTTTCAGAAATCTGTACGGTTGTCAAATTTCTCTTATTGCTATGAGTAGCTGTCTTCCTCTACTGTCACTCTCAAGTCATCCATTGTGATAAAGTAAATGGGATAGCCATCCTGTTCGCGTCTCTTTTCAGCCGTCTCAAGCATGTACCTTGGAGATCCTTCCCTCTCAGGATCATATAAAAGCATCAGCGCATCTGACTTTTCTATGAAGAACTGATTTTTTTGTTTAAATTGTAGCGGGCTTTCATACGGCCTGTGAGTCAGGCTTTCTTCATAGTCAGCCTGTGCCAGAACAGCTTCATAAAGCTCTTTATTAGGCTCTTTCCAGTTCTTTTCCTGATCGTAAAAAGGAGTAATCACAGCTACCTTTAAATCAGGGTATTCCTCCTGCAGATCATATGCAGCTTCAGCCGCCCACAGTTCCGCTCCAAGCTGGCCCGATATTAAAATCCATTCTAAGCCCTCATCTAAAAGTCCGATCAACCGGTTTTTGATCGCTTTTTTTATGTAATACAGTGCCTTATCATCCTGTTTAAAAATCCCGAGTTCAAATGGCTTGTATCCTGTTACTGCCAATACTTTCATTACTTCACCTGCTTTAAAAAATGGGGCTCCCATTGGGCCCCATTTTGATGTGCTGTTTGTTTACACCATCAAGCTGCACGTTTCCATACTAGTCGCAGCAAGGTTTTCCTGCTTGAAAATGCTGATGCGTTGCCGGATCAACATTTGAGAAAGTATGTGGAAAGTAGTGAACGTGCTGAAAATGCTGGTGATTTACGTTTGTTGTGTGCTGTGGGTGAATATGCGGCACGATAGTATTTGAAAACGTATGGTGTTCACAGCAATGAGTAGGATGGACAATCGGCGCCATCATGTGCGGTCTGCAGTGATGCATGTTTAAATCCCCTTTCCATAAACTTTATTACAATACTAAGTTATGAAAAATAAGGGGTACATGTTCTAATGCAAAGACCTATTTTAAAAGTGTACAATTAAACTGTCTTTAAAGTTTGAAAACACAAAAGCAATCAAAAATACCACAACAAAGAACAAGTAAAAAACACCCTTATACATACCAACTCTCCCTTTAAAAATAACTACCGTCATTTTACAGGATTCGCCGCTATTCTACAACAAAATCAATGTGAATTCAGCAAAAAAATTCATGGCGAAACAAGTCGTCTTTTGCGCTTTCCCGGGGAATATTCAAGAGGAATATTTCCTCTTCAGCCGGGCAATTCTTACTTGCAGTTTTTCTGATTCTTTTTCTGATAAGAATGCCGCATCACTAAGTAATTGTTCTGCTATATACAATGCTTTGCCAAACTCTTTTTTCTTATGCTCAAAATATTTCGCGAGCTCTATCACAGCAGTGTATCTGCACTTCTGATTTTGGGAGCGGGACAGCTTTTCCCAAAGCGGCACTGCTTCTTCCAACCGGTTTTGTTTTTTGTACAGGAGCGATAAATCCAGCCGTGCTCTGTCCTGATCCTCAAACGACTTTTCTTTAAGCCTTTCCAGCTGTTTGACCGCTTGATCCGTTTCTTTATGGGCCATAAACCATTTCGCCATGGCATAAGCTTCACTGTGCTCAATGTGCTCTTTTGGCGCATAAGATGCTGACAGAATTTTTTTAGACATATGAATGTACAATGAAATGAGCGATAGCACATCCATTTCATTATGATGCAGGACACCTTTTAAAAGATCAGGCTCTTGCGCCTTGATAAAATGAAAGTAAAGCATTGGCGCCAAGTAGCCCGGTGTGTCTTCTTGTCTGTGAATGCCGAGCTCCTCTTTTTCAACCGTGCCAAGTGATACGCGGTCCATTTTGTGTTTCCACAGGCGTCTTGCTCCATGCAGAAGGTCAAAGTGACCGAACTCCGGGAGCTTCGGAAGTCTGTCACGGATCAATGTGTGCCTTGTTTTCACCTGCGGCCAATCAAAGGCTTTTCCGTTGTAGGTTACAAGTGATGTAATGTCAACCTCACTTAAAAAGCTTTGATACAAGGCGACTTCATTCCCCGGTTTGGGCAAAAGATGCTGTTTGACTGTCACTCGGTCTTCATATACTCTCGCATGGCCAAGCAAAAAAATGGTATTTCCGGCTCCGCCTCCAAGACCAGTTGTTTCTGTATCAAAGAAAAAGAGACTGTTTTTGTTATACCCTTTTGCTGACAAAGTATGCGACAGGCTGCTTTGATTCCACAGTGTAATCACTTCATCAAGCTCAGAAAAACGGTATAACCCATGGCGGTGAGAAAGCGGATATTCTACTTCTCTAATAAGGCAGTATTCATCTTCGAAGAAAAAAGGCTTCATGCCAAAAGCCTCCCACTCTTCTAAAAACGGGATTTCAGCAAAATTGTTTTCTCGTTGGCCTGCTTCTATTTTATGTTCTCCCTCGTCGAGCACCATATGCTTTTTCATTCGCTGGAGTTTCCCTTTTAATGACATATCTGACCTCCCTCCTTACGCCATTTGATCCAACAGCTGCAAAATTCTTTCCTTTGCTTTTATCCCTTCTATTTCGGTACCTATACAAGACGGACAGCCGTCATGACAAGGACATTGTTTAATGAGCTGTTTTGCCGCTTCATTAATGTCTGAAAAACGTTTGAAGACTTCCTCAGCCAAACCGATGCCGCCCGGATAATGATCGTACAAAAAGATCGTCGGCAATCCGGTATGGGCTGCTTTGATTTGAGAAATGACATGAACATCGTTTCGGTCACACATAATATACACAGGGACAATATGCTGCAGCACATTTGAGATGCCAAGAAGCAGCTGTTCCAACGTCTTTTCCCCGATGTCTTCATCTGCTGTTTTGATTTCGAGCCAAGCTGCACTTGTATGCAGTTCTTCTTCCGGCAAATGAATAGGACCAGACCCGATATTTTCAAAAGTGGTCATTTTAATTTTTTTAAAAATGGTCGGCAGGGCATTGACAGTGACGTCACCATAGTGCAATGACGTACGGCATTTTTCCTTCGTTTTATCAATTTCTAATACTTTTAGCTGAACTGCCAGGTTGGCATCCGTGTAATATTCGACATCGACTTTTCTGACATAAGCCTTTTTATGGTCCCAATCGAGCTTCTCTACTTGATATTGAACCCCTTCATGCAAATAAATCGCTTCATCATGCAAAAGCGTCATCGCGCTAAAACGATCCATTTCTCCGATAATCCTTACATTTGCAATGTCCGATTGATCAACAATAACGACATTTTCCTGTGATGCGGAACGCAAACTGATATTTGATGCAGGAAATGATTCACTTGCCCAATGATACCGTTCGCCATTCCGGTGAAGAACGGCCTCTTCCTGAAGGTACTCAAGAATATCACTTACATCCATCGGCCCAAACTCTTCATCAGCTCTAAAAGGAAGCTCATAAGCCGCACACTTTAAGTGGTCTACTAAAATAATCAAATTCTCCGGATTGATTCTTGCAGATTCCGGCGAACGGTTAAAGAAATATTCGGGATGCCGCACAATATATTGATCGATCGGCGTTGAATTGGCGACCATAATAATCAAAGACTCACCGTGTCTTCTGCCGGCTCGCCCCGCCTGCTGCCATGCACTTGCCACACTTCCAGGATACCCCGTCATCACACACACTTGCAGCTGGCCGATATCAACACCAAGCTCTAAGGCATTCGTACTGACCACTCCTAAAATTTCGCCTTCTCTCAGACCTCTTTCGATTTCTCTTCGCTCTTTCGGAAGATAGCCTCCCCGATAGCCTCTGATTGACTTTGTCCCAATCTCTTTTTTCACAAGCTCTTGAATATGGCTTAAAATAATCTCCACCCGGACTCTGCTTCTGGCAAAAACAATGGTCTGCACTTTGTTTTTCAGGAACTCTTTCGCCAGTTCATTCACTTCTGCTGTTGCGCTCTTTCTAATATTCAACGGTTTGTTCACAATTGGCGGATTATAAAACACGAAGTGCTTCCGTCCGCTCGGGGCACCGTTGTCATCGACCAGCCGCATCGGTTTGCCCGTCAGCTGCTCTCCCAATTCCTTCGGGTTGGCAATTGTTGCGGAAGTACAAATAAAAACCGGATCACTTCCATAAAACCGGCAGATCCGCTTCAGCCGCCGGATCACATTCGCCACATGGCTCCCGAAAACGCCGCGATACGTATGAAGCTCATCAATGACGATATACTTAAGGTTTTCAAACAAACTGACCCATTTCGTATGATGCGGAAGAATGGCAGAATGCAGCATATCGGGGTTTGTAATGACAATATGACCTGCTTTTCTCACCTTTTGTCTGATTGCCGGAGACGTATCCCCGTCATATGTAAAGCTTTTAATATCAATGCCCATTTCATCAATGATTTCATTTAGCTCGCTCTTTTGGTCTTGTGCCAGCGCTTTAGTCGGAAATAAATATAGCGCCCGGTTTGTTTCGTCTTGGGCGATGGACTGCAGGACTGGGAGATTATAGCATAACGTTTTTCCTGATGCGGTTGGCGTTACGGTAACGATGCTTTCTCCTTTTTGCACATATTGAAAAGCGGAAAATTGGTGGGTATATAGTTCATCAATGCCCCTTTTCGAAAGGGCTGCTTTTATTCTTTCATCTATACTTTCAGGCATCGGCCTTGTTCTTGCTTCACGAGGCTCAATTTCATGCCAATTCACAACGTTTTCATTTCCTTTTAACTCAGAAATGAGCTCAGTCAGTGATTTCTTTTTCATTCTTTACACCTCTTTGTCAAGTACAGTTTACCGAATATTTGTTTGCATGGCTAGGTGCAAATTTTATACAATCGAACAAAAAAAGCAAGGCATACGCCCTGCTTATTTCGCTTTTATTGTAAGGAGCTTTGTTTTACCTTTGTTAGCAGCCTTTTCCCCTGCCGGCACAATTGATCCTACAGCCTCACCATTCATAATAACGATGGGGATGACGGTACTGCTCGCTTTTTCTTTGATTAATTCCAAATCACACGTAATCAGCGGGTCACCGACCTTCACTTTGTCTCCTTCTTTGATGTGGGCAGTAAACCCTTCTCCGTTCATATTGACCGTTTCCAGCCCGACATGAATTAACAGTTCAATTCCTGAGCGAGTCCGAATGCCAACGGCGTGTTTGGTGTGGAAAATCTGAATCACTTCACCTTCAACAGGTGAAACGATTTCACCGTTAGACGGTTCCACCGCTATTCCTTCCCCCATCATTTTCTGTGAAAAAACAGGGTCCGGCACATCTGTCAGGTCCATTACCGTACCGTCTGCCGGAGAATAAATAACCTCTTCTGTCACTTTTTCCTGAGTTTTGCCCATTCCGAATAATTTTTTCAGCAATGTGTTTTCTCCCTTCTCATTCGCTTCAACCGTTATCCCTTCATTCACCACTATTTAACCACACTTTCAATTTTGCTTCAATTTATAACAACATCTGGCATAGGCGCATAATCTGGATAAAAAAGGCGGTGGCAGATTTGGAATTCAATGATGACAAAAAGAAGGAACTGCAAAAGAAAGAAGAAATCATCACGGAGGCAATGGATCATCTGTTTCAATCCTCAGCATTCGGCAACCTATTAAACGGATTTCAAAACCTGATCAACTCGAGTGTAAAGGATGTACAGACGACCATACATGTCAGAGAAAGAGATACTGGGCTGTATGTCGATATTACAATTCCAGCGACGTTTCGTGATGGCGAGATCGTCGTTGATATTAAATCGAGGTATCTGCATGTAACACTCCAAGAGAAACAGAAACAACAAAATGAGGCCACTTTTACAAGCATAACGAGAACGGTTCAGCTGCCTTATGAAGTACTCCAAGAAGATATGGAAACATCTTGGAACGAGCAGACAATGACACTTTTCTTTCCAAAAAATAAGCATGAATGAACGACTCATTCATGCTTCTATCATTTAAAAAAGCTGGTAAATCCCTTTATTAAAGATCCGACCTGATTCATTGCACTCATCACTTGACCTGTCGTATCCATCATTTTATTAAAATCAAACTGCCCGTTGGCTTTTTTGAACTGCGACATAATATTTTGGAATTGTGAGGGCTGCTGTTGATTAGGCCTTGGGATTGGATAAGGGTTGGAAAATACAGGCGGCTGCATAGGCATAGACTGGTTCGGAACATACGGCTGATAATATTCCTGCTGCCCATAATGCTGCTGCGGGAAGTATTGCCCAGGTGAAACCTGCTGATAATATCCCTGCATTTGCTGTGGATAATAATAGCCCATTTGCCGAGGATAGCTCTGAGAACTCCTGTTCATTGCGATTCCCCCTAAACTCTACATGTTTCTCTTCTATATATGTATGAACGAAAACTATTGTTTGTGTCACAGGTCCTGATTCGCGTTTGTCAAATTGTGTCGAAAGTTTAAATTTTTTAAAAACAGAAAAAAGTCGAATCATTATGGTACCATATTTTCAATACAGATGAGAGGGGATGCACCATAATGAACGTATCATACTTAAGCAAACGTTTTGCAGAAATGAAGAAATATGAAACAGACTGTATGAATAAACTGATGGACTTTGCCAAGTTCCTCTATATTCAAGGACATCTCAGCACAACTGAGTTTCGTAACAGTATGAAGGTTCTCGAAGCAAATGGAGCAGAAAGCCCGGCATATGAGTTGAATTAACGTCCGGCCCCCTATAACAAACTTAAAAGAAGACAGCCTTTACCGGCTGTCTTCTCTTGCAATTTCATCCTTTACTGCGTGCAATGTATAAAGGACTGACTCAGTGATGTCCTTGAATCGTTTTTTATGAATATGATGAACATATGATTGAAGGACCAATTCCAGAAAATTATCCTTTACGGTCTCGATTTGCTCTTTATGCACATATTTCGGACGGCGGGCTTTTATCAATTCAAGCGCCCCTTGCGCCCAGCGAGCCGCCAGATCATCATTCTCTTCAACTGCAGGCTTTATCGTCTCAAAAAAATCATAAGAAAGATCACTGTCTTTTCCTTCCTGATATCGATCAGCACCTTTTTCAGCAGCTTCAATCATTTGCTCGGTCATTTCCAGCAACGTTTGTGATTGCAATACCCTTCACCTCAATGCATATCGTACCAAATTTCACTCGCAAATTCAGCCGATACGGTATACCTTTTCAAACGCATACCTGTGTTGAGGCGATTGACAAAGCTCGTTTATACAAATATGAAGGTCCATGAGTTCTTCTTCCAGCACACTCAGGCGATCGTTTTCCGTTTCCCGCATCTCAGCCTCAAAGGCAATTACAGAATGATTCAGGCTTTGCTCAGCTCGGATTAATTCATCTTCTATATCAGAAAGCATACGGAGAATATCTGTTTTGCTTACATAACCGGACATTCGTGTACCTCCCTTTCCTCGTCTCTCCCGGTTAACATTCTTTGCTCTTCAGGCTCTTTCCTTCCTCATGACAAAACTAGAAGCAAATCGCCAAACAAACAGGCATTCCACGAAAAGCTGAAGTTTTCGACAAAAAGACCCGCAAAAATTGTATGATCCTCTCCCTTAATGCAAACGATACTTGTGAGGAGGTGCCGTATGAAAACAAGACCGAAAAAAGCCGGCCAGCAAAAAAAGACGGAATCAAAAGCAATCGATTCTTTAGATAAAAAACTAGGCGGCCCGAACCGCCCTTCTACGTAAGAAGCAAGGAAATTCCTTGCTTCTTTATTTTTTCAGCCAATGCTCCAACGCAAAAAGCGCATGAAGCTGGCGTTTTTTATGTAAATACCAGTCTGTCAATTCAATCTGCTTCGGCAATTCCTCACGCCTAAAGAACGCTTTCTTGATCTTTCCATGAAACCAATCTGTCTTCTCTCCGTCTAATGAGTGGATTACCTCAGGATAGCATGTCCTTAACATAGGAGATGTTCTTTTTGTGATCCCGATCATTTTTTCCATATCAAAACGGGAGCCTGTGTGCGGCACTGTATGCAAAAAGTGATAAAAAGAGGAGAACAATTCCGGACTGAACAGCAATTGAGACAGCTGCTTTCCCAGCCTTACCCTTTCCTCTGTCTTTGAAAAGCGTTTCACTGAAATGCCGTAAAGAAACCCGTCTGAAGAAGGAAAAATAACCGTGTTAAAATGAAACCAATCACTTAAATAAAAAGGAATCGTGTCAAAAACATTCTTTTTAAACGAAGGATTTTGTATAATAGGTGTTTGGATAGTGTTTTGTTCATTTATAATGAGGGCATACATCAGCCGCTCCGTGTTTCGCTCATGCCAAAAACGGGCCCATTCTTCCGTCATAAATTGCGAGACCCCAAACACATGCAGGTGATGGAACAGCGGTTTCCCGATTTTTTTTGACCAGTGGTACAAAAGAAGCTGCGGATAGGCATCCGAAAAAATAAGCCAGTTCGCTCTTTCATAGGCTAAAAAGAACCACTTTTGCTGTCTCTCACGGAGTCCAAGCTGAAACAGACTGCCTTTTAAGTCAGTCATTGACCAGCCGGCATTGCGAGAAACGAAGGATGCCAAAAGCGACCATTTAATTTCCGGATGACGGTCATAAAACGCTTTATATGCGTTCGTTCTTGAAATGTTATCTGCGTTTTTTGATTTTGTCTGCCGCTCAATCCGGCACAGAAGCTTTCTGATGGTCTGTTGTTCTTGCACGTTCATTCACTTCCGTCATGAATAGTTTAATAAGGAGGATGAGAAAGTGATTCGTTATCCTAACGGAAAAACGTTCCAGCCGAAACATTCGGTTTCATCCCAAAACAGTCAGAAAAGGGCCCCGTCTTACAGTAATCGCGGGATGACCCTCGAAGATGACTTAAACGAAACGAATAAGTATTATCTGACAAACCAAATTGCCGTCATACACAAAAAGCCGACACCAGTTCAAATTGTAAATGTCCATTATCCAAAAAGAAGCGCCGCAGTGATTAAAGAAGCTTACTTTAAACAATCATCGACAACAGATTATAACGGGATTTACAAAGGGCGGTATATTGATTTTGAGGCGAAAGAAACGAAAAACAAGACCTCTTTCCCCCTGCAGAATTTCCATGACCATCAAATCGAGCATATGAAGCAGGTAAAGGCTCAAGACGGTATTTGTTTTGTTATTATATCCGCTTTCGACCAGGTTTATTTTTTGGAAGCCGATAAGCTGTTTTTTTTCTGGGACAGAAAAGAAAAAAACGGCAGAAAATCAATTCGAAAAGATGAGTTAGAGGAATCAGCATATCCGATTTCTCTTGGATACGCACCTAGAATTGATTATATTAGTATTATTGAACAGCTTTATTTTTCGCCATCTTCTAGTGCGAAAGGTTGATTAACGAAAGGTTGAGATGTTATGTCAGATCAATTTAACAGCCGTGAAGCTCGACGAAAAGCGAACAGCAAATCGAGTCCTTCACCGAAAAAAGGCAAGAAACGAAAAAAAGGCGGATTGTTTAAAAAGACCCTTTTTACTTTACTCATTCTGTTTGTTTTAGGCGTAGTCGGCGGTGCGGTAACATTTGCCGTCATGGTTTCAGATGCTCCATCATTGGATGAAAACAAATTAAAGACGCCTTATTCATCGACAATTTATGATAAAAACGGAAAAGAAATCGCTGAATACGGCTCCGAAAAGCGGACCTACGTCTCGATAGATGAAATTCCCGATGTTGTAAAAGAAGCCTTTATTGCGACAGAGGACGCCCGTTTTTATGAGCACCACGGGATTGACCCTGTCCGTATCGGAGGCGCCTTAGTCGCCAACTTTACAGATGGCTTCGGGGCTGAAGGCGGAAGTACAATCACACAGCAGGTCGTCAAGAACTCCCTTCTTTCTCATCAGAAGACGCTGAAACGGAAAGTGCAGGAAGTTTGGCTATCGATTCAGCTTGAACGCAATTACTCTAAAGATGAAATTTTAGAAATGTATTTAAACCGGATTTATTTTTCTCCTAGAGCATACGGAATCGGAAAAGCGGCGGAAGAATTTTTCGGCGTCACAGATTTAAGCAAATTGACTGTGGAACAAGCTGCGACACTTGCGGGTATGCCGCAAAGCCCGACAGCGTACAATCCCGTTAAAAACCCGGATAAAGCGGAAAAACGGCGGAATATTGTACTCAGTCTGATGAAAAAGCAAGGATTTATTTCTGATTCTGAATATAACAAAGCGAAAAAAGTGGCAGTGAAAGACGAAGGCGTTGTGTCACAGAAGGAATATGAAAAAACAAATTCAAATAAATACAGCGCGTTTATTGAAGAAGTCATGAAAGAAATTGAAGAAAAATCTGATGTCAACCCAGGTACTGACGGATTAAAAATTTATACGACATTAGATACAAAAGCACAAGACAAACTAGATGAATTAATGAACGGAGACACCGTCGGATTTACTGAAGGCATGCAGGGCGGCGTTACGCTTCTCGATACAAAAACTGGAGAAGTAAGCGCGATTGGTGCAGGACGCAATCAGCCTGTCGGAGGCTTTAACTATGCAACTCAAACTGAGGCACAGCCTGGTTCAACCATAAAGCCGATTTTGGACTACGGCCCAGTTATCGAAAACAAAAAATGGTCCACGTACGAACAAATTGATGACTCAGCTTATACGTATTCGAATGGAAAACCAATCCGTGATTGGGACCGTAAATATCTAGGGTCTATCTCTATGCGTTACGCTCTTGCACAATCAAGAAATATCCCAGCTTTAAAAGCATTCCAGGCAGTCGGTAAAGATACTGCTGTAGACTTTGCAAATGGACTTGGACTTGGATTAACAAAAGATAATGTATCAGAGGCCTATTCAATTGGCGGTTTTGGTGGAGACGATGGTGTTTCTCCTCTAAAAATGGCAGGCGCATACAGCGCGTTTGGAAATAACGGAACGTATAATGCACCACATTTTGTAAAGTCTATTGAATTTAACGATGGCACGAAGCTTGACTTAACACCGAAATCAAAATCAGCAATGAGCGATTATACTGCGTTTATGATTACAGATATGCTGAAAACAGCTGTTAAGACAGGAACTGGACAGCTTGCACAAGTACCCGGTGTGGAAGTAGCAGGAAAAACAGGGACAACAAACTTTGATGAAAATGAAGTCCAAAGGTACAATATCGCAAGCGGCGGTGCCCGAGATTCTTGGTTTGTCGGCTACACACCGCAATATACAGCAGCAGTCTGGACAGGTATGGGAGAAAACGAAGCTGGAAAGAAATCTCTTTCAGCTGAAGAGCAAAAAGTTGCAAAGCGCATTTTCGCCCAACTCATTGCCGACGTCGATGACGGAAGCGGATCATTTGAGAAGCCTGACAGCGTAGTGGAAGCCACTGTAGAAAAAGGCTCTAACCCGGCAAAACTGGCAGGACCAAATACGCCGAGCGATAAAAAGCTCACAGAGTACTTTGTAAATGGCACAGCTCCTTCTACTGTTTCTAAAACATATGAGAAAGAAGAAAAAGAAGAAACAGAAAAACTGTCTGGTTTAAACGTGAAATATGATAAAGACAATCAATCTTTGACATTAAGCTGGAATTACGATGGAGATGCGACCTTTGCTGTTAAGCAATCTGTTGATGGCGGCAGCTACTCAGAAATTCAAAACAGCTCTGCAAAAGAGGCAGTCATTTCGGGCGTGCAGCCAGGATCTGTATACAAATTCGAAGTAACAGCCGTCAGTGATGATGGCAAAAGTACAGCTTCCACATCCTATGAAGTACCAAAAGCTGAAGATGATGAAGATAAAGAAGATCAGCAACAAACGGATGATGAAAATAAAGATGATGAGAAGACTCAGGATGACACACAAACTGATGATTCTCAAACAGATGACAGTCAGACAGATAAAGATAAGACAGATGATTCAACAAACGACCAAGACAAAAAACAAGACAACACGAACACCAATCCGCCCGACAACAATAACCAAGACCAACCTAACAATAACAACAACAATAACAACAACAGCAACAACCAAGATACGTCGGATGGTGATACGAACTCAGATACGAATGATTCATCAGGCTCTGATACAAATAAAAACAAAACAGAAACACAAACGAACTCATCATCAACAACTGAAAAAACAAATTAAACAAAAAGCCATCACCTTTTGGGTGATGGCTTTTCTCTTCATAATAAAAAACCTCTCCTTTTATGGAGAGGTTTTATCGATTCATCGCATGGTATTTATAAAAATGCTTTTTCATTTCAGTAAACAGCTCATCAAGCTGAATAAAGCAATGGTATTGGGTCGGCTTTAGAAGAATAAATTCTACTCGTTCAGCCCAATTGATCGGCTTGGCGGGGAATGATTTCTCCGTCAGTTCTGCCCAATCAAGCGATTTCACCCGCTCACCTGCTGTCCAGTGAAGCGAAGCCAGCAAACACACAATGCCCTTCAGCATATCGTTTTGGTCGCATCTCGATTTTCGTGTTTGAAAAACAGGGAGAAGTGATGCTTTAATGTCTTCCCACACATTAAATAATAGCGGAACATACTTACCGCTGTCCTCCCATGGCAAAATGCCTTGAGATTCCGTGCAGAAATCAAAATACACTGGGTTGATCTGCAAGGCTTCTTTCATATCCGAGGAGCTCATCTGGCCAAGACTGCGCAAGTATTGCTCATAGGAAGCCAGCACTTCTTTCGCTTGCGTCATCGTTTCACCAGTCCTTTTTTATCTCTCTTCTGCCCTTCTCTACACAGAGAAAGCAGCGGGCATTCCGCACAGCGCGGTGACTGGGCCTTACAATGATATCTGCCGAAGAAAATAAGCCGGTGATGCGTAACGGACCAGTCTTCTTTCGGAACCTTGCGCATCAACGTCTTTTCCACTTCCAGCACCGAGTCCTTCCAACGGCAGATTCCCAAACGCTTGCTGACTCTCTCCACATGGGTATCTACGGCGATGGCCGGCACGCCAAAGGCAACGGATACCACGACGTTAGCGGTCTTTCTTCCGACACCTGGCAGTTTGACAAGCTCATCACGGTCTCGCGGCACTTCCCCGCCGTAATCTTCAATAATCATTTTGCTTAGTTTTTGGATGTTTTTCGCTTTATTGCGATACAAACCGATTGATTTAATATCCTGCTGAAGCTCTTCCAGCGAAACAGCCAAATAGTCTTCCGGCCGTTTATATTTTTGAAATAATGTTTTGGTCACTCTGTTTACAAGTGCATCTGTACATTGCGCAGATAAAGCGACTGCCACCACTAATTCAAAAGGATTGGAATGAACCAATTCACACTCTGCGTGGGGAAACATGTCGCCTATCTTGTCTAAACAGAATTTAATTTGTTTTAGATTTAACACGATTGTCACCTTTTCACTTTATTGTTCAAGCCAATTGTAAAAAGGAACCTGCCTTTTATACTCTTTTTGCGGTTCATTCTGCTTTGCTTGTACCTTCCGGAATTTTTGGCTGTGGATTTTAGCCTGTTCTACAGTTTTCAGCCCGTTTTTCTTCCACTCAAACAAAATCCGGTCAATGTAGCGGAAGCTGAGTTTCCCTGAGAGTACAGCCTCTTTTAACGCGTGTTTGATCAGCTGTGCGTCGTGCTGATCTTGGTCCTGCCAAATGGCCAGTGTTTCACACTCCAAAGGTGATAAGGGTCTGGCGAACTCTTCCTCAAAAATGGTATAAAGGCTTTTTTGTTCCCCTTCTGCTTTTCTTTCCTGTGTTTGAGTCTGTGCAAGCTGTATATACTCGTACAGCTTGCCCCATAAAGGCTGAAGAGAGTATTTTTCAAATTTGATGCCGTTTTGGTCTTCGCATTCTTCAATAAACAGAAAACCTTTTTGAATGAACATCCGCAATCTGTTTGTACATTCCTCAACAGAAATTGACATCCCTTCCTGCAGCTGATTCGGTGTAGGAAAATAAGAGCCTTTTTCTAAATGCATTTTGATTTTTAACAGCAGGATAAGTTCTGTTTCATTAAGCCCGAGCTGTTTATAATGCGTGAGCAGAAGATTAGGGATTGTTGACGTTCCCTGCTCCTGCATGTCAATAAATTGATGTTTTTTCATTGTCACACCTCTTACTGTAAAGGATCACGAATTCCCCTTTACTGTAAAAAGTCTCCCTTGCAGGAGACTCTTTTTCTTGTTTCATTTGAATGTATTATGGATACAGGCGGTTTAATAGTCTTGGGAACGGAATGGTTTCACGAACGTGAGGCGCTCCGCTGATCCAAGCTACTGTCCGCTCTAATCCAAGGCCGAAGCCGGAATGAGGAACTGATCCATATTTTCTAAGTTCAGCATACCATTTATATGCGTCAGAATCCAGTCCATGTTCTTTAAGACGAGCTTCCAAAAGTTCCATATCGTGAATCCGTTCAGATCCGCCGATGATTTCTCCATAGCCTTCCGGCGCAATCAAGTCAGCGCAAAGCACGACATCATCACGGTCAGAGGCAGGTTGCATATAGAATGGTTTTAAGGACGTCGGGTAGCGGGTGATGAAAACCGGTTTGTCATAGTGTTCGGCAATCGCTGTTTCATGAGGCGCTCCGAAGTCATCTCCCCACTCGATATCATCAAAGCCTTTTTCTTTCAGAAAATCAATCGCTTCGTCATACGTGATTCTTGGGAACGGAGCTTTGATTTGCTCAAGTTTTGACATGTCTCTTCCTAATGTGTTTAATTCAATTTTGCAATTCTTAAGAACTGATTGCACAATGAATGAAACGTAATTTTCCTGTACTTGAAGGTTTTCTTCAAATTCTACAAACGCCATTTCCGGTTCGATCATCCAGAATTCGATCAAGTGGCGCTTTGTTTTAGACTTTTCCGCTCTGAATGTCGGTCCGAAGGAGAATACTTTTCCTAAAGCCATTGCCGCAGCTTCCATGTAAAGCTGACCGCTTTGAGACAGGTAAGCATCTTCATCAAAGTACTTTGTCGCAAAGAGCTCTGTTGTTCCTTCAGGTGCGCTTCCAGTCAGAATCGGCGGATCGACTTTTACGAAGCCTTCATTATTAAAGAATTCGTAAGTCGCGCGAATGATTTCATTACGGATTTTCATGATCGCATGCTGGCGTTTTGAACGCAGCCATAAATGTCTGTGATCCATCAAGAATTCCGTGCCGTGTTCTTTTGGCGTAATTGGATAATCAGTCGCTTCGTGAATGACTTCAATACCTGTCACAGCTAGTTCATACCCAAGCGGAGAACGCTCGTCCTCTTTGACAATCCCTTTTATATAGAGTGACGTTTCCTGCGTCACTGATTTAGCTGTTTGGAAAATGCTTTCTTCCACTTCCGCTTTTACTACGACACCTTGAATAAATCCGGTACCGTCCCGCAGCTGTAAAAACGCGATTTTCCCGCTTGAACGCTTATTAGCGACCCAAGCTCCGATCATTACTTCCTCACCTACGTGCTTGTACACTTGGTTGATTGTTGTTTTCAACATATTTCCCTCCAAAACAAGAAAGACATTCGGAAGCCCATTGCCCCGAACTCTATTATCATCACTTTATTATACCCGCTCTTAACTAACCGGGTCAATGCAGATAAAAAGCGGCTTTTCTTTCAGCCGCTTTTTAATCTGTTAGCTATGTTTTTCGACAAAACGCTTGATTCTTTCAACCGCTTTTTCAAGAAGCTCTAACGATGTTGCGTAAGACAGACGGACATTATCAGGAGAGCCAAAGCCAGATCCAGGAACAATCGCAACTTTTTCCTCCTCAAGAAGCGCTTTAACAAATTCATCTACATCTTTGAATCCGCAAGATTGGGCTGCTTCTCTTGCATTCGGGAACAAGTAAAAAGCACCTTCTGGCTTCACACAGCTGAACCCAGGGATTTCTACGAGCTTTGCATAGATTGTATGTAATCTATGTTCAAATGCTTCTCTCATTTCCTCCAATGGCTCAGAAGGCCCGTTATAAGCAGCAATTGCTCCGTACTGTGCGATTGATGTCGGATTTGACGTACTGTGGCTTGCAAGGTTCGTCATCGCTTTAATAATGTCTTCAGACCCAGCTGCATAACCGATTCTCCAGCCCGTCATGCTGTGTGACTTCGACACGCCGTTAATAATAATCGTCTGCTCTTTCAGACTGTCAGACAGCTGTGCAATGGAAACGTGTTTCTTTCCGCCGTATGTAAGTTTTTCATAAATTTCATCAGACACAATCAGGATGTCATGTTCAAGGCACACTTCACCAAGCGCTGCCAATTCTTCTTCCGTATACATGACACCAGTCGGGTTGCTTGGAGAGTTGATGACGATCGCTTTTGTTTTATCCGTGATCGCATTTTTCAGCTGTTCAGGAGAAATCTTGAAATGATTTTCCTCAAGCCCTTCTACATAAACAGGCTTTCCGCCAGCGAGTTTCACCTGCTCCGGATAGCTTACCCAGTAAGGCGTTGGAATAATGACTTCATCTCCTTCATCCAAAATCACTTGGAAAAGGGTGTACAGAGCATGTTTGGCACCAGTGCAGACAATAATTTGAGACGGTTTGTATTCAATATTCTGGTCACGTTTAAATTTCTCTGCAATGCTGTTTTTCAGTTCAGCCAGACCACCTGAAGGCGTATATTTCGTATGGCCTTCGTTCATTGAACGTACAGCGGCATCAATAATGTGCTGCGGTGTATTGAAGTCAGGTTCGCCTGCTCCTAAGCCGATGACATCATGGCCCGCCGCTTTCAGTTCTTTCGCTTTCGCTGTGATTGCCAGTGTGGTAGATGGTGTTAATGCGGATACTCTTTTTGCCAGTTTCAACTTGAACTCCCCCTAATTCGTCTTAAGGCGTGATATTTTTGAGAATCTTTCCAGTTGTAAAGTCCACATAACTTAAACTGTATTGACCTTCTTTGTCTAAGTACGTCACTTCCCAAAGCAGGACATTTCCTTCTCTTGCCAGGTGAACCTCTTTTTGCTTTGAAACCAGCCCTTCATCCTGTATGATTTTTGCCGCTTTGTCTTCCGAGATACCCTCTTTTGCTTCTTTTGAGAGAATTTTTGCTTTTTTATCAGCAGGAACCCAGACATATAATGTAGTGCCTTTTTTGTCCGTTCCCTTTACGATATAATATTTTTCTTTTCCGACAAATGTTTCGACTTGATCAACGTTGGCGAGATCGGTTTCTTTTTTAGCTTCAGCAGCTGCTGCTTCGTGCCCCTCTTCCTTTTGTGCCATGGCTGATTTATAAATACTTGCCGAGACAAGAAGTACTGCTAAAAAAATAATACCAAAAATGGCGGTAAATATTAATGCTTTTTTTCTCATCTTCTCACCTACGTACGATAAATAGTAAAAACGGCTTGGTTTTTGTTTTCTTCATCCAGCGCAAGGCCGAACATCAGATTGTCTCTCTTCAGTGTCCGATTCAGTGTGTCTACAATTTTATACAAGTCATCAGAATGCTCTACGTTAATTGTTGAAAGAATTTCGATTTTGCTTTCCATTTTTTCATCCTCCAGTTTGAACAAATATTGTTAGTCATACTCCATTTCAGGACACGCCATACTAGTATCACAGAGCGGCAAAACCGCTTTTAAATAAAACACCATCCTACTCCCACACCGGAAAGCCGCTTTATGCGGCTTTTATTCATTTTCCCCGGCAACGTAAGCCTCAAGCTCGCTGTCAGTCATTTCAGATACGGAGGTTGTCGGCAAGGCATCAAGAAACAGCCGGCCGTAACCAGCCGTTTTAATCCGTCGGTCCAATATGACAATCGTCCCTTTGTCTCCGGCTGTCCGCAGCAAGCGGCCGATTCCTTGTCTGAAGGTCAGCACAGCTTCCGGAAGTGATACTGTTTGAAACGGGTTCCGCCCTTTTTTGCGGGCAAGCTCACATTTTGCAGCATGAAGCGGATGATCAGGGGACCGGAATGGAAGCCTCACGATCATTACCGTTGTCAGCTCATCACCAGGGAAATCAACGCCTTCCCAAAAGTGATTCGTACCAAGCAGGATCGCCTGATTAGAGGTTTTAAAAGTCTTCATCAGTTTTCCAGGACTTCCGCCTGTAATTCCTTGCGCTAAGAGCTGAATGCCGGAAGCGCTCATCACGTGCTTAAGTTCCTGATGAACCTTTTTCAGCATATCATGGGATGTTAACAGCACAAGGATTTTAGGCTGTTTTTCCTTTGCCATCAGTTCAATATAACGGGCAGTATCCTGTATAAATTCAGCTTGCCCCGTATCTTGGATTGATTTCATTTCTTTTGGAATCAACACCCGCATGCGCTCATCGTAAGAAAAAGGCGACTCAATTCTCATTGTCCGCGGGAAAAAGTCACCCAGCCCCAGTCGTTCAATCATAAATTGAAAAGAATCTTCGACTGTAAGGGTTGCAGATGTAAGCACCACACTGTTTTTGCGCGCGAAAAACTGATCAGCCAGAAGTTCACCAGGTTCAAGCGGCTGTGCGTAAATGGCCACCGCATTTTTCGCTCCCTTTGCGTCTATTTCAATCCAAACGGCTTCATCGTCTTGAGACTCAAAGAACAGTTTCTGCAACGTCTGACAGTACTGCTGCAAGCCTTTCATGCTTCTTTGATATTCATCCGCTAAAAAGACGGTTTTGCTCTTCATACTCGTCAGATGTTTTTCCATCAGGGCCGACTGTGCCTCAAACAGCTGCTGCAAATGTGTCAGCATAGAACAAAGCCTCTCCGCTCCATCCGTTAAAATCGACCAGCTTTTATCTTGGCTTTCTTTGTTCACCTTAAAAACTAGACGGTTTAAGTCTTCTTTAGGTTTTCTTCGTTTAACAAAAGAATGCACTGAGCTGAAGAAAGCATCACTTTCTGCTTGAATGTGCTGAATCCACTCTTCCAATTCGAAGAAGGAATCAACCGGCAGGCTGTTTCGCTGGAATAGCTGTCTCATCTTTTTTAGAAGTCCCTGCTCCTTCAAAGTGCCGATTCTGCTCAATTTAGTATGCAATTCTATGTACGTGGCTCTTTTTCCTAAATGTTCGCTTGCCGCACGTTCAAAATGATGTGCTTCATCGATAATAAATGTGCCGCTTTCAGGGAGCCTTTTTTTCTGGCTGCCTTCATCGGTCAGCAAAAGAGAATGGTTGGTGATCACCAAATCGGAACGCATAGCAATCTGTTTGGCCCGCTCATAAAAGCCGGTCACATTCTCATTGAGACTTCTTTTATAGGATTCATCGTCATAAGCCAATCTGTCCCACAGCAATTTTCCTCCTGAAGGCAAATTCAGTTCAGCTACATCTCCTGTGTTAGTCTCTGTCAGCCAAACGAGGAGCTGTGCCTTTGTCAGTACGGCATCATAATTATCATCGTCTTCATGAAGCACCTGCTCGAATTTATAAAGGCATAAATAATGCGATTGCCCTTTTAAAATCGCCGCTGTTACCGGAAATGGAAACAGATCTTGGACAACCGGCAAATCCTTTGTCAGAATCTGCTGCTGCAAAAGCGTTGAATACGTACTGATAATGACCGGCTTTTTTGATTTCTTGGCAAAAAGCGCAGCCGGAATAAGATAGCCAATCGTTTTTCCGATTCCCGGAGGAGCTTCAATCAGCGCATGCTCACGATTGGCAAACGCTTCTGCTACCTCTTTCATCATCATCATTTGGCCTTCTCTTTTTTCATACCCAGGCATTAACTCTGACAGCGCTTTTTCATTTCCCGCTTCCCAATTTTCGATCTCAAATGAGAAGTTCCCCTCTTCATTAACACGTTCATCGATTGATTGGGGTTCTCTGACAGAAAAAGAGGAAAAGCGCGCATAACCCGGTATTTCGGTATGTCTGTTTTCATAAATGAACATATCCAACAAATGCGTCAGATCACTGATAAAATGCTGCGAAAGCCTTCTTAACTGCTTTAATGTCGGATAAGGAAGCTGCCGCAGCTTTTCAAGGATTTCCAAAAAAATAAGCCCTGTCACTTCAGCGTCGCTGTCAGCCCGATGCGGCTGATCATGCCGCAGTTGAAGCTCCTCGCTTAATTCGGTCAGCTTATATCCCTCAAATCCCGGAAAAACAATACGGGAGAGCTCGACAGTATCCAGCACTTCACAATCTGGGAGATGAAAGCCCGCCTTATGTAACTCATACTTGACAAACCCAAGGTCAAAATGGATATTGTGGGCGACAAAATAAGCGCCGTCAAGCAAATGGAACACTTCTTCAGCGACAGCCTCAAACGGCTGTTCATGCTCTACCATTTGATTAGAGATTCCAGTAAGCTGCTCAATAAAAGCAGGAATGGATTTATTTGGATTAATATATTTTGAAAACCGCTCAGTAATTTGTCCATTTTCGATTACAACCGCTGCGATTTGTATGATTTTATCGCCTTTCTTCGGCGAATTCCCTGTTGTTTCTACATCTATAACAACGAACCGTTGCTTATTCATTAAAATGGACACCTCAATTCTTGCATACGACAAAAGTGTAACACGTTTTGTACGGAAATGGAGCGGCAAAACCGTTTTACTCCCAAAATCTTAAAAGAAAACCCCCGATAAAGGGGGCTTTTCTTCTACAAAATTGTACGAGCTGGTTCGTTCCCCAGCATTTGTTCAATTTTGTTTTGATCGTTCAAAACAGCCACTTTCGGCTCGTAGCTTGCCGCTTCTTGATCAGACATCATTTTGTAGGAAATAATGATGACCTTATCTCCCTCCTGCACAAGGCGTGCGGCTGCACCGTTTAAGCAGATGACGCCGCTTCCGCGTTTACCAGGAATAATATACGTTTCCAGACGTGCTCCATTATTATTATTCACAATTTGCACTTTTTCATTAGGAAGCATTCCCACCGCATCAATGAGATCTTCATCAATTGTAATGCTCCCCACATAATTCAGATTTGCTTCCGTAACGGTTGCCCTGTGAAGCTTGCCGCTCATCATCGTGCGATACATATTATATTCTCTCCATTTCTCGAATATCAATAATGATATTATCTATTAAACGCGCTTTTGAAAAAGCAACTGCTACAGCCAGAATGATCTTTCCTTCAATTTTGTTCACAGGCTCGAGTTCCGGATAGGAATAAAGCTCCACATAGTCAATGGTGCCGCTTGTCGTATCAATGATTTCTTTCGCAGCTTTTATTACCGCTTCAGGGTCTCTTTCGCCGGCTCTGATCAGCTCCGCACTTGTTTGAAGGGCCCGATACAGCTTAGGCGCTTCTTTTCTTTCCTCAGCTGTTAAATATACATTACGGGAACTTTTGGCTAAGCCGTCTTCCTCTCTGACCGTATCGACAGCAACCAATTCAATATCCATGAAGAAATCGCTGATTAAGCCATCAACAACTGCTACCTGCTGTGCATCCTTTAAACCGAAATAGGCGCGGGTCGGCTGCACAAGATTGAACAGCTTCGTCAGTACAATTGCAACACCGTCAAAATGTCCTTCTCTTGAGCGTCCGCATAAAACGCCTGTGCGTCTTTCGACATGAATCGTGACATTCTTTTCACCGGGATACATATCATGAGCATCAGGCGTAAAAAGAATATCGACTCCGGCGTTTTCTGCAAGAGCCGCATCCCGCTCAATATCTCGCGGATATGCCTCAAAATCTTCATTAGGACCAAATTGCGCAGGATTCACAAAAATACTCATAACGACGGCGTCATTTTCTTGTCTTGCTTTGTCTGCCAAGGTTAAATGCCCCTCATGCAGAAATCCCATCGTCGGAACAAATCCGATTGACTTCCCCTCTGACTGATATTGTCTTATGGCTTCTTTTAGCTGTGAAATATCTGTAATCTGTCTCATCTTATTTTCCTCCGTACAAGCCGTCCAGCACTGTCTGATTCATTTGAAAGGAATGCTTTTGTTCAGGGAAAGCACGATGTCTTACATCCTGGACATATCCGCTGATTGCTGTTTCGATTGTTTCGTCAATTCGCGTATATTGCTTTACAAATTTAGGTATTCTCTCAACACCGTGGCCGATAATATCATGATAAACGAGAACTTGCCCGTCTGCTTTCACACCAGCCCCGATTCCGATGACCGGAATGCTTAGCATCTCGGCAATTTTGGCTGTAAGTTCTGCAGGCACACATTCCAGCACAAGCATCATAGCTCCTGCTTCTTCGCATTTTATACTGTCTTCTATTAATTTTTTGGCGCTTTGTTCGTCTTTGCCCTGTACTTTATACCCACCTAATACACCGACTGACTGCGGTGTCAGGCCTAAGTGACTGACTACCGGAATGCCCCCAAGCGTCAATGCGCGAATGGATTCAAACACGCCTTCTCCGCCCTCAAGCTTCAGTGCGTCAGCTCCGCTTTCCTGAACGATAGCCGCTGCATTTTTCAGCGTATCCTCCTTGGACAGGTGATAAGACATAAACGGCATGTCTGTCACAATAAAAGTATTCGGCGCGCCTCTTTTAACAGCTTTTGTATGATGGATCATGTCCGCAACTGTCACACCGACAGTTGAATCAAGGCCGAGGACGACCATTCCGAGTGAATCACCGACTAAAATCATGTCAACTCCCGCTTGTTCAGCAAGCTTAGCTGCCGGATAATCATAAGCGGTCAGCATCACAATCGGTTCTTCATTCTCCTTCATTTTTAGAAAATCGAGTTTTGTTTTCATGTTTTCTCCTCCTCATGTTTAGAGGAGATGAGCTGCCGTTTTCTTATACAAGCCAAAAAACCTTCCGTTTAACGAGAAGGATTCTGCACTTTCTAAAGTTCGGCGAGTTTCATCCCTCTGTCCCAGTCCTTTTTTGGATCAAGGCAGACTGCTGCAATGTCTATCTATTTTTATAATAGGTGCAGTTCGCAGGCGATACTGCCCAATGGAAGTATACCAAAATAAACGTGCTTGTACCAACACATTAACCCAATTCAATATCGGCAGAATAGATTTTTTTAATGCCTTCCTGCGTTTCTAAAAGAAGAACGCCTTCATCATCTATACCTAACGCCTTCCCATAAAAGGTTCCGTTTAACGTTCTGGCTCTCATATTAGTGCCGATTCCCAGCGCATAGCTTTCCCATAAAAGCTTAATCGGCGTAAAGCCGTGTGTCATATAATCCCGGTACCGTTTTTCAAAGCAAAGTAAAATATGCTGGATGATGCCGGCCCGGTCAATTTTTTCTCCGGCAGCTTGGCTGAGGCTTGTCGCGATGTCCTTCAGTTCATCTGGAAAATCATCAGACTGCTGGTTAACGTTAATGCCGATCCCGATGATAACTGAACGTACACGGTCTTCCTCGGCCTGCATTTCTGTTAAGATGCCGACTGTTTTTTTTCCGTTAATCAAAATATCATTAGGCCATTTAATATCCGTTTGGATGCCTGTTGCCTCTTCTATTCCCTGCACAACAGCTACTGCAGCAAGTAATGTGAGCTGCGGTGTTTTTTGGAGCGGAATGTCAGGCCGCAAAATCAGGCTCATCCAAATGCCGTTTCCCTCTTGGGAATGCCATACCCTAGACATTCGCCCCCTGCCGGCTGTTTGTTTGTCAGCCACCACAAGAGTGCCTTCCGGTGCGTTATTATTCGCAAGCTCATGCGCCGTTTTTTGCGTGCTTGAAATAACGTCTTGATAAATAAGATGCTGGCCCATCACTTCCGTTTTCAATCCGAAGCGAATTTCACTTTCACTGATTTTCCCGGGCTTTTTGATAAGCCGATATCCTTTTCTTCTAACGGCTTCTACTTCATAGCCCTCTTTCCGAAGCTCTTCAATATGCTTCCACACAGCAGTTCTGGAACAGCCGAGCGCATCACTTATTTTTTGGCCGGAAATAAATTCATTTCCAGCCTGAGAAAATAATTCAATAAGGTCTTTTCTTAATGTTGACCGCATGTCTTCAGCCACTCCTCTATGTGTTTCTTTTGATTGGAGAGCTTTCCTGTCACAACAGCCTGCTCGATCCGCTGTAATTCTTCCGACACCCATTTCCCGGCAGGCCGGTTACGAAGCGCAAGCAAATCCTTACCCGTGAAATCAAGATCCCTAAGACTTTTGATCGGCAGGCTTTGATAAGTGTTTTGAATGTCCTTTAGTTTTTCGTCATCCAGTTTTTCGTTTTGCCGAAGCTGCGATATTTTGGCCGCTGATAGAAGTGATTTTTCCCCGGCATTGTACATTGACATAGCGTCAAGGCTCTGGCCAAACGTATGGGCTATGTGAATCGCTTCCTTCATCACTTTTCCCGGGAGCTTCCATGCTTTCAGAAAAAGCGGCGCATCTTTCAAATCTATTTCAAGATCAATTAAAAGCGCAGCCCAAAGCTCTTCACGGGATGTTAAAGAGTAAAAAGGAAACTCACTCGCCGCAAGCAGGTTCTCTCGTTTATGATAAAAACCAGGCAGTTCCTCATACAGCCCCGTTTGAATGAGCGTTTGAAGCGCCTGGCGGGACGCTCTTCCCTGCAGCATTTTTTCAAACTCTATTGTTTTTCGTTCAACTGAAACATGGGATAGGAGTGATTTTTCTTTCGTGATGGCTTCTTTTGTTTCTAGTGAAAGCGTAAAGCCAAGCTGGCTCATAAAGCGTACAGCTCTCAACATACGAAGTGCATCCTCTTGAAATCTGTCCTCAGGCTTTCCGACGGTTCGAATCAGTTTCTGATCAATATCTTTCTTGCCGCCGAAATAATCAAGCACCTTCCCATCCGCTGTCATGGCCATCGCATTAATCGTCAAATCTCTGCGTTTTAAATCCTCTTCTAATGATGTGATAAATTGCACGTCTGACGGTCTTCTATAATCTTCATACTCTGATTCAGTCCGGAATGTAGTGACTTCATAGGTTTCATCTTCCCAGAGCACAATAATCGTCCCGTGCTCTTTGCCTACATCAACCGTCCGCTGAAACAACCTTTCTACTTGATCTGGTGCAGCATCAGTCGCGATATCGACATCTCCGATCGTTCGTTTCATATAGCTGTCACGAACTGCACCTCCGACAAAATAAGCCTGGTGGCCCGCTTCGATTAAGGTGCGGAGCACGGGAAGTGCTTTGATAAAAACTTGTTCCATGTTATCACTCCGGTTCTGCTAAATCGGCATAAATCTGTTCATACTGGCTGACAATTTTTTGTGAAGAAAACTCATTTTTGAGCATTTCCATTGCAGCCTCTGTAAAACGCTTGCTTAGCTGTTCATCTTCTAAAATACTCATCGCGCGGTCTGTTGCGGCTGCAACGTCGCCGACATCCACCAAAAATCCGCTCACATTGTTCTTAATAACCTCCGGAATACCGCCAATGTTTGTTCCGATACAAGGCACCCCGCAAGCCATCGCCTCAAGCAGGACAAGGCCGAAGCTTTCTTTTTCAGACAGCAGCAGCTTTAAATCGCTAATGGAATAAAGCTCCTCAACACGATCTTGAT
Organism: Bacillus sp. VA15; assembly: GCF_055721145.1. Lineage (NCBI taxonomy): Bacteria > Bacillati > Bacillota > Bacilli > Caryophanales > Bacillaceae > Bacillus > Bacillus sp. VA15. The sequence continues at coordinate 742,160 of NZ_JBVQPQ010000001.1, read as the reverse complement.
TTCCAAGCATTAAAACTTGGTTTTCCAATCCATATTTTCTGACAAGCTCACAGGCTGTCGATTTCTCCGGACCGTCTCCGACTAACAGCAGCTTCGCTTTCGTTTTGCCGGCGATATTCCGGAACACACGGATGACGTCCTGCACACGTTTAACCTTTCTGAAGTTGGACACATGGATGACAACTTTTTCGTCTGGTAAAATACCATGTTTCTCTTTAATTGCCGCAGTGTTTTTCTTCAGATACACGCGCTCGTCTATAAAGTTATAAATCGTTTCGATTTTTTTCTCCGGTTTAATTAAATCGTACGTTTCAGCTGCAAGCGCTGAGGAGACAGCTGTCACCCTGTCTGATGCCTCAATGGCAAAACGGATAAGATCTTTTAAAGAGGGGTCATAGCCTAACACAGTGATATCCGTGCCATGCAAAGTTGTCACAATGCCGATATTGCGTTTCAGCATCTGCTTTGCAAGATAGGCGCAAACCGCATGCGGGAGAGCGTAGTGAGCATGGATAATGTCTAAATTCTCCCGTTCTGCCACCTCAGCGATTTTGCTTGCTAGTGTCAAATCATACGGAGGATACTTAAAAACAGCATATTGATTAACCTCAACTTCATGAAAATGAATATTGGGGTGATATGTATTTAGTCTAAACGGAATGCTTGACGTGATAAAATGGATTTCATGTCCCTTTTCAGCAAGCTGCTTCCCCAGTTCTGTCGCAATGATACCTGAGCCTCCGACGCTCGGATAGCATGTGATACCTATTTTTAGTTTTTTCATTGTTCTCCCCCAAGCACATCATCATGATCGAGCATCAGCATCCGTTTTGAAAAGAAACCTTCGGCATACTCCACACCCGCTTCTTTACCGTAAAGCTTTTCTCTCGCTTCAACGATCTCGATATAGCCATTCGTCAGAGGAGTTGAAACTGAATCCTTTGACGGTATAAACTGGCTTTTGTAGGCATTGAGGCTTTGTTTTTTGGCCTCTATTGTATCCGAGATATCAATGACAAAATCAGGCTGATGAAAACCATTTATCATATAATAGTAAACCTTGTTTACTTTATGCGCGGGAAGGCTTTTTTCGTCTTTATATTTGTGGATTCCTGCGGAAAAGATTGCTTCTTCCACCAGTGCAGCCGCATTGCCGTGATCCGGATGGCGATCCTTTTTATACGGCATGAAAACTGCTCTGGGCCGGCAGGTTCTGATGACACTGACAATCGCCCGAATTGCCTGATCACTCATTATCAGACCGCGGTCTGGAAGTGTCAGCTGAATTCTTTTTTCTGCACCTAATACACGGGCTGCTTCAGCTGCTTCTTCTTTACGTAAACTGACCGTTCCGTTTGAAGAGAGTTCCGCTTCAGTCAAATCGCATATCATTACTTTTTTTCCCTGTTTGACAAACTTTGCGATTGTGCCGCCCATTCCGATCTCGACATCATCACTGTGGGCGCCAAACGCAAGAACGTCAGCATTATACATTCGGCTCTTCTCCCCGAAGAAGATCGCGGAATTCGAAAACACCTTCATCAAGTGTGCGGACAAGAATCTCCGCAGTACCCATATTTGTAGCGAGCGGAATGGAATACACATCACATAACCGGATTAATGCCGAGACATCCGGTTCATGCGGCTGCGCGGTCAGCGGGTCGCGCAAAAAGATGACAAGATCAAGTGCATTGGCCGCGATCAGTGCACCGATTTGCTGGTCTCCCCCTAAAGGGCCGGATTGAAAACGTTCAATTTGAAGACCTGTCGCCTCTTGAATTTTCAACCCTGTTGTTCCGGTCGCGTATAGATCATGATGTCTCAAAATATCCCGATAGGCAGTCGTGAATTGAACCATATCCTGTTTTTTCTTGTCATGCGCGATCAAAGCAATTTTCATCATTTATCCCCCTGTCTAATCAATGATATTTTCTAATCCGTACACAAGCTGATCGATCTTCATGACTTGTTCGACTGACAGTTTAACACCTGACATGAAAGAAGCGCGGTTATAGGAATCGTGGCGGATCTGAAGCGTTTGGCCATCCATACCGAACATGACTTCCTGATGTGCGATCAATCCCGGAAGACGGACACTGTGCAAGCGGATACCGTTTTGCTCCGCTCCTCTAGCTCCTGGAAGAATTTCTTTTTCATCCGGGTGTCCTTGCTGCTTTTCTTTACGAACTTCTGAAATCATTTCCGCTGTTTTCAGCGCCGTTCCGCTTGGCGCGTCAAGCTTCTGATCATGGTGAAGCTCAATAATCTCAACATCCTCAAAGTAGTTGGCAGCCATTTTCGAAAATTTCATCATCAGCACCGCACCAAGTGCAAAATTTGGAGCGATGATGGCTCCGATTCCCTTCTCTTCTGTTAAAGACGTAAGCTCTTTTAAATCAGCTTCTGAGAAACCGGTTGTTCCGACAACCGGACGAACTCCGTGTTCTAATGCAATTTTTGTATGTACTTTCCCGATTTCAGGCGTTGTTAAATCAATTAAGACATCCGGCTGTGTTTCCGTAAAGCATGCACAGATATCTGTGTAAATGAGAGCGTCTGACTCAACAGACATCACATCAGATAATTTTTGCTGGTCGTATGTATGGTCTATGGCCCCGACAAGGTCAAAATGAGGTGTTCGTTCTGTCAATTTAACAGCTTCCTGCCCCATTCTTCCACGCGGTCCTGCAATGACTACTTTAATTGTTTCGTTTGACATCTTGATCTCCTCTACTTTCCTTCTTCTTTTCTGGTCCAGCGATCTTTATCTCTAGTATTAAATTTATGCATGACTCGGTCGTGGGCTTCCTCTAAAGAGATATCAAGAGAGTTGGCTAAACAAACCAATACAAACAGCACATCGCCCATTTCCTCTTCCATGCTTTTATCATCTTCAGACGCTTTTTTTGGTTTTTCTCCATAGCGGTGATTCACTTCTCTGGCAAGCTCGCCAAGTTCTTCGGTCAGCCTCGCCATCATGGCAAGCGGGCTGAAATATCCTTCTTTAAATTGGCCGATGTAACGGTCTACTTCAGCCTGTATGTCTTTCATTGTTTTATCACTCACTAAACGAAACCTCCTATCATCCTCTTACATGTTAGCTAATTCAGATACGTTTGACAAATGTTTAAGCACGTTTGCTGTTTTCTTTTTCATCCACTATAATATAAACGCTATCTATTGGAAGGAAAAGGGGTTTTGTGTGATGCTTGGAGAAATTAGATTAAAAAACATATTTTTTATTTTAATCGGAGCGGCAATTTTTTCATTTGGCTTGGTTCACTTCAATATGCAGAACAATCTGGCTGAGGGCGGTTTTACAGGTATTACACTTTTGCTTTATGCCCTTTTCCACATCAGCCCCTCTATCTCGAACCTGGTTTTGAATATTCCGATCTTTTTTATCGGCTGGCGTTTGCTTGGCAGGACAATGTTTGTTTACACCCTTGTCGGCACTGTAGCCTTGTCTTTGTTCCTCAGCATTTTTCAGCGATATGAAATACATATGCCTCTTCAGCATGACTTAGCGCTCGCTGCTTTATTTGCCGGCGTGTTTATCGGAGCCGGATTAGGAATTATTTTTAAGTTCGGCGGTACGACAGGCGGAGTTGATATCATCGCCCGTTTGGTCAATAAGTATTTTGGGATTCCGATGGGCAGAACGATGTTTGCTTTCGATGCCTGCGTTATCATTTTGTCTTTGCTTACTTATCTCTCCTACAAAGAAGCGATGTATACTCTGGTGGCTGTATTTGTAGCGGCAAGATTAATTGATTTTATTCAGGAAGGCGGATACGCTGCTAAAGGCGCTACAATTATTTCTTCGAAAAACGATCTGATTCAGAAAAAGATTCTTGAAGAAATGGAACGAGGCGTCACCATTTTGAAAGGACAGGGTTCCTATACAAAAGAGGATATAGATGTCCTTTATTGTGTTGTGCCGAAGAACGAATTGGTGATGCTGAAAAGTGTGATTAACTCCATTGATCCTCATGCCTTTGTGGCGGTAAGCGATGTCCACGATGTGCTCGGAGAAGGATTTACGCTTGACGAAAATAAAAATCCGCTTCCGCGCTGACATTTGATAGAAAAAAGGCGGCAGCAGCCGCCCCACATACTTATTTAGGGTAGTCCCGTTTTTTCAGCTTGTTTTTCTCCGCTTTGTACTTTCTGTAGCCGACATAGGTCAGAGCTGTAATGATAATACTGCCGGTTGTGATGATCACCCAGAGTAAAGACGGATCGGCATCATCCTCCTCCACCCTGTCAAATACATTTTTTAGATCATGCTGAAGAAGAGAAAGCCGTTCAAGCTTCGTGCTCTCAGTCATTTGCTGAAATTCCTCTTGCTCAATGACGTCTATATGTTTCCCGACTGTTTCAAGCTGATCCTCTGATACATCGATTGTAAGACTGGGGTAAATCAAATCATATAGACTGATAAATTCATTCCATTTTTCATGAAAGCTCGTACTTTCATTCTTTTGGACATCCTGCTTCAGTTCAGCAAAGGCTTCCATAATCGGTCTCTCCAGTGAGCCCCAAAGCGGATCAGATCGATTGTCAACTGCGTCCATCAGCATTCTGAACTGCGCGGCTGCTCTGAGTTTTTGTGTATCTGATGTATCAGCCTGCTTTAAACTCCGTACCATATCGTTATAGCCCAGTGTGATTTGACGGATTTGGGCTCCAGTTAGCATGGTGTCTTGCTTTTTTTTCTCAGCGGATTTTAATGTTTTTTCAAAATAAGCAAGGACTTGCAGCGCCTCTTCATATTTTGACTGGCGGGTCATTTGAAAGACCGTATCGGATAAATCGTTTAACTCTTCGAGACTTCCCCGCTCTGCAGCCTTGGCATTTCCATTATAAAAAATAAGAGCAATCAACAAACAGATCGTCAGCTTTCGTTTCATGCAGGTCCCTCCCACTCTCTCTCCTTACAGAATATGAAGAAAGGGACAAGGATAGACCAACATTGTCTTTACATCAGCTCAAGCTTTGTTTGCTTTTTCGAGACCACGAGAAAGTAAGCAAGCCCAATTGAAAAAATGCTCAGCCAAAATGTTCCGTACCCTATATCAGTCATATAATCAGAAAGCATAGAATATTGCGGCATCATGTCAAACAAGTAATCAATGACATCGTTGTGGAGCGTCCAGACTGCAGCAATTGCAAGATGCCAAAAAGAAAAACGAAAATACGGACTGTACAACACGCCTTGGACTGCCATGGCAAAATGCGAGGCAATCAGCATATAGCCCTCCCACGGCAAGTCACCTTCTACAGCCAGCACAAGAAAATTCATAGCGACCGCCCAAAGGCCATACTTTACGAGAGTGACTAGCGCAAGCGCCTCAAAGAGCGGAGCGTTCCGTTTCATGATAAAGGCGAGCAGCACAAACAGAAAGAAAAACGTTGCTGTCGGACTGTCCGGAACAAAAATCAGGAAACGGGCCGGTGTCTCCAGAAGCTGCGGCAAGTACCAATAGTATCCGTAAACCGTTCCCAGAAAATTGATGGCTAAGACAAGAATAAGCATCGGCCGCTGTCCTAATACATATTGAAACCATTTCACATTAAATCAACTCTCAGTCTGTAAAAATAATATGTCCATATAAAAAAGCTGACGCCGGGTCAGCTTTTGATAATAAAAGTATATCCTTCCATTTCACAATTCACAACACGTTATTTTGCGGTTGTTTCAGAAATAAATTTCGCAAGTTCTTCGAGCTGCTTATCATTCCCTTTGAATACGCCCGCCGGCATTTTGCCTTTCCCTTCAACAGCTATTTTTTTGATTTCATCCGGCTTCAGCCCGGTGTCAACCAACGAAGGCCCGGCTGCCCCTCCTTGAAGGTTATCCCCATGGCAAGAAATACAGCCCTGCTCTTTAAAAATCTTATATCCTTCTGCATTGGTGTCAATGTCGGCTTCTTTTGTGATTTTCCCCTGTTCTTCTGCCTTGGCCCAGTCGTGAGTAGCAACTGACTGCCACGTCAAAAACACAGCAGCGGAAATCGCTAAAAGCATCATACCGACAGCAACAGGACGCTTCCACGGCCTTCTCTCTGTTCCTCTGTCAAGAAATGGCGCCAAAAGCAGGGCGCCAAAAGCGAGTCCCGGCATAATCATGGCGCCGACCACTGTAAAGCTTCCGGCGGCGTATTCATACTTCAACAGCTGGTATAAGAAAAGAAAATACCAATCCGGCAGCGGAATATAACCTGTATCAGTCGGGTCCGCCATCCGCTCCAAAGGCGGCTGATGCACAATCGTCAAAACAAGAAAACCGATCAGAAAGACAGCGCCAACCATCCATTCCTTCAACAAGAAATTCGGCCAGAAAGCCTCTGTTTTACCAGGATACTCCGAATAATCCTTCGGTATATTCGGCTTTTTTTCAGCCGGTATCCTTGAGTCGCCTACAAATTTCATCCCTTTGCCCCGGTGCATGTCATCCCCTCCCTTTTATTCGCAGATCAAGAGTTTAAAGCGGTCCTGAAATCCCCTGCTTCCGGATCATAATAAAATGTGCAGCCATCAGCCCGAACAATGCGGCAGGAAGAAAGAATACATGGATCGCAAAAAACCTAGTCAGCGTTTGGGCGCCTACAATATCCGGGTGCCCCGCAAGGAGTGTTTTGACTTGCGTCCCGATCAAAGGCGTGGCTTCAGCGATCTGCAGCCCGACTTTTGTTGCAAACAGAGCCTTCATGTCCCAAGGAAGCAAGTAGCCTGTAAAGCCCAGCCCGAGCATGACAAAAAAGATCAGTACACCGACAATCCAGTTCAGCTCGCGCGGCTTTTTATACGCCCCTTGGAAAAAGACCCTCAGCGTATGTAAAAACATCATCACAATGACCAGGCTCGCACCCCAGTGGTGCATTCCCCTGACAATTTGGCCGAATGCCACTTCATTTTGCAAATAATATACCGATTCCCAGGCATTTTTGATATCAGGCACATAGTACATCGTTAAAAACATTCCAGATAACACTTGGATAACGGTTACAAAAAACGTCAGTCCCCCAAAGCAATACACAAACGCAGAGAAATGATGGGCGGGATTCACATGTTCCGGTACTTCGTGATCGGCAATATCCCTCCACATCGGTGTAATATCAAGCCGCTCATCTACCCAGTCATAAATTTTGTTCAGCATGTCACCCTTCCCCCTTAGGCTTTGCTTTTCCAAGATACAGGAAGCCGTCTTTTACTTCTTGCTCATAATGATCAAGAGGCGAAAGCGGCGGCGTGCCCGGGACATTGGTGCCGTCCTTTTCATAGAGTCCGTAATGGCATGGACAAAAGAATTTATTCGGATTTTTAGGATCACTATTCCAGTTCACCGTACACCCTAAATGCTTACAAATTGGCGAAAGCGCTACAATCTCATCCCCGCTTTTGAAGACCCAGGCTGATCTTGACTCTTCTGACTCATACCAGGCATCGACTTGGTTAATTTTGAAATCAAAGCGCTGCGGCTCTTTTGTCAGCTCATCTACGCTGACAACCTGAACCATGTCCTGCTTCCCTGTCGATTTTAATACCGGGTCGAGTGCAAAGCGAACCATAGGCATGAGCATACTAGCCGCCATAAAACCCCCTACGCCTGTGAGCGTATAATTCAAAAATTGACGTCTGGATATATCATGTTTTCCGCCCATAACTTCTCCCCCCTCTAGGTCACCCCTGCAAACTGACTAAAATAGAAAATATTGCAATAACTCTAGACACCCTCATAATATATGAATCTCTCAGCAAGGTCAATATAGCCAAAATATTGTTTATAAGGAAATGTAAGTGTTTTTATTGGATGCTCCACAACTGTAACAAAACGTTCAAAATTTCAGCAGTGCGTTCATCCAATATTTTTCTTTTTAAGGAGTCATTTAAATGCTCTAACGGAACAGACGGTGTCACAATGATTTTGCCTAACGCATCCTCACTTTTCCAATTTTCGTCAGACGTGAGCAGCACAACATGCGGAAATTCTGATATAAGCTCTTCCCGCAAATCCTTAAGTCCTTGAACGGTTATTTCATTTCTATCAACATATGTATATGGAGGCAGTAAATATACCCGTCCCTTTAACTGCCTTTCCAGTTCTTCTGACAGAAGCTGCGTGAATTCTCCTTTCTCCGCCGCCATTTTGAAATGGCCGCCTACCTTTATGTTAATTAATGGAATGACAGCGGTATCAATGTAATCCTCAGCTTGTAAATAGTCCTTGGCATCAGTCATTCTCCACCTCATCGTTCTCCCCCTTTACGACAACAAGCCTTGCAATACACTGCAAGGCTGGTCAAATTATGTGAGCTGATTCAATTGGCGCGATAGTTGTTCAAATGCTTCTTTATCATGACGATCTAGCGCATCGTCAATGTCTTTTAATAATTTTTCTCTTTGGAATGTGGAAATAGCGTGCTCCAAAATTTGTTCAGCCAACCCCTGATCTTTTTTGTTCTCAAACAGATCCTTCGGAATATGAGGGTTGGATTCCAGTACTGCAGCATACTCAGGTGAGCTGTACGCTGAACGGAAATTAAGCTGGATAAACAAATCCTGCTGTTTATTTAATCTAATATCATGAAAAGATTTTTCCGCGTCGGTTGTCATGACATTCTCTTTATAGAACCGAAACGGAACTTCTTCAACACAATGTGTTGACATTATAATGCCTCTCGGGCAAAATTCTGCCTGCTCTACAAAATGAACCTTCTCCATGAGAGAATCATGGCTCATTAAGTAGTTCAAGATCCAAACGCACTCTCGGCGCTTTAACTGATAATGGTTTAAAAACCATCGGATAAAATCTTTTTTCTCATTGACAGAAACAGGGGTCTGCATGTAATTCCCTCCTCTATCGTTCGTATAATCTATATACTTATATGTTCCACATGAATGGTGAACATTCCTGCTTATCTTGAAAATTCATCCTCGATTCGCAAAATCGTTTCTTCCAGCTCTTCATTGGCCCCGTCAATTTCAAGAACCTTTTTCAAAAGCGGCAGCGCTTCTTTTTGCAGGCCTTCTTCTAATAGGAAGCTTGCGTATTCGTATAAGAAATCTCTGTCCTCCCGGTAGTGAAGAAAGGCAGCCTCAAAGGATTGTTTTGCTTTCTCGTATTGCTCTAATTCGGTATATGCGCTCGCAAGATACCAATTGTATTTCGGGTCTTCTTCCCCATAACCGCGCACCTCTTGAATAAGATCAATGATCTGTTCATAATCCTCTTCTTTATGATACACGGCAAGAAGTGTATGAAGTGCCTCGACGAAGCCCGGATCAAGTGCAAGCGCCTCCTGAAGCAGCTTTTTCCCATCTTCTGACTTCCCGATTTTTAAAGCCATTTTTGCGGCATAGAGGAAAAGCTCTTTGTTATATTCATCATATCTGATACCCTCTTTTGCCGTTTTTAATGCCTCTTCATACATCCCTTCAGCTTCATAGCTTTTCGAAAGCGGCATATAAAGTGAAGAATAAGATGGATCAAGCTCTTTTAAATCAGACAGCTGCTTAATAGCTGTTTTAACAAGCCCCGCCTGTAAGGCTGTAAACCCATAGCCGAAAATCGTATTAGGATCAGGATTCTCATCAACAGCTTTCTCGTACCACGGAATGGCATCCTCAAATTCACCTGAGGCACTTAACGATTCGGCCAGTCTTTGATGGACATTAACGCCTCCGATCTCACTCTGCTCCTCAGCCGTTGTTTTAAAATATTGAACCGCTTTTGCATAGGCTCCTTGAGTAAAGTAAAGTTCACCCAGTGCAAAATCAATAATGGGTTCATTGTCCAGAATGGACTTTGCCTGTAAAAGCTTTTGTTCACTGACTTCGAATAACCCTTGCATCTGATAAAGATCCGCCATAAGCAGCAAACTTTCCGGATATGATGGATCTGTTTCCGGAATGGTTTCCAGCACAGCGAGGGCTTTTTCTTCTTCGTCAATATCTATTAAAAGTTCAGCGTAAAAATTCGTCAGTTCTGTTTCATTTGGATATAAATCATGTAAATCACTGATCAGTGAAATCGCTTTTTCTACATTGCCCCACTCGTAATAAAGCTGGGCGGCAATGGCTTTGTCTTCATCATGGAGCTGGTTTTCAGCTTTCGAGAGAGTGTTGAGGCCTTTTTCTGTTTCACCTGCTTCAACTAATTTTATGGCTTCTTGAATCAATGTATTCAAATCGGACCGGTCCTTTCTTTTCCTATAGAACATCAACCATACAAAAAAGCTTTATTTGTTCGGGTTAATCTTATCATAATTCAGACGAAAGCCCCCGGCAAATAAGATGCTTGCTGTACGGCAGGGAATTATTGAGTCTTATTAGTTTACCAAAAGTTCTTGAGATAGAAAATGAAAAAAGGAAGATCGCCCTCTGTACAGTAAAGCAGCTCTCTGACCTGCCGGCTTGTAAGTAAAGCGCATCCCCCCTTTTCGTTTTTTCTTTTCTATAAGACAAGCTATGTTTTTTGGTCTCGGATTATGATTCTCACAGGCAATCTGCACAAAAAATCCTGAAAGAAAAACTTCAGGATTTGTTTGAAAGCTTATTTAAATGCTCGAAAAAGGTTGGATAAGAAACGTGAATGGCATCTGTCTGCTCAATTTCAATTGGCTCCTCAGTTATACAGGAAGCGATACCAAGCATCATTCCGATTCGATGATCTCCATGGCTGGACACTGTTGCGCCGCCTTTCAGTGTTTGCTTGCCATAAACCTTCATTCCATCTGCTGTCGGTTCAATCTCAGCACCTAGCTTACGAAGCTCAGAAACCACAGTGTCAATGCGGTTTGTTTCTTTTACTTTAAGCTCTGCCGCGTCCTTAATAACGGTTGTTCCTTCCGCCTGAGTCGCAAGAAGCGCGATGATAGGGATTTCATCAATTAAACGCGGAATGATATCTCCTCCGATTTCAACCGCTTTTAGAGATGACGTTTCTATAACCAAATCTCCATAAGGCTCCGCACTGCTGTCAGCAGACGGTTTGATTTCAAGTTTTGCCCCCATGTTTTGAAGGACGTCAATGACACCTGTCCGAGTCGGATTTAAACCTACGTTTTTTAATATAATCTTGCTGTTTGGAACCATTGCACCCGCAGCAAGGAAAAACGCCGCTGAAGAAATGTCTCCAGGAACAAAAATATCTGCAGCTGTAAATTTCTGCCCTCCTGTAATGGAAACACTCGTTTGATCTTCAGAGAGTTTCACGCCAAAAGCAGAAAGCATCCGCTCAGTGTGGTCCCGAGATTTATGAGGCTCTGTGACGGTTGTTGTGCCCTCAGCCTGTAATCCGGCCAGCAAAACAGCAGATTTAATTTGTGCGCTTGCAACAGGTGATACATAATCAATGCCTTTTAATGAAGCGCCGCTCACTGACAGCGGTGTAAATTCTCCGCCGGCTCTGCCGTCGATTTTAGCCCCCATTTGCTTCAAAGGCTCAGTTACACGTTTCATTGGACGCTTCGCAATGCTCTCATCTCCGGCTACCGCGCTGTAAAAGGGACGACCCGCCAAGATGCCGAGCATGAGGCGAATCGTTGTACCTGAATTTCCGACATCTAAAAGGCTTTCTGGCTCACTCAGGGAATCGATTCCATTTCCGTGAATCACTACATCGCTGCCGTTTTGCTCAATTCGAACACCCATTTTTCTAAAGCAATCGATGGTGCTCAAACAATCCGCTCCCGGCAGAAAGTTTTTAACAGTTGTTGTGCCTTTCGCTAGCGCGCCAAACATGACGGAACGGTGAGAAATGGATTTATCACCAGGAATATGTATTTCTCCGTTTAAGGCCTGCACCTTTTCTCTTTTCATTATTTTCCACCTCAATCAGCATAAAAAGTTTCATATTCCGCCCGGGCTTCAATGCATTGTTCTGCCCGTTTGCGGTCATCATCAGACTGAAAACTGATCCTTAAAATCCCGTTAATATCTTCTCGTGTTTCAATAATGCGGATATTCGTGATACTGATGCGCTCCGCAGCTAAGATAGCCGTTATCTCGGAAATCACACCCGGATGATCGGGAACATCCACGTATAAATCGTAAAATGCAGGTATCGCGCCCTTCTGCCGAAGCGGCAGTCCGTCGCGATAATCCTTGGCCGCTTTAAAATAACGAAATAGATTTTCCGCATCTTCTTGTTCTACATATGTCCGGATCGTCTCAATTTCACGAATCCACTCTTCAAAACGGTCCAAGATTTTATCTTTATTATGTAATAGAATATCCCGCCACATTGCGGGGCTGCTCGATGCAATCCTTGTAATATCCCTAAACCCGCCGGCAGCAAAACGCTTAACAAGCGGATAAAGCTCTTCCGAATGATGGGTTTGATGAACTAGGCTTGCTGCGACAATATGCGGAAAATGGCTGATCACACTTGTAACGCCATCATGCTCTTCTGGCGACATTTCCACAAAATGGGCATTCGTCCCCTTCAGCAGGTTTTTCAACTGTTCTACCGCTTGTCTGTCCGTTTTCTGGCCTGGCGTTAAAATATAAAATGCATTTTCAAACAGGAATTCCTTCGCAGCGGCCACTCCTGATTTATGTGAACCCGCCATCGGATGCCCCCCGACAAATTGGTAGCGGCCAGGCAGCACTTGCTCAGCGTATCGAACCACTTTTTGCTTTGTGCTTCCTACATCGGTAATCAAAAGCTGATGTTCAATTCCTGAATGAGCCAGTTCATTAAGCATAAGCAGGGTTTGCGCGACAGGTGTCGCAATGATTACTGTAGCTGCCTTTTTTGCACCGCTAATAAACGAATCAGCACGCTCGTCTATCACACCTAATTTTAATGCGGCTACTACCTGTTCATCAGAGATGTCGATTCCGATAATCCGTTTGCCCGGATGCTCTTTTTTGATCGCTAACGCAATCGAACCGCCTATCAATCCGAGACCGGCGAGCAATATTGTATCTTTCATTCGATTCATACGTCATCACCTGGTTTATAGACTAAAGAGGTGATATTTGATCACCTCTTATAAAATTTCAGCTAAAATTGCAAGAATTTCTTCATTTTGCTCTTTTGTTCCGATCGTAATCCGGAGTGATGTCGGGAAACCTAATGCATTTCCTGACCGGACAATATAGCCTTTTTCCAGCAGAGCCTGAAACAGTTCATCAGAAGGACGGTTAAAGTCAATTAACACAAAATTGGTCTGTGAAGGGTAGCACTTTAAACCATGAATCTTCGCAAAATCATAATATTGCTGAAGGCCTGCTTTATTTTGCTCGACACAGGAAGCAATAAACGCTTGGTCATCAAGTGCTGCGATCGCCGCAGCCTGGCCTAGACGGCTCGTGTTAAATGGCTCTCTTGCCGGCTCAATCTGGCGAATCAGGTCCTCGTCAGCAATTCCATATCCGACTCTGAGCGCAGCCAGACCGTAAGCCTTTGAAAATGTCCGTAATATGATCAGATTGGAATACTTGTTTAATAACGGCACAGTTTCCGGGTAATCCTCAGCTGTTACATATTCATAATATGCTTCGTCAAGAACAACGAGGACACGAGAAGGAACGCGCTCCAGAAATGCGAGTAATTCCCCTTCTGATGTATAAGTGCCAGTCGGGTTATTCGGACTGCATATCCAAACGACTTGTGTCTGTTCGTCAATTGCTTCAAGCATGGCGTCTAAATCATGTGAGCCGTCAGGACGAAGTGCGATTTCACGAACTTCAGCGCCTTCAATGACCGCATTATGTTTATACTGCGGAAAAGTCGGAGCAGCAGTTATCGTATTGGTTTTATCGTTTAAAAATGCCCGGCAGATGATCTGAATGATTTCATCTGAACCGTTTCCGAAAATAAGTGATGTTTCACTGACATTGAGGTGCTCACTGAGCCTTGTCCGCAAAGCGGCGCTATACCCGTCCGGATAAAGCGCAAGCTGATGAATCTCATGTTGAAGCGCCTCTTTTGCAGCTTCTGAACAGCCGTACGGATTTTCGTTTGAAGCAAGCTTCACAACTTTATCCAAGCCATATTCTGATTTCACTGCTTCAATCGGCTTACCAGGCTGATAAGGCTTCAGCTGTTTTAAATGTTCTTTGATACGCAAATCCAGTCACCTCATTTTAAGCTGTACAAGCCGCCAAACGCCGTTGCGTAATCTTCAAACTCCTGCAGCGCTTGATCTCTCGTTTCAGCGCTGATGAGCCGGTCCTTTAGCTCTTCTATTTTTCTGACGAGCGCACTTCCCACTACGACACCGTCACAAATTTCATTCATCTTCATGACCTGTTCGCGGTTTGATATACCGAATCCTACAGCAACCGGCACAGTGCTAAGATCCTTCACTGTCCGGATGAACGGATACACGGATGAATTGAACTCATTGCGGACACCGGTCACACCTAGAGAAGATACACAGTAGACGAATCCCTCGGCTTGTTCAATAATAGTTTTCAAACGGCTTTCGCTTGTCGGCGCAACCAAAGAAATATACGTCACCTCATGGCTTTTGCATTCCGCTTGAAGGCTGGCGCTTTCTTCTAATGGCAGATCCGGAACAAGCAGACCGTCAATGTGATTTTCCCGCAGTAAAGCGAAAAAGTATTCTTTGTTCAATTGTAACACAGGATTATAATACGTAAAGAGGATAATCGGAATATTCACTCCGTTTTTTTTCATTTCTCCGCCTAATTCGATTGCTTTTACGATATTCATTCCATGATCAAGCGCCCGCTTTGAAGCACGCTGGATCACCGGACCGTCTGCAAGCGGGTCTGAGTATGCAACACCAAGCTCCAGTGCTGTGGCGCCTGCTTTTTGAAGTGACTTCGCCAGTTTAACCGAAACCTCAGGCGATGGATCTCCCGCTGTAATAAACGGGATAAACAATTTTTCTGATGCTTGAAGATCTAATTTAAACATGCGCTTTCACCTCTTCTTCCAATACATTCATTAATGTGTTGACATCCTTATCTCCCCGTCCTGATAAACAGACGAGAATGGTTTGATCGCGATCCATCTCTTTGGCGAGTTTGAATGCTTTCGCTAACGCATGGGCAGATTCGATCGCCGGCAAAATCCCCTCTTTTTCTGACAAGAGTTTTAATGCATCCACCGCTTCTTCATCTGTGATACTGTCATAAGTGACACGGCCGCTCTTATGCAAATAAGCGTGCTCCGGACCGATTCCAGGATAGTCGAGTCCTGCTGAAATGGAGTAAGGCTCAATAATTTGCCCGAACTCATCTTGAATCAGATAAGTCAATGAACCGTGAATAACGCCTACGGTTCCTTTCGACATAGTAGCGGCATGAAGAGGAGTATCAATTCCTTTTCCGGCTGCTTCAGCGCCGATCAGTTCAACATCTTCATCTAAAAACGCCTGAAACATGCCCATCGCATTGCTTCCTCCGCCTACACACGCCACTACTTTATCAGGCAGAGTGCCTTCAATGTGTTTCAGCTGATCCTTCGCTTCCTCTCCAATCATTTTCTGAAATTCTCGGACCACCTGCGGATAAGGGTGCGGTCCGACAACTGATCCAATCATGTAAAAATGATCCTCGCAATGCTGAACCCAGTATCGAATCGCCTCATTTGTGGCATCCTTCAATGTGCCGTTTCCGCTTGTTACAGGCACAACTTCCGCTCCAAGAAGCTTCATGCGGAAAACGTTCAGAGACTGGCGGGCAACGTCCTCCTCGCCCATAAACACAGTGCAGGAAAAGCCGAATTTGGCTGCGACTGTTGCAGCGGCCACACCGTGCTGACCGGCACCGGTTTCAGCAATGATTTTCGTTTTTCCCATTTTCTTAGCGAGCAGCGCTTGACCTAACGCATTATTGATTTTATGAGACCCTGTATGGTTCAAATCTTCTCGTTTCAAATAAATTTTCGCACCGCCTAAATACTCAGTGACTCGATCAGCGAATGTGAGTGCAGTCGGCCTTCCGGAATAGTCATTTAACAGCTTGTAATATTCATTACGAAAAACAGGATCATCCTTGATCTCTTTAAATGCGGTTTCAATTTCTTCTAACGGCTGCATCAGTGTTTCCGGAACAAACTTTCCGCCGAAATCACCGTATCTGCCTATTTCATTCGGATATGGATACATATTGGTTCATCCTTTCTTCTAAAAGCCTCATCAGATTCTGATCTTTTTGTCCGTTTTTTTCGATTCCGCTGGCAAGGTCAATTCCTGCCGGCTCATATTTCAATAAGTCTGCGATAGTGTCCGGATTCACGCCGCCTGCGATAAAACAGCGTTTGCCTATAGCTGCCTGCTTGTATTCCGGCACACAGTCCCAAGAAAAAGCAACACCAGTGCCGCCTCTTGCCCCTTTGACAGATGAATCAATCACAAAGCCGTCCACATCATCTTTAAAGCGGGCAATTTCTTGAGTTGTGTTCTTATGATGGTGAAGCGCCTTCCATATTTCACAATCTGTCAGCATGCGAAGCGCATCGGCATCCGCCGGTTCCTCATCACCGTGAAGCTGAATGACATCGAGATTCAAGTCGTCGGCAATGCGTGACATCGTCTCTATCGATTCATTAACAAAAACCCCTGCAACCCGTTTTTCGACACGAACTTGACTCAGCCACTTCTTCACATCTTGCGGAGATACTTTTCGTTTGCTTTCAGCAAAAATAAAGCCCAGATAATCAGCCTGCGAGTCCGCTGCAAGCTGCAAATCCTGCAGTGACCGTATGCCGCAATATTTTAATGCCGGCTTCTTCACATCCTCACTCCCCGAACAAAACATGGATTGCTTTTTGCTGTGATGTTTGTCTCATCAATGATTCACCGATAAGCACAGCTCGTGCTCCATGTTCTTTGACAAATGTTAAATGTTCTAAAGAACCGATTCCGCTTTCGCTGACAAGCAGTGATTCTTTCGGAGCAAGAGATGCGATTTGTTCTGTCTGCATTATAGAGGTTTCAAATGTTTTTAGGTTTCGGTTGTTTATGCCGAGAATATCAGGCGTGAACACTTTCAATATTTGTTCTAGCGTTGTTGCATCATGAACCTCCACTAACACGTCCATCTCCTTTTCACCTGCTTCAAGATATAACTCATGAAGGTGTAAGGGATCAAGCACTTCGCCGATTAACAATATGGCATCCGCTCCGATTCTTCTTGATTCCTCCACTTGAAGAGAATCAATAATAAAATCTTTTCTGAGTACAGGGATCGAAACAGCGCGCTTTACGTCTGATAAATAGCTGTTTTCCCCTTGAAAAAACGGGGTGTCTGTTAAAACGGAAAGCGCATCTGCTTTCGCAGTTTCATAGTCTTTTGCAATCCGCACAGGGACAAAATCCTCTTTAATGAGCCCTTTTGACGGCGACGCTTTCTTCACTTCAGCAAGCAACCCGATAAACCGATTCGGGCTTGCCAGCGCCTCTTTAAATGAACGTTTTTCGAAAGGCTGCTCTTCCGGCAGGACCAGTGTGTTTACTTCTTCCTTCTTTTGTTTGATGATGTTTTCAAGCATAGATCTCTTCCTCTTTCTGCTTTATTCGTTCAAGCTGCGCGGCAGCGCCTCCGCTTGTAATCGTCTCTAATGCTAGCTCCGTTCCTTCCTTCAGTGAGGCGGTGATCCCCGCCGTGTATATCGCAGCCCCTGCATTAAAAGCAGTAATAGATAAAGCGGAACCGCTGCTTTTATTTTCAAAAATATTCTGAATAAGACAGGCACTCTCTTTCGGTGACTGCACCTGTAAATCTTCAAGTCTGCCATTTGTGAAACCGAAATCTTCCGGTGAAACGGTATATTCCCGGCGCTCCCCGTCCTTTAATTCAATCACGTCAGTCGGTGCTGTAATTGAAAGCTCATCTAAACCGTCTCGGCTTGATACGAACATGACGTGCTTCGGCTGAAGCGTCTCCAGTGCGCTTGCCATCACTCCAGCTTTTTCAGCGGAATAGACCCCAATCACCTGACGCTTCGCCTGCAAGGGATTGCTGAGCGGTCCGAGCAGATTAAATACCGTTCTGAAACCCAGTTCTTTTCTAGTACCCGCTACATGTTTCATAGACGAATGATAAAGCGGGGCAAAAAGAAATCCCATGTTGTTTACTTCAATGCTGCTTTTGACTTTTTCGGGAGTCGTTTGAATTGGAACCTCTAACACCTCTAAAACATCAGCACTTCCGCTTTTAGAAGAGACAGAGCGATTGCCGTGCTTAGCGATTTTTGCCCCTGCTGCTGAGGCAACAATTGCTGATGCCGTTGAGATATTAAAAGTGGAAATACCGTCTCCTCCGGTTCCGCATGTATCAACGACATCAGGAAGTCCATCGACTGTAAGAGCGCGTGCCCGCATCGCCTTCACAAAGCCCGTAAGCTCTTCTGGCGTCTCTCCCCGATGAGCAAGAATAGACAATATACCGCCCATTTCAGAAGGCGTCATTTCCGCTGTCATCATCATATTCATCAATGCCTCTGCCTCATCGGCAGTAAGTGTTTTTCCGTCAACGCACAATTGTAGAAATTTGTTCATCAGCTTTATCCTCCTTGCTATGGAACATGTCTTCTGCAATATGAATCGTTTTCAGCAGCGCACCGGCTTTATTACAGCTTTCTTCGTATTCGGCTTCCGGAACAGAATCTGCAACAATGCCAGCACCTGCCTGTATCGATGCAACACCGCCCTTTACGCTCATGGTGCGAATCGTAATACAAGAGTCGATATTACCGTCAAATCCGATGTAGGCGATGCAGCCGCCGTATGTCTCTCTCGGTGTAGGCTCCAGCTCTTGCAAAAGCTGCATGGCACGGATTTTGGGAGCGCCTGTTAAAGTTCCTGCCGGGAAAGCGGACATCAGTGCATCGACTGGGTGAATCCCTTCTTTCAATCGACCTGTAACCACCGAAATAATGTGCATGACATGCGAAAAGGAGACAATTTTTGTGAACTCCGGCACAGAAACAGATCCATACTCTGCTACTCTGCCAATATCGTTCCGGGCAAGGTCAACGAGCATGTAGTGCTCTGCTTTTTCTTTTTCATCCTTCATCAGCTCAACTTTGAGTTTTTCATCTTCCTCTTTATCTGCGCCTCGTTTTCTCGTACCGGCAATCGGATGGATTTCCAAGTGCCCGTCCTTAACATGGATTAAACGTTCCGGAGAGCTTCCGACTATTTCTCTGTCTTTGAGTTTCATATAATACATATACGGAGAAGGATTGACGATCCTAAGCACCCGGTATAACTCAAAGGCATCTGATTTTATCGGAATTTCAAATTTTTGTGACAGAACCCCCTGGAAGATATCGCCTGCTTTTATATATTCTTTTATTTTTTCTACATCAGCCATAAAAGCTGATTTTTCATAATTAGATGATACTGTCTCAAAGCTGGGTGTCTTATATGAATCAGCAGAGAGAAACAGTTCTTTTATGTTTTTTTGATCCATCATTTTTTCTATGAGATCTTGAAGCTCTTGATGATTTTGATGAAATACATCGATTTTTTCGTTTTCTGTTTCCTGTCCATTGAGCCTTGCATATTGGATAAAGTGGACGTTTTTGGTTTGATGATCATACGCAATTAATGTCCGGCAAACAAACAGCATACACTTTTCCATTCCTGCTTCTTTTGAATGCGGAGGAACAGAAGGCTCAATCAGCGGGATCATATCATAGCTTAAGTACCCGACAGCTCCGCCGACAAAAGGAATGCCTAGCTCTGGCGTTTTGATGTTGTAGGTGGTATTCATCCAATTCAGAACTTCTTTAAGTTCAATTCCTGTGTAAAGAGATCTGCCGTCCTGATCTGTAGCTGTAAAACGGCTCTGCTCTTCTTTAATCGTGAGGAATGGATTCAGGCCGATAAACGAATATCTTGACCAGTTGGATGTATCATCCTTGCTTTCAAGAAGATACGTAATCTCCCTGTCGAGCTTCTCTATCATTTGAATGGGTGTCATCGTATCGACTGTGAAGGTCTCCACAATCGGTATGGTGTGGTGGGACAAGCTGTCCTGTAAAAATGAAGAAATGTTGGATTGGAAATACATTGTTCTCACTCCTTATGGCAAGGAGAATGAGAAGATGGCATGAGAGGATAAAACATTATATAACAAATAAACCCAAAAGAAAGGCTTCTTTTGGGTAGAATAAACATACATGTCTCAGCTCAACTATACTCATTCTCTGCTACCCTATTCTCTAACTCAACTCAATCAATCGCTTTATACACACTCTTGTGTATTTCTAAGCTGTTCTTATCGTATTACAATTCAGTATTTTTTGTCAATGATAAATCGGGTCTTAATACAACGGCTTTTTCTAAATATACATGTCTGATCTGATCCTGAGGAACATCTGTCTGGACGGTCATCATGACTCTGATGCACTTTTTCAGACCGCCGATTACGTCCATTTCCTGCATACAGGTTACCGGCACATACTGCCATCCTGAAAGCTCACGAACAGCTTTTGCCGGGAAAACGGAGTGCAAATCAGGTGTCGCCGAAAGAAGCATTTGAACGACATCTTCCGGTTTTGTTTTGTTTTCTTCTATGATTTTCTCTAACAGCTGTTTTGTTTTTTGTAAAATTTCTTCTTCAGTATCTCGTTCAACTGTAGTTGCTCCGCGAATTCCGCGAATCATCATGATGTCTCCTCCAATCGCCATTTGTTCAGCCAGCTCTCAAGTTCATTTCTGGAAAATGTGTGATCAGCAACTTTTCCTAATTCGTTGAGCACGATAAACTGAATCTTCCCGCCGCGGGTTTTCTTATCATTCATCATACGGTCCAATAGAATCGAAGTTTCCGTCTCTTTTTTAATTTGACTTGGATAGCCTAGGCTTATTAGCCAGCTGACCAAACGTTTCCTGTCCATTTCACAGCCCGCTGTCTTTTCGCTTATATATAAAGCAAACTGCATTCCGAGGGCTACGGCATCACCGTGAGTAATCTGTCCGTATCCATATTCGGCCTCAACGGCATGGCCGAGCGTATGTCCAAAGTTTAAGTAAGCTCTAATCCCCTCTTCTTTTTCATCCTGCTGAACGACAGATGCTTTTATTGAAATGCCTTTAAAAATCATGTCATTTAGCTGATCACTGGTGATATCGCGGAGTGAGCGGATATTCAGCAGCTCTTCCAGAAACGCTCTGTCATAGATAAAAGCGTGTTTAATCACTTCTGCCATTCCGGATCGAAGCTCTTTTTCAGGCAGAGAACGCAGGAAGTCTGTATCGTAGAGCACGGCCTTCGGCTGGTAAAACGCACCGATTAAATTTTTTCCGAGCGGATGGTTCACGGCTACCTTTCCTCCGACTGCACTGTCATGCGCCAAAAGCGTCGTAGGCATTTGGATGAAATCAATGCCGCGCATAAAAGTGGCAGCCACAAAACCGGCAAGATCTCCTACAACACCGCCACCGAACGCGATGATGCATGAGGAGCGATCCATATGAAAACGAATCGCTTCACTCTGCAGTCTTGTGTACATGTCCATGGATTTCGCCTGCTCTCCAATCGGCACCGTCACTTTTTTCACAGGCCATTTTTCTTGCAGCAAATGAAGCATTTCATCACCATACAGGCGGTCAACCTCTTCATCCGTGACAAGCATAATCCGTGTTAAAGGCCTGTTTAAAGAGGTTAATAGTTCGCAAGCCTCTTTTCTGATGCCTTGCCCGATAAAAACAGGATACGACGAGGAAGCGGTTTGAACATGCAGTGTTTTCATTAAAATTCCCTCGACAGTTTTCTCATATTCTCCACATTTTCTCTAATACGGTCGATTTGATCTAAGCCGAATTGTTCAACGACTGCGTTGGCAATTTCCCATGCGACAGCCGCTTCAGCTACTACACTTGCCGCAGGCACTGCACAGCTGTCTGAACGTTCAATGCTGGCAGAAAAGGGTTCTTTCGTTTCAATATCTACGCTTTTCAGCGGTTTATACAAAGTCGGAATCGGCTTCATGACTCCGCGGACAACAATCGGCATTCCTGTCGTCATGCCGCCTTCCAGTCCCCCGAGTCTGTTTGTAGCGCGGGTATATCCCTTTTCCTCGTCCCAAATGATCTCGTCATGGACTTCGCTTCCATTTCTTCCGGCTGCTTCAAAGCCGATGCCGAATTCCACACCTTTAAATGCGTTAATTGACAGAACAGCAGCAGCAAGCTTGCTGTCCAGTTTGCGGTCATAATGGACGTAGCTGCCCACGCCTACCGGCATTCCCTCGACAATGACTTCTACAATTCCGCCGATGGAATCTCCGTTGGTTTTCGCTTCATCAATGGCAGCCATCATTTTTTTGCCCGCTTCTTCATCGTAGCATCTGACCGGAGACTCCTCCGTTACACGCTGCAGGTCATCAATTGACGTATATTCTGTTTTTTCAGCTTTAACTGCGCCAATTTGCAATACGTGACCTGCCACCTTAATGCCGAGCTCAGAAAGAATCTTTTTAGCGACAGCTCCTGCCGCCACTCTGACAGTTGTTTCCCTTGCTGAAGAGCGCTCAAGCACATTTCTCATATCACGGTGATTATATTTAATCGCACCGTTTAAGTCAGCGTGCCCAGGTCTCGGTCTGGAAATTTGGCGCTTCATTTCCTTTTCTTCATCCTCTGTAATCGGAGCCGCGCCCATGATTTTGGTCCAATGTTTCCAATCGTTATTTTCAACGACGAGAGCAATTGGTGAACCGAGTGTTCGTGCATGGCGCACCCCGCTCATAATTTTGGCCTGGTCTTTTTCGATCTGCATACGGCGGCCGCGGCCGTGGCCTTTTTGGCGTCTGGCAAGCTCAAAATTGATATCTTCCTCCGTTATGTAAAGCCCGGCAGGCACACCTTCAATAATGGTTGTCAGTTGGGGGCCGTGTGATTCTCCGGCTGTTAAATATCTCATGACTTCTTCTCCCTTCATCGCATTAACGCTTTTAAGTAAAACTACTATAACATATTTTTCAGCAAAAAGTCAGTCTATCTTTTTTGATAAAAGAATGTATCGGCTGGAATCAGGCCAAATTTCTCAGGATTGAAGATTTGCTCGGTGCTGCCGACAAATAGAACTCCATTCTTTTTCAAGCTATGTGCCATTTTTAAATAAAGCTCTTCCTTCGCGCTTTCTGTAAAATAAATAAATACATTGCGGCACACAATTAAGTCAAAGTCTTGTTCATAACGGTCAGCCAGTAGATTGTGCTTTTTGAATGTAATATTCTTTTTGATTTCCGGTTTGACTTCATAACTTCTATTTGCGTTTTGAGTAAAATAACGATCCTTCACAGATGACGGCACTTCTTGTAAAGACCTCTCCTGATAGACGCCTTTTTTCGCTTTTTCCAATGCTTTTTCATCAATATCAGTCGCCAAGATCTGAAAGCCGGGAAGACCTTTTTGCTGATCCAAAAGCATGGCAAGCGTATAAGGCTCCTCACCCGTTGAGCAGGCGGCACTCCATATCTTTAAAGGCTTAGAGTTCTTGATTAACGGCAAAATAGCAGTCTCAAGAACTTCCCATCTTTTATAATTACGATAAAATTCAGAAACATTGATCGTCATTCTGTCCAATGTTTCATTTAAGAGGGCTTGATCCTTTTCCAATGCCGCCGCAAAGTCCTTAAAGCTTTGAAACCCCTTTTTCTCATAAAGCGACGTCAGCCTTCTCTTCATTTGTGCTTCTTTATATAATGTCAAATCGACTCCGGTTAATTGTTTCCACTTCGTTGTAAATACGCTGTATGTATCCATCTCTCTACTCTCCCAGTCTCGCTGTCTTTTTGTCCTAGTATAGCTTGTTTTATCAGGAAATTGTATTGTTTCAATAAAAAAATCAGCTTTGCAGCTGATTTTAGATCGTTAGGAAAGGCAGGAATCTGATGCATCCTGCCATTAAACGCTTTATTCACTTTGATGTAAACCTTTACAAAAGAAAACGAAAACCGCCGGCATTACATGGTGCCGGCTCTGTTACTTATTTTCATAATGATTAATAGATCCAGCCTGCCATGAGCTGTTGATATGTTACTAATTCTTCATTCTTAAAGAAAATGTTAATCTCGCGTTCTGCACTTTCGAGAGAATCAGAGCCGTGGATGATGTTTTTTCCGACAAACATGCCATAATCTCCCCTAATCGTACCAGGCAAAGCTTCTTTAGGATTTGTCTTTCCGATCAGCTGCCTCGTTACTTCAATGACATTTTCGCCTTCCCAAACCATTGCGAATACAGGTCCTGAAGTAATAAACTCAACGAGCTCTCCGAAGAAAGGCTTCCCTTGATGTTCGGCGTAGTGTTTCTCAGCCATTGGTTCAGTCACTCTCATTAACTTGGCACCAGCTAATTGTAAGCCCTTACGTTCGAATCTGGATAAAATATCTCCAATGAGCTGACGTTGGACACCGTCTGGTTTCACCATGATAAAAGTCTTTTCCATCACATTCTCCACCCCATCATTATGTATGTATAGGCTTTCACACTGCACACCGAAATCGTAACATCTTTCTGATAATTAATCAATCCGGGGCGGAGAAATTTCTTAATATCTACAAAAATTAAAATTTTCTTTTACCGATATATTTTGCGATGGCCGCAAGAGACGAACGTGCCCGCCCTCTCGGAAGCGTGTTTAACTTCTGGAAAGCTTTCTGCAAATACATTTCGCTTACTGCCATAGATGCTTCAATCGCATCCGTTTTTTTGATTTCCTCAATGATTGGTTCAAGCTGTTCCTGCGTTGTCTCGCTGTTAATCAATTTAAGCTGATTCTTTAATGCTGGATTTTTCAGAGCATACAGCACTGGCAATGTGACATTCCCTTGAAGCAAATCTCCTCCAACGGGTTTGCCCAGCTCTTCTTCAGTTGAAGTAAAATCAAGGATATCATCAATGATTTGATAAGACATGCCGACGTAATACCCAAACCAGTACAGCGCCTTATGAATCTTTTCATCAGCCCCGGACGCAATAGCACCGAGCTGGCAGCTGACCGCGATCAGGAGCGCCGTTTTTCTTTTGATGCGACGGAGATACGTTCTGAGATTTTGTTCCATGTTGTATTTGTCTTTGATCTGCTCGATTTCCCCAAGACACACTTCAACAATCGTTTGTGACAAAATCCTATGGGCTTTCGGTTCGTTAATTCTCGTCATCATTTCAAGAGATCCCGCAAGCATATAATCGCCTGTGTACATCGCAATGCGATTATCCCACTTTGCTTTGATTGTCGGCTTCCCTCTGCGAAGCTCCGCATCATCAATGACATCATCATGAACCAAAGATGCCATGTGAATCATTTCCAGAGTGACGGCGACATATTTAATCTTATTAATATCGTAATCGCCAAACATGCCGGAAAGCAGCACGAAAACGGGCCGAATACGTTTCCCTCCGGCCTGCAGCAGGTGAAGACCTGCCTCGCTTAAAAGCGGGTAATCGGAACGTACGGTTTGTTCAAGTTCTCTTTCGATTACATCAATATCGTCATTTAAAAAAGAGTAGGCCATTTTAAATTTCATATCATTCACCCAAACATCTGTGTTTTCATTTCCATCCGATATGCGTGGCAGCGACTCCGCCAGTAAACGAATGATATTTGACATTTTTCAGGCCCGCCTCTTCAAACAGGCCTGCCAGTTCCTTCATTCCAGGGAATTCTCTGGCTGATTCTTGAAGCCAAGAATATTCTTTATAGCTCTTCGCAAACAGTTTCCCGAAAAACGGCATAATATACTTAAAGTACATAAAGTAAGCCTGTCTGAATCCGAACATTTCCGGCTGGGACGTTTCCAGACATACCACCTGGCCGCCCGGCTTTACCACACGTCTCATCTCTTTCAATACGGTCAAGTAATCAGGGACATTGCGAAGTCCGAAGCCAATAGTGACATAATCAAATGTATCATCATCAAAAGGAAGCTCCATCGCATTTCCGTGCAGCAGTTCAATTTGGCTGAATCCGCCGTTTTTCACTTTCTGCTGTCCGACACTCAGCATATTTTCACTGAAATCCAAGCCCTTAATCTCGCCGCTTTTTCCGGCTGCTTTTGCAAGAGCGATCGTCCAGTCAGCCGTTCCGCAGCAGACATCAAGCGCTTTGGCGCCTTCTTTCACATCCATAATGCGCATCGTTTTATCGCGCCATTTTTTATGCTGCTGAAAACTGATGACGGAGTTCATTTGGTCGTAGTTTTTAGATATTTTTTCAAATACTCCATGTACGCGCTGTTCTTTTGATTCCTGCATAATGGTTTACCCTTCTTCCACTTTCTGATGATAGGTTTGATCTTGGCTGATTGTCTTCAGACGGTTTAATAAAATGTGCTGAACAGGTGAATTTAGAGGCAAAAGTGACTCAATGCTGTTTTTCGCTTTTTTAAAACAATCTTCTAATATCTCTTCTTTTGTTTTTCCCAGCTGTATAAAACTGCCGATCACATCCAGAAATGTATCATTTCCGTTCATAAGCCGCTTAAATACAAAAAAATCACTCGACAGCTTTTTCCAGCGCGGAAGATTGAAGTGTTCCGCAACCCGATGGAATAAAGCTGATTCAACGATGCCGACACTTTCGAAAAAATCGTGTTCGTCCTTGAAAGAACGGTCATATAGACGAATTTTATGTTCATTGATTTCTTTGATGGCTGTAGCAAGCGTCCGAATCATGTAGATATCCTTCATTTCAGATAGTAAAGAGTAGTACAGCCCGCTGAAATAATCGCCTGCGAGAACAGTCAATTGGCGGTTTTTGTTTTCGTCTCGTTTTATGACTCTGGCTGTCGTCACTTCATCATGGGTATCAAGGGCGCTTTGTACAAGCATCGCTGTTACAATATAATTTTCTCTGTCGTTGTTTTTTATGTCGGCTTCTTCAAATAAAGCATGAAAAAGAAGAAGCTTATCCTCATCAATTTTTGGCGCAGAAATATGCTTCGCTAAATAAGGATGAGACAGCTTTTGTTTTAATTTCGTGTTCAGATTGGCTAAAGTTCCGTAGATGTCTTGCAAAAATATCACCCTTGTCCCCAAATTCACATTTATTTCTTAATCTATGTATGAGTCTTATTTTTTCATTCACTTACGCAGGTATCATTATAGCATAAAAAAAAGAAATTGGCTGTATCCTCCCGCTGTTTGCGAACATTTGCTTTTAACAGCGGGGACAGCCAGCTTATTTTTTTTCGCTTTTCATTTCTCCGTATGCGGTTTGAATGAGTGCCTCTCCTCTGACTTTAATGGCAGAAGTATGCTCTGTGAACTGAGCGATGATTACTTCTCCCTTGTCGAGTTTTTCGGAGTGGTGAAACTTTGTGTCTGTTCCTCTTGTCAGGCCGATCACATTCACTCCGTCCTCAACCGCTTTAATGACGACAAAATCACTTGAATGCTTTTCGTTCATTTATAGCACCCTCTATCTTTATTAGTCCTGGCGTTTAATATGTTCCAATACTTCAGCGCGGGCAGCGGCATCATCTTTGAAAACGCCTCTGACTGCTGAAGTGACAGTTTTTGCACCCGGTTTTCTGACACCGCGCATCGTCATGCACATGTGTTCTGCTTCAACCACTACCATTACGCCATGCGGGTCAAGCGTTTCTACGATGCTTTCCGCAATTGTAGAAGTGATGCGTTCCTGAAGCTGCGGACGCTTTGCAACGGCTTCAACGGCACGTGCCAGTTTGCTGAGTCCTGTGACCTTTCCGCCTCGCGGTATATATGCAACGTGTGCTTTTCCATAAAAGGGAACAAGGTGATGCTCACACATAGAATGAAACGCGATATCTTTTACAAGAACAAGCTCCTCATGGTTTTCACCGAAGATAGTCTGGAAATGTTCTTTTGGATCTTCATTCAAGCCGGAGAATACTTCGGCATACATCTTTGCGACTCTTTTCGGGGTATCAAGAAGCCCTTCTCTATTCGGGTCTTCTCCGATCGCTTCTAAAATTTGACGAACAGCTTGTTCGATTTGCTCTTTATTAACTTCTTTCATGTTCTATGTCCTCCACCAATGAATACATTTAATTTCGATTCTAGCACACATGCCCCGCTAAAAGCAAAGTGAATGCCCTGTCAGGAAGCCCATGCTCTTGAAATATGAAAAGCCCCTTAGAAAGGGGCTTTTCTGTGAAGAAATAAAGTGTATGTAAGCTAGATGCATACACGATCTATATTCACAATTATTTTCCAGCAACTGCGTCTTTAAGCGCTTTACCTGGTTTGAAAGCAGGTACTTTGCTTGCTGGAATTTCGATTTCTTCACCTGTTTGAGGGTTGCGTCCTTTACGTGCAGAACGTTCACGCACCTCGAAGTTACCAAAACCGATCAGTTGGATTTTATCACCGTTTTTAAGTGCATCTAAGATCGTATCAAAAACAGAGTCAACTGCTTTTGTAGCGTCTTTTTTAGACAATTCGCTTGCTTCTGCAACCGCATTGATAAGTTCTGTTTTGTTCATGCCTTTCACCTCCTCCCAAAAGGAATACATTCAGTTCGTTTATTATCATTTCTTCACAGTTCAGTCTGATTCTAAACCTGTCTCAGAAAAAAATCAGAGCAGGCAAGAGAAAGACAATTAAACGGCTTTTTAAGAAAAACTGCACTCTGAGGAATGTTTGTCCAACAAAGTGAAGAATTTCTGTATGTAGAGTAACACATATAAAAAGCCATATCAAGCATTTTAAAGCGTCAATCCCTTGCTCGTCAAGGATTTAACGTGATTTACCGAACAAATATTCCTTTTTTTCCTTTTTTCATCCTATTCCTTGATCCTTTTCCATTATTAAGAGCATAGAAAAAAGACCTCCCATTCTATAAAGAGGTCTTCCGGTATTACAGGATGATGGCGATTAAGCCGCCTGAACCTTCGTTTATAATTCTTTCTAACGTTTCTTTTAATTTGTACCGTGCATTTTCAGGCATTAATGACAGCTTTGCCTGAATCCCTTCTCTCACAATTGAGCTCAGTGACCTTCCGAAGATATCGGAGTTCCAGATGGAGAGCGGATCATCCTCAAAGTCCTGCATTAAATAGCGCACAAGCTCTTCGCTTTGTTTTTCCGTTCCGATAATCGGCGCGAATTCGCTTTCGACGTCTACTTTGATCATATGGATCGACGGAGCGACAGCCTTCAGCCTCACACCAAATCGTGAGCCCTGCCGTATAATTTCCGGCTCATCGAGACTCATATCAGTTAAAGCAGGCGCCGCAATGCCGTATCCCGTCTGTTTGACCATTTTTAAGGCATCGGACACTTGATCATATTCTGTTTTCGCATGAGCAAAGTCCTGCATGAGCTCAAGCAGATGGTCTCTTCCTCTAATTTCAACGCCAACCACTTCTTTCAGGATTTGATCATATAATTGATCCGGCGCATACAAGTCAATTTCAGCCACCCCTTGGCCAAGCTCGATTCCGGCTAATCCGGCACTTTCAATGAACTCAAACTCGCTGAATTGGCCGACAACCCTGTCAACGTCCCGGAGACGCTTAATATCCTTAACCGTTTCCTTTACGGATTCCTGATAGCTTTCACGCAGCCAATGGTTTTCTTTCAGCACCATTACCCAGCTTGGGAGATTGACATTCACTTCAAGCACCGGAAACTCATAGAGGGCCTCTCTGAGCACATTCAGCACATCTGATTCCCGCATGCTTTCCACGCTCATTGCCAATACCGGGATATCATATTTTTCGCTTAAATCCTGACGCATGGCTTCTGTTTCCGGGTGATACGGCCTGACTGAATTGATGACCATGATAAAGGGTTTGCCAACCTCTTTCAGCTCTTCAATGACTCTTTCTTCAGCCTCTATATAGTCACTTCTGGCGATATCTCCAATGGTGCCGTCTGTCGTAATGACAACTCCGATGGTCGAGTGTTCTTGAATGACTTTTCGTGTGCCGATTTCAGCAGCCTCATGAAATGGGATCGGTTCTTCGTACCAAGGCGTGTTGATCATCCGCGGCCCGTTTTCATCTTCATATCCTTTTGCGCCGGGCACTGTGTAACCTACACAATCTACTAATCTTATATTGACATCGAGTCCGTCTGACACATGAACAGACATCGCCTGATTCGGAACAAATTTAGGCTCTGTAGTCATAATCGTCTTGCCGGCTGCGCTCTGCGGCAGTTCATCCTGCGCACGGGCCCGGTCTGCTTCGTTACTGATATTCGGGAGCACCACAAGCTCCATAAATTTTTTAATGAACGTGGATTTTCCTGTACGGACAGCACCTACGACTCCTAAGTATATATCGCCTCCTGTTCGTTCAGCGATATCCTTGAAAATATCGACCTTTTCCAAGTGATCCCCTCCCGGACTTCCTATCCTTATCAATTTTATTAAACTCTTTCAATCAAACACAGGACACTATATGTGTATGACGTTGTCCTATTTCAATATGACATCTTTAGAAAATTTCCCATCCTCAATCTATTAAAGTATAAAAAAACCTTTCTCCCTATTTGTATGCACTGGAGAAAGGTTCATTCCTATTTGATATCATTTTCTAAAAAAACAGGTTCCTGTTTGTCATTTACCGTATATTTCACAGAAAACGCGGGGACAAAGGGGGTTTCTTGCCAAATCATATCCTGGATTTCAGACCCGGGTTTAAACGTTTTTTTGCTTTTTTTGAGAAAAGAAGCCAGCTCAGTCCGGTAATCGGCGTATATTTCTCCGTCTCCGTCAATCATAAGCGGCAAGGAATTCCCTGAGATTGGGCTTGTCACTGTAAGAGAGCTTCCATCTCCCAGCTTCTTCTCATCGAGTGTAAATAAATCATGTGATAACACATCCTTGTAAGGCGGATATTGATGCTCCTGGCGGTACATTTGGACACGCAATTTTACATCGCGGATTTTTTCAGCCATCCTTAGATCAATCAATTTAACAGTTGGATCGTTCTCTACGTCAACAAGCACGTATTGATAGTCTCCCCCGCTTTCATATGCCGTGCTCGGGGGTTCAGCTATATATCTCGGCGCTAAACGGTTAAAGTCTATCGGATACTTTTGATATAGCGGTGTCGACATATCTTTTGTTTGAATGGGAAGCAGCCCTCCATTTGCCTTTTGAAATTCATCAATAGCAGACTGGACCTGCTTTAGCTGGTCCTGATAAGGAATGGCATGTACACTGCTTTTCCGCTCATTTGGATATAAACAGCCTGATAAAAACACGACTGCCGCAAAAATCATAGCGCACTTCAGTTTACCCATACAGCACTTCCTTTTACAGCTTTATTCATTGACAGGGCCGCTGAATACCACAACAAACACAATAATTCCAGATATGAGCATACACATGAAAGCGAATGACGAAACCGCAATCTTCAAAAAACGGTTTTGGCACTTAAAGCGGCTTAAATAGATGGAAGCTACAGCCAGAAACATCAGACCCATGGACCCTAGTGCAAACCACATTTTCATCAATGCCAGACTCAATGACCTGCGCCTCCCCGATATGTATGATGTAAGCGTTATATTTTAATTTTAATATACAGCCCCGGAAAAGATCAACCAGATTTTCCATCCTTTGATAAAACAAAAAAACTGAAGCAAAGAGGGGGACCTTCGCTTCAGTCAACTTGACTATATTCACCTGCACGTTTAAGAAACACTCTCTTGGACTTCGATGCTATAGTATGCGACTTGGCATACAGATGCATCCTCTATTGCCTAAATCGGCAAAATGTTTCAGGAGATTCCAAGACTTGGGTGTCCTTCTGTTTTTCGGGCTTTCGTTCAATTAAGATATGCGATCTCCCATACGATTGACACTTTTACTTCACTTGATTTTCAAACGTATTGACAAGATCCTCCATCTCGTGGGTTTTCCCTCTCGCCATTAAAGATTCAACAGCAGTTTCCACTTTTTGTCCGTTAAATAGAACTTGATGGAGTGCTTCTGTAATCGGCATTTTCACATCATATTTCTTCGAAAGCTGGTAAGCCGCTTTTGTTGTGCGGACACCTTCGACTACCATTCCCATCTCTTCAAGAACGTCTTCAAGCTTGTACCCTTTTCCGAGCAAATTGCCGGCACGCCAGTTTCTGGAATGAACACTTGTGCACGTCACAATCAGATCGCCTACTCCTGTCAATCCAGAAAACGTCAGGGGATTCCCGCCCATTTTCGTTCCGAGTCTCGCGATTTCAGCAAGTCCGCGTGTAATCAAAGCGGCTTTGGCATTGTCACCATATCCTAAACCGTCTGTGATTCCTGCGGCAAGGGCAATAATATTTTTTAAAGCCCCGCCGATTTCAACTCCGATAATGTCAGGGTTTGTGTACACCCGGAAATTGTGATTAATAAATAAATCCTGCACCGCTTCTGCTGCCCTCATGCTCTTTGAAGATGAAGTAACGGTCGTTGGATGCCGCAGCCCCACTTCTTCCGCATGACTCGGCCCCGAAAGGACAACAATATCTTTTCTGACATCGCTCGGGAGCTCGATTTCCATAATCTCAGAAATGCGCAGGAGTGAATCCGGCTCTATGCCCTTGCTGACATGAACAAAGACTGCCTTTTTCGTCATAAAAGGCACAGCCTGCCTCAGCACTTCCCGAATTGCTTTTGTCGGAACCGCAACGATAATGAAATCTGCGTCCGAAACAGCTTTCCCGATATTCGTTGTTGCCTCTATTGATTCTGGAAGCTTGACGTTCGGCAAATAATCCTTATTTTCATGCTGATCATTAATTTGATGAAACAGCTCTGCACGGTGCCCCCACATGGTTACATCGTGATGATTATCGGCTAACACTAAAGCCAATGCCGTCCCCCAGCTTCCCGCTCCGAGCATAGTGACTCTTTTCATATTTGCTTCACACCTTTTTATTTTCTAGCTCTTGCAAATATTTTGATTGGTGTCCCCTCAAAACCGAACGCATCTCTGATTCGGTTTTCTAAAAAGCGTTCGTACGAAAAATGCATCAATTCCGGATCGTTTACAAATACAACGAAGCTAGGTGGCTTCACCGACACTTGAGTCGCGTAATAAATCTTCAAGCGAGAACCGTTATGAGTCGGCGTCGGGTTCATTGCCACAGCATCCATGATGACATCATTTAAGACATTCGTTTGAACTCGAAGTGAATGGTTTTCGCTTGCTTTGATAATCGCAGGCATCAGCGTATGGATCCGTTTTGTCGTTAAGGCTGACATGAATAGGATTGACGCATAATCAAGAAATTGAAAATGATCACGGATATTTTCTTCAAATTCTTTCATCGTGCTTTCATCTTTGTCAACAGCATCCCATTTGTTTACGACGATCACGACGGCTTTACCCGCTTCGTGTGCATAACCGGCGATACGTTTGTCCTGTTCAATAATGCCTTCTTCGCCATCCAGCACAACCGCAACGACTTCTGAGCGGTCAATTGCTTTCAGCGCGCGCAGCACACTGTACTTTTCAGTCGTTTCATAAACTTTCCCTTTTTTTCGCATACCAGCAGTATCGACAATGACAAACTCCTGCTGGTTGTACGTAAATGCCGTATCAACAGCATCTCTTGTCGTTCCTGCCACGTTGCTGACAATGACACGCTCTTCGCCGAGCATCGCATTCACAAGTGAGGATTTTCCGACATTCGGGCGTCCGATCAGGCAAAATTGAATAACTTCTTCATCATATTTCGTTTCAGGAATGTTTTTAAAATGCTCTGCAACGGCATCAAGTAAATCTCCTAATCCGAGTCCGTGTGTTCCCGAAATTGGATACGGCTCGCCAAAACCAAGCGAATAAAAATCATAAATATTCGCTCTCATTTCTGTGTTATCCAGTTTATTAACTGCCAAAACAACAGGCTTTTTCGTGCGGTACAAAATTTTTGCTACTTCTTCATCAGCAGCTGTTACGCCTTCACGGCCGTTCACCATAAAAATAATGACGTCCGCTTCATCCATGGCGATTTCAGCCTGCTGGCGAATTTGCGCTAAGAATGGCTCATCACCGATATCAATACCGCCAGTATCAATCAAATTAAAATCATAATTCAGCCATTCAGCCGAGCTGTATATCCGATCCCTTGTCACACCAGGGGTATCTTCTACTATTGAAATTCTTTCTCCCGCAATCCGATTAAAGATTGTGGATTTTCCTACATTTGGTCTCCCGACAATGGCTACGACAGGTTTACCCATAGTACCCTTCCTTTCGATCCAGCCGCTTTCATTTTTACATAAATTTTCAACCGGTTATTAAAATCATTTCATTCACTTTTATGAAAAGAAACCCTTCAGAGGAAGGGCTTAACTCATTTATTATATCAGTTTTTACTGGGATCACAACTATTCTTAGAAATGTTTCACGATCAAATACACGTCATCTCCAATTCTATGCGCTATTCCATCAAGGATCGCCTCAAGATTTTTAGCGAAAAGCTCCATCTCCTTTTGGTCATTGCAAAAAAAGACAGGCGCTCCCCCTGCAGCCCGGTTTCGGTTCGTCGTGATCACAGACAAAATCACTTTCGTGAGAGATTCGCTCATCCTATCACCTTATCCTGGTTCTTGATAAATTCTGTCGGCATTCTGATCGCGTTCTCCAAGGTTGGAACATTGCTGATGATCTGAACAGCCGTTTCGGGGTGGTTAATTTGCGGCAGAACAAAGACTGCTACTCTCCCGTCATTTAAATCACGTTTTGCAATGGGGGTCAGAGACGGCTCGCCTGAATCCCGATAAACCCCGAGCACATTAGAAACATCAAATAAAATCGCCTGACGCTGCCCTAAGTTGGCAATCGTCGCTGCTGAATTAAAGTTTTTTGGCGTTAAAATAAAGCCCATGCCATGCTTTAAAATCAGCTCTTGTTTCTCCGGAAGTCCGATATTCATCATATAAATATTATCAACAAACAGTCCCGGACCGTCAAAGTGAGGTTTTATGTACTCGATGTCGACAATATCCTTCAACACACTGCCCGACATAAATTTCATTGCCAGCAAAAAACAAACAACAGCCGCTAAGACTGCAGCCCATATGGATAAAAACACATACGCAGAGGTTGTTAAAAGCGCTGTAAAGATTACGATATAATTTCTGCTTTCAAACGCAATGGCAATTCCCTCAATATATGTGCTTCCCCTTGAGACAAGTTCATATGAATCCATTTGCGTCAGTGTGTTCCGCTCCATGTTTCGGACATCTCTAAATTGTGTCGCTGCCAACGTTAAAAATGTGATGGCCGTAAATTCCTCCTGCAAAAGCGCCGGCATAATAATTGCCCCTAAACCAGCCGCTATCAGCCCTAGTGCAATGTGAATCACTTTCCCATGAACATAGGTCGGATACTGGCGGTAATCCGTTTTGAGCATATAAAGCCTTGTCGCGACGCCGGCAATGACCCCGGCAATAATCGGATAGATGTAATCACTCATGACATTTTGGTAGCTCCTTTGTTTGATCTTTTGCTTTTTTGACCAATCTGGCTTGCGAGCTGTTCGTATTTGGATATGCCAAACAGCAATATCATGCCTGCAGAACAAGCATTCAGCCATTGAAAGCCGCCGACAGCCAAAGTCCCGGCCAACTTTTGAATCACAAATGAATACACCAGTTCGCCTTGGCACATCCCTAAGACAAATAAGGCAAGCTGCTTCTCGAAATTCCTTTCAACCGAAGCTGTCAAAAGCACTATTAATATAACGGCCGCCCACTCAGGTTTTATGATGAACCAAACCGGATCATATAATGCAAAAAGATAAACAAACGCATACCCGCCAACAAGCGTCAGAAAGACCATGAGATAACGAAAACGATACATTCCCAAATACCCGGCATAGACACACCCGCAGACGAAAAACATCATATAAGCAGCATTTAGGGTAAAATATAAAGTGATGTCATGTATGCTTAAAATAATATTAGTCAAAATAAAGACAGAGACGGCAAATCGTCTTTTCGTCTTTTCAAAAATAAAGGTTGTCAGGACCCACAAAAACCACATTGACCAATAGTAATAAAATTGTTCCATTTTGCTTCCTCCATACTCCCAGTATGGAGCCCAAGCGCATTTTTTAAACAATCCATCTCACATAAAGGAGCATGATCATGGGAAAAGACAGACAGGAGAAAAAACTCAAAGCTTCGGGCAGAGTCGAATCAGACCGCGACCAGTCCATTCACTATGACGGAGCGACAAGCCTTGAACAAAACGGAAGATTTAAAAAGAGAAAATCATAATACAAAAAGCCCAAAACTCATTAGGTTTTGGGCTTTTATCATTTATCTCATACCATAGCTGGACGTATCGATCCCTCTCTCTGTGAGCCAGTGATGGGTTTCACCTTTGATTACAAGAGGCGCCTTTTGCAAATCAGCAATCGTTCTGGCGCCCAGCACGGTCATAATCATTTTTAATTCCTCAAGGATCAGCTGAATCTCCTCAAGCAGTCCTTCCTCTCCGCTATCAGTCAACGCCTTTAAAAAGTGTCCTGCCATTCCGGTGCAAGAGGCCCCTAGCGCAATTGCCTTTGCCACATCAAGCGCACCCTGCAGGCCGCCGGAGGCAATCATTGTGCTTGCAGGAAACGCAGAACGGATTTCCGCCAAACTTGCAGCTGTCGAAATGCCCCATGAGTTAAAAAAAGTGATTTGCCGCTGCCTTCGGAGATTTTCGATTTTCGAAAAATTTGTACCCCCGTAGCCGCTAATATCAACAGCTGCAGCACCAGCTTCATACAGCTTCCCTGCTGACTCCTTGCTCATACCAAAGCCGACTTCTTTCACAATGACTGGTACACTGACCTGACTGCAAATTTGCTCAATGCGGTCCAGAGCGCCGCTAAAGCTTCTGTCCCCTTCAGGCATCACAATTTCCTGAATCACATTCAAGTGAATTTGCAGGGCATTTGCTTCAATCATATCAACTGCTTCCTTCGCCTGATCAGCTGTCGCCTCGCTTCCCAGGTTGGCAAAAATCAGTCCGTTTGGGTTTTCCTTTCGAACGATTTCATACGAAACACGCTCTGAGGGATCTTTTAATGCTGACATTTGTGATCCGACAGCAAGAGGTATTCCAGCTTGACGAGCCGCTCGTGCAAGCGATTTATTAATTTCATATGTAAGTTGTCCGCCGCCGCCAGTCATTGCATTGATAAAAATCGGCGAACTGCTTGAAAGTTCGCCGATTTTTGTGGAAATATCTACTTGTTCTAATGCAAGATCGGGCAGACTGACATGAACAAACGTAATATCATCAAGACCTGTTTCCCGCTTTTGACCGGTGGACAGGGCATGATTGATGTGTTGTCTTTTCCGTTCTGCTCGAGTCACGTTTATCACCAATTATTTTAGTTTATTCAGCTTATCTCCGATCAAGTCTCCAAGCTGGAAGCCAGTGCTTGTTTCTTCCTTCGCCTGATATTGACGGTAATCCTCTTGATCGGCTTTAGGTGCTTCTTCTAGTTCACGCATGCTTAATGAAATGCGCTCCTCATTTTCATTCACATCAAGAACCTTCACTTTTACAGTCTGTCCTTCTTCAAGGACTTCATGCGGCGTGCCGATGTGTTTATTGGAAATTTGAGAAATATGAACGAGACCTTCAACACCTGGAAGGATTTCAACAAAGGCACCGAAGCTGACAAGACGCTGTACAGTTCCTTCAAGCACATCGCCAGACTTCACTTTCTCGCCGATTTGGCTCCACGGTCCAGGCAATGTATCTTTGATGGATAAAGAAATACGTTCATTATCACGGTCTACAGATAATACTTTCACTTTTACTTCTTGTCCCTCTTCAACAACATCAGACGGCTTCTCTACATGGGAGTGGGAAAGCTGTGAAATGTGTACAAGTCCGTCGATACCGCCGATATCAACAAATGCGCCAAAATCAGTCAGGCGCTGCACTTTGCCATCAAGTACACTTCCAACTTCAAGAGACTGAAGAAGTTCTTGTTTTTTATTCGCTTGTTCACTTTCAACAACAGCACGGTGTGAAAGGATGACGCGGTTTTTGTCACGGTCAAGCTCTACAACGAGCAGAGACAGTGTTTTCCCTTTATAGTCAGTGAAATCTTCAACGAAATGCGCTTCAACAAGTGATGCCGGAATAAAACCGCGAACGCCGATATCAACGACAAGGCCGCCTTTCACGACATCTTTCACTTCAGCTTCAAACACTTCTTTTGTTTCAAATTTTTTCTCAAGGTCTTCCCAAGCGCGGTCTGCATCAACAGCACGTTTAGATAAAATCAAAGCATCGTCTTCCACTTTTGTTACTTTCAGGTCAAGCTCGTCGTCTACTTTAACAACATCCGATGCTTTCTCTACATGAAGACTTGATAATTCACTGATTGGAATAATGCCGGACTGTTTGACATTGATAATTTCAACATCCACATGTTTGTCCTCTACCTTTGTCACAATCCCTTTAACTACATCTCCAACCTCTGGCACTTGAACATCAATTTGATTCATTTCCTCTGTCATTTGAATAACCTCCTTGGTCCAAACCTACACAGCTTAATTAAAACGGTTTGAAAGCTGAACATATAAACATGCCCGCTTTTTAGCCGAATATGTATTAAAGAATCATCCAAAAAAGTTTTTTGAATGATCAATAAAAAGTTTTATTAGTATTAACTTCTAATAAAAGGACAGGTTTGTCAAGCAATAACATTCTTTCTTTGTTGAAAAATTCAAAAAAAGTGGCATTTGCCATAATCAGCGGGACTTTTGTTCCACCGCCTCGAGGATTTTATCAGCTACCTCTTGAATAGAAAGGGAGGTCGTGTCGATTTCAAGAGCGTCCTCTGCCTTGCGCAGCGGAGATACTTCACGCTCTGAATCAAGCTTATCTCTTCTTGCAATTTCCTCGATCAATGTTTCATAGTTGACATCGTAGCCTTTTTTCACATTCTCTTCATAACGGCGTTTCGCTCTCTCTTCAACAGATGCCAAAAGAAAAATTTTCACTTCTGCATTCGGCAGCACGTGAGTCCCGATATCACGTCCATCCATAACGACGCCGCCTTTTTCCCCAAGCTGCTGCTGGCGTTTCACCATTTCTTCTCTAACGCTTCTGTGCTTGGCCGCAATTGAAACTTGGTTGCTGACTTCGTCTGTTCTGATCGCCTCAGTTACATCGGTGCCGTTAACGAGCACTTTTTGTCCTTCTTTTGCTGTAATCAGTTCAATGTCTGTCCGCTTTAGCAGCTCAGCCAATTTTTCTTCATTTGTCAGATCAACGTTTTCTTGTAAAGCCGCGTACGTTATCGCCCGATACATCGCTCCTGTATCAATATATATGTACGATTTTTTCTCAGCCACAATTTTGGCAACGGTGCTTTTCCCCGCAGCTGCCGGGCCGTCAATTGCAATCGATAATTTCTTGTCCATAATTCCTCTCCTTGCTCTTTTCTCCTCTATGGATTGTATCACGAACTTTATGAAAAAGGGTGAAAAATTGATGAATAATTAATGTTTGAAGGTTTCAATCCTATTGTTCTCCTCCATTTTATCCACCCCTTCATATTGAATCACTTTTGATACATAAGGTTCAATATGCTGATAGTGAAAAAGAATCTGGACACCAAGTAAAATGATGACCTGAATGAACAATAATTTAATCAGCAGCCGTTCAAATGTTTTCATCGGAGCACCTCCATCACAAATAGTATGGAAGTGTTTGCCGATGTTTATTCCATCCTTGCCTTTCTTCTCTTATTTAACTGGCGCCGGATGCAATATTGAAGCAGAAACTGCTGGTCACTTGCTGCGATTCCTGTATACTCAAGGGTCATTTTACGTTTCCCTGATTTCAGGTCATCAAAAATTCGTCTGACAACGGCTTCTGTTTCTATTTGACGTGTGTTCTCCTCTTCAGAAAGACTGATAATAAGTCGCAATGATTCCCCGGATTGAAGAGAACGGCCTTCAGCTAAAATTACGGCGATGCCGCCTGCGCTGATGTTATAGGAAAGTGTGAAGAACTCTTCTTTATTTGGCGGCTGAATTAGCACATCCAATACCGCATCAGTTCTTACATACTGGCGGCGCTGGATTCGTTTCATTTTTTCACTGGGAGGCATTTCAAGACAGATCATTTGAAGTTTTTCCTTCACTTTACCTTTTATACGGCTTGTAAAACGGTAAGGAACTTCATCTTTGCCCACAAACTCTACCGTTACTTCCATATCGTTATGTAAAATCACAGTTCGCCCTGTAACTACATCAACCGGATATGCTATCAAAAGCTCATTGTTTTCGATGCTGACTGCCTTGCTCTTTGCTTTTTTTAATTCATTTTCTTCTATATATTCTAAAAGTACATTTTCTCCAATCCCTATCATTGACTTCACTCTTTCGTATTCAATATACTCGCTTTTTTATTAAAGCACGTAATGAAAAAAAGGAAAAGACATTTAGTCCTTTCCTCCTGTTTTTTATAGGTCTTTATATATAGGTTCTGCATTTTTTAGTTTTTCAACCTTTTCTTCTGATCCGTCCTTGGCATTTATATACATTCTAAATGTGTCATTTTCAATTGTTCCGAGCATTTCATAGCATAATACTTCTTGGCCGAGTTCATTTGTAATCAAAGCAAGCCTTGTTTCTCTCACTTGTACATTTTTATTTAATTTAGATTTTGCTTCTGCTTCAGTAATAGCCGGCTTTGGTATATCTCTTTTTCTATGGGCTGTTAGGAAGTCTCTTGCTGAAAACCCGACAACTTCACCGTCATCCAAGGCCACTTTCATACGAATCGCTTCCGGGTACATCCGGACTTTATTTTCAACAGGAACATATGAAAATACGCCGATTTTATCATATTGGGCACTTTCATCAATTTCCAAATCTTCTGTCTCATAACCGTTTTTCTTTAAAAAAGCGAGTGCACGGTTCGATCCGTCATTCAAACTGATTTTCTGATCTTTCACTTCTCTGTTTTGAATTAAATATACCGGATGCCCGCCCTTTTTCGTAATATCCATATAAATCGCTGCTTTATGGTCTGGGTCTTTCATGCTGATGCTATAAACGTCGCGATTTGTTTTTTTCCCGCTCTTTACTACTTTAATGGAATAATTATTATCCGGGGCAAAGCGCTCAGCAATTTGTTTTGCTTCCTGTTCGGAAATTTCTTTTCCCTTCAGATGGTCGAAGCCTTTCTCTTCTTTTTTTGTGCTGGTGAAACTCGGGCCAAGATCTGTTCCCGTGGAGAATGCACCAACATTCTTTTCAACAGTTTTAAAGCTGTTGATAATCGTATTATCACTTTGTTTTTCATCAGAAGCCAGCGCCATCTCCACGTCCATCCAGCGAAGGTTTTTGCTCATGACAAGGTGCTGAACATGACGCAGTTCATTTTGTATATCTTCGGACTGCTGATATAGTTTATTTAGTGATGTATACTCGTTTTTATCAAGCGGCTTTTGATCTAAATCTCTGACTGACGTTTTATAACTGAAATCCCCGATCTTTGATAATAGCTCTTCTGTTTTGTTAAACGGCATTAATGTAAGCGGCAGCTGGCTGACGCTATTATGAGCTTCAGATGTAATCCTCCACACATCTATCAATGCAGGTGATAGTGATTTTTGGCTGTTCATGGCAAGTGTTGTTCCGATTTTATCATGAAGCTGATCCATCTGATAGGTAAGTTCATGAAACGCCCGCTGATAGTTATTTTCAGCATGAAGAAGAACTGCGTCTTTTTCCTGGTGCTCTTTGTATCCCCAGTAGCCTGTACCGACTATTGCAATACCAAGCAGGGCGATTAAAATTCCTCTGATCATTTATCACACCTCTTTTTATGCTTTCTCATGTCCTGCTACTCACAGAAAATGTGTTTACCGATTCTTTTAATCTGCGGACGTCCCCAAATCCAAGCACTTGTAGCCGTATCCGGGTTAAAGTAGTACAGCGCTTCCTCTGATGGGTCCCATCCATTGATGGCATCCAGCACTGCTTCTCTGGCCGTTTCATTCGGCTGCATGTAAATTTGACCGTCGGCTACTGCTGTGAAGGCTAGCGGCTCAAAAATAACCCCCGCTACAGAATTCGGAAATAATGGGCTGTTCAATCGGTTCAAAATGACTGCTGCAATGGCAACCTGTCCCTCGTACGGCTCGCCCCGGGCTTCACCATAAACTGCCTGAGAAAGGAGCCTGATATCATTGTTGGAAAATCCGCCAGGCATGTTAGCTGCGACCGCATCCTGTTTTCTTGCTTTTGCAGGTGTATTGTTTTGCTGTTTATTCGCTTTAGGCTGCTGCGTTGTTTTTTCCGCAGGCTGTTTCTGCCGCGCTTCTGCTTGTTGTCTTGCCTTTTGTGTTGCAGCTTTTGATGGTTTCGTCTGGTATTTCAGCGGAATTTTTCCGTAATGCGTAAAGGTATTCCCTTTATTAAGCTGTTCCATGACATATTCACGATAGTATTTAGATTTAGATATTAAGGTTTGCTTTGTTTTAGCCCCGACAAGGCCGTCAACCTCTTTTAACCCGAATTGATCCTGAAAGTTTCGAACTGCCCAGTACGTTCCCCATCCATAAACCCCGTCAATTTTTCCGTTGTAGTATCCGTTGTACTGAAGGCGCG
This sequence comes from Bacillus sp. VA15, assembly GCF_055721145.1. Lineage (NCBI taxonomy): Bacteria > Bacillati > Bacillota > Bacilli > Caryophanales > Bacillaceae > Bacillus > Bacillus sp. VA15. Next base: position 699,641 of record NZ_JBVQPQ010000001.1, on the reverse strand, counting down.
CCTGGAGTTCGACCACATCATCCCCTGTTGCCCCTCTTTGAATGACCTGATTCGAAAAGGCAGAGATGGTTTCAGTATTGATAAACGTCGTGATTGTAAAGGAAAAAAGGATGAGACATGCCATAATCGATCCTTTGGACTTCATCTTTTCAAGCCTCCTACAGCAAATTTTTAAGTGTAATCGTATTTTCTGTAACGAGGTTATTTTTATACACTCTTTCCTTGTTATCCCTCAGAACATAATATCTGTTTTGATAAATCAACACACACAAAAAAGCCGCACGGTTGCTGTGCGGCTTCTATACTTGCATCATATTGACGGAACGGGCTTTTTTCGCTTTTCGCAAACCAAACCACCATAAAAATAACATAAATGGAAACATATAATAAATCCAATTACTGAGTGCTGTCAGGATAAAATCATACGATCCATGCAAAAGTGACGGGAGAGCTAAAGAAAGAATAAGCCACTTCACACGCGCCTTATCAGCGGAAAAACGGGCTTTCCCAAGGTAAAATCCCATAATAACGCCTATTAATGCATGGCATGAAACAGGCAGGAGCGCCCTGACAAACGCATGCTCCACACCGTGGCCAATTAAATAAAGAATATTTTCGAGGGTTGCAAAACCGAGCGACACACTTGCCCCGTATACAATCCCGTCATAATGCTCATCAAAGTGGGCGTGAGGGTAAACACTGACCATCAGAATAAACCATTTTAATGATTCCTCCAAAAACCCTGAAGATAAAAAAGAAACGAAAAAGCTTCCGCCTCCCACATTCTCTTTTTCAAGCACGTACTGGATAAACATTGTGGGAAATACAAGAACAACCCCTAGAAAAAACGACCGAAGCACCATATGTACAGGTTCATTATCATACTGATCTTTTAAATAAAAATAACTTAACAGCGCGATGCCGGGAGCAATTCCTGCAGAGATGATTGCAAACATCAGGCAACCTCTTTCCTTTATATTCCTAAGTCTATCCTACCATGTTGTTTATGATTTTACATCTGTCAGAACCTAAAAAAACAAAAAGAGCATACGAATTCATCATATGCTCCCCTTCTTTAATAATTTTCTCTTTTTGCGATTTCCGCTGCGATATGTCCTCCGTGAAATCTGCCGTTTTCAATAAATATTTCATTTGCATTGTTACCTGCAGCAATGACCCCGGCAATAAAAATACCCTTAACGTTCGTTTCCATCGTTTCTTCATTGAAAAAGGGGCGTCCTGTTTCTTTATCAATTTCAACACCCATTTTTTCAAGAAATTGATGGTCGGGATGATAGCCTGTCATGGCAAATACAAAATCATTTTTAATGGTAATAAGTTCCTTTTTATCTGAGCAGAATACCACTTCATCCTCGGTGATTTTTTCGACACTAGCGCCAAATTCCATACGGATTGTACCGTTTCTGACGAGCGCTTCAAATTCAGGCAGAATCCATGGCTTAATGCTTGGCGAATACTCCTTGCCCCTGTATAAAACTGTGACACGCGCTCCAGATTTCACGAGTTCAAGGGCGGCGTCTACGCTTGAATTTTTCCCGCCGATGACGACAACATCTTTATCAAAGTATGGGTGGCCTTCTTTAAAATAATGAAATACTTTTGGCAAATCCTCACCGGGTACGTTCATATAGTTTGGATGATCATAGTAGCCTGTTGCAATAATACAATATGGCGTCGTGTAGGTCCCTTTTGACGTCTCTATAACGAATGTATCGTTTTCCGCTTTCGTCACTTTATGCACCATCTCAAACGCATTTACACGGATGTTTTTCCTTTTGACGACTTCCCGGTAATACGACAAAGCCTGAATTCTGACAGGCTTTCTGTTTTCCGTAATAAATGCCACGTCTCCGATTTCAAGCTTTTCACTTGAGCTGAAAAAGGTTTGATGCGTCGGATAATTGTAAATACTGTTAACGACATTTCCTTTTTCGATGACGAGGGCATCAATGCCAATTTGTTTTAGGTGAATGGCAGCAGACAGTCCGCAAGGTCCTCCGCCTATAATTATTGCTTTTTCTTGAATCATTTCCGTCAACTCCTGCGATTGGCATTTCACTACATATTTTTCTATTTCCGAATAAAAAAATCTCCTATTTTATCATAGGAGATTTTTTATTTTTATGCAAATCATCAACTTATATCCAGCCTCTAAAACGCGAAGCTTCAGCCATTTTGCGAACGCCGACCATATAAGCAGCGAGTCTCATGTCAATTCTTCGGTTTTTAGCCATTTCATAAATATTGTTAAATGATTTGACCATCATTTTTTCTAATTTTTCTTCTACCTCTTCTTCACTCCAGTAGAAGCCTTGGTTATTCTGAACCCATTCAAAATAAGAAACTGTTACGCCCCCGGCACTTGCCAGCACGTCTGGTACAAGCAGAATGTCCCGGTCTGAAAGAATTTTTGTTCCTTCAAGCGTTGTTGGCCCGTTTGCCGCTTCAACGACAATTTTAGCCTGGATATTATGGGCATTTTTTTCTGTAATTTGATTTTCAATCGCAGCGGGAACGAGGATATCACAATCCAGCTCCAACAGCTCTTGGTTCGTAATGGTATCGTTGAAAAGCTTTGTTACGGTACCGAAGCTGTCACGGCGGTCGAGTAAGTAATCGATATCGAGACCTTCAGGATCATAAAGTCCGCCATACGCATCTGAAATGCCGACAACCTTTGCCCCTGCATCATGCATAAATTTCGCCAAATAGCTTCCCGCGTTTCCGAAGCCTTGGACAACGACACGCGCACCTTTAATATCGATGCCTTTTTTCTTAGCCGCTTCCTTAATACAGATGGTTACACCTTTTGCTGTCGCAGATTCTCTCCCATGAGATCCGCCAAGCACAAGCGGCTTGCCTGTAATAAATCCAGGCGAATTAAATTCATCAATTCTTGAATACTCATCCATCATCCAAGCCATGATTTGTGAGTTTGTAAATACATCCGGCGCCGGCACGTCTTTCGTCGGGCCGACAATTTGGCTGATTGCTCTGACATACCCTCTGCTCAGACGCTCCAGCTCTCTAAACGACATATCCCTTGGATCACAAACAATTCCGCCTTTACCACCGCCATATGGAAGATCAATTATGCCGCATTTTAAACTCATCCAAATAGAAAGCGCCTTCACCTCTTTTTCTGTTACGTTCGGGTGAAAACGTATCCCGCCTTTCGTCGGACCGACAGAGTCATTGTGCTGCGCACGATAACCTGTAAAAATCTTTACTGAACCGTCGTCCATACGAACAGGTATTTTTACCGTTAATAATCTCATCGGCTCCTTTAACAGTTCGTACACTTCTTCAGGATATCCCAATTTTTCCAGAGCCTTATGTATTACGGTTTGGGTTGATTTTAATACATCAAGTTTGTCCTCTTCTGTATGACCGGTGTTTCGATCGGCTGCCATTTGAGTTAACCTCCTAGAATCTTCTGTTTCTCACATGCTCCCTTTCAGAGAATAGTATACACCTTCATATGATCTGTGCATAGAATAAACGTTATGTTTTTCCATGTTTTTTAACGAAAAAAAACTGCTGTGAAATCAGCAGTTTTCCGTTGCATTCTTATGAAAAATGAGTCTGTATCGTCTCAACGGCATTACCGTCCATTATGATCTTACCATACTCATGCAAGCGATAAATCGTTAAAGTTGTCGGATTGCCGTATTCAGCCAGAACCGCCACAACCCCCTCAGCCGTATGTGACCCCAGATCTTCTAGGCTTAAAAAGTACTGTCCGTCATAGTGGTAGACAGTTCCCCCATTGATACCGATTCGCTGTAAGCTTTCTGAAAGCTGAATGATATCTTCAAAGGAATGGAATTGATAAATGATGTCCGCACTTTCATCAAGCTTGACTTGCATTTCGATGTAACCATCATCATACTCATCGTCTTCTGAATCGGCGCTTTGGTCCTTTGTTACAATCACAACCATCCCTTGTGCTTGGAGAGAATACACTTCCACTGCAATCGGTCCATTCGCTTCAAAGCCGAGCTCTGTATTAGCTTCATTCATCATATCTTTAAATAACTGGTGGACTTTAAATGAGTCCTTCCAGAGGTCTTCTTTTGTCAATCCCCGGTCTGTCAAATCATCGAGGGTCAAAAAGATTTTGATCTTATTATAATTCAGACGCTCAAGCCGCATAACGTTCCCTCCTGCCTCTACTTGCACACAAATCATATAACACATTATATGAGATGATGAGTCATAGGTTCTTAATTGTTATCAGTTTACACTGAGTTCACTAGTAAGACAAGCACAATGCAGTTTTTATTACCTTATGGATTTTTTGCTTTTGAGAAGCTATTCCGGCGCACAAAGCGTCACAATATGTGTTTCCGGCTCAGCACCTAAACGAAGAGGCACTTTTGTTGTGCCGTATCCGTTGCTAATGAGATACGCTGCATTTTTCACAATGCCTGTTTTCCCGAGTTCATACGGGCCGAATTTTCCAAACCTAATCTGACCGCCGTGGGTATGTCCGCTGAATATCGCATCAATACCGTCAGCTTCATTGATTTGTTCATGAATCTCCGGGTTATGGCATATCAGAATATTCAGCTGGCTTTTGTCGAGTTCTTTAATGGCTTCCTCATAATGATCCATCTCCATCCTGATATCATCAACTCCGGCAATCGCAATCGTATGGCCGTTGTACGAAAACGGAATTGACTCATTCCTCAGAGTGATGACACCGTGCGCTTTGAATATGGAATACAGCTTATGCTGCCTGACTTCATAATCATTATTCCCCCACACAAACACGACAGGGACCCCGAAAGCCGTGAGCCTTTTGATGTTTTCCTCGATTCTCGTACTGGGCACACCACCCTCGGCTAAATCACCGCCGATGATAACCAGCTGAGGGGCATGGCTTCGCGCTTTTTCTAAAAGATCTTCATCGATGAGACGTTTGTGAATGTCCGAAATAAAAAAGATTGTAAGAGGCGGCTTACCCTTCATTTTTGATAAAGGAAACGTATGTGTTTTCAAATGGTTGCCTTTTGCTGTTGAGTACATCTTTGCCGTCATTGCCGCTGCCGCCACAGTTAGCACACCGGCAATTTTCACTGATAGCTTCATAAAAACTCTCCATTCTTTTAGAACTTATCAATAAGACGGACAATAAAAAAAGACGTTTCTATCGTTTGAGAAAACGCCCGATTTTATTTACTTTCAAAATATAGATTAATGTCATATTGGTGCTTCATCATTTGAAAAACAGATTCTCTCGCCTTCCATTTATCCGGCTGCGGCCAAAGATCAGTGCTTTTCTGAATAATTTCGCATCTCAGTTTATGAAAATCGCCCTCAGCTTTTTCTTCCTTTTTCTTAAAATAATATGAAGTGCAGTATGCAAAAGCGGTTGCCATCATCCAAAATAAATAAAAGGTATGGCTAAGCATTTCTTGAAGAACAAGCTGAGGCGCCGGGCTCTTGATCATGATCATAATACATAATAGGCCTAAGCAAATGAGTGAAGTCCATCGCCATCTGCGGCATTGCGTTGCATAATTTTCAAATTTTTGTTTTCGTTTCACCAGCGCTTGGAGCATCTGTTTGGTCGGCGCGTCTGTAAACTGATCCATCTGACTCCATAAGGTTTTCATACGCTTCACACCTTGTCCATTTTCATTTCTACAATATATGAGCGTAAAATAAAAAAATGCCCTATTCATCCATTAAGGGGATGTCCAAAACTTGTCCGGTGTAAACATCATTTCCATTCAGATGATTATACACACGAATTTTTTCTTCTCCCGACCGGCTTTTATAATACTTCATAGAAATGCGGTACAGCGTTTCTTTCTTTTGGACGGTGTGCTTGACAACGCGTTTTGGCTCAGATTGAACTGGTTCAGCCGGCTGCCGCTCTTGCGGTGCCGCTTCTTGTTGAGAAGAGGAAGCAGCCGCGGCGGTTGCTTCCTCCTTATTTGCTGAGACTTCTTTTTCCGCTACAGCAGGCTGTTTCTTATCAGTTGTTGTTTTTGCAGGGTCTTTTGCCTTTGTATCCTCAGACTTTTTTTTTGACTCTTGCTGCAGTGCGGTCTCTTTAGTTTCTTTGGTCTCTTTGGTGTCTGCGGTGTCATTTTTATCCTCTGGTTTCGGCACAACCTCATATTTGCTTTGGCTGCTGTCGATAAAAACATCTTCATAATCGTCATGATTATCCGGATAGTTTTTTAGATAAAATAAGCTGACTAACACGATAACCGGCACAAATACAAATAATACAGCGAGTACAGTGAATAATGGCGTTTTTGTTTTGCCTTGCTTTTTTTTCTGTTCTCTTTGATTTTTTACAGATTGTCTTGTCGGAAGGCTTTCTCCATCATCATCGACATAATCGTCCGCCAATGCGGCGTTTTGATCTTCATAAAGATTCTGGGCTTTTCTTCTCTCTACTCTCGACATGTTCGTCATGTTTATCCCTCCTCACATGTTCAAAACGAATCTGACAGGCAAACACGGCATCAATGATAAAATGCGCCGTCACCGGAACAAATAAGTTACCGGTCCATTCATACATCAGACCGAGCAAAAAGCTGATTGCTGTCACCATGATAAATAACAGCCATTTTGACAAATACCGAAAGTGCAGAACGGCAAATATAAGGCTGGCCGCCCATAGACCGATATGAGTCTGCAGCACTCCTCTGAATAACATTTCTTCCGCAAAAGCAATCAGAAGCGTTAAAAATATAATATGAGGGATTGACCTCTTACTGAATATTTTTTTATTGATTCCGCCGTCATTATATAAATGAGGCGGACACCATTTCATCACTGCCATATCGGCTAAAATAACAATAACCGAAATAGAAACACCATACCATATGATTCGCAGATCGTGAATATCCCAGAGTTTTAGTACGTCTCTTACATCCTCAAAAAAGAACAATCCCGCTAAGGCTGCTGCGATGATGATCAAAAGCTGCGTCAAATATAACTGCTTGAGCATATCACGATCAGACATATGCTGAATGAAATCCTTTTGCTGTTTCAGTTTAGCTCACCTACAGTCTGCAAGCTGAATATCCGGTGCAATTCCGAACTCCAACTGACTAATGGCGCCATTTTACTCCGTTCGCCTTTTTGTTCATACAGGGATAGATCAAAACCGCAATGTGAACAGCACGGAAGATTTCCGTCATCAGGCTCGTATGATTCATCAAAATAGTTTAACAGTGATTGCCTTAAACAGCCGTCATGCTGAAGCAGAAAAGATACGCGGCGCATTTTTTCCAGCTTCAGCTCCATGCGATATGAAATTTCCTGTTTCATCAGTTCAATTGATGTTTTCCCCTGCATAAACAGATGTATCATCATACGTGCTTGTGTCTCTCCGACACCATACTGCATTAATACGTCACGCAACCTTCTCTCATCCTGCTCATCCGTCTTTTCAAGCACACGGATCACATCGGCGATTTCTGCCACTGTGACACTCTCCATTTGGATAATCTGCTCCTGTAATTCAAAATCACCTGGTGCCCGCAGCAAAATGCTGACACTCGGTTTTCCGTCGCGTCCCGCTCTGCCGATCTCCTGCATAAAAGCTTCAGCCGTCTGCGGGATGTGGAAATGAATCACATATCTGATATCAGGTTTATCGACACCCATTCCAAACGCATTCGTACAACATATCACATCAAGCTGATTATGGATAAACTGCTGCTGTATTAAAATCCTGTCGCCAGACTCCATACCGCCATGGTAAAAGTCGGCTCTGCTGCTCGTCTTGCTCTTAATTTCACCCGCTAATTCTTCAGCCCATTTCCGTGTCGGACAATAAACAATTCCGGGTCCTTGCAGGTTTTCAACCAGCTGAATGACCCTATCTATTTTTTCGGCAGTATCCGCCGCATTTTCAACCCGAAGGGCGATGTTTGGGCGGTTGACTGAGTTGAGATACCGTTCGGCATGCTGCAGCTCCAGCAGGTTCGTGACATCTTGCAGCGTATCCTTTGTAGCCGTAGCAGTCAATGCCAGAACCGGAGGATGCCCAAGTTTTTTTCTCAGCTGTCCGAGCTTTGAATAGTCAGGCCTAAAGTCATGCCCCCATTCAGATATGCAATGTGCTTCATCAATAACGAATAGGCTGATCGGGACGTTTTTCAATTTTTCCAATACATATGGCGACTGTAAAGCCTCAGGAGACAAGTACAAAAATTTATAACGATGAATATGTTCCAAAACGAATTGTCTTTCCTGCCTGCTAAGCATGCTATTCAAAGCGGCCGCACGTTTTTCACCCCGTGCTTTCAGCTGCTGTACCTGATCCTCCATTAAAGAAAGCAATGGAGAAACGATTAATACCATGCCGTCAAGCATGTAGCCAGGCAGCTGGTAGCAAAGCGATTTTCCTCCCCCGGTCGGAAGCATCGCAATGGTATCCTTCCCGCTAAGTATGCTTCTAATAATGTCCTCCTGCCCTTTTTTAAAGGAAGTAAAACCAAAAAACTGATGTAACGTTTGCTGTAATTTAGTCATATTGCTGCACCTGCTTTGTCAATGCCAGTCTGATTTGAAAGTAGCTGAACCGCTGCTCCAGCCCGTCTCGAATTTGTTTGATTTTGTTCGTCCGCATCCGTTTGGCAAACTCTGCAATTTGGAGCTGGTCTTCCGCTGATACATAGTCATCAATCACAAACGCAGGCTCGTGAAGAGAAATCTCGACAATATGGTCTTCGATCGTCGCTGTTTTCAGCTTTCTGATTTCAGCAATACGATGTATCGGAACCCCTTGTTTGATCATCTGCCATGTTTTTCTGGTTGACTCTGTCAGAGCATTATCTAAACGCACATCAGAAAGGAGATCCTTTAACAAAGTATCTTCACACTCCGGAAGAGAATGAATAAAATAATGTACCGAAGCCCAAAACATGATATAAACATACCATTCATCTTCTTTCAGCGTGTCAGCAAGCTGCCTGCTCGTATAACCGATCCTATCGTGTGAGGTTAAGGAGTAGACAAAAATTTGCGCTGCTTTGTCACCAACCTCATGCAAATGCGCCTCCAGCATGGCAAAAAGACTGCTTGCCATCTCTATATGATCCGTATGCCGGGACAGGTATCTCTTTACCCAGTGAAGTGTCTTATAATCCTTTGTGACAGGGATATACTGCCTGCTCCCTTGCAGTTTATGAGATAAGACCTGCACAAGCAGCGAAAGCCTCTTCCAAAGCACGCCGGCAGCCTGCTGATAATAAGCGCCGTGGCAATGAACTGGCCAAGGCCGCTCACTAAGGGCGTGCCTTAATCCTGCTGCGCCGCTGGCTGTCACTTTGTATGTATCTGTTTCAGACATAGGTTCGAGATATGAATGCTGTTCAAGCTTGGTGAGCGACGCTGAAATATCGCTTCTCGAACATTGCGCCGCCATTCCAAAGTATTTTGCAGTCTGAAATAAGCCGGCATCTTGAATGGTTTGTGACGATCTTTTGCCTTTGAATAGGTGAAAAACAGCGCTTCCCGACCGTTCTCCGTTTATTTTAAAAAGGCAATCGAGAACCATAATATCGAAGTAATTTAATGACAACCTATCCACCCACATTCTTCCTGACAAAAATCGTTGATTTGCTCTCTTTATTTTAACAGATTTTAAACAGAAATCGACGTTTAAAGTCATCATTAAGGGGGATGTTATGTAGATAACCCCTTATGTGATAAGCATTCTCAATCATTTTTCTGTTGAAATGTGGCAGCAACATCATTACAATAAGTAAGAGGAATAGGTGTTAAATTGATTAAATATAAAGATTGATCCATTTGTTCCACCAAGAACAATCTGGGAGGTTTTATTCATGGCAAAGTACACAATCGTAGACAAAGATACATGCATTGCATGCGGCGCTTGCGGTGCTGCTGCACCAGACATTTACGATTACGATGATGAAGGCATCGCGTTCGTAACGCTTGATGAAAACAAAGGCGTTGTCGAAGTTCCTGAGGTACTGGAAGAAGATATGATTGATGCATTTGAAGGATGTCCTACTGATTCCATCAAAGTGGCGGATGAGCCATTTGAAGGCGACCCGCTTAAATTTGAATAGAAGAAACAAAAAAAGCTCCCCTGCGGGAGCTTTTTTATTTAATGGATATGTGCGCGCTGCTGTTCAATCCATGGCTTAAGCTTGATGAAGATAAGTGAGAATACAATCGTAATCACAATGCCTTTTATGATGTTAAAAGGTAGGATACCAGCGACGACCGCTGTTTTCAGCGCGCTGTCAGATAATGCCGGCGAATGTAAAAACCACGTGTATGCCGGGAGAATCAGAACATAATTTAAAATACTCATCAAAATGGTCATTGCAGCTGTGCCTAGAAGCAGGCTGACAGCCAAGCCCTTTGCTGAGTTCAGTTTCTTAAATAAGAAAGCAGTCGGCAATATAAAGAGTGTTCCTGCGATAAAATTCGCAATTTGCCCTACAGGAACTCCGGCCATGCTACCCTGAATGATATATTGAAGAACGTTTTTTATCGCTTCTACGGCAATACCCGCCAAAGGTCCGTAAATCAGAATGGCAATAATAGCGGGCACGTCGCTAAAATCAATTTTTAAATAATCCGGAAGACCCGGAAACGGGAAATTCAACAGCATCAAAACAAATGCAATGCTGCTCAGCATACTGATCACAACTAATTTTTTTACTTTCACTTCACTCTCTCCTTTTCGATCACATCTTACTCGAAAACGGAAAGGTTCTTTTCCAGCCAATAAAAAAACCGCTTCATGTATAAAAGCGGGGTTTCGAAAATTAGGCTAGGCAAAGAAACGTTTTAAAATACAATTTCAAAACGCTTATGAACCTCCATCTTCTCCCATCCAGACTGTACTGTCGGCTCCGGAATCTCACCGAATCCTGCTGTAAAAACAGCTCGCGGGCTTAGAGCAATTGGCTCATCACCGCCGGTAGGGAATTTCACCCTGCCCCGAAGATTGATCATATGAATTTAGTTCCATTATAAACGATAACTGGTTGGCTGTATAGAGAATTGCTTCAAATTATATATAATACCTGAAAGCTATAAAAACATTGATTTTTAAGCTTTCCTTTTATCCTTTACTGCGTCAATACACGTTGACACTCTATTGAGAATATGTTAAATTATCAGATATTTAGTTTGTCAATTTAGGAGGAAATCTAACGATGTTTCGAGTATTGGTCTCAGACAAAATGAGCAACGACGGCTTACAGCCACTTATTGAATCAGACTTTATTGAAATTGTTCAAAAAAACGCAGCAGATGCAGAAGATGAATTACATACTTTTGATGCTCTTTTGGTGCGAAGTGCGACAAAAGTAACAGAAGACCTTTTCAAAAAAATGACTTCTTTAAAAATTGTCGGAAGAGCCGGTGTCGGTGTAGATAATATCGATATTGACGAGGCGACTAAACACGGAGTAATCGTGATTAACGCTCCAAACGGCAACACCATTTCGACAGCTGAGCATACATTTGCGATGATCTCTTCTTTAATGAGACACATTCCTCAGGCTAATATTTCAGTAAAATCCAGAGAGTGGAACCGCACAGCTTACGTCGGTTCAGAGCTTTATGGAAAAACGCTTGGGATTGTCGGATTAGGCCGAATCGGAAGCGAAATTGCACAGCGTGCGAGAGCGTTCGGTATGACCGTTCACGTTTTTGATCCTTTCCTAACTGAAGAAAGAGCGAAAAAAATCGGCGTAAACAGCCGTTCATTTGAAGAAGTGCTTGAAAGCGCGGATATTATTACCGTTCACACGCCTTTAACAAAAGAAACAAAAGGCTTATTGAACAAAGAAACGATTGCAAAAACGAAAAAAGGTGTTCGCTTAATTAACTGTGCGCGAGGCGGTATTATCGATGAAGCAGCGCTTCTCGAAGCTTTGGAAAGCGGACATGTTGCCGGTGCAGCGCTTGACGTTTTTGAAGTTGAACCGCCAGTAGACAATAAACTAGTTGATCATCCATTAGTCATTGCGACTCCTCACTTGGGAGCATCGACGAAAGAAGCTCAGCTGAATGTCGCGGCTCAAGTATCAGAAGAAGTTCTACAGTTCGCAAAAGGTCTACCTGTCATGTCAGCTATCAACCTGCCTGCCATGACAAAAGATGAATTCGCTAAAATTAAGCCTTACCATCAAATCGCAGGAAAAATTGGCAGCCTAGTATCCCAATGCATGAAAGAGCCGGTACAGGATGTTGCCATTCAATACGAAGGCACAATTGCCAAACTTGAAACATCGTTCATTACAAAAAGTCTTCTGTCAGGCTTTTTAAAACCGCGCGTGGACTCAACTGTTAACGAAGTCAATGCCGGGGGTGTCGCAAAAGAACGCGGCATCAGCTTCAGTGAAAAAATTTCCTCTTCTGAATCTGGATACGATAACTGCATCAGCGTAAAAGTGACAGGAGACCGCAGCACCTTTACTGTAACGGCTACGTATATTCCTCATTTCGGAGAACGTATTGTCGAGATCAACGGATTTAATATCGATTTTTATCCGACGGGTCACCTTGTATATATCCAGCACCAGGATACAACAGGTGTCATCGGCCGAGTAGGACGTATTCTCGGAGATAACGATATTAACATTGCAACCATGCAGGTTGGCCGTAAAGAAAAAGGCGGAGAAGCCATCATGATGCTTTCCTTTGACAGACATCTTGAAGATAAAATTGTGAAAGAACTAACAGATGTTCCTGATATTGTGTCTGTGAAGCTCATTGATCTTCCATAATCCCAAAAAACTCAAGCTTTATAAGCTTGAGTTTTTTTATTGTTCTATTTTCGTGTGTTTTTATGCAAAATCTCTAAGACATTCCTCAGCTCAGAAACAGGTATTTGACCAGGTGCCGATGCCTCTTCTCCCGCGCCAAAAGTGCAAGCTGATCCAAAAACCTCACCGCTCAGCCTGCTGATCAGCCCTGTTTCAGCCATTGACATTGTAATAATCGGACGGTCTGCATATACTGTTTTCATTGTATACGTCGCATCAAGCAGCGTTAAGAGATCTCCTGTATCATTCGGCATGACAGCCATTTTTGGAATATGCGCCCCTAAATCCTGCATTTTCCGAAGTCTTGAAAGAATCTCATCTTTCGCAGGCGTTTTCTCAAAATCATGATTTGATATCACCACATAGACATTGTTTTCTTCCGCCAGTGATACTAACGCTTTGACATTTTCATCTCCTGAAAATAATTCAATGTCAATAAGATCGATGTCTTTTGTTTGGACTGCCGCTTCCAGCAAAGCAATGTATGAGCTTTCATCCATTTCCATGCTCCCGCCCTCTTTATGAGTTCTGAATGTGAATAGAAACAGCTTGTCCGCTAAAGACACCCGAAGCTTAGAAATCATCTTTGTGACGGCTTCTCTGTCATTTGCTTTTTCAAATACGTCGACTCGCCACTCTACAATGTCCGGATTGAGTAATTTTACAGCTTCTGCTTCGTTCAAAATTTGTTTTTCCGTTTTTCCCATCAGCGGAACGATGATTTTCGGCATCCCTTCTCCGATGGAAACTCCTTTGATTGTTAACACGTTCACTTGTCTCAAATCCTTTCAATCGTTACCTTGTTTTATTATACACGCACAACTATTTTTTTGAAAATTTCTATTATATGAATCACAACTAAAAAAGAGCCTGAAAAGGCCCTTTTTTAGTTTAAGGAAATCGGATTTGGAGCAGCTGGTACCGAAATTGCATCTGATACGTCATATCTGCCGATTTTTCTTGTTCTGGTTTCCGTAAAAGTCACTTCTGTAAAGCCAAACTCTTTAGCTGTTAAAAGAAGTCCCTCAAGCATTAAGATACCGGCAATAGAATCGTCAACTTCTGAGTCTTTTGAGAAACGGATATATAAGTGTTTCTGTTTCTTCGTTACAGATTGGACTGCACCCGCTTGAATTAGAGGTGTTGTCTCTTTTTGGCTGCTCGATTCCATATCCTTAATCGCTTCTTTTACTGTATCAAATGTTTTGTCTGACGGAACGAGAAAGTCTTGTCCTTGTTTATTTTGGTACAAGTAATAGGCTCTTTTCGACTGTTTTGGAATACGGATTTCCGTGTAAGTTCCATATGAGCCAATGATTGCACCGCCCTCATTTTGATCCGATAAAAATTTGACTTTTTCATAAGGACTCCATTTTAAGGATTCTTTCAACATTTTTTTTAACAGTGTATCATCTTTTACTGAAAAAGCCTCAATGGGCTGATGGACTCGTATACTTAATTCCTTTTGCCTTTGATTTTCCTTTACCTCCACTTCATCTATGAAGGAGGGGATCGTAATGGCATGATCAAGGATACCCAGTTCACCACTTTCAAACAGCATATCCTGTATCGTTTGGTCTGCGTTTGTTTTTTTGATGCTGATGGGTATAATTGCAGATGTTTCGGCATCAGCAATCGCTACAGTGATGTAATTGTTCTGTTCCTTTTCAGGAACAACAAATGAAGTCTGATCCAGGGATGAAGCAGCTTTTGGGCTGTCTGCTGTCTCAGTTTTCGTTACAGCGTTCTCTTGGGACGCTTCTTTTTGTTGAGGCTGTGCCTGGTCAAAGAAATGAGGAGAAATAATGAAGGCGATAAAAACCGCAATTGCAGCGGCACACGCGGGGCCAATCCACCTAACAGCGGGCTTTTTTTTGCTTTTTGCCATCGTCAGCCGCTTGTAAATATCCTGAGGCGAACGATGGTCTTTAACTGCCGGAAGTTGACTTAACAACTCCTTTATCTGTTCTTCGTTCCATTCTGACTTCATCATCCATTAGCTCCTCCCTCAAAAGCTCCATATGTTTCCGAAGTACTTTGAGCCCTCTGTGTTGGGTCGTTTTGACTTTGCTTTCCGAGAAGCGCAGAGCATTGGCTGTTTCCTGAATTGAATATCCCTGAATAAACCGCAAGATAATCACAGCTCTTTGATCGATCGTGCATTGATCAAGCGCAGCATAAATTTCCCGAACATTTTCATGTTGAACCGCAAGTTCGTCCGGAAGCAATTGCTGATCTCTGACATCTTGTGTATCCCAATCAAATGTGCCGAGTATACGCTGTCTGATCGTCTGCTGTTTACGGAACCAGTCTATCGCAACATGGCGCGCGATCGACAAAAGCCATGTTTTTTCACTGCTTCTTCCTTCAAACGTATGATAAGAATTTAATACCCGGATATAAACCTCCTGAAGAAGATCTTCTGCCTGGCTTTTATCCTTTACCATATAAAATAAAAATTGGTACAAATCTTGATGATATGTGTCATATAACAATTGAAAGGTTTCTTCCATTTGAAACCCCTCCGTTCACTTTTTTGTCGTATTAATAGCTTGAAAAGTTACATTACAACTATATTACGAGAAACTGGAATTTGGAAGGGAATTTATATTAACATATCCTTAAATTTTATTAATGTTGGCTTTTAAAAAAACACCCGCTCGATTAGCGGGTGTTTCTTATGGAACAAGATTCTTCGGCAAATTCAGACTCGATTTTATGGTTTTGTCGGAATATAAAATGTAAATGTCGTTCCTTTATCCATTCGACTGTGCACCGTAATCGATCCGTTGTGGGCTTCCACGATATTTTTAACGATAGCCAGCCCAAGCCCGGTTCCTGCTCTGCCTCTTGTTCGCGCTTTATCTGCTTTATAGAACCGCTCAAAGATAAATGGCAGATCTTCTTCCGGAATGCCGGATCCAGAGTCTTTGATATCAATTTTCAATCCATCCTTCACAGAATGGACTGCAATGGAAACACTGCCGCCGGATGAAGTATGCCGCAGCGCGTTATCGATCAAGTTGGTAAATACCTGTTCCATCTTGTCCTCATCAAACATAAATTCCTCTTCTGTGAGAGAAATGTCTTGATGTAAACTTATATTTTTTTCTTTAGCAACACCGGAAAACTTCCGAATGATCTTCTCTAAAAATTCATTGACATTGATTTTTTCATAATGCAAGCCTGTATGGCCTGATTCCATTCGGGCTAAATCAAGCAAATCATTGACTAGACGGCCCATTCGCAACGATTCGTCATAAATGATTTGAGCAATTTCTTTCCGATCTTCTTCGGAGCTTGCAATGTCATCGACAATTGCTTCACTGTATCCCTGGAGCATAGAGATCGGTGTTCTCAACTCATGGCTGACATTTGCGATAAAGTCCTCACGCAGCTTATCTAGGCGGCGTTCTTCAGTCATGTCGCGCAGCACGGCAACCGCCCCTCTGACATGCGATTCCGCATAAAGCGGCGACATCAAGAGCACCCATGATCTGCCTTGCAGTGTCATCTCAATCATTTGTTCTTTTTCAGTGCTGACAGCGTTTTGAAACAGCTCTTTTGCTTCAGGCGGAAGGTTATCGCCTTCTTTGATATTCATATTCTGCTCATAATACCAAGCCTGAAGAAAACGTTCAGCCGGAGGGTTTGTCACAAGAATTGTACCGTCGATATTAATGGTAATGACCCCGTCAGCCATACTGCTCAAAATGTTAGATAGCTGCTCTTTTTCTTGATTGAGCGCATTAATATGAAAGTTAAGCTGCCGGCCCATTTGATTAAAAGCGGTTGCCAGTTCACCGATTTCATCCTGGGTTAAAATCGGGATTTTTGTATCGAACTTGCCCTTCGCCAAATCCTGTGCGCCTTCTCTCATTTTTCGGAGCGGATACGTGACCCTGCTTGATAAGAAGAAAGCGAAAAACGTGGTCAGTACAATCGCAATCCCCGCGGCCAGGAAAATATAGCGGGTCGTGTGTTTTGTTGTATCTTTAACGGCAAGCAAAGACTGAGATAAAAAGACCATGCCTTTCTTTCCGTCTTTTTCATACGGGACACCTACAATCAGACGTTCATTATCCGTGTCTGTATCGCTCAACCCCGTTCGTTTGCTTACTTTTTTATGGTCTTGGAGAGCTTTATTTAAGTCTTTGTCATGCTGTATTTGTTCAACCGTAATGGACGACAGGCGATTTTTATCATTCGGAGAATACCAGTACTTTTTCTCATCCTGAATAATGGCAATGCTTGTTAAGTTATCAGCGAGCTCCCAAGTGATTGATCTTGCCAGTGCCTGATCCTCGTGATTTTCTAGGATGACAGCAACTTTATTCGCAAGCTGTGTTAAATCATTCTCGGCTTCTTCCACGTGATAATTCTCAATAAATTCCAGCAAAAGAACCGTTAAAATGAACAATACGATCAAGACAAGTGAAAGGATCGTAAACCACAGCTTGCCTACTACGCTTTTCCAAAATTTCATTCAGTGCCTACCTCGAATTTATAGCCCACGCCCCATACGGTGACAATTTTTTTCGCAGCTTCCGGAGATACCTTGTTCAGCTTCTCTCTCAGGCGTTTGACGTGAGTGTCTACTGTCCGCAGATCACCAAAAAACTCATATTGCCACACTTCTTTCAGAAGCTTTTCCCGATCATACACTTTGTCAGGTGTTTTTGCTAAGAAGTATAGGAGCTCATACTCTTTCGGCGTCAGGCTTACTTCTGTTCCATCAGCCGTTACGCGATGGGCATCATGGTCAATGGACAGATGTGAAAACACTAGCACATTTTTCGTCGGTGTATTGGCATTCAAATAAGAGGTTTGGGATGCTCTTCTCAAAAGGGCTTTTACCCGCAACACGACTTCTCTCGGGCTGAATGGCTTGACAATATAATCATCTGTTCCCGCTTCAAATCCCTGCACCCGGTTTGCTTCTTCTCCTTTTGCAGTCAGCATGATGATTGGTGTCGCTTTTTTTTCCCGAACTTGCCGGCACACTTCAATTCCGTCAGTCCCCGGCATCATCAGATCAAGCAAAATTAAGTCATAATTGGCTTCAAGCCCTTTGGCAATGGCTTCATCACCATTTTCCGCTTCGTCTATGACATAATTTTCACGTTCAAGGTACATTCTTAAAAGGCGGCGAATTCTGGCTTCGTCATCAACTACTAATATTTTGGTTTCGTTCGTTTGGTCCATCGTTTTCCCCCTGCTTTCCTTCTGTTACTTTCATTTTATCAAATCATGAGAAAGTTTGAGAACTGTGTCGCTTTCTAAGGACTATGCATAAGAATGAAGTCCGGCAAGCACTAGATTTACGAATATTAAATTAAACATAATAATAGCAAAACCGATTACGGCCAGCCATGCTGACTTCTCACCGTGCCAGCCTCTTGACAGTCTTAAATGCAAGTAAGCGGCATAGAACAAAAACGTGATCAGCGCCCATACTTCCTTCGGGTCCCAGCCCCAAAATCTGGTCCACGCGAGCTGAGCCCAAATCATCGCAAAGATCAGCGCGCCGAGCGTAAAGATTGGAAACCCGATTGAAACGGCCCTGTACCCAACCTCATCCACCAGATCAAGATTGACGTTTTTCACCAGCGGATGTAACAGAGCGCTGATTCTTTTTCTGATGATCAGACGAAGCGCGCCATACAAAACAAGCCCTGCTCCAAATGACCAAATGACGGTGTTCACCTTTCTGCCTGAGAAAAGGGCAGGCAGCTCAGCAAGCGGCTCCATTCTCCCCTCGGTCAAAAGCTCCCCCTGATGCGGGCCGACAAGCGCAGGCATTTCGTACACCATCACGCTTTTTTCTTTATTTTTATCCACCCAGTTAAACTCCGCTTCATAGCCTGCAATACGAAATGCTGATGTGATCGCAATAAAGGCGACAGTTGTGACCAGGATAAACATAATCGCTTCAAGCCAGAACGTTTTTTTGCTTGGTTTTGTCTGGTCTACATGCTTTAAAAGAAAGATGACACCTGCGACAAAGCTGATGGCAAGTATAGCTTGCCCAAGCGCGGCTGTTGTTACGTGAATATACAGCCAATTGCTCTGCAGTGACGGAATTAAGGGTGAGATATCCGTCGGAAACATGCTTGCATAAGCGATCAGCAATAAAGCGATTGACAGCGTAAACAGGCCCAATGAAGGCAATCTATAGATAAAATATAAAATAATAAACGCCAAAACAAGCATCATGCCAAAGGCGGTGGTGAATTCAAACATATTGCTGACAGGCGCATGGCCGCTGGCAGCCCACCTAGTGATGAAATATCCCAAGTGGCAGAGAAAACCGATAATAGAAAGAGTGATTCCAATATTGGCCCATCGGTTTGGCTTGCCCTTTTTATCTTTATTTCCGCGTATGGCCCCGCCGAAAATCGGGACAGCGATTAAATACACAAGAAAGGCCGCATAAAGAAAATTTCCGCTCAGCTCTGCCATGACATCACTCCCTTTTCGCCTATTTCTGTGTTTTGATTAATTCTTTTTGGTCTTCCGGTTCAGTCAGTCCGGAATCAGCCAATACAAAGGCTAAATCCTTCTTCAGGCCATACCAGTTTTTATTCGTATGCCCCGCCACCATGACTGCGCCGTCCTGCGAGTGCAGCCAGATTCTTCGGTGCTGCCAGTACATACCTTGAATGACACCGATCATAAAAATGGCTCCGCCGACGGCAAGCACCCAGAGTGTCAGATCCTTTCTGACTGTAAGTCCGGTAATGTTTTTCGTTTCAACATGGTCAAATTTCAGCTTGTATTTATTGCTGCCGGAGCCTTCGATCGTTTCTTGGATGGCAACAAAGCTTTTTTCACCCTTCGGTTTGTCTGGCGTTATGATATTAAAGACAAAAGCCGGGTTGTTAGGGATTTTTGTTTTTGTGCTAGGCTCTCCATCCTGATTAAAATAGAAGTCTGGCAGGTAGCTGGCAATTTCAACTTTGTAACCGTTACCAAGATCATAAACCGAATCTGGATCCAGAAGGTTGATCTTCAAGCTCCCAAAGGATTTTTTTGTTTTTTTGTCTATTAACTGGAACACCATTTGATCAAGCTGATTCTCTTTATAATCCACCTGGTAAACGGAAAAGGAATCAAAACGCAGCGGCTGATTGACACGGATGTCCTCTTCTGTTACTTTTTTCAGCTTCGGTTTCTCGCCATAAACAATTTTTCCTTCTCTCTTGTAAAGTACGGCATCTGTTTGAAAGTTCTTTGCTACTCTCCCGTCCCCGACTCTGTCAATGGCATCTGCGAATACCTTTTTTTCTGTTTTACTGTTATAGGTCTCTACGCTGAATTGATTGTTTTTCAAATAATATTTTCCGTCTGTTCCCGGAATTGCTGCAGTTTCGCCTTCTCTGACCCAAAGCGTCTCATCGACGTACATGCCAGGCACAAATCTCAGCATCGCACCGATCAGAAAGATAATCAATCCAATGTGGTTGACATACGGGCCCCAGCGAGAAAAACGCCCTTTTTCGGCAAGAATGCTGCCCTCTTTTTCTCTGATTCTATAATGCTTTTTCTTTAAGAGAGCAGCAATCTTTTCTTTTGCTTCCCCGTCTAGTACAGTATCCGTTTCACTGAACAAGCGCTGCCTTCTTAAAAAAGCAGGACTCCTTCTGACACCTTGGTTTTTTAACGCTCTGTATAATGGAATGACCCGGTCGAGGCTGCAAATCACAAGTGAAATGCCGATCGAGGCAATGAGCAACAGGTACCACCAAGATCCATATAAATGATGAAACCCGAGCAAATAATAAAGCTGGCCGAACGTGCCGTACTGCTCTTTGTAATAAGTATCAGCCTGTGCGCCCGGAGGCAAATAAGCTTCTTGGGGAAAAATGGTGCCGAACGCTGATGCGGCAAGGGTTATGACGATAAGCCATATTCCCACCTTAACCGAAGAAAAGAAATTCCAAATTTTATCGATGATCGTTTTGTTATAGGTTTGTGAACGTCTTGCACTTCCGTCATATCTCATATCAGCAAGCGGAGGCTGAGTTTCTTGGAGAGCTCTTCCGCACGATTCACATAGAACGGTTCCGACCGGGTTTACATGTCCGCATTCACATTTGACTTGCTTCATCCCGAAGTCTCTCCGGGTTTAATCAGATTCATATAATCGTGTATCATGCTTTCTGTCATAGTGCCGGTCACCACCTTGACAACTTTTCCTTCCGGATTGATTAAAAAGGTTGTCGGAAGCGGAGATACGTCATAGGCATCAAGCACTTGGCGATCTGTATCCAGAACAACCGGAAAATTGACTCCGTAGGATTTCATAAAATTATGTACTGCTATCTTTGACTCCCCAACATTTACCGCGACAATTTCAACACCTTGGTCTTTAAAATGCTTATATTGGTTCGCCATATAAGGAAATTCTTTTTTGCACGGTTCACACCATGTACCCCAGAAATTCAAAAAAACACCTTTCCCCTTTAAGTCACTGAGCTCGACACGTTTCCCATTCGTATCTTCTAGGACAAAATTCGGTGCATCGGACCCTTCGGATATACTCTCTTTACCGGCAAATACAGCGTTGTAAATGGTATAGCCAAGTGCACAGATTAAAACGAGAAGGATGCCGGTCCGAATGAATAAACGCCTTTTTTTCTTCTTCATTGTCCACTGCCCCCTTCCCCCTATTGCAGATCCATTCAATTATATCATTGCACGTTCATTTCACATTTCTTACTTTTTGAAGGTTATGTGAAATTTAGAAAGCGTTTTTACCGTGATCCGCCAGCGCTCTGAGCCTTTTGACTTCATGCGGTGTTAGCTCTCTGGCATCTCCCGTGTGCAAGCCTCGCAGGTTTAAAAACGCGTATTCTTCACGCTTCAGCTTGATTACCTCATGCCCGATCGCTTCGAACATGCGGCGCACCTGTCTGTTGCGTCCTTCATGAATCGTCAGCTGAATAATGCTTGTTTGCTTTTTCTTATCCAAAGACAGCAGCTTCGCTTTAGCAGGCGCCGTTTTGCCTTCTTCAAGCCTGATGCCGCGCTCCAGCTTTCTGAGCAGCTCTTTAGGCGGGATGCCTTTCACCTTCGCCACGTATGTTTTGTCTATTTCATACTTAGGGTGCATCAGCTTATTGGCAAACTCGCCGTCATTGGTTAAAAGCAAAAGACCGCTCGTATCATAATCCAGACGCCCAATCGGGTAAATGCGCTGCGGGACTTCTTTAAAAAAGTCCGTCACGACTTTGCGCCCTTTGTCATCTTGGGCTGCAGAAATAACGCCTCTTGGTTTATATAAGAGAAAGTAAACCGGCTCTTCGCGTTCAACCTTTAACCCGTTTACCTCAATCTGATCAGAACCGGTAACCTTTACACCAAGCTCTGTTACTACTTTGCCATTCACCTTTACTTTTCCTTCTTTAATCAGCTCTTCTGCCTTTCTGCGCGATGCAACTCCGGCATGAGCAATCACTTTTTGCAGTCTTTCCATGTCTTTCACCTCAAGTATTATCTTACTTTTTTCAACCTTAACAAACAAGCTTTTTCAAATTCCTATGCCAAATCCAAAAAAAACGCCGTTTTCAGGCGCTCCCAAATAATAACGTAACGATGATGATAGATGCAACTACGCCGATTAAATCAGCCAGAAGTCCCACCTTTAATGCATCACCCATTTTTTTGATGCCGACCGCTCCGAAATACACAGTCAGTACGTAAAGCGTTGTATCTGTTGATCCCTGCATGACCGAAGCCAGCCTGCCGATAAAGGAATCGGGTCCGTATACTGCAATTAAATCTGTCGTCATGCCGAGTGCGGCCGTACCGGAAATCGGGCGGATCAGCGCAAGCGGCACTACTTCAGCGGGGATGCCGATAGCAGAGAAAACCGGTTTTAAAAGGTCCATTATAAAATCAAGCGCGCCTGATGATCTGAAAACAGTTATGGCGACAAGCATTCCGACTAAGTAGGGGATAATGGAAAAGGCGATTTCTATCCCTTCTTTTCCGCCTTCGACGAACGATTCATATGTGGGAACCTTTTTAATAGTTCCATAAAGAAGAATTCCGGCAATTATGATCGGAATCATGGCTAAAGACAGCCAGTTGATGATTTCCATCCGCTCACCTTCCCTTCTTTTTGCGGCGGTAATAAAAATACCGGTCAATGATAATGGCGCCGATTCCGGAAATAAGTGTCGCTAAAATACTAGGTCCGACGATATCTGTCGGCGTTTTGGAGGAATAAGCCATTCGAACAGCGATTACGGTTGTCGGAATGAGGGTGATGCAGGACGTATTCACCGCTAAAAAAGTAATCATCGACCGGCTTGCTTCCGTTCGGTTTCCATTCAGCTTTTTCATTTGCTCCATTGCTTTAATGCCAAGCGGAGTTGCTGCATTCCCGAGACCGAAGAAGTTCGCCATGAGATTCGATAAAATGTAGCCCATCGCCGGGTGATCCGGTGGTATATCAGGGAACAGCTTAGATATAAAAGGCCTGCACATCCGGCTGAAAATATCCAAAAGCCCTGACTGCTCGGCTATTTTCATTAAACCAAGCCAGAAAACAAGCACGCTCATCAGTCCGAATGAAATCGTAACAGCTTCCTTCGCACCCTTAAATACGGCTTCATTTACATCTTGCAGAGTTCCGTTGCACATCGCAAAAACAAGTCCGATCACAGTTAAGCTGACCCAAATTATATTGACCATTTTGCCCCGCCAGCTGCATTCAGAAAGATTGATTTAAACGTTTCAAAAAATTGTTTTTTCGGTTTTTGATGTCGTTCATTTTCATAATAGATCGGCACTTTTGCGATCGTTTCATCGTTGAACATGATCTTCATATGCCCTACGATGTCGGGAATTTTTGAGGCGTCTTTTTCCCATGTTTTTTTCGGCTTAAGGAGCGTGGTTTTAATGTTGACATCTTCTTTTTCCTCTTCGGTTAGCAAATAGGTGATATCACGTTTGATAAAAGCCTTCGATTCATAAAATGTGCCTTTCAGCTTTGGAATGTCCCCTTTTTTCGCGATTAAATAGGTTTGATAATGATCAAACACATAGTTAAACATCTTCATATGATCATCCCAATCGTTAGGGTCATTTATGGTGACGGCTATCAGGTCAATGCCGTCCTTTGAAGCTGTTGAGACCAGTGTCCGTTTTGCAAGTTTTGTATATCCTGTTTTTCCTCCTGTGCTGTATCGATAAAGCATGGTCAGCAGTTTATTTTTGTTTTTCCAGACGCTTTCCATCGTTTCTGCTTTGTATATTTTCGTACCAGAAATCTTTTGATAGTCTTTCAGCTTCATAGCATATTTGGTTAAAATGGCCATGTCATAAGCTGTTGAATAATGATTTTCATGGTCGTCCAATCCGTGCGGGTTTTGAAAACGGGTATTCTCCATGCCAAGCTGCTCAGCTTTTTGATTCATCATATAAACAAATCCATCGAGGCTTCCACCGACATGTTCAGCAATTGCGACAGCGGCGTCGTTTCCCGATCTCAGCATCAGGCCATACACAAGATCTTTTAATTTCACTTTTTGCCCCTCTGTTAAATAAATGGCAGAGCCTTCTGTTCTGACAGCATTTGCGGACACTGTCACCGTTTCATCCATTTTGCCGGATTCGATGGCGAGAACGGCCGTCATGATTTTTGTGATGCTTGCAATCCGCCTTTTTTCATGCTCATCCTTGGCAAATAACACTCTGCCTGACGCTCCGTCAATAACGATCGCGCTTTTTGCACTGACATCTATAGCAGCATGTGCTGTGTTCACATTTACATTTGCAATAAGAAAAGAAATCATGACCATGAATACTGCTTTTTTGAAAATGCGCATGTTTGCTCACGTCCTTGTGGTGGTTTGTACAAGTTTATGCGCATGTCCACCAGTTATGAATAACAATTATATATCTGCAGGTAAACATAAAAAAAACTCTCCCTGAAAAAGGGAGAGTAAAAGTTATCTGATTGGAGCCATGCTTGATCCGGACGTTTCGTAATGGGCCAGCTCTTCCCTCATCTTCAGAAAGGCTGCGCTCAGCGGCAATAATAATTGCTCAAGCGACGCAGGAACAGCATGGTAAAACTCAATTGCGCTGACCCCGGTATAAGATGCCCGGCTATTTTCACACCACGTGTCTTTTTTCGGCATAAAGAACTCTTCGATGCATTGGTGATACACATTATAAAGTGTTTTTTCCGCTCTGGCTTCCTGAAAAGGCTCCTGCATCAGGAGACGGCGGCACGCTTCTGCGCCTCCTTCACAAAATACTGTCATTCTTCTCAGAGTGCTCAGCACATCACAGCAGTATCCTTTCTCAGTAGGCAATTCAGCCTGTAAGGACTCCAGCGTCGTTTGATTTAGGTAATCGTTAACGGTATTGACAACCATTGATAAGAATTCGCCTGTTTTTTGAGTCTGCGCTCGCACAATCGAATGTCCCATTTCGTTTGGTATCTTCCCCTCATGTCTTTGTCTCTCACATTTTGCTTCTTTCATGATAGCTTCTTCCTTATATCTTATGATGATGAAAAAGCGCGATTCATTAAACTTCTATTTTATATCTTCGAAGGTTTGGTTAAAGTTTTCAAAAAATAAATCTGCTTCTTCTTGAAGAACGTCTTCTTCCGCATTTTCGGGCAGCGGCGGAAGCTCGTCCAGCGTTTTCAGACCAAATTGTTCAAGAAAAGTCGGCGTTGTGCCGTATAAAATAGCCCGGCCCGGACCGTCAGCCCGTCCGACTTCACACAATAGCGCCTTCGCGACAAGGCTGTGTAAAATCCGCTCTGATTTTACACCTCTGATTTCTTCAATTTCTGCTCTCGTAATCGGCTGTTTATATGAAACAATGGCCAACACTTCTAAAGATGCTTGAGAAAGGCCCTTTGATGGCACTTCAATCAGTTTTTTCAAGTATGGCGCAAAGTCTTTTTTAGTAGAGAGCATGTACGTATCTGCATATTCAATAAGTTCAATGCCCCTTGTATCCCCGCGGTATTCGTCCGCCACATCCGCCATGATGGTGTTCAGTTCTGGCTCTTCGATTTCAAGCACTGTTAACAGCTGCTTTTTTGTGAGCCCTTCATCGCCTGCCGCATAAAGAAGGGCCTCCACAATAGCTTTCCAATTCACGATATCAAGCCCCATGAATGGATTCACTCCCCGTAATGTAAATATCTGAAAAATTGTGTTCCTGTTCAATGAGAACCAGCTGATTTTTCATCAGCTCGAGAACGGCTAGAAAAGTCACAACCAAATGGTCTTTTTGCTCAAATGGAAACAGGTCCATAAAGTTGATTCTCGTTCCTCTTGATTTCAGGCTGTGCACGATTTCGTTCATTCTGTCTTCGATTGGTATTTCCTGTCTGGTAATTGTTGTTTCCATCGGCCTAGTTATTTTTTTGCGTTTCAGCACTTTTTGAAAAGCCCCGATCATATCATAGACCGTGACAGAGAGCTTTTGCTCAGACTGTTTTACTTCTTTTGCATATTCGCTCAAATCACTCGGCGGTTTTGTGAACGATTTTTGTCTTTCTTCTTCCCGTTCTTTTAAATCCTTCGCCGCATCTTTATATTTTCTATACTCGATCAGCTTTTCAATCAATTCTTCCCGTGGATCTTCTTCTTCAAGTAATTCATCTTCAAAAAGCTCCTCCTCTTGCTTCGGGAGCAGCATTCTGCTTTTAATGCTGAGCAGCGTGGCAGCCATGACCAAATATTCGCTGGCAATATCGAGCTCAAGCACACGCATCGTATGTACATATAATAAATATTGTTCAGTGATCTTCGCCACAGGTATATCATATATGTCAATTTCAAGACGATTGATTAAATGAAGCAGAAGGTCCAATGGGCCTTCAAACGTATCAATTTTCACTTGATATTCTTCCATCATCTCACCATTTTCAAGTATCACTCTCATTGCCAGATAAACTGGCTATCCTTTAGTATAAGCCACCAAAAAGCTCTCGTCCAATACTATTTCATTTCCTGTTTTAAAGCGGTTTGTACAGAATATTCAAAACAAAAAAGGCGTTCGCTCAGACTATAACAAAGGAGGCAGGAGAAAAAAGTCTTAGCGGCGGTTCCCCTTTCAATGTCGGGCTAAGCGTTCTTTTTCCTTCTCTCCTTCCTGTGTTACACTAAAGGCAGATTAAAGGAGGAAGCATCTTGTATCCGAAAGCTTATATCGATTATCTCGTTGAATTTCACGCGACACGGGATTATTTTGAATGCCATGAAATATTAGAAGAATATTGGAAGGAAGATCCGCCAAACAATCGAAAAGTTTATTGGGTCGGCTTTATTCAGCTTGCGGTTGCTTTGTATCATCACAGAAGGCAAAATACAGCCGGGGCAAAAAGACTGATGGCGAACAGCATCCGAATTCTTCAAGCGGAAAAACAAGCGGTCGAAGGCTTGGGGCTTGATCATAGTCGCTTACTCGAGCTTATGCAGTCGGTTTACGAACAAATTGAAACGGGCTCTTCCTATGAAAGCATTATGCTGCCGATCAAAGATGAGAAGCTGGAGGAAGCATGCCGAATTGAATGCAAGAAAAAAGAGTACACATGGGGGCAGCCCAGCACACTCACCGATACGTTTCTTATCGACAAGCACCGTTTGCGGGATCGGACTGACGTCATCCTTGAACGTGAAAAAGAAATAGAACGGAGAAAAAAAAGCAGAGGCTGATTTCAGCCTCTGCTTAATTATTGTATGAAATGTCTTGATCTTGCTGACCTTGACAACGTTCGAAAAAGCTCTGCGTTAATTCATTTGGAACCAGTACCTGCGTTTTGAATAAATGCTTTAAAGCATCCATCATCTGTTTTCCGATTCCTTGATGGCGATGAGAAGGATTTACACTGATATGCCGGATCTCAACTTCAGAATCCTTTTTTTCGACTCCGATTGCTCCGACGATATCCTCGTCCTCTTTCCAAAGAAAGAGCTGGCGGTCTGTATCCGTTTCGTAGTCCTTAATTGTCTGCTGAAGCTGCTTAAGGTCTTTTTCATTCGGCATGAACGAAAGAAGTCCCATCGCAATCTTTTCAAACGATTTTTTATAACGAATTAACATAAAAACCCCTCTATATCAAAATGTCCAGTCTGCTATTAACGGATACGAATAGGTGATCCGTTTTCTCACATTATATCATTTTCGCCATATTTTTAAACTGTTTTCAGCAAATTATTCAAATGAACGGTTTAAATTTGCCATTTCTATGGCAGAAACAGCACAATCTACACCTTTGTTGCCCGCTTTTGTGCCGGCACGCTCGATCGCCTGTTCGATATTTTCAGTTGTCACAATACCAAAGATGACAGGTACACCAGTAGTGTTTGCTGCTTGCGCGATGCCTTTTGCAGCTTCATTGCAGACATAATCGTAATGTGTCGTCGCGCCTCTGATGACAGTGCCCAATGTGATAATAGCGTCATATTTTTTTGTTTCCGCCATTTTTTTCGCAGCAAACGGAATTTCAAATGCGCCTGGAACCCAAGCCACATCGATATCATTTGTGTCTACACCGTGTCTGAGCAACGCATCTTCTGCACCGCTCAGCAGCTTGCTTGTAATAAAATCATTAAATCTTCCTACTACGATTCCGATTTTAAGACCTGTACCAACTAAATTTCCTTGTATGATATTCATATGATTCCCATCCTTTTTTGTGATATTTGTGATTAGAAATGAAGTAAATGACCCAGCTTGTTCATTTTGGTTTGCAAATATTTTTTATTGTGCTCTTTTGCTTCCATTTGAAGAGGCACTCTTTCTGAAATGCTGAGCCCATAGCCTTCAAGGCCGGCGATTTTTCGCGGATTATTCGTCAAAAGCTTCATATTCCGCACACCGAGGTCGCGTAACATTTGTGCACCGATGCCATAGTTGCGAAGGTCAGGCAAGAATCCAAGCGCCTCATTGGCTTCTACGGTGTCATAGCCTTGTTCCTGAAGCTTATAAGCTTTTAATTTATTGATTAAACCGATGCCTCGGCCTTCTTGGCGCAAATACAAGAGCACTCCCCGGCCTTCTGCGGCAATTTGCGTCAGCGCGGCGTGCAGCTGCGGGCCGCAGTCACAGCGATGAGATCCAAACACGTCACCTGTGAGACATTCTGAATGCACCCGGACCAATACCGGTTCTTCACCGAACGGCACATCTCCCATCACAAATGCGACATGCTCTTTTCCGTCTACCTCATTTGTGTATCCGTAAACCTTGAATGTGCCAAAATCAGTAGGCAGCGTAATGTCGACTTCACGCTCGACAAGTGTTGTTAGATTGTAACGGTATTGAATCAAATCTTTAATGGTGATCATTTTTAATTGATGCTTTTTCGCAATTTCAATGAGCTCAGGCACTCTCGCCATCGTTCCGTCTTCATTCATAATTTCACAAATGACGCCGGCTCCTTGAGATCCGCAGGCTTCGGCAAGATCAACAGCAGCTTCTGTATGACCCGCTCTTTTCAGGACACCTCCTTTTTTCGCAATCAGCGGAAAAATGTGCCCGGGACGCTGAAAATCAGACGGCACGGATTTGCTGTCCAGCAATGCTTGAACGGTAAAGGATCTTTCTTGAGCGCTGATACCCGTTTTCGTTTTACGGTGGTCAATGCTTACCGTAAATGCAGTATGGTGAGAATCTGTATTATGCTCAACCATAGGGTGAAGATCAAGCTTGTCTGCGATTTCCTCACTGAGCGGCGTGCAAATCAGCCCTCTTCCGTGTGTAGCCATAAAGTTAATGACTTCTGGAGTTGCATGCTCGGCAAGAGCCACAAAGTCTCCTTCATTTTCTCTGTCTTCATCATCTACAACTATGATGACTTCGCCTTTTTTTAAAGCATCTAGTGCTTCTTCTATCGGATGAAACATGCAAATCTTCCTCTCTAAAAGCCGTTTTCGCTTAAGAAGGCTTTTGTTATGGTTTGTTGGGTCTTATTTTCATTGGATTTATGCAAAAATCGATACATGTATTTTCCGATCATATCGCATTCGATATTCACTTTAGAGCCGATCGTTTTTTCTGAAAAAATCGTTTCGCTGATCGTATGCGGTATTAAAGAAATTGTCACTGTGTCTTCTGTCAGCCCGAATATGGTTAAGCTCACGCCGTCCACGGTAATTGATCCTTTTAAGACCAGTGTTTTTGTTAAAGACGGGTCCATCTTTAAATCATAGTAAACAGCGTTGCTTTTCTCATCAATTCGTGCAATTTCAGCAGTTCCGTCGACATGCCCTGAGACGAAATGGCCTCCGAAACGGCCGTTTGCCGCCATCGCTCTTTCCAGATTTACTTTGCTTCCTTTTGATAAATCATTTAGTGACGTAGCTTTGACTGTTTCAGGCATAACATCCACTGTGAATTGATTTCTTGTAAAATCAGTGACAGTCAGACAAATGCCGTTCACCGCAATGCTATCGCCCAGATGAACATCCTCTAAAATCTTTGAG
Organism: Bacillus sp. VA15; assembly: GCF_055721145.1. Taxonomy (NCBI): domain Bacteria; kingdom Bacillati; phylum Bacillota; class Bacilli; order Caryophanales; family Bacillaceae; genus Bacillus; species Bacillus sp. VA15. The sequence continues at coordinate 669,364 of NZ_JBVQPQ010000001.1, read as the reverse complement.
CATTTGATTGTTAAGGCCATTGAATGCCCTGCTTTTTTCATGGATTCGATTGTGCCTGTTTCTTCAATAATTCCTGTAAACATGGTCACCATCCTACTCGTTTATCGGTTTTGCCGTCAGTTTGATATCACGGCCGATTTGGGTTATATCAGTGAATTGTAATAAGGGGACATCTTTCATTGATTGAAAACCTTCACCGGAGATTAAGCTGGGAGCATGCGTTCCTCCGATTAGTTTAGGGGCAAAATAGAAGATGATTTCTTGAAAACAGCCTTCTTTTACAAAGCTTCCGTGAACAGCTGAACCGCCTTCCACGTACACCGACATGATGCCTTCTTCCGCAAGGATTTTCAAAACATCGGGAACTTGAATGCGCTCAGTTTCAAGCGTAAATATGTTCACACCTAAAGCTGAAAGCCGTTTTTTCTTTTCCTCGTCTGCGCGCGTTGTTGTAAAAATCCATGTCGGCGCTGCTTGATCGCAAATCACTTGAGTGTCCTCAGGAATCGAGAGTGCGGTATCAAGTATCACCCGAACCGGCTGTTTTGTCACATCCGGCAGCCTGCAAGTTAAACTCGGATTGTCAGCTATCACAGTGCCAACTCCGACTAAAATGCTTTGGTGTGTTTTCCTGTATTGCTGAGCATCCTGTCTTGCAGCCTCTGACGTGATCCATTTGCTGTCGCCCGTGCTGGTAGCTGTCTTTCCGTCAAGGCTTGCGGCAGCTTTTAGTGTGACGTAAGGAAGGCCTGTCCTCATGAAGTGCAGAAATTTTTCATTCAGCTTCTCCGCCTGGTCAGCCAGGATGCCTTCCTCTACTGCAATACCGGCTTTTTCAATCATGCTGATCCCTCTTCCGGCCACAAGCGGGTTAGGATCTCTCATCGCCACGAACACTCTTTTGATGCCAGAGTTGATAATCAGTTCTGCACATGGCGGTGTTTTTCCGTAATGGCTGCACGGTTCGAGTGTAACGTAAATATCCGCACCCTTTGCATGGGATCCGGCCATATGGATGGCATGAACTTCTGCATGAGCTTCGCCATATTTTAAATGGGCGCCCATTCCGACAATTTGTCCGTCCTTTACCACAACAGCGCCGACGAGCGGATTGGATTCGGTCTGTCCTTCGCCCTGCTTCGCAAGATCTAATGCCAGCTTCATATAATACTCTTCCATTTGTTTCCCTCCCCTCTTTTGTTATTTACCGTCAAAAAAGCCCCGAATTTATGAAAAATCCGGGGCTTTAGGTATTTTACGCAATAGGAAATAACACTATGCATTTTTGATACAATTGCATAGCGGCTCATCATCCTTCTCCCATCCAGACTTTCACTGTCGGCTTCAGCTTAAACTGAATCCACCGCACGCTTATGCACACGGGTCACGGGCTCTAAAGCGAATTCGCTTTACTACCGCCGGTCGGGATTTCCACCCTGCCCCGAAGGATACAATCTTTATTCATTTGTCCTTATTGGCTATTATAGCGATCCTTTTTAAAGTACGCAATGAAATAAACTTACAATTTGAGAAAAACAAAACATCACCCTTCGATCCGAAAGGTGATGTTTTGTTAATCATTCACTTTGGCAACCTTGATTAAACCATCGATCCGCTTTGATTTGCTGAAGTATGCCTTAATCTTGTCGCCTTCTTTTATATCAGACAAATCCTGATTTAATTTTTTTCCGTTGAAGATGATTTTCGTGCCGTTTTCTGCTTCGCCATGATACTCTGAGCCATCAATTTCCGTCACTTTATATTCCTGGATGGTGTATTCCTCTTCTTCCGAGGACAAGGTTTGTCCAATTGCTGTCGGAACATCCTTCAGCTCAACATCATTTATGTACATATAACCGCCTGCAAGTAAAAGCAAAAGCACTAACAGAATGGTAATCTTGGTTTTTATTCTTCCCATTTTTAAACCTCCAGCCAATATGAATCTATTCATTCATATGAGTTATTCCTTTTTTTCATGAATAAAAAACCGTAAAGTCTCGTAAATTATTAATATAACGATGCATAACGGGAATATGTTTCACATTTCTGCAAAAAATTCTTTTCTATAGTTATACGAATTTATGTTCTGGTTTTGGGGGATGAACGAAAAAAGAAATAAAAAAAAGCAGCCTCCTGTTCAGGAAGCTGCTTGATCCTAATTTGTTTTGCGCATTTCGTTAAACGGGAAGAAAACAAACTTAGACTTGCCCGCAATTTGTTTTTTCGTGAAGAGGCCAAGCCCGTTTCGGCTGTCCATTGAGTTCCGCCGGTTGTCACCCATCACAAAATACTTGTCATCAGGCACTTTAACCGGGCCGAAATCATCGGTCAAATGGTCATAACCGTCCTGCTTCGCTCTCTTTTTATTGGCTGCCAAATAAGGCTCGGGCACCTTTTTCCCGTTGATATAAAGCTGGTCGTTCTTCATTTCAACAGTATCTCCAGGCAGGCCGATAATCCGTTTGACATAGTGAACATCATCCCCGTTTAATACGACGATGTCTCCTCTATCAAACTCGCCGATGTATTTGACTGTCATATTGACAAAAACCCTTTCACGGTCATGAAGTGTAGGATACATAGAGTCTCCGTCAACGACATACGGCGCAAAAATAAAATTGCGGATGAGCAGAGCGAGGACGACAGCAATCACAATTGCTTTTGCCCATTCTAACATTGTTTTTTTCTTCGAAACATTTTCTGATTTCAACTGATTTCCTCCAATAAACAACGATCTTCAATTTATGTTATCACGAATCAAAAAGAAATCCCATCAGGACCATTGAAGTGATTTTACAATCTGTTCATCTTCATCTTCTGCCCAAATCATGCCTATCTTTTTCTTGTCGATCACAACCAGTCCTGCATCAAATGTCGCTTGGGAAATTGGACTCCAGCTGATTAGTTCAACATAATCGGGCTGAACATCGACATCAGCACTCGTATCATACACATGATCATCCGAAAATAACGTAAGAAATAATCGCATAGTTCAGAAGCGATGGGCTCGGAAGAAAGAGAGCACTCGTATGCTAAATCTTTAGATCGTATATAAGTCATGAGGTTACGGGCAGTCTGTTCATCTACCGCATTCCATTGATCGCCCAGCTCATGATACCCATGGCGCTTGACAAAATGATTCACGTCATGAAGGTTACTGGAATGTTTGCGGCAGCCTATTTCACAGGTGACATAACCGGCATCCCGCTTTGCTTTCATGATATGTTTAAAATCATTGAAGCCCGAAAACATGGATCAGCCTCCAAAAAACAAATCCAATATATTGCCGGCGGTTGAAGATTCTTTATTATAAAACTCTGAATATCCGCAATTCTTGCAGTACACCACAAGAAAACGGTTGTGCTGCACATCAAACAACTTCGATAATCCCGTACCGGTTGTGGCTATTTCTTTTTGTCCCGCTTCAGTACTTCCGCATTTTATACAGCCTTTGTTGTTCATAACGCCAAGCTCCTTTTCATAACATCACGTTTGTTTTGATTCATTTTACTACAAAATCCCATTTTCAATGAACCATGTAACTTTAAAGTTTTCTTAATTTTATATATGAAGTCCACAGAAATAAAAGCCAATTCTGCCTGCTTGACTTGACGTGACTGGCTAAAAAAGATGCAATGATTGAAGAATCTACCCCTTTTCGCGACATCATATAAAAGATAAGTATTTTTACCAATAAGTTTACGCTTATTGACTCTAGCAATAATACATATAAAAAATAGTGAATTTGAAAGGAGACTCCGTAAATGATTGATTATCCTATTAATATAAACAACGTTTCCGGGAACAGTGTAGTAAACGTAGGCGGTGCTTTTACGATCAGTCCATTAACTGTGTCCAAATCTGTGTTTGGTTCCGGCGGCTCGAATACGGGAATTGTCATTGAAAACAATTTTGTAAGCCAATCCAAAATGATTAACAGTCAATTTTCCGATCAGAATGTGACTAAAATATTGTAATTCCTGTCTGCTTTTAAGTGAGACAAAACTCTCCTCTTTAACCGGATAAATGTCTTTTTGTTCACCGCCTCTAGCACTCAGGCGGTTTTCTATTGGATCATTTTTTGCAAATAAAAAAGCTTCCCCGAGATGGGAAAGCCTTCTGCCTGCCTATTAGCCTTCTACACGAACTTCTTTCATGACGTCGCCATTAGACATGTTTTTCGCGAATTCTAATCCGCTTGTTACTTTACCGAATACAGTGTGAACACCGTTCAAATGAGGCTGCGGCTCATGGACGATGAAAAATTGGCTGCCGCCAGTGTCTTTTCCAGCGTGTGCCATAGAAAGTGCGCCCGCTTCATGTGTATGCGGGTTTCCTTCTGTTTCACATTTGATTGTGTATCCCGGACCGCCTGTGCCAGTTCCGTGAGGGCAGCCGCCTTGGCTCACGAAGCCTGGAATCACTCGGTGGAATGTAAGCCCGTCATAAAAGCCTTCGTTCGCAAGCTTTTCAAAGTTTGCGACAGTACCCGGTGCAGCTTCAGGATAAAGTTCAAATTCAATTTTGTTGCCGTCTTCTAATAAAAAGTAACCTGTTTTCAATTGTATGCCTACTTTCTTTATTTTAATTTTCAAAGGAGATTATGTATGATAGGTTATAGCCTGTCTCTCCTTGTCGCGGCTATTATACCACACCTTTCGGGGGAAAACGAATCTCCCGGCTTTACAAAAAATAAAAATGAAACCTGGATCTCTTTATCTCCGTCTAACCTAACGGAACTGTATTTTCATCATGATTCAGGTCCTCGCAAAGCAGCTCTATCCAGCTGCTTGTGAAATTGAAGGAGGTCAAACTGCTTTGAAAAAAATATGGATTGGAATGCTGGCGGCGGCCGTTTTGCTGCTGACGATTCCGAAAGTCAGTCTCGCGGATGCCGCAGTTGGAGATGTCATTGTAACACTAGGTGCTGATTTATCAGAATCTGATAAACAAAAAGTGCTTGATGAAATGAATGTCCCTGATAATGCCACAACGGTAACTGTGACCAATAAGGAAGAACATGAATATTTAGGAAAATATATATCGAGCGCTCAAATCGGATCAAGAGCGATTTCTTCATCATCGATAACCATTGCCAAAAAAGGCTCTGGACTGAATGTTGAAACACATAATATCAGCGGCATTACAGATGAAATGTACCTGAATGCGCTGATGACTGCCGGTGTTAAAGATGCGAAGGTGTATGTTACAGCACCGTTTGAAGTATCCGGGACTGCGGCTTTAACTGGATTGATTAAGGCGTATGAAGTTTCTTCTGATGAAGCGATCTCGGAAGATGTTAAGCAAGTAGCCAACCAAGAGCTTGTTACGACATCAGAGCTTGGAGACAAAATCGGTAACGAAAATGCAGCTGCGCTGATTGCAAAAATCAAAGAAGAGTTTGCTAAAAACGGTGTGCCTGACAATAAAGCTGACATTGAAAAACAAGTGGACGATGCAGCTTCTGATTTAAACGTCACACTTACAGACAGCCAAAAAGATCAGCTTGTCTCCCTATTCAATAAAATGAAAAATGTTGACATCGACTGGGGACAGGTCGGTGACCAGCTTGATAAAGCGAAAGATAAGATTACGAAATTCATAGAATCAGATGAGGGCAAAAACTTCATCCAGAAAGTCATTGATTTCTTCGTATCTATCTGGAATGCGATTGTTTCTATATTCAAATAAGAAAAAGCGCCGAGAAATCGGCGCTTTTTTATTGCTTTACACTCGTTTTAAAGGGCAGGTCAAGTTTCACAATATCCTCGTATGTTTCTCGCTTCACGACTAAGTGATCCTCGCCATTTTCTACAAATACAACGGCAGGTCTCGGAATTCGATTGTAATTGTTGGCCATGCTGTATCCGTAAGCGCCTGTACAAAAAACAGCAAGAAGATCGCCTTCTTTTACTTCCGGCAGGTCAATATCCCAAATCAGCATATCGCCGCTTTCACAGCACTTTCCGGCAATCGAAACCGTTTTGTCATGCGCTTCTCCGATACGGTTGGCTGTCGCAGCTTCATACTTAGCCTGATAAAGTGCAGGACGAATATTGTCGTTCATGCCTCCGTCTACAGCTACATACTGGCGGACGCCCGGCACTTCTTTTTGAGAACCAACCGTATAAAGGGTTGTGCCCGCGTCTCCCACGAGAGAGCGTCCCGGTTCGATCCAAATTTCCGGAATGTTAAAACCGTAACGGGCAGCATTTTCTTTCACAGCTTCGATAATTTTTTCAACGTATTCAGTTGCGTGGAGCGGTTCATCGTCTTCCGTATAACGGATGCCAAAACCTCCTCCAAGATTCAATACCTTGGATACAAACGAATATGATTCTCTCCACTCGTCCAGTTTTTTGAAGATTTTTTCCGCGGCTAACACAAAACCGGCCGTATCAAAAATTTGCGAACCGATATGGCAATGGACACCGAGCAGCTGAATGTGTTCTGATTGCAATACTTGCTCAATCGCCCGTTCAGTTTGTCCGTTATGAAGGTCGAAACCGAACTTTGAATCTTCCTGACCAGTTGTAATGTAGTCATGCGTATGCGCTTCTACTCCGGGTGTGATCCGAAGAAGAACATCGATGGAATGTCCCGTTTCTTCACATAGGTCTTCCAAAAGCGAAATTTCATAGAAATTATCCACCACAATGCAGCCGATGCGATGCTCAAGTGCCATCCGCAGTTCTTCCCTGCTCTTGTTATTCCCATGAAAGTGAATGCGTTCTGCCGGAAAGCCTGCGGCAACAGCTGTATAAAGCTCTCCCCCGGACACAACATCTAAAGAAAGTCCCTCTTCCTCAGCGAGCTGAATCATTGCAACTGATGAGAACGCTTTGCTCGCATATGCCACCTGTGCTTTCAGCCCTGCAGTAATAAATGCCTGCTTAAAGCTTTTAGCACGCTCACGTATTAAAGCCACATCATATACGTAAAGAGGTGTGCCATATTTTTCTGCTAAATAGAGAGCGTCCACACCTCCGATTTCTAAATGCCCATGTTGATTTTGTCTGCTTGTGCCATGTAAGAACAATGTCATTCCCTCTTTCTCCGCTTATGGGTGAAAAGGACAGTTTTATGGACTGTCCCTTCATAATTAAGACATACATTATCATACTCTTCAGGCAGTTTCAATGCGATTATGAATTGGTAGGCTGTCTTAAGCGATTTCTTGGGTGAACGATACTTGGTCTTACTTTTGCACCAGGTTTCGCTGTACGGATCAGCACCTGCCACAGCGCCTTGCCGTTAAAGGGAATCAGCGGCCACAAGTACGGTGTCTGGAGAGATTTGATGCTGGCCATGGCAATAATTAACACTGTAAATCCGATAACGAGCCCTTTTACATGAAATATAGCAACGAGTATCATGAGAGTGAGACGGCCCATTTTGTTTGCCAAACTTAATTCATAACTAGGCGTGGCAAAGGTTCCAATTGCTGCAAGTGAAACGTAAAGAATAACCTCTGGCGAAAACAGGCCGACCTCAATGGCAATTTGTCCGATCAGCACAGCGGCAATGATACCCATCGCCGTGGATAAAGCTGTCGGGGTATGAATGGCAGCCATTCTGAGAAACTCGACCCCTAAATCAGCTAAGAATATCTGCAGGATGATCGGAATATGCGTATTCTTATTCAAACCAATAAATTCCATATTCTCAGGAAGCAGGTCCGGCTGCAGGACAAAGAGAAACCAAATCGGAAGAAATATAGTGGATGCAATGATACCGAAAAATCTTACCCATCTTAAAAAAGTGCCGACTGCAGGCGCCTGCCTGTATTCTTCAGCATGCTGAACATGGTGGAACAAAGTCGTCGGGGTGATAATCACACTCGGTGATGTATCAACCATAATGATGACATGCCCTTCAAGTACATGATTAGCCGCCACATCCGGCCTTTCTGTATAGCGGACGAGCGGGTACGGGTTGTAGCTTTGTTTAATGATAAATTCCTCTACTGTTTTGTCTGCCATTGTTAATCCGTCAACATCAATGGCAGCAATTTCTTTTTCCACGATGTCAACCAGATCCGGATCTGCAATATCTTCTATATAACAAATACTCAGGTCCGTTTTTGATCGCTCGCCAACCTTTGTCATCTTGATGCGAAGACGTTCGTCTCTGATCCGCCGTCTGAGAAGCGCCGTATTGACAACGATGTTCTCAACAAATCCGTCTCTGGCTCCCCTGACCACCTTTTCTGTATCAGGCTCTTCCGGATTTCTGCCCGGATAGCTTCTGACATCAATAATAAATGCGAAGCCTGCGCCTTCAACAATGACTGCAACTAATCCGGACAGCACTTGGTCAGTTGTTTCATCCAGCGTTTTTACTTTTTCAACCTGGGCATTAAGAAGCCTGTTTTCGACAATATCAACCAGATTATCTGGATCCTCATCCCGATTGTTAATGAAAACAAGTTCTCTCATTAAATGAATGATATAAGCGGTGTCGGATAATCCATTCAGATAGTAAAGCTGTATTTCCTTGTCTAAGATATTAAGCTTGCGAACCCCCACATCATAGCTAATTCCCATTCCGACCCGATTTTTAAAATACGCTTCATTTTTGGCTGGATCTCGATAAACCCGGATTTTCTCTTCCTTTTGGTCCGGCATGATACCCGCTCCTTTCTAAAATAAACTCGACCGCTTTCATGGTGATTGGCGACCCTTTTGAGATATCGTCTTTTCTGCCCATTTTGCCGATATCCCCGATGCCGACAATAAGCGGGAGATCAAGTTTATCAAGGCAATAGACAGTATCTCCGCTCATTCTGTGTTCATCAAATTCCCTTTCTCCGACTTTATCCACGCCGTATTCTGTTATTTCTCCATTGCGGTCAATGCTTACATCAACTCTGGTCCATTCAGCCTGATGTGTTTTTGACGCGACCGCAATCACACCGAGCACTTCAATTGACGGATGGGTGGCGACATAGGTAAGAGCGGCTTCTCCCGGACCCTCTCCTTGAAGGCCTGAGTCGTCAAACATGACAAAGACAGGATCATACGGTGCAGAGGTGATCAGCTTGACAAGCTCCGCGCCGCTGCGGATGGAAGGGTTGCCTTTTGATTGTGAAATACATCGGCCTCCCACTTGGCTTGCGGCGTATTCAATTGTTTTAGCGGCATACACGTCCCCGTCTGTTACCAGTATGACCTTTCGCTTTGTCGTCATGTTGACATTATCCTTTCGGTTTGAAAATAACAGCTACGAGAAAGGCGAAGAGAATGGCGGCTGAGATACCGGCAGATGTCAGCTCAAAAATCCCCATGCCGATCCCGATAAATCCGTGTATATGCGCCTGATGCATGGCACCATGCAGAAGACTGTGGCCAAAGCTGACGATCGGAACAGTGGCGCCCCCTCCGGCAAATTCAATAAATTTATCGTAAATCCCGAAACCATCTAAAATCGCCCCTATAACGACAAAGGACGTCATGACGTGGGCTGGCGTCAATTTAAATACGTCTAACAGCAGCTGGCCAACAATACAAATGGCCCCGCCGCATACAAAAGCCAAAAGGTAGTCCATGTTAAGATGCACCTCCTGCACGCTCAAATACAACCCCGTGGGCGATGGTAGGGATGGTTTCTTTTTGCTGGACCATTGTCGGGCTTAACAGCGCCCCGGTCGCCACGACAAATACACGGTTTAATTTTCCTTCTCTCAGCTGCTTAAAAATGTGAGAGTAAGTAACGACCGCTGAACATGCGCAGCCGCTCCCTCCGGCAAAGACCTGCTGATCCGGCGTATAAACCAGAAGCCCGCAATCATCATGCTTTGTGCCGACCGGATAGCCATCTTCTTTTAAGATGTCTTTTACGATGGGAGATCCGACGCCGGATAGGTCACCTGTCAGGATCAGATCATAGTCATCCGCTGTCCGGTTGAGGTCTTTAAAGTGCTGCTTAATCGTATCAGCTGCAGCCGGAGCCATGGCCGATCCCATATCAAACGGATCTGTAATTCCTAAGTCAGAAACCTTTCCGACAGTCGCGCTTGTGATTTGGATATCACCCGGTGTCTGGCTGATGACAACTGCTCCGCTTCCGGTGACAGTAGAGGTGGCAGTGTCCGGTTTTTGGCCTCCGTATTCTGTGGGATAACGAAACTGTCTTTCCGCTGTGGCATTATGACTGCTGGTGGCAGCGAGCGCCCTCTTCGCAAACCCGCCGTCAACTAGGGCTGATGCGACAGCCACTGTTTCCATTGATGTTGAACAGGCGCCAAACATACAAAGAAACGGAATGTTCAAGTGTCTTGCCACATAGTTGGCCGTCACGTTTTGATTCAGCAAGTCGCCTGCCAGCAATAGATCAATATCATCTTTTGTCAGATTATTTTTTTGAAGCGCTGAAGTAATAGCATCTTCCATTAACTGGCGTTCAGCCATTTCCCAGCTTTTTTGATTACAGTGCATCTCGTCATAGGTTTTATCATATAAAGAGCCGAGCGGCCCGTCTTTTTCCTTTGGTCCGGCTGCCGTTCCCGCCGAGTTGACAAATAAGGGATGTTCAAATACCCAGGTTTGCTTTCCTGTTAATTTCATTTTCTTCTCCTCCTATGACATCAGTTTCTCAAAAGCAAACCGAATCATTCCGACGATGTAAGCAGCCACAACACCAAAAACGATGACATTTCCCGCCAGTTTAAACATATTTGTCGCTACTCCGAGCACAAACCCTTCGCTTTTATATTCAAGAGCCGCGCTTGCCATGCTGTTGGCGAAACCTGTGACCGGTACAGCTGAACCGGCGCCTGCAAACTGTCCGATTCTGTCATAGATACCGAACCCGGTCAGCAGGGCTGAAATTAATATCAGTGTTGCCGCCGTTGGATTTCCCGCTGTTTTTTCATTAAAATCAAAAAAATGGATATAAAAATTCTGCAGACCTTGCCCGATCGCACAGATCAGACCGCCTACCAGAAAGGCTTTTACACAGTTCCAGACGTAAGGCGGCTTAGGCTGATATGTTTTCACTTTTGATTTGTAGTTTTCTTTTATGTTTGTCATCTTGAAACCTCCTTATGAATGATCAATAAAATACAGCCAGTGAAATAAAGATCCCGCGATTTTCCCAATCACGATGGCCATTAAGAGAATAATGATTTTACTTCTGAGTCCGATTCGTTTTGCTAAAATCGGCAAGACATTTAAAACCTCTGTAAGGGCAGCTGCAAGCATCCCGACAAACAAACCTGCCAGCAGCCCGACCGGCACGGCAATCCATTTTGTTAAAAAAAGATGGTTCATATGAAGCGTCTCCCATCCCCCGCATACCGCGCCAAGAATAACAGCCGCTTCATAAGCTTGAACAAATCTCATCGTTTTGGTGAGCTGCATCAGCCGCGGAATGATTCCCATTACGGTTAAAAAAGCAACGAAGCCAGCCCCTACCGTGATGCCTCCGCCGAGCCCGACAAAAATAATGAACAATATACTAACGATCATGCAAGTCCTTTATTGTTTCTTGATTCTCATGCATGGCCACATATTGGTCGAGATCAAGCTGGTAGTTAAACATCTCAACCTCCAACGGGCTGGGCTCTTCATTAAGGCGCTTTTTAAATATGTGGTTAAAAAACACAATCATCCCCAGTCCCAAACCGATGCTGTATGGGATTTGAAGCAAATATGGATAGTCATTTCTCTCTCCGGTTATGATTTCATATAGTGCGATATGAACATCTCTCATGCTTACATCCTCATGAAAGTTCATAATGGCAAGACACGATCCGATAAACAGAAGCAGCCAGACACCGATAAACAGAACCGTTGATAACTGCCGTTTCCGATACTGAATTTCAACAATGGTTTCTGCTCCTCCTACCGTTTGAACATCAAGTGTCGGATCTTGTAAATGAATGGCTTTGAGGACTTGTATGATATCCAGAATTACAATATTTTTATCTTTTTCGCTCACCTGATAAAGCGGCATAGCCGACAGTTTTTTTTTCAGCTGAAGCTGTCCTTCAATTTGCGCGGCATCTCCAACCGTGATGATATCTCCCGGATGGGCCAGCACCCTGTGGCGAAGTCGGATAAATATACGTCGTTCCATCATTGATCACCATCTTTCGGTGGTTATATATGTAGTATGTGGTTCGATTTTGTTCTCATTCATCTGCTCGAAAAGACCATAAATTACCATGCTTTTGCACACAAAAAAGCTAGCCTGCATTGCAGACTAGCTATCCGTATGATCCATTTGAACCTTGATCTGTTTTAATATTTTCTTTTCAAGCCTGGAAACCTGAACTTGAGAGATCCCAAGCCGCTCAGCCACCTCGGACTGCGTCTGGTCTTTATAATATCTGAGATAGACGATTAGTTTTTCCCTTTCCTCCAAATCGCTGATCGCTTCTTTCAGCGCAATCTTCTCAAACCATTTTTCTTCTGAGTTGTCAGCGATTTGATCAAGCAGGGTAATCGGATCTCCGTCATTCTCATAAACGGTTTCGTGAATCGAAGACGGAGCCCTTACCGCCTCTTGGGCGAGTACGACATCTTCTGCTTCAATTTCCAAATGGTCGGCGATCTCCTGCACCGTCGGCACTCTGCCTAGTGTTTTTGAAAGCTCATCCTTCGCGCGCCGGATTTTGTTTCCGAGCTCTTTTAATGACCTTGACACCTTTACGGTTCCGTCATCACGAATAAAACGCTGGATTTCACCGATAATCATTGGCACTGCATACGTTGAAAAACGCACATCATAGGTTAAATCAAATTTGTCCACAGATTTTAACAGCCCGATGCAGCCGATCTGAAAGAGATCGTCAGGCTCGTATCCTCTGTTTAAAAACCGCTGTACGACAGACCAAACAAGACGCATGTTTTTTTCTATGAGGAGGTCTCTTGCCTGCTGGTCGCCATCTTGGCTTTGTTTGATTAATTCCTTTACTTCATGATCCTTCAGCTGAGCGTTTTTGCCGTTTTTCTTAACCTCCACATCCATAACAAATCTCCTTAATTACAAAGCGCTTTGCTTTTTGATAAGTGCTTTGTTAAGCGAATCGTTGTGCCCATCTCAGGTGATGAATCGATACTGACATCATCCATGAAATTTTCCATAATAGTAAAGCCCATTCCAGAACGCTCAAGCTCAGGCTTAGTCGTGAATAAAGGCTGGCGGGCTTCTTCAAGATCTGTAATGCCCCTGCCTTCATCACGAATGGTCATATATACGACATGATCTTCCAGCGTCACTGAAATGTAAACTTTTCCGTCACAGTTCTCTTCATATCCATGGATAATAGCATTCGTCACAGCCTCTGACACGACTGTTTTGATTTCGGTCAGTTCGTCCATTGTCGGGTCAAGCTGGGCAATAAACGAAGCAACTGTGACACGGGCGAACGATTCATTCTGGCTGAGGGCAGAAAATTCAAGATGCATTTCGTTTTTCATGATGCCACCCCCAGCGTCAGCAGCGCCTGCTGCTCAGATTGTTCAAAACGGATAATTTTAAACAGACCCGACATATCAAACAGCCGCTTCACCGCAGGCGAGATAGCGCAAACGACCATTTCCCCGCCAATTTGCTTAATTTGCTTGTATCTTCCTAAAATGACGCCAAGCCCCGAGCTGTCCATAAAGGAAAGGTCCTCCAGGTTCAGCACGATATGGCGAATATCATCCTTCTCCAATGATTGAGTCACTTTTTGTTTCAGGGTTTCAGCCGTGTGGTGATCGAGTTCGCCTGTTAATCGAATACAAAGCACAGATTCTTTGACATGCATGTCAATTCCAAGGCTCATGCTCATTCCTCCTTGATATGATCGGATAATGAGTGTTTCGATTTCGACGGAATGAATTCCTTCACCGTGACAAAACTAGTGATCATTCGGCATAATTATTTAAATTTTGTCCAGTCTCCCATCGTCCGCTTCAAGAATGTTATGAACCCGGCTTTCTTCATATCTTCTTTAGCAGCAACAGGACTTTCAGCGAGCACTTCTCCATCCTTTTTCAGAACGAGTGTCCCAAGCTCTTGGCCTTTTTGAACAGGAGCACTTACATTGTCATTCAATTTGATTTCTTTTTTCACATTTTTCATATCCTCGCCTTTTTTCGTCAATATTGAAATCGGCTCAGAAGTAGTGAGTTCGATAAATTTTTGTTTGCCTTTTTTGACCTTTACTTTTGCTACTATTTCATTTCGTTTATATAAAGGATGTGTTTCATATTGACTAAAAGCGAAATCAAGCATCTTTGTCACTTGCGCGTTTCTATCTTTAGGTGTGCTCGCTCCGAACACAACCGCAATGGCCCGCATGTTTCCTTTTTTAGCTGAAGCTGTCAGACAATATTTGGCCTCTCCTGTATAGCCTGTTTTTACACCGTCTACGCCAGGATAAAATTTGATAAGCCGATTCGTATTGACAAGCCAAAACTTTTTATCTGTATTTTCGCGCAAATAGTCTTCATACGTGCCGGTAAACTTCGTTATTGATTCGTATTTCAATAATTCCTTAGCCATGATTGCCATGTCATACGCAGAGCTGTAGTGTCCCTCCTCGGTCAGTCCGGTCGGGTTTTTGAAGGATGTATTTTTCAAGCCCAGCTCTTTTGCTTTTTTGTTCATTTTCTTCACAAATTCTTCTTCAGAGCCGGAAATGAATTCAGCCATCGCAACGGAAGCGTCATTTCCCGATGCGATTGCGATGCCTTTCAGCATTTCTTTGACAGTCATTTCCTCACCGGGTTCAAGGAAAATCTGCGAGCCGCCCATTGAAGCCGCGTGCTCGCTCGTACGGACCTTATCACTCATTTTGATTTTGCCTTCATCTAAAGCTTCCATAATTAAAAGCATCGTCATAATTTTCGTCATGCTTGCAGGCGCCAGTCTCTCATTACTGTTCTTGTTGTAAAGCACTTTTCCCGTGTCACGTTCTATCAGCACCGCAGACTTCGCTTCATGAGCAAGCTCCGATGTGCCTTTTCCGTCTTGTTTTGCAAATGCAGACGGTGCAAATGTAAGTAGCATTATACCAATCAACAAAGTGGATAAAAGACGTTTCATCTCAAAAGCCCTCCATTTCATAATCCTTTTTATTTTTTCCAAGCCGGATGGTTTTATACGCCACTGATGGAAAATGTTTCGTATCTTTTTTGGGCATAAAAAAAGACAGCTGCGTCATATCAGACACAGCTGTCTTTTGATCTTGCTATCACTCCATTTTTATTCGTACTGAGCGACGACTGCTTTTACAAGCTGCAAGAATCCTGCTTTTACTTTTTCCGTCACTTCCATTACTTCATCGTGACTTAAAGGCTGATCCAGAATTCCGGCTGCCGCGTTAGAGATGCAGGAAATGCCAAGGACACGCATTCCTGCATGATTCGCCACAATGACTTCCGGAACAGTAGACATGCCGACTGCGTCAGAACCCATTGTTCTTAAGAAACGGACTTCTGCCGGTGTTTCGTAAGATGGTCCTGTCACAGCGGTATAAACGCCTTTTTGAATTGGAATGTTAAGGTCTTTCGCAATTTTTTCAGCCAAGCTAGAAAGGTCTTTGTCATAGGCTGAAGACATATCTGGAAATCTGGCGCCGAAATCGGCTTCATTTGGCCCGATCAGCGGGTTTGTTCCCATAAAGTTGATATGGTCAGTAATGATCATTAAGTCTCCCGCACGGAATTCAGTATTGACACCGCCAGCGGCATTTGTCACGATCAATGCTTCCACGCCGAGCGCTTTCATCACGCGTACAGGGAAAGTGACTTTCTCCATCGAATAGCCTTCATAAAAATGAAAACGGCCCTGCATAGCTATGACGGAAACTCCTTCAAGGGTGCCAAGCACAAGCTGGCCAGCATGTCCCTCAACAGTGGATACCGGGAATTCAGGTATATCTTCATATTTCAGCTTGACCGGATTTTCGATTTCATCCGCCAAAATACCAAGACCTGAGCCTAAAATAAGGCCGATCTTCGGAGATTCCGGCAGGTTTTTCTTAATAAAAGCGGCTGCGCGTTCGATTCTGTCTTTCAAGAAACAGTCCCCCTATTGTAATAAAGATAAAAAGCTTTTCCCGTATTTCGGTTTATTCGTTTGGAAATTATCAGCGATCGTTGCGCCGATATCAGCAAATGTATCTGCAAGCGGCAGCATTTGCGCTTTCTTATGTTTTTTGCTGTAAGCAAGAATCGGCACGTACTCGCGTGTATGGTCTGTCCCATGATGAATCGGATCATTGCCGTGGTCAGCTGTAATGATTAACAGATCGTCTTCTTTCATTTTCTCAAACACTTCCGGAAGACGTGCATCAAATTCTTCAAGCGCACGTCCGTAGCCCTCTGGGTCACGGCGATGTCCGAATAAAGCGTCAAAATCAACAAGGTTCGCAAAGCTCAGACCAGTAAAGTCTTCTCCCAGCGTATCGATCACCTTGTCCATTCCGTCCATATTGGAAACTGTTCTCCGTGAAGATGTAATGCCTTCTCCGTCATAAATATCAGAGATTTTTCCGATTGAGATCACATCTAAGCCGCTGTCTTTCAATTCATTCATGACAGTGCGGTCAAATGGCTTAAGCGCATAGTCATGACGGTTTGGTGTCCGTTTAAATTGTCCCGGCTCTCCGACGAACGGCCGTGCGATAATGCGGCCTACCATATACTTCGGATCAAGCGTCAGCTCTCTCGCCGTTTCACAAATGCGGTACAGCTCTTCAAGCGGCACAACCTCTTCGTGAGCGGCAATTTGCAGAACAGAGTCAGCAGATGTGTATACAATTAAAGCCCCTGTCTCCATGTGCTCCTGGCCAAGTTCATCCAAAATCGCTGTGCCGGAAGCCGGCTTATTTCCGATAATTTTGCGTCCAGATCTCTTTTCCAGCTCCTGAAGCAGTTCATCAGGAAAGCCTTCCGGGAACACTTTAAACGGTTTATCAATATACAAGCCCATGATCTCCCAATGGCCAGTCATGGTATCTTTACCGTTAGACGCTTCTTGCATTTTTCCAAAATACGCAAGCGGATGTTCTGTTTTTTCTACACCTTTGATATCTCCGATGAGACCAAGGCCGAGTTTTGCCATATTCGGCATATGTAATCCATTCATATGCTCGGCAATATGCCCGAGCGTATTGGCGCCTTCGTCATTAAAGTCAGCGGCATCCGGCGCTTCGCCGATTCCGACTGAGTCCATCACAATTAAAAACACACGATTATATTTGTATGCAGGCATCTCCTGAAAGCCTCCTTTTTTTCTATACGTCTATTGTATCGCTAAGAGGTCAGACAACTCAAGTATAAACCGTTTTCATTCCCGTTGACAATGCATTCGGAAATAATGAGAAACTTCAATATTTTCTGTCGCCCTAAACAAAAAAGCCGCAGCCACCTGCGGCTAGGCGCGCGGATGAAATTGCTTGTACACATCCTTCAGCCTTGTTTTCGTCACATGCGTATAAATTTGCGTCGTGGATATATCCGCATGGCCGAGCATTTCCTGCACCGCTCTAAGATCAGCACCGTTCTCAAGCAGATGGGTCGCAAAGGAATGCCTGAGGGTATGCGGGGTCAGCTCTTTTTTGATCCCAGCTTCCAGCGCGATTTTCTTCAGGTTTTTCCAAAATCCCTGGCGGCTGATCTGTTTGCCGTGATGATTTAAAAAGAGAGCGTCAGACACATTGTTCTTTAACAGTTTTCCCCTGGCTTTTGTCATATATTCCTCAATAGCGGAAGCGGCGGCTTCTCCGATTGGCACAATCCGTTCTTTTCTTCCTTTCCCGAAGCAGCGGACAAAACCCATGGATAAATGAACATCTGCCGTTTTCAATTCAATCATCTCACTGACTCGTATGCCTGTCGCATAAAGCAGCTCTAGCATCGCTTTATCCCGATAGCCGAAAGGGCTTGTCAGCTTAGGCGTGTCCAATAATCGCTCGACCTCATTGAGCGCGAGCACCTTCGGAAGCGCCCGTTCGGTCTTTTGTGTTTCGATATGAACGGAAGGATCCTTGTCCGTCACCTTTTCCCTGAGCAGAAATTGGTGAAAAGAGCGAATCGATGCCAAATGCCGCGCCGATGTCTTGCCGGATTTCCCCGAGTCCTTCAAGTGCTTTAAATATTGGATAATATGTATGCGGGTTACGTGATTCCAATCTGTAACATGAAGGGTTTCTGTTAAATAGAGAGAATAGCTTTTCAAGTCACGTTCATAGGATACCACCGTGTTTTGGGAAAGCCCTCTCTCTACCATGACGTAGTGGATGAAATCCTTTATTTGATCTTTCACTCTTGATCTACTCCCCGTTTTGGTAAAAAAAGATCAACCGGTCGAACCATCCGCCTTTTTCATCCTGATCCATTTCAACAACTTTTACAGCGGAGCCTTCCGGTTTATCGTACCGATGATAGTTTTCATACTCTTGATTCACCCATATCATAGCATAATAGAACAGAGCGGTAAAACCGGTAAACAGGATGAAAACTTTCAATGCATCGAGAGCTGTTTTTAGGAATCTTCCCATGTCCTAATCGATCCTTTCCCTATGGTTCCAGTTATTTAAACCATATGCCAAATCAGAAAGGTTTTATACATAGAAACAGCAAAAAACCCTTTCCCCATGAGAAAAGGTTCGCGCTCGGCACCGTTTATTCAGTTTCTTTTCCGTTACAGCGGTGGCATATGCCGTGAAACGTCAATCTATGATCTTTAATCTTAAATTTCCAATCACGTTCAATGATTTCTTCCACGTCTTCAAGCAAATCTTCTTCAATTTCATCAACGGCTCCGCACTCCATGCACACCAAGTGGTGATGAAAGTGAGCTGCGCCCTCTTTCCGAAGGTCGTAACGGGACACGCCGTCTCCAAAGTTAATTTTATCAACGACTTTTAATTCAGTTAATAATTCAAGCGTACGGTATACTGTTGCGAGACCGATCTCAGGAGATTTCTCTTTTACGAGGAGGTATACATCTTCTGCGCTTAAATGGTCTTCTTCGTTTTCAAGCAGCACTCTTACTGTCGCTTCACGCTGAGGCGTAAGTTTGTAGCTGGATGAGTGCAGTTGTTTCTTAATTCGATCAATACGGTTTTCCATGTCTTTCCCTCCTACGCCGCATTCCATGACTCATTATAACAAAATACGCGCAGAGTTCCAACTATAATTATTATAAACTGATAAATAAAACGATTTTCTTTTAATAATCATTTTAAAAAAGTCTCGATGTAAGCTTTTCCATTAAAACTGGAGATAAATATGCTTCAAAGAGTGATGAGATCAGCGCTAAAAACAGAATGACCAGAAGCACAAAGGCATACCGCCCGAACCACTGAATCGGCGCGTCATGAAGGCTTCGTTTCACGAACAGCTGCCTGATTAACTTTAAAGAAAACGCAATCGCACACGTACCCATAATGAGATAAGCCGGAATCAGCAGCACATTTTGGGGCAAAACGGAGACAAAGGATAAGAAAAAACCGCTGACTCCCATCTGATTGACAAGGAACCCGACAGTAAAGCCGACGACGATGCCTTTTAGAAAGATCATGATAAAAATAATCGGCATCCCAATAACGGAAATTCCCAATATCCACATCAACCCTAAATACTTTGCATTATGAAAGATACTTTGCCCAAACATATCAGATGAACTTGCCTGTTTTCCATCCGAAAGCTGTCCGAAAAATTGGCTTAAATAGTAGTATAAATCTTCTTTCTGGCTGATGGTCATGCTGTTGACAATAATCGCGCCAAAGATGACACCCATGAAAAACAGGACTGAGACAAATATATAAAGAGAGAGATGATCTTTGACATGTCGGAGAAACATGTCCTTATAAGAGATTTTTCGCATACCGTTTCCTCCCGCCCGCTCTAGTGATTTGATTTAATAGATTGTATGAAAGAAACGGAAAAACATGCCCTTTTTCAAAAAAGAAACGATAGAGAAGAATGCTAGGCGGCTTTTTGGAGCACAAAAAAATCCTTATCATCAACTGCCGTATGATCATAAGGATTCTTATGCTTCCGTTTATTCAAAATCTCTTTTTTGCTTTTTGCCAATCTTTCATGTGTGCTGAACGATGGTGTACTGCCTCTTGATAATATGACGTCACGTCCGCCATTTCTAAGCAGATGCTCCCGCTTCTTTTTCGCTCGGCTTTTTGCCATTCTGATCACTCCCTTATTTATTTTCACAACAATTATAGCAAAGATCATCATATGATGAGAAAAAACAGCACCTGTTTATGCCAGGTGCTGTTTTCCTACATTTATTTTACTGCTGTAAGAGCGGCGTGCTCAACCGCAGCCGCTACCTCATGATGGACTTTTGAATCAAGCGGCTGAGGGACTACATCGCCTTGTTTTGTGCAGGCTGCGATGGCCTCTGCTGCTGCGACAAGCATATCATGATTAATCTCCTTGCTTTTTGCGTTGAGCGCTCCTCTGAAAATCCCCGGGAAACCGAGTACATTATTAACAGAACGCCCGTCAGCGGCATATGCGGCGCCAGCCTGCAGCGCGGCCTCCGGCTCAATTTCCGGCTTCGGATTCGATAAAGCCAAAATCACCTGGCCAGAACGCACAAATGCTGGTTTAATTAACCCTGGAACGCCCGTTGTGGCAATGACAATGTCACACGTTTCCATGAGCTTCTCAATGCTGGCAACTGCCTGTCCGCCGTATTGTTCGAGACGGTTCATTGCTGCCTCCGATTTGTCTGTTCCGTACACAGCTTTCACACCGTAGGCCATAAACATCCGACAGATGGCAACGCCTGCTGCGCCCAGGCCGATTTGTCCCACTTTCGCTTCTTTCAGGTCAACACCCGCACTCCTGCATGCCGAGATGGCAGCTGCCAGCGTGACAACAGCTGTACCGTGCTGATCATCATGCATAACAGGGATGTTCAGCTCCTCTTTTAGGCGGTCCTCGATTTCGAAGCAATGCGGCGAGCCGATATCTTCAAGCAGGATGCCGTTAAAACCCGGAGAAATATGCTTTACCGTTTTGATGATTTCTTCAGGATCACTCGTATCCAGCAATATCGGAATACCGCTAATACCCGCCAGCTGATCAAACAGAGCAGCCTTTCCTTCCATGACAGGCATGCCTGCCACAGAGCCAATATTCCCAAGACCGAGAATTGCCGTTCCATCCGTTACAATCGCCACAGAATTGCTGATCGTTGTATAAATAGACGCTTTTTCAGGTTCTTTTTCGATCAGCCTGCACACGTCTGCTACACCTGGTGTATAGACACGTCCGAGCTCTGCCAGTGAGCGGATCGGCATTTTGCTTTTCATTTGGATTTTTCCGCCTTCATGTGCGGACAGGACTTCATCAGATACGGTGTGAAGCCTGATCCCTTCTCCCAAGGCCTGTACAGCCGCGATCACTTCCTGAAGCTGTTCTTCATTCTCCACTTGAACGGTAATATTCCGCATTGTGTAATTGGGTCCGACTTTTACCGTCTCCACTTCACCAATATCCCCGCCCAGAAGGCCGATTGCCGTAGCTACCCTTCCAAGATTTCCGGGAACCGAAGGCGTTTCGATCATCAGTGTCCGAATCATGTGTTTCGCTATCATTCAGTGATCCTCCCCTATTAGCCTAGTTTTTCGGCTTTAACTGTATTGTTTTTCGTATACCATATAAATTTTCCTGTATAACCATAGATAATAGCAAGACCTATTGCAACAAAACTGAGCCACATAAACGGCAGATAAGAGAAGGTAGAAACTCCTAGTATCCCCGCCATGTAAATACCGTTATCAGACCAAGGAACCATACCTGAAGTTAATGTTCCTCCGACCTCTGAATTACGGGATAGCACTCTTCTGTCGAGATTTAATCGATCATAGCTGTTTTCCATAATCTTCGGTGTCAAAATAAGAGAAACATACATCGCACAGCCGAAAATGTTCGCTAAAAACGCTACAATCAGCGTAGATAAAGTGACGTTGCCCGGTGATGTTAATTTCTTTTCAAACATAGAGACGATCACTTTTAAGACGCCAAGCTTTTCAAGCAGTCCGCCAAATCCGAGACCAAAGATAATGACGACAAGGGAACCGAGCATTCCAACGATGCCTCCGCGATTTAACAGGCCGTTCAAGAATTCAACATCTGTTTTAATCGAGAATCCGTTGTAGGCAGTTGCAATCGCATCCGCTGGATTCATGCCTTGGAAAACAACAGCCCAGACAGCGCCAAGCAAAGCGCCAATTACGATAACCGGCATTGACGGCTTTTTCATCGCCAATAAGATAATCACGACAACAGCTGGGATCAGCATCCAAATATGAATGTCAAACGTATTTTGCAGAGATGATTTCAAGAATTCAACTTTATCAAGGTCAATATTTTTCCCGCCGTACATAAAGCCGGTAATTGTAAATAAAATTGCTGTAATCACATATGCTGGCACAGATAAAAAAAGCATTGCTCTGACATGATCTAAGACATCCACTTTTGATAGCGAAGAAGCCAGAACTGTGCTGTCAGACAGAGGAGACAGCTTGTCCCCGAAATAAGCGCCTGATAGAATAGCTCCAGCTACAAGAGGAAGCGGAAGGCCTAATCCCTCTCCAATTGCAATCATGGCAATGCCGGCAGTTCCGACTGTTCCCCATGACGTTCCTGTTGCTACAGACATAATTGAACAAATAATTAACGTTGCAAGTAAAAAGATGCTAGGGTGAATAAATTCTAAACCATAGTAAATCAGAGTCGGTACAATCCCTCCGGCGATCCATGTTCCAATAAGTGCTCCTACTGAAACAAGAATCAGAACGGCTTCAAGACCGTTTGATATTCCATTCAGGATGGCATTTTGCATATCTTTATAAGAATAACCGAGTCTGATTCCGAGAATCATTGCGATAAACCAGGAAATGAAGAGCGCGAGCTGTATCGGCAAGTCTAAAAAGACTGTAAACGACATGACAAGTGCTAAAAATGATCCTAGGACAATAATAATTTCGAATAGTGTTGGCAGTCTTACATCCTTCAAAAGAAGTCCCCCTTCATGTAAAAAGCTAAAACGCTTTCAATAAATAGTGCAACACGTATACTATACTTCCTCATCCCTATGTTGTAAACAGCTTATTCATCCGGGCTATACGGAGATGAATAAGCTGTATTTTGTTTAAATTTTATTTTTCTAATAGTTCTTTCCCTGCAATACCTGGTTTTGTCATCTCATATGGGTTTAGAATAAGATCTAACTCTTCTTCTGTCAGCACATCATGCTGCAGGCATAGATCACGGACTGATTGGCCTGTCATTATTGCTTCCCGGGCAATCCGGGCTGCCGCTTCATACCCAAGGTGCGGATTGACTGCAGTGATCACTCCTGCGCTTTTTTCCACGTATTGTTTCAAGCGTTTTTCATTGGCTTCGATGCCTTTTAAGCAATAGTCAGTGAACGAACGGAAGCCGTTGTTCATGATGCTGATGGATTGAAGCAAGTTAAAGACAAGCACTGGCTCCATAACGTTCAATTCAAGCTGGCCGGCTTCTGAAGCAAGGCAGATTGTATTATCGTTTCCAATGACCTGGAATGCAATTTGGTTGATTAGCTCGGCCATAACCGGATTGACTTTCCCCGGCATAATGGATGATCCCGGCTGACGTGCTGGCAGAGAAATTTCCGCAAGTCCGGCGCGCGGGCCTGATGCCATCAAGCGAAGGTCGTTTGCGATCTTAGACATGTTCATCATGCAGACCTTTAATGAAGCCGATACCTCTGTATAGGCATCTGTATTTTGTGTCGCATCAACGAGATGATCAGCTCCGACAAGGGGAAGACCGCTGATATCAGCAAGGTGCTTTACAACCTGTTTGATATATTCAGGATCGGCGTTCAGGCCTGTACCTACAGCAGTTGCGCCCATGTTGACTTCATACAGGTGCTGGCGTGATTGCTTGATCCGTTTGATATCACGCTCCAGAACACGGCTGTACGCTTCGAATTCCTGGCCAAGACGAATCGGAACAGCGTCTTGAAGGTGTGTCCGGCCCATTTTAATAACAGAATCAAATTCCTGTGCTTTTTGTTTGAACACACTATGCATATCTTCCATTGTTTTCAGCAGTTTTTCCAACAGCTTCAATGTAGAAATATGAATAGCGGTCGGGAATACATCGTTTGTAGACTGTGACATATTCACATGTGTGTTTGGGCTTAAATGGATATAGTCTCCCTTTTTATGTCCCATGATTTCAAGCGCCCGGTTTCCGATAACCTCATTCGCATTCATGTTCATAGAAGTTCCGGCACCGCCCTGAATCGGATCGACGATAAACTGATCGTGCCATTTGCCTTCCAGAATCTCGTCAGCTGCTTGTACGATAGCTTGGCCAATTCCTTCATACAGCCGTTTCACGTCCATGTTGGCAAGAGCCGCAGCTTTTTTTACAATCGCCAGCGCGTTAATCATTTCTTCATGGATCTTGTATCCCGTAATCGGAAAGTTTTCAGAAGCACGGAGCGTCTGGATTCCGTAATAAACATCAGCTTCAATTTGTTTTTCTCCAAGGAAGTCTTTTTCCACGCGGTATTCTTTTTGGCCGTTTAACATAATCTTTAACCCACTTTCTCTTTGTTGGTCATAGTTTCTGTGATTTTACAGGACAACGTCATCAGCAATCGGTGTTTCCATAATTCTCTTGACGACTGGAAGATCCGAAGACTGGCCGAGTGCCCACATCAATTTTGGCACGATTGCTTCTGTGTTCATATTTCTGGATCGGATAATTAAGTCTTGATTGACTCTGCGGCCGACCTCGTAAATGCTCATGTCTTCGCCTTCTTCCAGACATTGAGTTGTGATCACGACGACAATGCCGCTTTCGATCAGTTCATTCACTTTTGACAAAATGTCTCTGCCTTCAAATGGCACGCCCCCGCTGCCATAACTCTCAATGACAATTCCTCTGTACATGCTTTTCAGGGCATCAAACATTTCAGGCTTTAAGCCTGGATGCAGCTTCAGCAGACATACATCAGTGCATAGTGAAGTATCAACTGTGAAGGTGTCGTTCTCAGGTTCCGTTACTTGTTTGTTGTATTCGATCCCGTCTTCATTGATAAAAGCGATATATGGGTAATTGATGCTTTCAAATGCGTCGTAGCTTTTCGTTCTTAATTTGATCGCACGCGTTCCTTGGATGACTCTGCCGTCAAACACAACATAAACGCCGCCCACGCCTTCACAGGCAAAGCGAATCGCGTCTGTAATATTTTTTTTGGCATCAGTTTTTTGGAATGTGATCGGAATCTGCGAGCCGGTGATGACAATCGGCTTTTTGGCATGCTGCAGCATATATGAGAGTGCGGCAGATGTATAGGCCATTGTATCTGTACCGTGTGTAATAACAAATCCGTCATAGGCATCATAATTTTCCTTAACGGCTTCCGCTATTTCCACCCAGTATTCAGGCTGCATATTGGTGCTGTCTATATTCATAAGTGACTGAGTTTCCATCGTGTAATCGTTATCAAGTTTTGATACGTAACTTAATAATTCATCAGCCTTGACTCCGGGAGCCAGCCCATTTTCCCCTTCAACTGAAGCAATCGTTCCCCCAGTTGTCAACATCAATAATTTTTTCATACCATGCACCTCTTCACTGTATCTAAAGATGGGTTGCGAGAAGGCATTCGCTTTTCGCATACTTTTAATGCAATTATAGACACGGAAAATAAAATACGCAAGACATTATTATTCAATTCGCGTACACTTCCTAATACCTATATGATATAATCAGCTCAAGGTGAAAAAGGAGCGGAAGTTCATGAATCTAGATCGTTTAACTGAATTGAGAAAAAAGAAAAATTGGTCGCTTCAATATACAGCTGACCTTCTGGGTATCGCAAAAAGCACATATGCCGGCTACGAGTCAGGCTACCGCCGGCCTTCGCTTGAGGCACTTGCCATGCTGGCTGACCTCTTTGACACAACCTGCGATGAACTTTTGGGCCGCGAGAAACAAAAGCAGACTGCTCCTCAGACCATTGAATTGACCACGTGGAGCAGCCTTGACTTTAACATTTCTGTTGATGGCAAGCCGCTGAGTGAAGACGAAATCATCCAGCTGATCACCTTTATCCGGACAAAAAGAAAAGTGCAGGAGGAACTTAGTTAATCTTTAACTCACCGTTTAACTTTCCCGTAGGTTCCTCCTCCTCCGGCTTTCAACTCCAGCTTTCCGGATCTCGCTTTTACAATAAGAGCCGCGGTTTTCGGCGGGACAACGCGAGCCAACTCTTCTTCTGCAGCCTCATGAAGAACAGCCATTTCTGTTCCGAAGGCTTTTTTTAGTTTGTCCAGCGTTTTCGGACCGACACCCGGAACAAATTGCAGCGGGATCTGATGAACATATCGCGGACGCGAGACGCGAACTTCAGTCTGATCACTCAATTCACGCAATCTTTCGCTGACTCCCTTAGTAAATCTGGCATTTCCGCAATTCGCGCACGCCGTTTCTCCGCTCACAGCAGGTTCCCCGCACGCTTCGCAAGCCGTCTGATAATATTTCCCCAATAGCGGGTCCAAGCCGTAATTTGCGGTAATTGTCCTTTCACCCTGCCCCCTTAATGCAAGAGCAAATTCAGTAAAATCAGCTGACTGTACATATAGTTCATTATATTCTCTGCCGATTTTGGCTAACGAATGTGCATCAGAATTTGTTAAAAAAGTATACTGATTCAACTCAGATACGTGTGAAGCCATGTCTGTATCACAGCTTAATCCGAGCTCCACCGCATCTATCATAGTGGGATCAAAAACCTCGGTTAAACTTGATTTAACCCCTTTTCCATATAAGCTTTTATGCGGTGTAAAGATATGGGCGGGGATAAACAGCCCGCCCATTTCCTTCACTTTTTTTTGCAGCTTCAAGCCCGTTTCATAAATCCGTTGTGAGCTTAAGTGAATATTTTTCAGCCGCGCTGACAGCCAGTTTGAAAACAGCTTCATATCAGCCAGCGTCGGCATAAAGACGAGCACATGGATCGGCCCGCTGCAGGCTTCATCATAAATCTCCAGTTCGCTTCCTAATAAAAGAGTCGTGCTGCGATAACGAATCCCCCCGCCGTCAAGCTCGTGATATCTTCCAGATGAAATGCCTTCCTCAAGCTCTAGGATGACTTCCGGAGAATGACAGTCGATAATA
Source organism: Bacillus sp. VA15 (assembly GCF_055721145.1). NCBI lineage: Bacteria > Bacillati > Bacillota > Bacilli > Caryophanales > Bacillaceae > Bacillus > Bacillus sp. VA15. The sequence goes on along the minus strand of NZ_JBVQPQ010000001.1, from coordinate 642,206 downwards.
CCAAGAAGTTCAATTCCTTTATGTTCACTGGCTTCAACCAAAATTCGGTCTAGCGTTAGCGTTTTGGCGCCTGTTATTTTGACAGCCCTTCCTGTAAAGGTCCGGCCGATATGAATGTGCAAATCCGCGTAAATCTTCTTCATTTTTGTGCTTGGAGCGCTTCTTTCAGCTGAAGATACTGAATCGCATAGGCTGTTTTAGCATCATATACTTCACGCGACTCAACCAGCTTCAGCGCATCTTCAAGCGTCACCTCCATCACTTCAACAAACTCGTCCTCATCAAGCTCCCGTTTTTCTTCGAGTACAGAAAGCTCTTCAGCAAGAAACACGTGAACTATTTCATCAGCAAAGCCGGGCGATGTATAAAACGCAGTGATTTTTGTCAGTTTTTTCGCTGTATACCCCGTTTCCTCTTCAAGCTCCCGAAGTGCCGTGTACTCCGGCTCCTCCCCTTTTTCAAGCTTTCCGGCAGGAATTTCAACGATCGTCCGCTCAAGCGGCTTGCGGAATTGTTTCACCATGATGATTTTCCCTTCATCTGTGACAGCTAATATGGCTGCAGCTCCAGGGTGTTTTACAATTTCACGTTTACTCGTTATCCCGTTTGGCAGCTCAACGTCCTCTACATAAAGATCAATGACTTTACCTGAAAAGATCTGTTCTTTGGCAATTGTTTTTTCTTCTAATGATTTCATTTCTTCATCTCCCGTTCTGTCTCTATATGATGCCCCATACATTTTATCATACTAGAAAAAAGGGGGCTTCCTCGTGAAAGTGCACCGCATGCCAAAAGGTGTTGTCTTAGTCGGAAAAGCATGGGAGATTCGGGCGAAGTTAAAGGAGTACGGACGCACATTCCAATATGTGAAGGATTGGGTCTCTAAGCCGTAAAAGTTGAAACTTTAGCTCCTTTATATTACGGTCAATACAAAGCCTAAAAAAGGAGTGTGCACATGAAAAAGCGCAAACTGGGTACATCTGATTTAGAAATAAGCGAAGTCGGGCTCGGCTGTATGTCTCTTGGAACTGAAAAAAACAAAGCCTTGTCCATCCTGGATGAAGCGATCGAGCTTGGCATCAACTATTTGGACACAGCGGATTTGTATGACCGCGGACGCAACGAAGAAATCGTCGGTGATGCGATCCAAAACAGACGCCAAGATATTATTTTGGCAACGAAAGCGGGAAACCGCTGGAATGACGAAAGCGAAGGCTGGTATTGGGACCCTTCAAAAGCTTACATAAAAGAAGCCGTAAAAAAGAGTCTTGCACGGCTGAAAACGGATTATATCGACCTTTATCAGCTTCACGGCGGCACGATAGAGGACAACATTGATGAAACGATCGAAGCGTTTGAGGAATTAAAACAAGAAGGTGTGATCCGTTACTACGGTATTTCTTCCATCCGCCCAAATGTGATAAAAGAATATGTGAAAAAATCAAACATCGTCAGTATTATGATGCAGTTCAGCCTGTTTGACAGACGCCCCGAGGAATGGCTTCCGTTTTTAGAGGAACATCAAATCAGCGTAGTCGCCAGAGGTCCGGTTGCCAAAGGGCTCTTAACTGAAAAACCGCTTAAACAAGTGGCGGACAGCATCAAACAAAACGGGTACTTATCCTATTCGTTTGAGGAATTGACAAATGCCCGCAAAGCGATCGAGAATGTCGCGCCCGATCTGTCTTTGACAGAAAAGTCGCTGCAATATCTGTTAGCACAACCGGCTGTCACCTCAGTCATTACAGGCGCCAGTAAGATTGAGCAGTTACGGGAAAACGTTCAGGCTGCAAACGCACGGCGTTTAAGCGAAGAAGAAATCAAAGCGCTCCAATCTCATACGAAACAAGACGTTTACGAAGCACATCGCTCATAACAGAAAAACCAGCACCTGTATGGGTGCTGGTTTATTTATATTGATGCCAATCTATTTGGCTTTCATTAAGGAGCTCTTCAAAGCTTTTGTTTTTTTCTATCTCTTTTTTCTTTCTGATCTGTTCTGCTTTTTCTCTTTCTTGCCTCTTTTCATCCTCTTCCTTCAATTGGCTCTTCATCTCCATAAGCTTTGCTTTGATGTCGGATTGAAGGTCGTCTTTTAACTGATGTTTGTCAGTGGATTTTTGTTTTTTCATGTACGCTTCCCCCATGTTTTGTTTTGAGGCCAGTTTATCACGGAGCATATAGACCGAACAAGCGGACTCTCTTCTGAAAACTTTTTTGATCAGCACAGCACTGTTTAGGTATAATGATTCCAAGTATAAATTTCCTGTATTTAGTTGAAAGGTGCTGTGACTTTTGAAGAAAATCCTTTTGGCCATTGGCGCTCTCTTAACCGCTGTTATCGCAATCGGAATTGTTTTTTCAAATATCATTCTCTTTATCAAGAAAAAGACAGATGAAGACATTATCAAAAGAGAGACAGACGACGGACATGATGTGTTTGAATCCTTTGAACGAATGAAGAAAACCGCTTTTGTGATACCATCCGCTTACGGGTATGATATAAAAGGCTACCATGTCGCACCACATGACACACCAAACACCATTATTATCTGCCACGGGGTGACGATGAATGTGCTGAATTCTCTTAAATATATGCATTTATTTCTTGATCTCGGCTGGAATGTGATTGTTTATGACCATCGCCGACACGGACAAAGCGGCGGAAAGACGACTAGCTACGGGTTTTATGAAAAGGATGATCTCAGCGAGGTTGTCAGCTGGGCCAAGAATAAAACAGGCCATCGCGGATTGATTGGAGTTCACGGTGAATCAATGGGAGCTGCGACTGCCCTGCTTTACGCTGGTGAACACCATGATGATGGCGCTGATTTTTATATTGCCGATTGCCCCTTCGCACGTTTTGATGAACAGCTTGCCTATCGGCTGAAAGCAGAATACAGGCTCCCGTCTTGGCCGCTGCTCCCCATCGCCGACTTCTTTTTGAAGCTGAGGGGCGGCTATCGCGCACGCGAAGTATCTCCGCTTGCTGTCATTGAAAAAATCAAAAAACCGGTCCTCTTTATTCACAGTAAGGATGATGACTATATTCCCGTTTCTTCAACCGAGCGGCTTTATGAAAAGAAACCCGGACCGAAGGCACTGTATATTGCCGATAACGGTGAACACGCCATGTCGTATACGAAAAACCGGGACACATACCGAAAAACGGTGCAGGAATTTTTAGACAAAATAAAAATGCCCAAGTCTTAGGCCCTACCTAGTTTTTTTAACAAAAAATGAGGCCTTCTATAAAAGATAGGCCTCACTTTTTTTACTTCGCTTAACGTGTGATGAGATGTTGACCAGTATCCCGGCTGAAATCAGCATGAACATTAACGAAGAACCGCCATAACTGACAAACGGAAGAGGAATTCCGGTAATGGGGAGAAGGCCTAAAACAGCGCCAAGGTTAAATAACGCTTGAATCATGATCTGGAAGGTAAGGCCGATCGCCAGCAGCTTTCCAAACGGATCATTGATTTGCACAGCGATCCGCACGCCTCTGAACATCATTAACAGGTAAGCCCCGATGATCATCAAGAGCCCGGCCCCGCCGAGTTCCTCGGTAATGACCGCCATAATAAAGTCCGTATGGGCTTCAGGAAGAAATCCCAGCTTTTGAACGCTGTTCCCCAATCCATTTCCCCAGAACCCGCCCGAATCGATGGCAAGGTAGGAATTGATTAACTGGTAGCCGTCTCCGTTTTCATCCTGAAAAGGATCCCTGAACGATGTCAGCCTTCTTAACCGGTACGGCGCCGTCATAGCAAAATATGCGATGCCGGCCCCGGCCATTGTCCCGAGAAGCAATAAATGCCGTTTTCTGATGCCGGCGCACAGCAGAACAGCTCCGCAGCTTAATAGGATCGAAACGGCGGTGCCCAAGTCCGGCTGTTTTAAGATTAGAAAGAACACGGCCGCCAAAATGAGCAGCGGGGGCATGACGCCCTTTCCGAAATTGGCAATGTATCTCTGCTTTTTTGCATACACGTAAGCAAAATAAATAACCATCACAAGCTTCACGGCCTCAGACGGCTGAATGATGAGCGAACCGAAATGAATCCACCTTTGAGAATTGTTTTTCTCCACCCCAATCCCCGGCAACAAAACGAGAATCAGCATCAAAAAAGAAAGCTTCACTAAAAACCGGATGAGTTTGCCGTAAGCTTTGTAAGGGAAAAAGACGGCAGCCGAAAAAAAGGTCAAACCGATGAGCAGCCATTGCAGCTGCTTCACAAAAAAATAGCTGCCATTACCGTACTTTATATATCCGAGGGGGTAGCCGGCGCTGTAAACCATCAGCAAACCAAGCGAAGATAAAAACAGAACCGATGCGATCAAAACATAATCAAGCTTTTTTAGATGGGAAAGAATCACCTTAAGCATCTTCAATCCCACCCCCTGCCGAACATATAATGCTTAGATCTGATATTCACACTGAAAACGAGACCTAAAGCAATCATATTGGTCAACAGCGCACTGCCGCCATAGCTGATAAACGGAAGAGCGAGCCCTGTCACCGGCATTAATCCGATTGTCATCCCAATATTTTGAAACACTTGGAATATAATTAAACCTGCAACCCCCGCAGATATATAAACACCGAACAGACTGTTGGATCGCATTGCAATCCTAATAATTCTGTAGATCATCAGAAAATACAGACAGATTAATGTTACGGCACCCAAAAAACCGAACTCTTCACCAATCACAGCGAATATAAAATCGGTATGAGCCTCCGGAATTTTCCCTCCTTGAACTTGGACTCCATGGGTAAAGCCGCTTCCTGTCAGCTGACCCGATCCTATCGCCAATAACGACTGCGTCAGCTGGTATCCATATGTAGATGCATGTTCATGAGGGCTGAGCCAGCCATATATCCTATCAAGCTGATGAGGTTTAATGATCTTTGAAAACATCTCAAAGTAATAATTGTGCAAAAACGTCAAAAAGGCGATTAATGCTATGAATCCAAGTGACAGGGACATGATCATTCTGCCCGAAATCCCCGAGACCAGCATTAACGTGAATGCAATCGACAAAATCACCAATGCAGAGCCTAAATCAGGCTGAATCAATATGAAGAAAAACGGAATCATTGTGTACACCATGATTTTACCCGTCGGAATGATGCTCTCTGTGAAGGAGAACCTTTTATGCTGATATTGATTGAGTACCGAAGCCAACAGAAGAATCAAAATAATCTTCATAAATTCTGTAGGCTGGATTTCTAACACCCCGAAGCTTATCCACCTTTGTGAACCATTTTTATACGTTCCAAAAAAATGAACGAGAATGAGGAGAAAAACAGTTCCTACAAATAACCTGAGCGCCAATCGTTCGAGCAGCTCGTAATCGATATAAGCTGTTCCTGCCATTATGCCAAACCCGACAAGATACCAAATGACCTGCCGTTTGGCAAAATAAAAAGGGTCCTGTGTTTCATACTGCCCCGATCCGCTGTAAACAGCCAGTAAACTGATACAAAACAGACTAAATAAAATGAGCAGAAGACTGATGTCAATGTTGGTTTGTTTTTGTTTCATCTTTAACATGCTCCATTACGATTTAGGTGACAATTGGTTGAAGACGAGTTGAATCGCTGCGGCGTCATCGATATAGCCAATCGGAAAAATATAATCCGGTATAACATCAACAGGAGCAATGAAATACAGCAAAGCACCGCCTATCAGCAGCATTTCACGCGGCGTCCCGCAACCCGTAGTAAATCTGAAATACATGTCTTGCAAACGGGTCAGGAAAGGACCGATGCCGCTGACTTTCTCGACTTTATGTTCAAACTCGTCCTGAATCGTACGCTTCCCTTCCTCTGTCTGAGAATATTGCTGGTACTCAATCAATTTGCTTTTCAGCTCTTCCATCGTAAAAGACCGGTCATAGACATTTGAGGTTTGCAAAACGTCTTCAATTTCGTCAATTGATGAGTGAATATCCGGACGGTCGTTGTCCTGCTTCTTCTCCATTGTATAGCCTGCAGCCGTCATCAGCTCATCAAAAGAAACGCCAAGACTGTCTGAAAACCTTTGTAAATGGTTCAGGTTTGCTTTTCTTTTGCCATTGATGATTCTCGAAATGGTCGCTTTATCAATTTGTGTGCGTTCGCTCAATTCCCTTAATGATAAAGACCTTTTTCGTAAATGCTCTTTCAGCAGCGCTCCTAGCTGATTTTTCTTTTGTTCCTCCACAATCCTGTTCTCCTTTCACACTAAAAACTTATCAATCTATCAGCCTAAAGACTAAGACGGTATAATGATATAGAAGTGTTGTCATAATGTCAACGAATAACCATAACAGCCCGTAACACCTAGTGTTTCCCACTATGAAGTTGTTGACAATTAAACAAAAAAAGAGTGAGCCATAACTCTCACTCCTTCCTCTATAACGTCAAAACCCTCTTAGTTTTTTACGACACTCCAATGATTTTTCTTCTTTTGGCAGAGTGCCCATGAACATATGGATGTGGCTTTGCACGCTGTTACTTCGATAATCTCGATAACTTTTCTTTCACAACTCCTACGGCAGATATTTTGGTTGGCTAAGCAAACATCGCTAGCACCACGCTGGAAGCTACTCGGAACCTTAGACCTAGCCCGGGGTTTTCTGTCCATAATAAAAAAGCGAAAGGCCTCTTCGGGCTCTTCGCTTTTTTATTTCACAAAACGTCGGTAATGCCATCCATATTTTCTCTGATCCATTCAATCGCAAGATCTATCGTTGTAAACTCCTGCGTTTCGAATGTCATTTCATCCTGCAATAGCCAAACATCTTTTTTGACGGATTCTGCTCCTCCAATTGACCAGTGGAGCAAAGTATAGGGATGGTTTTGATTTAGGAAGGATACCCACGTTTTATTTTGTGCTGTGTTCTTCATTGCCTTCAGCTTTTGTTCCACGTTTCGTGTCTCCCTACTTTACTAATATGCTCATTCTGGGGCTGAGCATTTCAGCTGGACTTTTCAGCGCCAGTGTTTTGGCTTTTTCATTGTAATCGATCGTCATTTGATCGTCAAAAAACACTTTTTGCGATGATTGGATATACAGCGGGATGCCATTCGTTTCCAGCTGCTCGCACTGTCCCGTTAATTCTTCAGCCAGCCAGATTGTCGGTACACCGCTTACCGCACAGCCGCATCCTTCTGCATCGTAACGAAGCTGGGCTTTTTTTCCCGGGTTGGCGTCAAACGCCTGCTGCAGTGCCTGTTTTGCTGCATCTGTCACATGTATGTTCATAAGGTGAGACCCCCGTTTTCATCATTTTCGCAATTGTAGCATACAACGCTTCCATTCGCATTGTTTCTGCCTTCTTTCCATCGCTTTGCATTTTCTTCTGCAGTCTTGATCCAATCATCTTTCCCCTGTATGTATAGATTGATGCAGTCCGGATGCTGGGCAGCCAGCTGTTTTTTGAGAACGGCATATTCTTCCGCTATTTCTGGATGAGCTCTGAGATAATCTCTGAATAACAGGTGCCTTTCAATAGCAGGGTTTCCCTTTTCGTACATATGGACATGATGAGTGCGTTTATTTCCGCCCTTTTGGAAATAACGTCTGCCAGCTATGCCGTTTTCTCCTCTCGGTGTATAGCCGATAGCCTTCATTTGTGTATCATATTGGCTCACCGCTTCAATGCTTCTGACTTCAATTAATATATCAATGATTGGCTTTGCTGCCATGTTCGGGATTGATGTGCTTCCGATATGATGAACAGCAATGATCTCCGGTCCGAACACAAGCTTCAGCCGTTCTTTTTCTTCATCGAAACATTCCGTCCATTTTTCATTGTAGAGAACGACTTCAACTTTTCGTTCCGGATACAAATGAAAGACAGACAGCAATAGACCCTCCGCGGCTTTGACGGTTTCTGCCTTTTGAAATCCCGCCTGTGTATAGAGCGATACGGCCGGTGTATTTTTCTCAGCTGTGACTACTTCGATTTTCTCAGCGTCTTCGTTTTGATCGATGACAAAGTGCAGAAGTGCTCGTCCAATCCCTTTTCTAAAACCGTCGGGATGCACCACAAGCCTGCAAATGGTGAGATGATGCATGTTTATCTCATATGAAATGACACCGATCAGTTTGCCGTCTTTCCGATATCCCGCAAACTGTTCATGAGATGCTTGAATATCCTTCGGCTTCTCTTGTAAGGCAGGAATACCGTCAAAACCGATAAGCTCCGCTTCTTTTATGTACGCGGGCTGCTGCACGGCAATAATCTCACGCGCTGTGATGTCTCCCTTATGCTCAAGAAATTCAATCATTTCTCTTCTCCTGAAAACAGCCGCTGCCTCTCGACTTTTGCGATGCGGACTGCATACAACTCGTACCAAACGCTTTTTCCTTTTTCTTTTGCCGCTTGATGTTCATTGTGATGCTTCCAGTGGTTAATGGCGTCGATACTGTCCCAGTAGGAAACAGTTATGCCCCTTCCATCCGCTTCACGAACACTTTCGACGCCTAAAAATCCCGGCTGATCCGCCGCAAGCGATACCATCCGCTCCGCTGTTTCTCCATATCCTATGTCATTTTCGCTTTTGACAGATGAAAAAATGACTGCATAGTAAGGTGGCTCAGGTGTTTTTGATAAAAAATCCATCATATTTCCTCCTCATATGTTTTTGACAAACAGTACCTTATCTTGGCCCGGGCCATCGTAGTTTGCAAACACTGAGATGCCATTTACCGTTTTGGTGCCCTTTTCAATGTCAAATCCCAATTTTGTGTGATACGCGATTGATACCTTATTCACAGGTGAAGTGACGCATTTTACCCGGGTGCAGCCTCTTTGTTTTACCGTTTCAATAAAGATATCGTATAATTGTTTTCCAATTTGCATTTTTCTGAAATCCGGATGCACACCGGAAAAATGGATGTATGCCGTTTCAGGATCCGATTGCGATTGAAACCCGATTAAAAATCCGGTCATGCTGTTATCTTCAGATGTAATAAAGCTTGTGTCCTGAAAATGCTCAAAAAATAGTCTCGGCAATTTTTCTTTCAGCTGTCTGCCGCCCCACCATTCATTCATTACAGACGTTACCATTTCATAATCTGAAGACGTGATTGTTCGAATATCCATTACGATTTGATCTCCCTCCGTCTGGCAAAACGAATGTCAGCTCTTTTTTTCTCACAATATAAAAATTATATTTTGCCTGACTGGAATTGTAAATGCCTTCTTTCCTGTATCATACGTTTCCAGATTGCCGAGGGAACAATGTTTGGTATTTTTACACATATTTCTCCCCCCAATGCAGGAGGGAGAAACGTTACAGCACAATATCAAGCACCTGATTAAGTTTCAGCTTATAAAGCTGATCCTCGTCTCCTTTTATCCATACTGTTTTTTCAAACTCTTCATAACGGCAGATTTTCCCGGTGCAGCGGACAATTTCACCGTCCTGAAAGCAGCTGACAGTGACATTCTGAGCAAACTCCATCGCGGTGCAAAGCGTTTGATTCATTTCCTCCAGCTTATCAGGATCAAGGATCGGCTTTTGCAGCTTCTGTTTATGGCGCTTTCTCTCAAGCAGGCTTTGTTTATGTTCCGGCAGAAACATCCTGCTCCCTTCCCACAGCAGGTTGCCTCTTTTTAAATGGTCATTCATTTATAGTGCCCTCCTATTTTAGCCGCACGTTCAAATGCCTGGCCTGCCGCTGTCAGTGACGCCGCCCTGATGATGGCTGTGTCGCCGAACCGGTTTTTAATGCCGTCCATCACATAGCCAAGGCTCATTTTCTTTGCATAATCCTGAAATAAATTGAGCTGCCATATGTCATCAGATGAGAGCTGAGACAGATTGACCCCGAGGCGGCGGACAGGCTTCCCGTCCCAAAACGTAAGAAACAGCCGGCATACAGCCTCATATACATCCTGGGTAGAATTCGTCGGCTCCGCCAGCTTCACTTGCCGGTTGAAGCCCGTTGGCCAATCAAAATCAGCACCCCGGCAGCTCACTGACACCGTCTGCCCCATTACCCCAGCGTTTCGGCTTCGCCTGCACACCTCTTCACTCAGTTCCAGCAGCACGACTTTGATTTCTTTGTCAAAGTGTTCGTAGTCTTTCGGGAGAGTCATTCCATGGCCAATCGCCTTTTGTCCGTCCAGAGATGAAGTTGACACAGGAGAATAGTCGATCCCGTTCGCCGTCATCCACAGCACGTGGCCGTTAATGCCCCATTTCTTTTTTAAAAGATCAAGCGGAAAAGCCGCAAGCCCGCCGATCGTGCTGATGCCCATCCGGTTTAAATGATGCTTCATGCGGCTCCCAACGCCAAACATGCTGCCCACCGGAAGCGGCCACATTTCGGTTTTCATATTTTCTTTCGTTAAGGTAAAAATACCGTTCTTATTCTTTTTGGCAAAATTGTCGCACGCGATTTTGGCTAGCGCTTTATTAGGACCGATTCCGACCCGCGCATAAATGCCGATCTCCCGCATGATTCTACCCTGAATGCTGTTTGCGATCTCTTCCGGCGTCCCAAACAGCTTCTGGCTGCCTGTAATGTCCATGAACTGTTCATCGATGGAATACGGCTCTACAAGGTCTGTATACTCCTCTAAAATGGCCGTAATTTGCAGTGATACATCAATATACCGCTGCATACGGGGCCGGAGCACAACAGCTTCAGGGCACTTTTCCTGCGCCTCCCACAGCCGTGAAGCATTCGCCACACCCTTTTGTTTCGCCAGCGGGCAGGCAGCCAATACGACTCCGCCCCTTTTTTCAGGGTCACCCGAAACAATGACGGGCCTATTTTTCAAATGTGGATTTTCCGCTTTCTCTACAGATGCATAAAACGATTGCATGTCAACGAGAAAAATCACTTTTTCTTTCATCATACACACCTCTAAAAAGAACTTATGTTCGTTTTTCTATTATATGCGAAAGTATGTTCGTTTTATACTGGTAAATCATTCTTGTCTGACAGAAAATATGATCCAAGGGTTTGAGAGAAGAAAAACATTTAGTAGAATAAAAGCGAAGCACAAAGATAGGAGAGTCATGATGGAGAAATTTGTCGAAAAAATGATGGGACAGGCACTGCGTCAATACGGCAGAAATGTTGCCATAGATCCGTTAAGCCCATATGAAAAACAAAGCCTGAAAGCAGCCTTAGAAGAGAGACGGGATGAAGAACCCGATGAGGATCTGCATGCGCATATAGAAGATATCATTTATGACTATGTCACAAACCAAGGGCTGTTCTCTTAAACGCAGGCCATAAAAAAAGAAACGTACAGCCCCTCAAAACTGTCTATTCTCAAGCGTGTCATCATTCAGAAGAGACACGGCCCCTTCTGCTGTTCTGCGGCTAATGTCGGCTTTCAGTGTAAATTTTGACCTCATGTCTGGCATCACTGAGCATTTCCGAAACTTGATCCACATCCTGATGGGTTAAATCACTGCCTGTAATGTTTCAAACGGACTTCCGTTTGCTTCCATGTTCTGCCGAATCGCTTTAAAACGCCCGGCATTCCAGCATCAATTAATATTGTGCTTTCACCACAGACATAAGCGCCGGACATATCGTCATTTTCCTTCCGAATGCTTTAACCTCAATTTCAACGATGTAAACTCCGTCAGCCCCGGGTATCCTCCACACATGGTATATTGCAATCCTACAATCAGACATGTTTTGCAGTAAATGTCAATGACGAAATATTTTGAATCCCCCATTGGAGAAGGAAATTTTTTCATATATGATAGAAAAAGATTCTTACATACAGGAGAGAATACGATTCATGAAGAAATGGAAAGATATCCACCCCATCAGCTGGACAATTATCATCGGAACCATTTTCGGCAGAATGGCAACATCGATGAGCATTCCTTTTTTAGCGATTTATTTAACAGCCGTCCAAGGCGCATCTGCTTCCTATGCAGGGCTGGTCATCGCCGCAAGCTCATCAGTCGGCATCCTTGCAAGCTTTTACGGCGGATATATCTCAGACAAATTCGGCAGAAAAAACATGATGCTCGTGTCCATTTTCGGCTGGATGCTGGTATTTGCAGGATTTGCGGCGGCATCTCATCTCTGGGTATTTTTTGTAGTAAACGCATTAAACGGACTTTGCAAATCACTGTTCGAGCCCGCTTCAAAGGCCTTGCTGTCTGATATGACAGAAGAAAAAACGAGACTGCTTATTTTTAATTTACGCTATGCAGCTATTAATATCGGCGTTGTCTTCGGACCGGTGCTCGGCCTGTATTTCGGCTCATCGCAAACGACCGCACCCTTTTTGGTGCCTGCAGTCATTTACGGACTATACGGACTCGTGCTTGCCATCCAATTTAAAAAACATCCATCATCGTCAGCATCAGACCAACCCCGAAATATGAGCGTGCGGGAAGCGTTTATGGTGACGCAAAAGGATCATCTTTTTACAATTGCTTTGGTCGGCATTACGCTATGCACCTTCGGCTACTCACAATTCAGTTCCACATTCCCGCAGTATATGGCGCAGAACCCCTTGATCAGCAATGGAACGAAGCTGTATGGGTTGATGCTGACATTAAACGCAATCGTTGTGTTGGCGACGCAATTTCCCATCGTCCATTTTGCAAAACGTTTTTCGCAGCTTTGCTCCCTGATGCTCGGTAATGTGATGGTTAGTATCAGCATGGCCATTTTCACCATATCACACGGTGTTTCGTCACTTGTGATGATTGTGGTCACATTTACAATCGGCGAAGTGCTTTTATTCTCTATGATGGATTTGTTTGTAGACCAGATTGCAAAACCAGGATTAAAAGGCACTTATTTCGGGGCAATCGGTTTTTCACAGCTCGGAAACGTCATCGGCCCCTGGATCGGGGGTATATGTATAGACCTATTTGGCGCTGGCCGGCCGATTTTTATTTTTTCTGTTCTGAGCGGCATCACCCTGCTCGGCCTGCCATTTTTAGCGTTCGCCTATCGGCAGATGAAAATGGACATCACAAAACACCAAACCAGGCTGGAAAAGCCGCTTTAAATAAAAAAACGGGAGAGAATCAATCTCTCCCGCAACAATGAGGTGATGAACATGAATATAGGCGATATGATGTTTCAGCTTTTCGTATTTATTATGTTTGCCGCTGTCATCTTTGCAGCTGTTACAAGCTTCAAGTATGCGAAGAACCGAAAAGCGCAGCTGGACCGCATTGAGAAAAAGCTTAACAGCCTATCCGAAGATCACGATTAACCGCTTGGAGCAACGAGCTCTACCTTAATCCGGTCCGGATCCTCACAATAGACTGCATAATGCCCGTCTCCTCCGGCAAAAGGATGCCGATCTCGGTACAACACACGATAACCTTTTGCCATCAATTTTTCGGTCATCAGGTCGACTTGAAGCTTGGATTCAGCATGAAATGCGAGATGGTTCAGCCCAACACGGCATCTGTGGTATTCCGGCTCTAGAAACTGCTCTTTCGCCGGCACAATCACAAGGTAAAAACAATCTTTCTTCCAACTGATGCCTGAGCTCCATTTTTGATACTCTTTATAGCCAAGTTCTTTTAGGAACCATCCCCAAAATCGTCGAGACGCTTCCAAATCAGAAACATACAGTTCAATATGATGCACGATATTATACCCGCCTTACCAGCACTTCTTCAACCTTATGCCCGTCTCCCTTACGCAAAATGAGATCTGACCTGAATTTAGTCGGCAAAATATTTTCATATAAATTCGGCCGGTTGACACTCTCCCAAATCGATGCTGCCATTTCGTCAGCCTCCTGATCAGACAAGTCTTTAAATTTATGAAAATAAGAATCGGGATTTTGAAAAGCTGTTTCCCGAAGCAGACGAAAACGCTCTAAATACCAAGTGAAAATCCGGCTTTCGTCCGCATCCACATAAATCGAAAAATCAAAGAAATCGGAAACAAAAATACGCGGATTTTTCCGGTCATCCTCCAGGGTGGGCGACTGAAGAACATTAATGCCTTCAATAATCACAATATCGGCCTGTTCTACAACCTCGAACACACCTTCCTCGCGGTCATAGGTGAGATGGGAATACACCGGGGCCTTTACGCTGTCTTTTCCTGATTTTAAGTCATTCAAAAATTCGAGCAGCGCCTTTACGTCATAGCTTTCAGGAAACCCTTTTCGTGACATCATATTTTTCTTTTTCAGCTCGGCTGTAGGAAATAAAAAACCATCTGTCGTGATAAGGCTCACTTTAGGGCGATCCGGCAAACGCGAAAGCAGCTTCTGCAATATCCGCGCTGTCGTGCTTTTTCCGACTGCCACACTGCCGGCGATGCCGATAATAAACGGAATTTTGGCTGAATGAGGGTGCTTTAAAAAAACATTGACATGCTTATTGCGTTCGGCTGCAGACTTAACATGCAAATGAAGCAGGCGAACAAGCGGAATATAAATCGTTTCCACTTCTTCAACAGATAGATAATCATTCAGCCCTTCCACGGCTTTTGCCTCTTCTTCAGAAACAGCAATCGACAAATGTCCCCCAAAGCCAGACCAAGACTCACGATTGTGTTTTGTATATAAAGTATGTAAATTAAGCTCTTTATTTTTCACTGTTTACACCTGACTCTCTGAAGGTTAAAACCCTTACAAAGATTGTAACGGAAAACCCTTTCACTGTCTGCTTATTTTTTCATTTCGTTTTCAGCAAATCTGCACCAATTCGGTTATACGCAGCCATTTCTTCTTTTGGAACCATGCTTCCTCCCGTTCCCCAGACGACATGTACAGCATGTTCCATCTTATGTTTCTGACTATAGCGTCTTCCTTCTTCAGTCGAAAAGAGCCGAATCGGTCCAAACATGCCGGCAAGAGCAGAGGGCTCTAAATATTTACTTTCAGAGACAGCCAGCATATGAAGCAAGGCATAAAGCGTATCGTCCTCTACGGTATAACAGCCGCTCAGCAGCGGTTCAATCAGCTTACCGACAAACCCTGACGGCCTCCCTACGGCAAGCCCGTCAGCAGCCGTCCGATTATCCAGGCCGATATCCTGGACAGAAATCTGCTCATGGAGTCCGGAATAAAGCCCTAACAGCATACATGGTGAATGAGTCGGTTCGCCGAAAAACACATGAACATGGTCTCCATATAAAAGCTTCAGCCCAAATGCCACACCGCCCGGCCCTCCGCCGACACCGCACGGCAGGTACACAAACAGCGGCGTTTCAGGTCCTGGCTGTATTTCCATACAGTCGAGCTGCGTTTTTAAACGGCTGGCGGCAACAGCATATCCTAGAAACAGCTGACGGGAGTGTTCATCATCAATGAAATAACAGAATGGATCTTGTTCCGCCTGCCGTCTCCCTTCTTTCACCGCTTCACTGTAATCTGATTCATACTCCATGACAGTGACACCCTTTTGGCGAAGGAGATCCTTTTTCCACTGCTTAGCATCGGCGGACATATGCACTGTCACGCGAAATCCGAGTGCTGCACCGATGATGCCGATGCTTAATCCAAGATTTCCTGTCGAACCGACAGCAATCGAATAGCGGGAGAAAAACGCGGCAAATCGGTCTTCCTGTAACATGCTGTAATCATCGGATTCCTGTAGCATTCCTTCTTGAAGCGCCAGCTTTTCAGCATGCTTTAATACTTCATAAATCCCGCCCCGCGCTTTAATCGATCCTGAAATCGGAAGCTCATGGTCGCACTTTAAAAGCCACCTTCCCGGAAATGGCTGCTGATATTGCGCTTCCAGCTTTTCCTTCATATGCTGCATTTCAAAAAGCGGAGACTCGATCATTCCTTTGGCATCTTTCGTCTCAGGAAACACCTCGGCAATGTAAGGAGCAAACCGCCGCAGCCTTTTTTCTGCCTCCGCTATCTCGCTTTCCCACTCATCTGCAGGGAATAACGAACCCTCTTTCTTGCCCGGATTTGCCCAGAATACAGGCTCTGCATCAATCAGTTTCTGAATAAACGGATCTTTGAGCAGAACATGAAGGGCTTCTTGATTGATTGACATTCAATGATTTCTCCCTTCCTCTACAAAAAACTGCCTGTGATCATGCCAACAAGCTTCTCACCACAGGCAGTTCCATCGTTATTTTTTCATAAGCACGCGTCCTGCCAGCTTTTCAACGAGAGCCGGAAACAGCTGATACAGCTTCGTGCCGGCATTCATTAAACGCGGAAGATTGATCTCCCGTTTGTTCGTGAAAATAGCGGCTGTAATTTGAGCTGCCACATCATCAGGATCAAGCATCCAGCGGCCGACATTTTTGACATAGTCCCCGCCTTTATCAGCAATGGAAAAAAAGTCCGTCTGAATCGGTCCCGGATTGACTGTTGTCACATGAATGCCGGTTCCCGCCAGCTCCATCCGTAAAGCATTTGAGTAGCCGAGCACGGCATGTTTTGTCGCGGAATAAAGGCTCGACTTCGGTGTTGCAATTTTCCCCGCTTGAGAAGCGATATTGATGATATGGCCCTTTTTTTGCTCAAGCATTTGCGGAAGCACCGCTTTTGTACAGGCGATCAAGCCGAAGACATTCACATCAAACATCGCTTTCATGTCATCTAGTGTCGAGTCTAAAACCGTTTCAAATATACCGAAGCCCGCATTGTTGATCAGTACATCAACCGAGCCAATCTGATCGCGTACACGGGCGATATCCTCTAGGCGGCCGACATCCAGAGGAAAAATCTCACACTGTCCGCTCCATTCCTCGGTTATTTTCCTCTTTATTGCAATCAAACGATCCTCACGTCTTGCCGACAGCAGGACATGGGCTCCTTCAGCTGCGCATAAATATGCGATTCTTTCACCGAGTCCTCCTGAAGCGCCGGTTATCCAAATTCGCTTTCCCGCTATATGTTTCACCCATTTCACCTCTTCATTGTTCTAAAGTATGCAGTTTTCCCTTCCCAATATGACGTGATGGATTCTTCTGCAGCCAACACATCAAGATGCCCTGCCGTTTCTGACATCGTTAAAAATAATTCCTTTTCATACACAGCAGGGAAAAGCTGCTGACAGACCTGAAAAGCGGTCATCGGCTTTTCATCCAGCATGCGCCGCACATCCTCCGTCCTGTTCCTCTGCTTGTCAAAACGCTTCTCAATCAGCGCCTGTACGCTGGTAATCGTTTCACCGTGGCCGGGAAACACGATTGTTGGCTCAAGTTCAGACAGCCTTCGCAAAGACCGCTGATAGTCGACTAAAGGCTTTGACCTTATGTCTCCCTCTTTCGGGGCTTCTATAATCGGATTAGACGAGCTGTTGGCCAGCAGAAGATCGCCGCCAAGCATTCTCCCGCTTTTTTCATGGAAAAGAACGATATGCGACTCAGCATGTCCAGGCATCTCCAAAACAGACCAGCCCTCAAGTCCATCAATCCTCATCCCTTCTCTGACTGTTTTTGTCAGGGATCTCGTACAGGAAAATGCGTACGCTGACCGAATCAGCTTTTCAGCCTTTCCAGCATCAAATGGAACGCCTAATTCAGGCAGCAGCTTTTGAAAAAAACGTTTTTGCCAATCCATATAAGCTTGATTTCGGCTGATATAAGGTTCGTTGAACGGATGCCCAATCACTTCAATTCCATCAGAAAAAACATCAAGCAAGCCGGCATGATCAGCATGATGGTGAGTCAGTACAACCTGCTCAATATCTGACATTTTCACGTTTACAGCAGCAAGCTGCTCTTGAAGGGCTGCAGCAGCCTCTTTTGTATTCGGCCCCACATCGATAAGTGTCAGCGCATCACCTTTTACTAGATAAACGATAACATCACCGACAGCAAATGGTGTCGGGACGCGGATCGCAATTACAACATCTGCAGTTGTCATCCTTTTGCTCCTTGTCTTCATTCATTATTCATATTTTAGCTTTTTCTCGGTCTTGTGTCATTATAGCTGAATGAGAATGGCCCTTTTTGAAAAAGCTATTGACATTAGCTTGTCCGCCATTGCATAATGAACAACAAACTAAAACGAGAACCATTGGAACGCTATGACGAGGATTAGTATACAAGGCAATGGTCAAAGAGAGCGATACCCCCTGGCTGAAAGGTATTGCGGCCCGCTTGTTTGTAGAACCTGCCCTCAGAGCGGTTAGGAAAACCTAAACGTTTCCCGCGTTATGGGATTTGAGCTGAGCACAATTTGTGCTAATGAGGGTGGTACCGCGAACCTTTTCGTCCTTTACGTGATGAAAAGGTTTTTTGTTGTTCTGATAGAAGGAGGATACCAATGAAAAAGATAGGATTTGTCGGCGCTGGGTCCATGGCAGAAGCAATGATCAACGGCATTTTGCAAAGCGGCATCACAAAACCAGAACATATCTATATCACAAACCGCTCAAATGACGAGCGTCTGATTGAATTAAAGGAGACGTACGGCGTGCGTCCATGCAGAGATAAAAATGAGTTGTTCACTCACACCGATATCATCATCCTCGCTTTTAAACCGAAGGACGCGGCGGAAAGCATTGACGGCATCCGTTCGTATATCAAGGATCAGCTTGTGATTTCAGTGCTTGCAGGCCTTACCATCGAAACCATTCAGCACTATTTTGGCAGAAAGCTCGCGGTCATTCGCGTCATGCCTAATACTTCAGCAGCCATTAGAAAATCAGCAACCGGATTTTCTGTAAGCGCGGAAGCAAGCCAGGATGATATCACCGCCGCAAAAGCTTTATTGGAAACAATCGGTGATGCCACACTGGTTGAGGAACGGCATCTTGATGCTGTCACGGCGATCGCCGGCAGCGGTCCGGCCTACGTGTACCGTTATATCGAGGCAATGGAAAAAGCGGCGCAAAAAGTAGGTTTGGATAAGGAAACGGCAAAAGCACTCATTTTGCAGACTATGGCAGGGGCAACAGATATGCTCCTTCAAAGCGGCAAACAGCCTGTACAGCTGCGCAAGGAAATTACGAGTCCAGGGGGCACAACTGAAGCAGGCCTTCGCGCTTTACAGGACTCCCGCTTTGAAGAAGCGATTATTCACTGTATTGAAGAAACCACTAAACGCAGTGCGGAGATCAAAGAGCAGTTTGCCGGTGCCGCCTTAGAGAAGCATTCATAGATATAAGCCAAAAGACAGAAGGTACTGTGCCTTCTGTCTTTGGTGTTTCCTAAAACAGCTGGCCGGCAGTTTCTGATTGTTTTAATAGCGCGGAGATCGTAAATGAAAGCAAGTCCGGAAGCACTTCAAAGGAATAAGGCATATACAGTCTTTCCGTCCATTTGTGCGGGTCTTTTCCAGCCGGACCGACATTGAAAACCGGGACATATAAAGCCTGATCTTTGCCGCTTGGCAGTGAATATCCTCTGTTAAAGAGCGGCATATTGCTTGTGTACGCATCAACCTCCTGCTTTTCCAGCTGTAGATAGCTTAAGTCTGAAAGTCCGGGGAAATACTGGACCTCCCGTAGAGCTATGCCGTACCTGTCAGCCGCATAATGCATAAGCTGATCAGCTGTATTCCTGATCAATTGATCGTCCTTTGAAGAAACCGCCGGATAAAACGGCGGGCTGTAAAAAAGAACAATAAGCGGCGCATCTTCCTTACAAAGTGAAGCAAGCTCTGAAACAATTTTCGTCGAAAAATCCCTGTCCCCAAGATCGCCTCTGTTGGCAAAGGCATAATTAAGAACCCGCTCGGTTTCCGAGTTTCCAACACGCTTTTTTGCACGCGCGACCAGCTCATCAAATGTCAAAACAGTCACGGTGCGTTCAATCGGCTGAAAAGACTCAAATTGCTGAAAATCCTGTGTTTTCTTTCGAATGTTCGCGGTTATTTCCTCCGCCGCCTGTTCTGCGGTTTTAAGCAACATCTGATGCAGCTCACTGGCCGACCGTTTCATTGACAGCACATTAAATAACGTGACAGCTGTATGCGGTGTCTGAACTGAATACGCCTCTTTCAAGTCCTTTTGCATTAAGTTGACCGGCGGCGGAGTGACTTCACCATCAACCTTTTCGCAATAATCCACATTCAGTTCAAGCAAGCGGTTCATCTCAGATACCATTAAATTTGCGTTTATGCCTGAAAATGGCTCTCCGACATGGGTTTCAATCCCCTTACAGAAAAATCCCGCAAGCACCTTGCCAATGCTTCCTGTATAAAAATATTGCTGCTGATCGCCGGGAAATTTTTCAAACATCGGTTCAGCATTCAGGCAAGCGGTTAATGTGATATCATGCTTTTTCTCCATTTCCTTCAGTACAGGGACCGCTTCAATCATGCCTCTTGAATTCACTTCCTCATCAGGAACGGTAATCAATAGCAGATTGCCCTCAAATTGGCCGTTCATTGCCCGCTCCAGCATTGACAGATGAACAGCAAGCCCCGCTTTCATATCCATCGTCCCTCTTCCGAACAGCCAGTCGCCGCTCTCAGCATCTTTTCGCACACGCTCCGGAAGCAGCTCTTTTTTCTCTAAAAAGGAACTCAAAAGCTCGGCAGGCTTACAAGCCATATGTTTGAATTCTCCGTAATCCTCTATGTCCACGACATCAAAATGACTCAGCAAAAGCACTGTCTTTTTGACATTCTTCTTTTTGACTAGAGCCGTTAGAAAGGATCTGCCGTCGTCCATCGGATGAAGTGTTACATCATCAGGATGTTTTTGAAAATAAGGCTTGTCCTTCAAAATAAAATAAAGATATTCTGCAAGTGCTGCCTCTCCCTTCGAACCGGTGATGCTTTCGTATTGTACAAGAGAAGTTAAAAGGGTCAGCAATTCGTCCTTCGTCTGCCAATTCATCGATCTCCGCCCCTCCTATGTATAAAAACGCTTCTAAAATGAAAAATAAAATGATTCTCTGTCTATTATACAGAAATGGTTGACAAAAACGGATCTTTTGAGCAGTTTATATGACGGGAAAGAAATGACTTGATATAATCAATCTCTAAAAACCTTACGGGAGGCGAAAGAAATGGCCAGAAAATTATTCACACCTATTACAATTAAGGATATGACGTTAAAAAACCGCATCGTCATGTCGCCAATGTGCATGTATTCTTCTCATGAAAAGGACGGAAAATTGACGCCGTTCCACATGGCACATTACATATCTCGAGCAATCGGCCAGGTCGGGCTGATTATTGTGGAGGCATCAGCGGTGAATCCTCAAGGACGAATCACAGACCAAGACTTAGGAATTTGGAGCGATGAGCATATCGAAGGCTTTGCCAAACTGACTGAGCATGTCAAAGAACAAGGCTCAAAAATCGGCATTCAGCTTGCCCATGCCGGACGTAAAGCAGAGCTTGAAGGAGATATTTTCGCTCCATCGGCGATTGCGTTTGACGAACAATCAGCAACACCTGTAGAAATGTCAGCAGAAAAAATAAAAGAAACGATCCAGGAATTCAAACAAGCGGCTGCCCGCGCAAAAGAAGCCGGTTTTGATGTGATTGAAATTCATGCGGCGCACGGATATTTAATTCACGAATTTCTATCTCCGCTTTCCAACCACCGCACAGATGAATACGGCGGCTCACCTGAAAACCGCTATCGTTTCTTAAGAGAAGTCATCGAAGAAGTCAAACAAGTATGGGACGGCCCTTTATTTGTCCGTGTATCTGCTTCTGACTATACAGACAAGGGCTTAGATATCGCCGATCACATCGGTTTTGCAAAATGGATGAAGGAGCAGGGTGTTGATTTAATTGACTGCAGCTCAGGCGCCCTTGTTCAAGCAGACATTAACGTATTCCCTGGCTATCAGGTCAGCTTCGCTGAGAAAATCCGTGAACAAGCTGACATGGCAACTGGTGCTGTCGGCATGATTACAGACGGTTCAATGGCTGAAGAAATTCTGCAAAACGGACGTGCCGACCTCATCTTTATCGGCAGAGAGCTTTTGCGTGATCCATTCTTTGCAAGAACTGCTGCGAAACAGCTCAATACAGAGATTCCAGCCCCTGTTCAATACGAAAGAGGCTGGTAATGCCTATAAGAGATATCCTCAACCGGATATCTCTTTTTTTATTTTTAGAGAAACGATCAGCTCTGGTTCTCCGTCTCCCTAGTAGAACCAATTAGAGGAGATGACTCCAATGAACTCAGCTTGGATGGAAAAGACATATAAGATTGACGGATGTTCATTCCATACACAACACCGGAGAGGATCAAACGGTGTAACGATTGTCTTTGAGGCCGGCTACGGTACTTCTTCTGAGACATGGAAACCATTAATGGCGGACATTGATGATGAATTTGGCATTTTCACATATGATCGGGCAGGAATAGGGAAAAGCGGGCAAAGCAGCGCTGAACGAACAGCGGAACAACAGGTGAAAGAATTGGAGAGTTTGCTTAAAGCAGCAGATGTAAAACCTCCATATCTGGCTGTTTCACATTCATACGGAGCTGTCATCACCGGTTTATGGGCCTGCAAAAACAGGTGCGATATTATCGGCATGGTCCTCCTCGATCCAGCTTTAGGAGATTGCGCAAGTTTCTCCTTTATACCTGAAGAAATGCACAAAGCATATACAAAAAAGATAATGCTTGAGGGCACACATGCAGAGTTTTCTAGAAGCCTGCAGGAACTCAAACAGCGGCAAGTCCATTTAGGGAACATGCCTCTCATTGTACTGTCATCAGGTGAACGGACTGCGAAATTCGCTGCTGAACAGGAATGGCAAAACCTGCACACCAGCATCTTGTCTCTATCGAATCAAAGCAGCTGGATTCAAGCTAAAAACAGCTCGCACAACATCCATCATGATGAACCTCATATCGTTCATTTGGCTATTTATGACGTGTGGTGCGCAGCGTGCCAGCAGGCCGCTCCTCTTTATCAGGCAGTCAATTAACATAAAAAAGACCGGGCCGTAAAACGCCCGGTCTTTTTTGTTATTTTGTTTCACGATGAAGGGTATATTTCTTTAAACGCGGTGAATATTTTTTCAGCTCTAAACGGTCTGGGTTGGTGCGTTTATTTTTTGTTGTGATGTAATTTCTGTCTCCCGTTTCAGTGCAGGCTAAAGTAACATTGACTCTCATATTAGCATCTCCTTATAAAGCGTAATGATTACGTTTTATTATACAACGTAATTACAATTTGTCAAATAGGAGCTCTTCCTTCAGCCCCGCGGAACGTTTACCTCTAAGAAATCATACGCTGCCACGCTGTTTGGGAAAACGTCAGCCGCTTCTTTTTGAAGCTCCAGAGAGGCATCTCCCTGATATCTTGCGCTGATATGGGTTAAAATGAGCTTCTTCGCACCGGCTTCTTTCGCTGTTACAGCTGCTTGTTCCGTTGTACTGTGAAAATAATCGTAAGCAAGTTTCCGATCTTCCTTAGCAAAGGTCGCTTCATGAACAAGCACATCACAATCCTTTGCAAGCTCTTTTAGCTTGTCACTTACTCTCGTATCTCCGGAAAGCACAACAGCTCTTCCCTTTTTAGGAGGCTCCAGAAAATCATTCCCATTGATGATGCGTCCGTCTTCAAGCGTTACCGTTTCCCCTTTTTTGATTCTTTGATACACAGGTCCAGGCGGGATATTCATTTCTTTTAATACATCCGCCTTTAAGGAACCTGGTACATCTTTTTCCTGCACACGGTACCCGAAAGCCTCTACTCCATGAATAACAGATACTGCCGTGACAATAAACTGATCGTCTTCAAACACGATTCCTTCTTCGATTTCCTTGATCACAAGCGGATATGTCAAATGGGTTTTCGTGACAGCAAGGCTTGTTTCAATAAACGCCTTGATCCCTTTAGGTCCGTACACCGTCAGCTCGTCCTCTCCCCCTTGAAAGGAACGGCTCCCCAGAAGCCCCGGAAGCCCGTATACATGATCGCCGTGCATGTGGGTAATGAAGATTTTTTCTATTTTACGAGGTTTAATCGTTGTATGTAAAATTTGATGCTGCGTGGCTTCCCCGCAGTCAAACAGCCATACTGAACGCCTTTCTTCAAGCAATTTTAATGCCACCGACGTTACGTTTCTCGTCTTAGCGGGAATGCCGGCTCCCGTCCCTAAAAAAAGTAATTCCACGTTTCTTCCTCCTACTAGAACTAGTTACCTACAAGAATACAGGATCAGGCGCAAAATGTGAATCTTGCCTCTGAAAGGAACAATCCTTTCGTTCTAGAAACATTTTTACGGCATTCTGCAAAAAAAGGGCTTAAATGTTTGCTTTCGTTGAATTTTAGATTTAAAATGAAGGAAATATACGGGGTGTACTAAAATAAAGCTTCGAATAAAGTGAGGTACTTTTAGTGAAAACAAACCAACAACCAAAAGCAGTAATTGTCATATTCGGTGCAACTGGAGATTTAGCTAAACGAAAACTGTATCCGTCTATTCACCGTTTATATCAAAACGGACAAATCGGAGAAGAGTTTGCAGTTGTAGGAGTTGGAAGAAGACCTTGGTCCAATGAGGATCTTCGCCAAACTGTTAAAACATCCATTTCCTCATCTGCAGATAAACATATAGATGATTTCACGTCTCATTTTTACTATCACCCGTTTGACGTGACAAACCCTGGCTCCTATCAAGAGCTTAACGTATTGCTTAACCAGTTGGAAGATACATATCAAATTCCGAACAACAGAATGTTCTACTTGGCAATGGCTCCTGAATTCTTCGGGACAATTGCAAAAACATTAAAATCAGAAGGTGTTACAGCAACAACAGGCTGGTCCCGTCTTGTCATTGAAAAGCCGTTCGGCCATGATCTGCCAAGTGCACAGGCACTAAACAAAGAAATCCGCGAAGCATTTACGGAAGATCAAATTTACAGAATCGACCATTATCTAGGCAAACAAATGGTTCAGAACATTGAAGTGATTCGATTTGCCAATGCGATTTTCGAACCGCTTTGGACAAACCGCTACATCTCAAACATTCAAATCACATCTAGCGAATCACTTGGCGTCGAAGACCGTGCAAGATATTACGAAAAATCAGGCGCCCTGCGCGACATGGTACAAAACCACATTATGCAGATGGTTGCCCTTCTTGCAATGGAGCCGCCGATCAAATTGAACACAGAAGAAATCAGAAGCGAAAAAGTAAAGGTTCTGAGAGCACTGCGCCCTATTGCAAAAGACGAAGTAGATGAGTATTTTGTGCGCGGACAGTATCAAGCCGGTGAAATTGACGGTGTGCCGGTTCCTGCTTATACGGATGAAGATAATGTCGCTCCTGACTCAAATACAGAAACCTTTGTTGCAGGCAAGCTCTTGATCGACAACTTCAGATGGGCTGGTGTTCCATTCTATATCCGCACCGGAAAACGAATGAAAGAAAAGTCCACAAAAATCGTCGTTCAATTTAAGGACATTCCGATGAACCTGTACTACGGCAATGAAAACAACATGAATCCAAACTTGCTTGTCATCCATATTCAGCCTGACGAAGGCATTACGCTATACTTAAACGCTAAAAAGCTTGGCGGGGCAGCACACGCGCAGCCTATCAAACTCGATTACTGCAGCAATTGCAATGACGAGTTGAACACCCCTGAAGCGTATGAAAAATTAATTCATGACTGTCTTCTTGGCGACGCAACAAACTTTGCACACTGGGATGAAGTTGCCCTTTCTTGGAGCTTTGTCGATTCCATTTCTGAAACATGGGCAGCAAACAAAACCTTGTCTCCTAACTACGAGTCAGGCTCTATGGGGCCGAAAGAATCAGATGATCTTTTGGCGAAAGACGGCTTGCACTGGTGGAATATATAATACGAAAAAGCCGAAAATGCTTGTGAGCATTTTCGGCTTTTTTTCAGCTGTCAAGACTGCCTTATCCCTTAAGACATTCTAACATTCAATAAAAAACCCCCAAAGCCCTAAGGCTTCGGGGGTTTCTATTGATTACTTCATCCATTCAGTATGGAAGATACCTTCTTTATCTGTACGCTCATAAGTATGGGCGCCAAAGTAGTCACGCTGCGCTTGGATTAAGTTTGCAGGCAGGACAGCTGTGCGATAGCTGTCATAGTAAGCTAATGCGCTTGAGAATGACGGCACTGGCACACCTTGGGCAACTGCAAGTGAAATCACTTGGCGAAGCGCTCCTTGGTAGCTTTCTACAATATTTTTGAAGTAGCTGTCAAGAAGAAGGTTATCAAGCTCAGGTTCCCGATCGTAAGCTTCTTTGATCTTCTGAAGGAACGCTGCGCGGATGATGCAGCCGCCGCGGAAGATCATAGCGATTTCGCCATATTTCAGATCCCAGTTATATTCTTCAGAAGCAGCTTTCATTTGGGCAAATCCTTGCGCGTAAGAACAGATTTTACTCATGAACAGCGCTTTTCTGACTGCTTCAATCAGCTCTTCTTTATTTTCTGTAACTGGCTTCACGTCTGGTCCTGCGAGAAGGCCGCTCGCTTTCACACGCTCTTCCTTCATAGCTGAGATAAAGCGCGCGAATACAGACTCAGTAATAATTGGAAGCGGAACACCTAAGTCAAGTGCGCTTTGGCTTGTCCATTTTCCTGTTCCTTTTTGGCCTGCTTTATCAAGAATCACATCAACAAGCGGTTTGCCTGTTTCTTCGTCTTTTTTCGTAAAGATGTCAGCTGTAATCTCAATCAAGTAGCTGTCAAGCTCACCTTTATTCCATTCAGCGAAAACTTCGTGAAGCTCATCTGCTGAAAGACCGAGCACCTGTTTCAGAATAAAATAAGATTCAGAAATCAGCTGCATATCTCCGTATTCAATACCGTTATGCACCATTTTTACGTAATGGCCGGCACCGTCGGGACCGATATATGTCGTACAAGGTTCTCCGTCAACTTTTGCAGAAATCGCTTCAAGAATCGGCTTCACAAGCTCATGCGCTTCTTTTTGTCCGCCAGGCATGATAGAAGGCCCTTTAAGCGCTCCTTCTTCTCCGCCGGAAACGCCTGTTCCGATAAAATGAATGCCGCTTTCAGCGAGTTCTTTGTTACGGCGCTGTGTATCTTTATAGTATGTATTTCCGCCGTCAATTAAAATATCATCCTTCTCAAGATGAGGAAGAAGAGATTGAATTGTCGCATCTGTTGCAGTTCCCGCTTTAACCATTAATAAGATTTTACGCGGTGTTTCCAAGGATTGGACAAACTCTTCAATGCTGTATGTGCCAACAACATTTTTTCCTTTTGCCTCCTGCAAAAACTCCTCAGTTTTACTGCTTGATCTGTTGTAAACAGAAACAGAAAATCCCCGGCTTTCGACATTTAAAGCCAGATTTTTACCCATGACCGCAAGTCCGATAACGCCGATTTGTTGTTTTGACATATTCTAACGTCCCTTCTGCAAACGTTTTAATCATTTTAAAATTTAAATTAAAATAAAATGATATTTATAATAAAGAAATTACCATACTTTCACCCTTTTTTTCAAGCAATTCAACTTTTCTTTTCATCCTGAAAAAAATCTTTATTAAAGCTTGTTCCCTTCGTTTTGCTCTCCTCTTTTTTTACCCTTGCTCCTTTTCTGATCAGCTTGGATCCGTACTTTTCATTCAGCTTTTCCATCATCTGCTGAATGGGCTCATCCTTCGCATCTTCATTAAAGCTGAACAAATCAAGCTGCTTATAGGCCTGTTCTTTTTCTACTAAATCCGTTCCGGTAATGCCAAGCAGCCTGACAGGATTTTTATTCCAATGTTTAAAAAAGAGGTGCTCCGCTTCTTTCATAATTTCATTTTTTTGATCGATCGGATTTTTCAGCGTGATGCTTCTGGTGATGGTTTTCCAATCTGCATATCTAATCATAATAAAAAGCTTCGAAGCCATGACTTCCTTGCGCTGTAAACGGTCACTCACGGAAGCGGCAAGCTTTCTGAAAACGCCTAGCAGCTCTTCTTCATCACTGGAATCATGTGAAAGTGTCGATGAATTGCCGACGCTTTTAAATTCGTAAATGCGCTCCGGGTCAACTGGCGCATGGTGAATGCCATTTGCTTTATTTTTAAGGCGCGGCCCATTGATGCCAAGCAAACGCTTCAGCGAGTGTTCATCAGCTGCTGCTAACTCTCCAATCGTATGGATGCCGAGTCCCTTCAGCTTTTCCGCTGTCTTTTTGCCAACTCCGTGCATCTCTCCCACAGGAAGCGGCCAAAGGATATTAGGCACTTGTCTCTTTCTTAAAATCGTAATGCCAAGCGGTTTTTTCATATCAGACGCCATCTTTGCGAGAAATTTATTCGGCGCGATCCCTATGCTTGACGGAAGCAGCAGCTCTTTTTGCAGCCTGCTTTGGATTTCTTTTGCCGTCTCCAGAGCGCGGCTGCTGTATGGTGTATCGGTCATGTCCATATAGCCTTCGTCGATGGAGACAGGCTCCACCAGGTCAGTATATTCGCGGAGAATGTTAAACATCGCTCTTGAAGAGCTTCTATAGCGGTCAAAGTTCGGCGGAAGAACAATGAGCTCAGGACAATTGCGCTTTGCTTCCCAAACCGGCATCGTTGTTTTGACGCCGCGCGCTCTTGCTTCGTAGCTGCATGTTACCACGATGCCCTTTCGCTCCTTTACGTTTCCGGCAACTGCGACCGGCTTCCCCCGGAGAGCCGGATCAAATGCCATTTCCACCGATGCATAGAAACTGTTCATATCAATATGGAAAATAATTCGGCTCTTTCCCTGCATAAACAAATCTCCTTTTCGTTCATTAGACAATGGCTTGTACATATAGTAAAATGAAGGTATTGAATGGATGTGATTACAATGTTTGTGGAATCGATAAATGACGTTTTATTCTTAGTCGATTTTTTCACAATTATTCTTCCGGCTCTGACGGCAATCGGGATTGCATTCCTCTTACGAGAGTGCCGTGCCGGCGAGCACTGGAAATCAAAACGAACAGATGAACATCAGACGGTCTTTCACATTAACCGAACAGACTTTCTTATTATTATATATCATCGCATTACAACTTGGATACGTAAAGTCTTCCGCATGAATTCGCCTGTGAACGATGATGAAGACGCCAGTTCTCTTCTTTTATAAACCGCATTTATAAAAAGGAGGAGAACAAATTGTTAAAAACATATCAAAAACTTTTGGCTATGGGTATCTTTTTGATCGTATTATGCTCGGGCAATGCTGCTTTCGCGGCGACTAATCAGGTGGGAGGCCTCAGCAACGTCGGTTTTTTCCACGACTATTTAATCGAACCGTTTTCCGCTCTGCTTAAGGGTGTTGCCGGGCTGTTTCACGGAGAATACGGACTGTCTATTATTCTCGTAACCATTATTGTGCGTGTCGTTGTACTGCCTTTGTTTGTCAATCAATTTAAAAAACAGCGCATATTCCAAGAGAAAATGGCAGTTATTAAACCTCAGGTTGACAGCATTCAGGCCAAATTGAAAAAGACGAAGGACCCGGAAAAGCAAAAAGAACTGCAAATGGAAATGATGAAGCTGTATCAAGAACACAATATCAATCCGCTTGCCATGGGATGCCTCCCCATGCTGATTCAGTTTCCTATTGTGATTGGGTTTTATTACGCGATTCGCTCTACACCTGAAATTGCGTCACACTCGTTTTTATGGTTCAGTTTAGGACAATCTGACATTCTCGTGTCTCTTAGTGCGGGAGCTATGTACTTTATCCAAGCCTATGTCGCTCAAAAACTGAGCGCGAAATATTCCGCTGTCCCGCAAAACCCGGCAGCGCAGCAATCTGCAAAACTGATGGTGTTCATCTTCCCTGTGATGATGACGATTTTCTCACTTAATGTTCCGGCAGCTCTTCCGCTGTACTGGTTTACAAGCGGACTGTTTTTGACAGTGCAAAACATCGTCCTTCAGATGACGCATCATAAAAGTAAAAAAACAGCCGCTCTTACTGAGCCGGTGAAATAATGAAACAACCCCGAGCGAAAAGCCGGGGTTGTTTTTTTTGTTTCGTCGCACCCTTTTCTGTTATGGCTGAGGCGAAAATGGCCACCCTAAAAAAAACAGCCGTATCCGTTTAAAATGAAGGAAATCGGGAATACCTTTACTCACATCCCTGAAAGGAGGATATACGTGACGGAACGCTTTCTGCAAAAAAATATTTCTGTGCCTGAAGGCATTTGGATCATGAGACAAACCTGGAATGATGTCTTATTTGCCCACTGGCCTGTTGATGTTTCTACCCTTCGCGCTTTGGTACCGCCGGTTTTAGAATTAGATACATATAACGGGCAAGCTTGGATCAGCATGCTTCCCTTTATGCTCACAAACCTGAGGGCGCGTTTTCTTCCTGCCATTCCCGGTGCACGTGCGTTTCCTGAGCTTAACCTCCGCACCTATGTCACTTATAAAGGCAAGCCCGGCATTTATTTTTTCAGCTTAGATGCTGATCATCAGCTGACGGTCCTGGGCGCTCGCACGTTCTTTCATTTGCCTTATTTTTACGCTAATATGAAAGCTGATAAAAACGGTGATGGCATTGACTATGTCAGCAAGCGGAGAGACGACAGAGAAGCAGCATTCCGCGCCGCTTACCGGCCCATTTCAGCTCCTTTTACAGCGGAAGAGGATTCGCTCGATTACTGGCTGACGGAACGATACAGACTCTACACCGTTTATCGCAACAAGCTCTATTATGAAGACATTCATCATCATCCTTGGCTGTTACAAAATGCCGAAGCCGAGTTTTCCGTCAATACGGTGGCTGATGCTCACAACATCGCATTACCAGAGTCAGACCCTTTGCTTCATTACGCTAAAAAACAGGACGTGTTATTTTGGCCGCTTAGGCAATGGCGCTGAATGCAAGAAAAAACCCGATGCGGGCAAGCGCACTCGGGTTTTCCTTTCTTATTTTCCTGCCTCTTCAATAATGGCAACAACCATTTCTGCCGTTTTAACAAGTTCTTCGATCGGCATTTTTTCATTCTTTGTATGAATTTGCTCGTAACCGACAGCAAGATTGACCGTCGGAATGCCATGACCTGCAATAACGTTCGCGTCGCTTCCACCGCCGCTTGTTTGCAGCTCGCTCGGACGTCCGATTTTAGCTGCCGCTTTTTTCGCGATTTCAACAACTTGGTCGCCGTCTTGATATTTGAAGCCTGGATACATGACTTCAATTTCGACTTCTGCGCGTCCGCCCATATCAGCAGCGGCTTCTTCAAAAGCAGCTTTCATTTTTTGAACCTGAGCTTCCATTTTCTCAGGAACTAAAGAGCGTGCTTCAGCAAGAATATGGACTTCGTCGCATACAATGTTTGTTTGTGTGCCGCCTTCAAACCGGCCGATGTTTGCTGTTGTTTCTTCATCGATTCGGCCCAATGGCATTTTCGAAATCGCTTTGCTAGCGATTGTAATGGCTGAAATGCCTTTTTCAGGTTCAACCCCGGCGTGTGCGGTTTTCCCGTAAATTGCCGCTCTTACTTTTGCTTGTGTCGGCGCGGCCACAATGATATTTCCGACTTTTCCGTCTGAGTCAAGGGCATAGCCGTAGGATGCAGTGATCATAGAACGGTCAAGCGCCTTCGCTCCGATCAGTCCTGATTCCTCGCCTACTGTGATGATGAAT
The DNA here is from genome assembly GCF_055721145.1 of Bacillus sp. VA15. Classification (NCBI taxonomy): domain Bacteria; kingdom Bacillati; phylum Bacillota; class Bacilli; order Caryophanales; family Bacillaceae; genus Bacillus; species Bacillus sp. VA15. The sequence goes on along the minus strand of NZ_JBVQPQ010000001.1, from coordinate 610,759 downwards.
TCAATCGTGCCATGTTCAATGCTTTCTTCTTTCAGCACTTTAATCGCTTCAAACATTGCAGCCAGCCCCGCTTTATCATCAGCGCCTAAAATCGTAGTGCCGTCTGTTTTAACATAACCATTCTCTACAACCGGTTTTACGCCGTTTCCAGGTACAACTGTGTCCATATGAGATGTAAAATAAATGGTATCTGTTTGTTTTGTTCCTTTTAATGTGCAAATCAGGTTTCCGGCTCCGTGGCCAGTGATATCCATTGTATCGTCTTCCTTTACATCCACACCTAAATCAGAAAATTTTTGTTTCAGCACTTTGCAGATTTCTGCTTCGTGTTTTGTTTCTGAGTCAATTTGGACAAGTTCTAAAAATTCTTCCAGCAGGCGTTTTTCATTCACCATTTGTAAGTCCCTCCATGTTAAAGCGGTATGTTACCGTGCTTTTTTTTCGGTCTCTCTTCTGTCTTATATGCAAGCATGTGAAAAGCTTGAATCAGTCTTTTCCTTGATTCTTCCGGCAAAATGATGTCATCGACCATTCCGCAGGCCGCTGCTTTATATGGCCCGGCGTTTTGCTTTTTGTATTCAGCTGTTTTTTCTCGTTTTGTCTTTTGCGGGTCGGCTGAAGCTCTTATTTCCTTTTCATACAAAATCGATACCGCGCCCTCTGAACCCATCACTGCGATTTCAGCATTTGGCCATGCAAACACAAGGTCCGCTCCGATTGCTTTGCTGTTCATAGCGACATAGGCGCCGCCATACGCTTTTCTGATTATGAGCGTAACTTTTGGGACGGTTGCTTCTGCATAGGCAAACAATAATTTTGCTCCGTGCCTGATAATTCCGTTATGCTCCTGCTGAACACCCGGCAGAAACCCCGGAACATCCTCGACAGTTAGCAGCGGTATATCAAATGCATCACAAAAACGGATAAACCTTGCTGCTTTATCAGCAGCGTCAATCGTCAGGCTGCCCGCCAGATGCTTCGGCTGGCTCGCAACGATGCCGATCGTTTTTTCACCCAGCCTTGCAAATCCAATGACAATGTTTTTCGCAAAAAACGGCTGAATCTCAAAAAAAGACTGCGGATCAGCCAGCTCCTTAATCACCGTCCGAACATCATACGGCTTTGTCGTGTCAGCGGGCACGAGACGGTTTAATAACGGCCTGGAGGCCTCTTTCTCTGGCTTCGTCGCTGCTGTCTGGCCATTCAGCGGCAAATAAGACAGCAGTTTTTTCACTCCTGTCAGAACCTCCTTCTCCGTATGTCCGGAAAAGTGGGCGTTCCCGCTGACGGCATTATGTATTCCCGCTCCGCCTAAGCTCTCCGCATCAACCTGTTCTCCTGTCACTTTTTCAATCACCTTTGGCCCGGTAATAAACATCCGGCCGGTCTGTTCAGCCATAAATATAAAATCTGTGAGTGCCGGAGAATATACAGCGCCTCCAGCGCACGGCCCTAAAATAACCGATATTTGCGGAATGACTCCGGAATATAAGACGTTTCGGTAAAATATGTGACCGTATCCATCTAATGATACCACACCCTCTTGAATTCTCGCACCACCTGAGTCATTCAGCCCGATAATCGGCGCCTTATTTTTTGCTGCCAGGTCCATCAGAGCACAGATTTTTTTGGCATGGGTTTCGCCAAGCGCCCCGCCGAATACAGTGAAGTCTTGCGCAAATACATATACAGAGCGGCCGTCAATTGTCCCGTACCCTGTCACGACCCCATCCCCTAAAATGCGCTGTTCTCTTGTTAACACTTGGCTTTCCATGAAAGAATGCAGCTCGATAAAGCTGTCCTGATCAAGAAGAAACGCGATCCTTTCCCGAGCGGTGAGCTTTCCCTTTTGCCGCTGCTGGGCCAGCTTTTCATGTCCTCCTCCTTGTTCTGCCTGCCCGCGTCTCGTGTATAAATGGTCAATATGCTCATTCATGTTCATTGGTTTGGTCTCCTTTCGGATCGCAAAGCTCTACAAGAACGCCGTTTGTTTCCCGTGGAGAAAGAAATGCAATCTTTTTCCCATTTGCTCCCTGTCTCGGATACCTGTCAATCAATTGAACTTTCCGGTCAGACAATGCTTGAAGCTTTTCAGATAGGCTGTTGCACAAAAACGCAATATGATGCAGCCCCTGCCCTTTCTTCTCCAAAAATAAACGGACGGGGCTGTCAGCTGTCAACGGCTCTATCAGCTCCAGCTTGACGCTTCCTGCTTGAAACAAAGCAACATTCACCTTTTGCTCTTCAACCGTTTCTTGATGAAGAAACGCTAGCCCCAATATATCCTCATAAAAGCTTCTCGCTTCTTCTATCGAAAAAACGGCTATCCCGATATGGTCAAGCCTGTTCATTTTTATCCCTGCTTTCCGCCAATAGATATCGCTTGTCCGTCCATTCAAAACACGCTAAAATATAGACAGATTGTCTAAGGAGTGAAATCATGTCTCAAAAACTGATGAAAAGCGTTTTGATTGTGATTTTGGGAGTTTTTATTCTTTCAAGTGTACTCTCAGGAATCGTCATGTTTTTCTAACGATAAAAAAGCAGGCGGCTCTATTGAATGGGAACATCCTGCTTTTTTATCAGAGCTTTATGCTCGATAGCAATCTCCTCAAAAGAGCGGGTGTCGTCCGTAATCAGCACTCTCGTTCCCACTGGAATCGTTTGAAATAGATGAACGACCTCATCGTTATGCATACGTATACAGCCGTTAGACACAAATTTTCCTATTGAGTCTTCCCTGTTTGTCCCATGAATTCCGTAAATCCGCCCGTCTGTTCCTTTCGCGTCAAATCCGATCCATCTTGCCCCAAGCGGATTGTCAGGAGATCCCCCTTCAATATTTTTCCTTCTGTAGTAAGGATTCACCGCTTTAACCGTTACTGAAAATTCCCCTTCTGGCGTCAGATCGTCTGTTTTTCCGGTCGCCACGCTGTACACGCCTTCTACTTTATTGTCGAGGATGACAGCAAGTTCGTTTGTTCTCTTGTTGACAATGACATACGGATCGCCCGGCAGCGGGTTTTCGCCAAGCGGCCAAATCGGGGAAATCATCATAAAAATCGAACATAAGAAAAAACGCATAAGCTCCTCCTTTTTCATTAGGTTGACCAATGAAGGAAGAGCTCATGCGAATCATGCGAGTGATTTTTGCGCTTTTATTCCTTTAAAATAACTTTTGATTACTAAATATTGTTCCATTTCCCCGAGAAGATGGAAGAGAGCGGCTCTTGCTTCAAATTCCTCTCTTGTCGCCGGGAGCGGCATCTCCTCAAATTCTTTTCTCATATCAGCAAGTCTTTTCAGAAATTTGTACGCTGTATTTCCCGGGTGTATCGCTTCCCGCAAATCGTGAATAAATTCAGCGATCATTTTTCCCTGATCTACCGTAATAGAGATAGAAGTCACTTTAGGGAGAAGGCGTTCGATAATTTCAAATTGCTTTTCTCTCATTTTAAAATAATGATAATGCAGATTTTCGTAGCGCAGAATGTGGTTTTGCACATCTCGGTATGCCAGGTTTTTCGCCTCCGTGATGAGCTGGTGTGTTTCCGGAATTTCTCTTCCAGTCCAATCTTGCTCACCAGTTAACAAATACCGCTCTATTTCCGCGAAAATGACAGCAAAGTTATCCTCTATTTTTTTGCGATAGGCAATCAGCTTCCGGTCAAGGCTAGGCATATACAAGTTCATCAAAAGAGCGACACCGATACCAACCGTAATCAACTGAACTTCATTCCAAATAAAAGCAAGCGTAATGCCGCCGGACATGTATAAATGAAGGATAATAACTGAACTGGTGACAATTCCCTCGTTAATTTTTAAGAGGACGGTTATCGGTATGAATATCAAGAGAAGCGCACCGATAACAAACGGGTGATAGCCAATCAGCTCGAAAAAAAGATAAGAAAAAAGAATTGCCAGACAGCATGCCGCAAAGCGGGCCCACGATGCCTGAAGCGACCGTTTTTGTGTGATTTGAATGCACAAAATGGTGATGATTCCTGCTGATGCGAAGTTTTGCAAGTGCAAAAGCTGGCTTATATAAATAGCCAAAGCTGTTCCAAGCGCGGTCTTTATTGTGCGATAACCAATTTTAAACATGTCGGACTCCATTTCTATTTGTTTCTTCAATAAAAAAGAAGAAGCGATCAGCCTTCTTCTTTTTTTCTATATTCTATAATATTTTCTCTAAAAAGTCCTGCGCTCTTTTGGATTTTGGCGAAAGAAAAAATTCTTTCGGATTGCCGTCCTCGACAATCATTCCTTGATCCATAAATAACACGCGGTCAGCTACTTCTTTTGCGAAACCCATTTCATGCGTGACAATCACCATGGTCATACCGGTTTCGACCAGTTCTTTCATAACCTGGAGCACTTCTTTGACCATCTCCGGATCAAGTGCAGAGGTCGGTTCGTCAAACAGCATGATTTCCGGATTCATTGCAAGAGCCCGGGCGATGGCGACACGCTGTTTTTGTCCGCCAGACAAGCGGTTTGGATAGTCATTTCTCTTTTCAAACAAACCGACTTTGCGGAGCAGTTCTTCGGCTTTTTCCTGTGCAGCCTGTTTTGATTCTTTTTTGACATTGATAGGCGCGTACATGATATTTTCGAGAACCGTTTTGTGCGGAAAGAGATGAAAATGCTGAAAAACCATCCCGATGTTTTCCCGGACCTTTAATGTGTTGGTTTTCGCCTCCGTGATCACCTTGTCTTTGATTGTAATGGTTCCGCCATTAGGCTTTTCCAACAGGTTTAAACAGCGAAGGAACGTTGATTTGCCTGAGCCTGAAGGGCCGATTACGGCAACAACTTCACCTTCGGCGATTGTTGTTGAAATGTTTTTTAATACTTCGTGTTTCCCAAATGATTTTGACAGCTTTTCAATCTTAATCATTGGATTTCAGCTTCCTTTCTACAGCCTTGCCGATAAACGTTAAAATCAGGACAAGCACATAATAAATCAATCCGGCGATAATGAGCGGCTCAAGGTAATTATAAGTGGCGGCGCCAGATTGATAAGCGCGCCTCATGACATCACCAAGCCCGATGACGGTGACGATCGCCGATTCTTTTGTTAACGTAATTAATTCATTTACAATTGCAGGTGATATATTTTTGAAGGCCTGCGGCAACAGCAGATCCTTCATCATTTTGCCGTACGGGACACCAAGTGCGACAGCCGCCTCTTTCTGCCCTTTATCAATGGCGTTGATTCCGGCTCTGATAATTTCCGATACATAAGCGGCGGAATTCAATGACAATGCGACAACCGCAGCCCAAAACTGGTCAATTTGAAAGCCGAGCAGCTGCGGAAGCCCGAAATAGACAATCATAAGCTGCAGCACTAAAGGCGTACCGCGGAACACTGATGTATAAAAATCAGCGATCCAGATCAGTGGGCGGAATGTGCTGATCTTGCATAAGCTTAGCACAATACCGAGTATAAGTCCGATAATGGCTGATACGATAACAATTTTCAAAGTAATTGCCAAGCCTTCTAATATAAAAGGAATTTGGGGGATCGTTGCTGAAAAATCCAAATTCATAGTCTTTGTCTCCTTTTCTTACAGGAAAAAAGATTTCCTATTCAATAAAAAGGCTCAACGAAAAAGTTGAGCCGCTTTTTTTACTTCTCGCCAGTGAACCATTTCTTCTTCAATTTCTCGAGCTCTCCGTTATCTTCCATTTCCTTGAGCGCTTTATTGAATTTGTCTGTCAGTTCACTGTCCTTTCTGAAAGCAATCGCTGAACCGGCTTCCTCCGCTTTCGCATCAGGAATCACGAAGCCTTGCAGGTCGTCATTTGATTTGAAATACCCTTCTGCTACCATGTCTTCGATAATCGCGGCATCAAAGCGGTCAGATTTGATTTCCTGCACTAAATCAGAAATTCTGTTGCGGTCTTCTGTTTTAAAACCATATTCTGGAGAAAGCTCTTTCCCCTTCTCTTCCTGAATAGAGCCAAGCTGAACGCCGACTGTTTTTCCTTTCAGGTCTTTCAGAGATGTAATGCCGCTGTCTTTTTTGCTGACAATCATATGATTCGCTGTGTAGTACACATCGGAAAAATCAACTTGTTTTTTACGCTCAGGCGTCGGTGTCATTCCTGACAGAACCAGATCCACCTGTTTTGATTTCAGCGCTGTAATTAAGCTGTTGAAGTCCATATCCTGCACTTCAATTTCGTAGCCAGTCTTCTTCGCCAGCGCTTTTGCCAACTCTACATCAAAGCCGACAATATTATCGCCTTCTTTATATTCAAACGGTTTGTAATCCGCCGAAGTACCCATAATTAATTTTTTCTTGCCGCCTTCTGAACCTGAATTGCTTGAGCCGCAAGCAGATAATGCAAAAATGATGCAGGCAGCTACAAGTAATAAGAGCCATTTTTTCATGATCCATTTCCCCCATATTCATTACTTTTCGTGTATTTGAATATTTATTCGTTAATTTGTATTTTAAACAGTTTCTTATTTTTATGCAATACTATTTTTAAAAATTATCTTCAAGCTTATTTTTCCAACGGTATTACTAGATAAAAATAGATTCATTGCATAATTGGATTGAATAATCTCTTAATATTTATTCATATCTCTTTGGGATTTTATGCATAAAAAAACCGGGGCCGCTTAGGCACCCGGGTTTTTCGTCTTATACTTCTTCACAATATTCTTCAAAAGCTTCTTGCAGCTTTGCCACTACTGCCATCGGCTCATGGCCTTCAATTTCATGGCGCTCTACCATTTTCATGATTTTTCCGTCTTTCAAAATCGCAAAGGACGGAGAAGATGGCGGATATCCTTCAAAATAGTCACGCGCTCGCGCTGTCGCTTCTTTATCCTGTCCGGCAAAGACGGTAACGAGCTGATCAGGTCTTTTATCATAGTGAACGGAATGGTATGCAGCCGGTCTTGCAATTCCTCCGGCGCATCCGCAAACAGAGTTTACCATGACTAACGTCGTTCCTTTTTTCGTAAGTGCCTCATCCACCTCTTCAGCGGTTTTCAGCTCAGTGTATCCGGCAGCGGTAATTTCTTGTCTCGCTTGGCGGACAATATCATTCATAAATAAATTAAAGTCCATGTTCAATGAAGACCTCTCCTTTTTCATCATCTGTTCTTATGATAGCAAGGAAACGCCCATATCGGCAAATAACATTGCTTGACCGTACACTTTTTTGGTCTCCGTTTACAGCTTACAGAAAAAGGGGATTATATAACCAGATGTAAAATAAAGGAGCAGTTTTGTATGAGCCACCGGAAAGCGTTACTGATTCATAACGGAAATGCCGGCAACAAAAATATAGAAAAAGCGTTAGGGGCTGTGGTACCGGTATTATCACAAGCTTTAGATGAGGTGATCATTAGACAGACAAAGAAAAAAGACGATGCGTATTATTTTTGCCAATCCATTGATGATTCTGTCGACACCGTCTTTATTCTCGGCGGCGACGGTACAGTCCATCAATGCATTAATGGCATCAGCGCTTTAGAAAGAAAGCCTGCGGTCGGGATTTTGCCCGGCGGAACATGCAATGACTTTTCAAGAGTGCTGGGCATCCCTCAAAATCTCGCAAAGGCGGCGGAAGCACTTGTGTCAGGAAAAAAAACAAGCGTAGACGTATGTCAGATGAACGAGCGTTATTTTTTAAATTTCTGGGGGATCGGTCTGATTACAGAAACGTCGAATCAAATCAACGAAACCTCAAAAGCATTATTGGGAAAAATCAGCTATTTTACAAGTGCACTCCGAACAGTCTCATCTGCCGGATCGTTTCCGATGACATTAAAAATTGATGGAAAAGAAATTAAAGAAGAAGCCGTTATGCTGCTAGTTATGAACGGACAATACATTGGAACGAACCGAATTCCCCTGCCGGATGCCAGTATAGATGACGGCTTACTCGATATCCTCATTTGCCGCGGCACCAATCTCTCCGCATTGCTTGAGCTGATGAGCATGGAACAGGGAACAATTGATCGTTTTACCGGAGAGCTGTCCTATATCCAGGCCTCTCGTATCGAAATTGAAACAGACACTGTCAAAAAGGCTGATACAGATGGAGAAGTCTATACTCATACGCCCGCGGTAATTCAAGTCCTGCCGCGGCACATTGATATGCTAGTCCCGTAAAGATTTTGTAAATCCGTTGACTCTCCTCTAAGAGGAGGCATTAGAGTATAAGGGATACACTTTCGAAAAAGGGGAAGTTACATGGAGAAACAAAATATCACCTTAACAATATTATTAACCAATTTATTTATTGCGTTTTTGGGGATCGGACTTGTGATTCCGGTAACACCTACCATTATGAATGAGTTGCATTTATCGGGTACCGCGGTCGGCTATATGGTTGCCTGCTTCGCTGTTACACAGCTCATTATTTCACCAATAGGCGGACGATGGGTTGACCGCTTCGGACGTAAAATTATGATCGTGATCGGCCTGTTGTTCTTTAGTGTTTCGGAGTTTTTATTCGGCATCGGAAAAACAGTTGAGGTTTTATTTATCTCCCGTATGCTTGGCGGTGTCAGCGCTGCCTTTATTATGCCTGGGGTCACGGCTTTTATCGCGGACATCACGACCATTAAAACGCGGCCGAAAGCGCTAGGTTATATGTCAGCCGCTATTTCAACAGGCTTTATTATCGGTCCTGGCATCGGGGGGTTTTTAGCGGAAATCTATTCCCGTTTGCCTTTTTTCTTTGCGGCAGCCTTTGCCTTACTGGCAGCCATTTTATCAATGCTCACGCTGCGCGAGCCGGAACGAAATCCTGAAAATCAGGACATAAAAGGGCAGAAGACAGGCTTCAAACGAATTTTTGCACCCATGTATTTCATTGCTTTTCTCATTATCCTGATTTCGTCTTTTGGTTTAGCGTCATTTGAATCTTTATTTGCGTTATTCGTTGACCATAAATTCGGATTTACGGCCAGCGACATTGCTATTATGATTACAGGAGGAGCGATTGTTGGCGCTATTACGCAAGTCGTCTTATTCGACCGCTTTACAAGGTGGTTTGGCGAAATCCATTTAATTCGGTATAGCTTAATTCTCTCGACGAGCCTGGTATTCTTAATGACATTCGTGAATTCTTATGTTGCGATTCTGCTAGTTACAGTCACCGTATTTGTCGGATTTGATCTCATGCGGCCTGCGGTAACGACTTATCTGTCAAAGATTGCGGGAAATGAACAGGGGTTCGCCGGCGGTATGAATTCAATGTTTACAAGTATCGGCAATGTATTCGGGCCTATTATCGGCGGAATGCTGTTCGATATTGATGTAAACTACCCATTCTACTTTGCAACGGCAGCTTTAGCCATAGGCATTGCGCTGACCATTGCTTGGAAAGCGCCTGCACATCTCAAAGCCAGCACATAATAAAAAGCGCATTCTTTGTGTACTGCAAAGTATGCGCTTTTTCATTATACTGATCATAGAAGGAGTGGTGGCATGAAAGAATCGTATTACTCAATTGGAGAAGTTTCAAAACTGGCAAACGTGTCGATTAAAGCGCTCCGTTATTACGATAAAATTGATTTATTTAAACCCGCCTACGTCGACCCGGATACCAACTACCGCTATTATACAGATTCTCAGCTCATTCATCTGGATTTGATCAAATCATTGAAATATATCGGCACACCTTTAGAAGAGATGAAAAAGGCACAGGACTTAGAAATGGGAGAACTATTTGCTTTTTATACAGAGCAAGAGAAGCAAATCAGGGAGAAATTGGACTTTTTATCAGCATTGGAAGAAACCATTTCACTGGTGAAAAAACGGATGAAACGGCAGATGGAATACCCTGCGCTCGGCGAGGTGTTTGTTTTAGATGAAGAAGAAACACGCATCATTCAGACAGAGGCAGAGGGAATCGGGCCTGAAAACGTGCTCAACGCCTCCTACAGCAAATTAAAAAATTTTATCGAATCAGCAGATGGATTTACGAACAATAGCTACGGTGCCACTTTTTCATTTCAGCCGTACACCAGCATTGATGAAATGACTTACCGTCATATCTTTACGCCTGTATTGACGAATAAACAAATTTCTGCCATTACGCCGGATATGGAAATCATAACGATTCCTAAGGGCAGATATGTTTGTATCGCGTATAATTTTTCACCTGAGCATTATTTTCTCAACTTACAGAAGCTTATCAAGTATATCGCAGACCACCAATTAACAGTTGCCAGTGATGTTTACGAGTTAATTATACCGATTCATTACTCACCCAAAAAACAAGAAGAATATCGGGTCGAAATGAAAATCCGAATCGCTGAATAATGCTGCATAGAAAAAGAGCATTTTTTGAAGTTATGTTTCAAAAAATGCTCTTTTTGCTTATTAGTAAACAGATGTTTTCTCGTCAATCGATTCTAAAATTTGTTTCACGCGTCCGAGGAATCGTCCGCACACAAGGCCGTCAAGCACTCTGTGATCCAAGGACAGGCACAGATTGACCATATCTCTGACAGCAATCATGCCATGATCCATGACAACCGGGCGTTTGACAATGGATTCCACTTGAAGAATCGCAGCCTGAGGGTAGTTGATGATGCCCATCGACTGAACAGATCCGAACGAACCCGTGTTGTTGACGGTAAACGTTCCCCCCTGCATATCATCTGCTGAGAGTTTTCCGTCTCTAACTTTTTTGGCAAGATCAGTAATTTCTCTCGCAATGCCTTTAATTGTTTTTTCATCAGCGTTTTTAATCACCGGAACAAATAAAGAATCCTCTGTCGCAACTGCGATTGAAATATTGATATCCTTTTTCTGAATGATTTTATCGCCCGCCCACATGCTATTCATTTGCGGGAATTCTTTTAACGCCTGAGCGACCGCTTTGACGAAAAAGGCGAAAAAGGTTAAATTAAAGCCTTCTGTTTTCTTGAAGGAATCTTTTATGCTGTTGCGGTATGCGACCATGTTTGTGACGTCAACTTCCATCATCGTCCAAGCATGTGGAATTTCTGTTTTGCTTCGTTTCATATTGGAAGCAATTGCTTTTCTTACGCCTGTGACAGGGATTTCTTTATCCCCGGCTGTAGACGCAGGATATGAAATCTCTTCCTTCTTCGTCTCTGGTTTTGGTGAAGACGCAGGCGCAGGAGCTGCTGTTTTATGCTCCTCAGGTCGTTCTTTCACGCCGCCTGTTTCAATGATGCGCTGAATATCTTTTCGCGTAATGCGGCCGCCGGCACCTGTGCCTGTCACTTGATCAAGATCAATGCCGTGCTCTCCGGCCAAACGAAGTACAGCTGGCGAGTAGCGCTTTTTATTGGGCTGACTGGCTTCTTCGGCGCGGTTTTCTGCGGCAGGTGCAGGTGTCTCAGCTGCTGCTGACGCCTCCGGCTGCTCTTGTTTTTGTTCAGCCGGATTGGCGCCTTCTGTTTCGATTTTGCAAATGATTTCCCCGACTTGCAGGGTCTGGCCTTCTTCACCCACAAGCTCTGTTATCGTACCTGTAAAAGAAGACGGAACCTCTGCATTCACCTTATCTGTCATGACTTCCGCGATCGGATCGTATTTGTTCACTTTATCACCGGGGGCGACAAGCCATTTGCTGATCGTCCCCTCTGTCACGCTTTCTCCAAGCTGCGGCATCGTCATTTGTTCAATTGCCATGATTGTATCCTCCTTACGTCTTTAAAACTCCGCTAATTCTCTCATCGCCGCTTCCACTTTATCAGGGTTGACCATAAAGTATTTTTCCATTGTCGGCGCATAAGGCATAGCCGGAATATCAGGACCTGCAAGCCGTTTGATCGGCGCGTCTAAGTCGAACAGACAATGCTCGGATATAATCGCGGCCACTTCACTCATGATGCTGCCTTCTTTTGTATCCTCTGTAACCAAAAGGACCTTACCGGTTTTTGATGCGGCTTCGATGATTGCTTCTTGATCGAGCGGATAAACCGTTCTTAAATCCACCACATGCACTGAAATGCCATCTTTTTCGAGACGTTCTGCAGCCTGTAACGCGAAGTGGACACACAGGCCGTATGTAATCACTGTGATATCGTCGCCTTCCCGTTTTACATCAGCCTTGCCGATTGGCAGGACATAATCATCTGCCGGAACCTCTCCTTTTATCAGGCGATACGCGCGCTTGTGCTCAAAAAACAGCACCGGATCTTCATCACGAACTGCGGCTTTTAAGAGGCCTTTCGCGTCATATGGCGTTGAAGGCATCACAATTTTCAGTCCGGGCTGATTGGCGAAAATCGCTTCGACTGATTGAGAATGATAAAGCGCTCCGTGCACGCCGCCACCATAAGGGGCTCTGACAACGATCGGGCAGCTCCAGTCATTATTGCTGCGATAGCGGATTTTAGCTGCCTCAGAAATAATCTGGTTAATTGCTGGCATAATAAAATCAGCAAACTGCATTTCGGCAATCGGTCTCATGCCGTACATAGCCGCTCCGATACCGACACCGGCGATCGCTGATTCAGCAAGCGGCGTATCCATAACACGCTCTTCTCCAAATTGTTCGTACAGGCCGGCTGTGGCTTTAAATACACCGCCTTTTTTTCCTACATCTTCCCCAAGAACGAAGACACGTGAATCTCGTTCCATTTCTTCTTTCATTGCCAAATTGATCGCATCAATATATGACATTACTGACATTTGTACTTCCTCCCTACTTCGCATACACATAATCGAGCGCTGACTCAGGAGCTGCATAAGGAGCGTTCTCCGCTTCATCTGTCGCCTCGTTTATGATTGCCATGATTTCATCCAGCATGGTTTGTTCTGTCTCTTCGGACAGCAGGCCTGCTTCCTTTAAGTAAGCTTGATAAGTAAGCAGAGGATCACTTTTTTTCGCTTCCTCTACTTCTTCACGGCCTCTGTAGCTGCTGTCATCGTCATCACTGGAATGCGGTGTCAGGCGGTAAGAAATCGTTTCAATTAATGTCGGGCCTTCTCCTCTGCGCGCGCGTTCACGCGCTTCTTTCACCGCTTGATAAACCTCCAGCGGATCATTTCCATTCACAGTTACGCCAGGCATTCCATAGCCTACGGCACGGTCGGAAATGTTCTCACATGCGACTTGCTTATCGTAAGGCACTGAGATTGCGTATTTGTTGTTTTCACACATGAAAATCACCGGGAGCTTATGGACAGCGGCAAAGTTTGCTCCTTCATGGAAATCGCCTTGGTTTGAAGAGCCTTCACCAAAAGTAACAAAGGCTGCGATATCCTTTTTCTCCATACGTCCCGCCAGCGCAATGCCGACTGCGTGCGGAACTTGCGTTGTTACTGGAGACGATCCTGTCACGATGCGGTTTTTCTTTTGTCCGAAATGCCCCGGCATCTGACGGCCTCCTGAGTTTGGATCTGCAGCTTTGGCAAACCCGGACATCATTAAATCCTTTGCTGTCATGCCAAATGCCAGCACGACGCCCATGTCTCTGTAGTACGGCAGTACATAATCCATTTCACGGTCAAGAGCAAAAGCCGCCCCTACTTGCGCTGCTTCCTGTCCTTGACAAGAGATCACGAACGGGATTTTGCCAGAGCGGTTTAACAGCCACATTCTTTCATCGATTTTTCTTGCTAATAGCATGGTTCTATACATATCAACGGCTTCCTGATCAGTCAGCCCTAGTGCTTGATGTCGGTTTGTACTCATTCAAGCCCCTCCTTTGTGCTTTTAAAAATGAATGGCTTTGCCGTCTGCGGCAAGCGCTGCTTCTCCAATCGCTTCAGAAAGCGTCGGATGCGGATGAATCGTTTGTCCGACCTCCCACGGCGTCGCGTCCAGTACTTTGGCAAGCCCCGCTTCTGAAATCATGTCTGTGACATGAGGGCCGATCATATGCACGCCGAGGATATCATCCGTGTCACGATCCGCCACGATTTTTACAAATCCGTCGCTATCTCCGTATACAAGCGCTTTTCCTATTGCCATAAATGGGAACTTGCCGATCTTGACATTGTGCCCATTCGCCTTTGCTTCATCTTCTGTTAAGCCGACACTGGCAGCTTCAGGACTAGAGTAGATGCACTTCGGTACAAGCGTTGGATCAAGCGAATGCGGATTGAGACCTGCAAAATGCTCAACGGCAATGATTCCTTCATGCGATGCAACGTGAGCTAACTGAAGGCCACCGATTACGTCTCCGATTGCATAAATATGAGATTCCTTCGTTTGACAGCTTTCATTGACTGAAATGACGCCTTTTTCAGTGACAATATCGGTGTTTTCTATGCCGATGCCTTCGATATTTGCCTGTCTGCCGATGGAAACTAGCATTTTTTCAGCAGAGTAAGTAATGGTTTCTCCGTCTTTTTCCGCTTGTATACTGATGTCGTCTGACGTTTTTGTCATTGTGTCAGGCAGCACTTTTGCCCCTGTAACGAACTGAATGCCTTTTTTCTTAAGCAGACTTTCCATTTCTTTTGAAATGTCTTGATCCTCAGTCGGCAATATGCGGTCCGCGTATTCAATAACCGTTACCTTCACGCCAAAATCATGAAGCATAGACGCCCATTCGATACCAATAACGCCTCCGCCGACGATGATGATCGATTTTGGCAGCTCCTCCATTTGGAGAGCCTCATCCGAAGTCAATACATGCTTGCCGTCCGCTTCAAGACCCGGAAGCATTCTTGGTCTTGATCCTGTTGCAATAATGACTTGTTTCGGGATTAGCATGTCATTTTCTTCGCCATTTCCCCGTTCAACAGAAATCGTTCCCGGCAGCGGGGAGAAGATTGACGGTCCGAGGATACGGCCATATCCGTCGTACACGTCGATTTTTCCTTTTTTCATTAAATGATTCACACCGGCTGCAAGCTTATCCACAACAGCTTGCTTACGCTGCTGCACTTTTTCAAAGTTGAGGGACACGCCAGCCGTTTCCACTCCGAATTGATCGGCTTCACGAGCTGTCCGGTATACCTCCGCGCTTCTAAGCAGCGCTTTACTCGGGATACAGCCTTTATGCAGACATGTCCCCCCGAGTTTTTCCTTTTCCACAACGGCTGTTTTTAAGCCGAGCTGAGCGGCTCTGATGGCCGCAACATAACCGCCGGTACCGCCGCCCAGAATGACTACGTCATACTCAGTTGCCATGGTGACTCACTCCTAGTCTGTCTATTCAATACGATATTGTTTGGATTGCTCTTCGCCCAGCAATACCCTGAGCGCCCCTTGGGCCAGAGACTGCAGTTCATTTTCTCCCGGATAGACTAAAACGTCTGAAATCCAATCTATGTATGATCTGATATTGGAAACAAAGCTTTTGCCGTACGCAAGTCCTCCCGTCAGCACAATCGCTTCAACTTCGCCTTTTAATGCAGCGCTGGCTGCCCCGATTTCCTTTGCTACCTGATACGCCATGGCATCAAAAATGAAACGGGCTTTTTCATCGCCCCCCTGAATCATCTGTTCCACTTTTACTGCGTCATTCGTACCGAGATAGCCGAAAAGCCCGCCGGTGCCCACCAGTTTTTTCATGATTTCTTCTTTTGTATACTGTCCTGAAAAACATAAATTCACAAGATCTCCCGCAGGCACTGTTCCTGCACGTTCAGGACTGAATGGCCCCTCTCCGTGAAGGCCGTTATTGACATCTACCACTCGCCCGTGGTCATGGACGCCAATTGTAATCCCGCCGCCCATATGGGTAACAATCATTTTCATGTTCTCATATCGTTTGCCGAGAGAGGCTGCCGCCTTACGGGCGACAGCTTTTTGGTTTAACGCATGGAAAATACTTTTCCGTTCAATTTCGGGCATACCTGAAATTTTTGCGAGCACTGACATTTCGTCTACGACAACAGGATCGACGATATACGAAGGGATATTCAGACCGTCAGCGATTTCTCGCGCGATAATACCGCCGAGATTAGAAGCATGCTGGCCGGCATAGCCGCTTTTCAAGTCCTCAATCATGTCATCGTTCACTTCGTAAGTTCCGCCTTCAATCGGCCGGAGAAGGCCGCCTCTGGCGCAGACTGCATCAAACTTTGAGATATTGATTCCCTGTTCATGAAGCGTTTCGAGAATATGGTTTTTACGAAATTCATACTGATCAATAATATAGTCAAATCGCTGCAGCTCTTCTATGTTGTGTCTCAATGTTTTTTCAAAAATGCTTCGTTCGTTATGAAAAACACCGATTTTCGTTGAAGTTGAGCCTGGATTAATTGTGAGAATGCGTTTTTCATCATGTAGCACTTTCATAACCTCCAGATCAATTTCTTAACGTCTGCTTAATACACTGTGACCGTTTTGCAAAAACTGGCTTCTTGAGCGGCGCATGCGTTCAATCCGTTCCTCTGCCAAGCGGTCAGCCGCTAAATACGTCGGAATGCCGTCACGCTGAGAAATTTCAAGTACACGCTCAATATTGCCGTAAATGCCTTCAACTTTCTTCAATGCGCGTTCTGCATTATAGCCGTAAAGCTCATCTGCCACGTTGATGACGCCGCCAGCGTTAATGACATAATCCGGTGCGTAAACGATGCCCATTTCGTGAATTTGATCGCCATGGCGTGTTTCTTTTAATTGGTTGTTAGCCGCACCCGCGATGACTTTCGCCTTCAGCTGTTTAATGGTGTCGTCGTTGATTGTCGCACCAAGGGCACACGGCGCATAAATATCGCAGTCTTGTGAATAAATCTCTTCCGGATCAACCGCACGGGCGCTAAAATCTTCAACTGCGCGCTGTACTGACTGTTTGTTGATATCCGTAACGATTAAGTTTGCCCCTTCTTCATGCAGGTGGCGGCATAGATTGTAGGCTACGTTCCCTACACCCTGTACAGCAATGGTTTTCCCTTCAAGAGAGTCGGTTCCGAAAGCAGCTTTAGCGGCTGCTTTCATTCCTCTGTACACCCCGTACGCTGTAACTGGAGAAGGATTTCCAGAAGAGCCGAAAGCAGGAGAAATCCCTGTCACATAATCTGTTTCATCATGAATAATGTCCATATCCTCAACCGTTGTGCCTACATCTTCAGCTGTAATGTATCTGCCGTTCAGTCCTTGAATATAGCGGCCAAACGCGCGGAACATTTCTTCATTTTTATCTTTGCGCGGATCGCCGATTATCACTGTTTTTCCGCCGCCAAGGTTTAAGCCTGCTGCCGCGTTTTTATAGGTCATGCCTCTTGCCAGTCTGAGCGCGTCTTCAATTGCCGCTTCTTCATTTTCATATGTCCACATTCTCGTTCCGCCAAGCGCCGGACCAAGCGTTGTATCATGAATTGCGATAATCGCTTTTAAGCCTGATTGTTCATCTTGGCAGAATACCAATTGTTCGTAATCGTATTTCTCCATATATTTAAAAAGTTCCATGTTCGTTCCTCCTAGTGTGTGTATTCTTCAGATGCGCATATCGCCAGCGCAATAGAATACAGTTTATTTTCAGCGGAATCCGCTCTGCTCGTTAAGGCAATCGGCGCTTTTGCTCCCGTAATCACAGCCGCCACGCTGGCCTTCGCAAAATAAATTAGTGATTTATATAAAATATTGCCGGCCTCAATTGTTGGGACGAGAAGGATATCAGCGTTGCCCGCTACATTTCCCGAAATCTTTTTCTGGGCTGCAGCAATTTGTGATACTGCGTTATCCAAAGCAAGCGGTCCATCAACAATGCAGCCTTTGATCTGGCCTCTTTTGCACATTTGAGCAAGAGCAGCAGCATTCACTGTCGCTTCCATTTTCGGGTTCACCGTTTCGACCGCTGCCAAAGCAGCTGCTTTTGGCATATTGTTCCCTACTGCATGAGCCACATGAACGGCGTTTTGCAAAATCTGCCGAAGCTCTTCCAGCGAAGGGGCAATATTCATAGCCGAATCTGTCACAAACATCAATCTGTCAAAGTCCGGTATATCAAACACAGCCACGTGGGAAAGGACACTGGATGACCGAAGCCCCTCCTGTCTGTTCAACACCGCTTTAAGCAAAACAGAAGTCGGCACATTCCCTTTCATTAAAACGTCCGCTGTTTTGTGATGCACAGCACGAACTGCTAATTTTGCCGATTCCTCAGGCGAATCGGCATGAACGATTTCCACATGATGCCCTTGCATAGATGATGTCAGATCGTTTAGTTTCTTGCTGTCGCCCACTAACAAAAAACGGGCGGATAGGTGCTCGGCTGCCAGCTTTACAGCCCGGATCACTTCCTCATCCTCAGCATGGGCAACCGCAATGGTCTTGTTTTTGTACATCGATGCTTTGCCGATCAAATCTTTCAGCTTCATCTGTTACCACCTCTCTTGTTTCGACTCCGCCTTTTATTATGCAAGTTCCATGCCAGCTCCTCGCCATGCTGTCATAACGGATGTATTGAAAAATTCGTGCAGATGTTTGCGTTCATTCTGCAAATTATTGCATGCCTTCATTTGCAAGGCCGTATTTATCCATTTTGTAATATAAATTCCGAATGCTGACACCGAGGGCTTTCGCTGTTTTTGTCCGGTTAAAATGATGCTTTTCGAGCGTTTGCTGGATCAAATGCGCTTCAAATTTTTCTACTGCGACAGACAGCTTTTCGCCTTTAATATCCGGAAAATCAAACCCTGCACCTTGTTCTGTGTCACTTTCTTTTTGCACAAGTTCGAATACAGGCAAGTGATCTTTTTCAATCCATTCCATATGCGGATTCAGAAAAATCATGGCTCGTCCAAGGACATTTTCCAGTTCGCGGACATTCCCAGGCCAATGGTATGCGGATAAGGCACGCAAAGCTTGCTGCGAGAGCCCCTTTACATTCCTGCCGTAATCCCGGTTGATCTTTTGGATAAGCCGGACGCTGAGTGCCTCAATGTCCTCCAGCCGCTGCCGCAAAGGCGGAATAGAGATCGGATAGCGGTTAATCCGGTAATACAGGTCTTCGCGGAATGTTCCATCCGCCATCGCCTTTTCGATATTTACATTTGTCGCCGCGATCACTCTGACATTGACAGGGATCGCTTTTGTGCCGCCCACTCTGACGATTTCCTTCTCTTGAAGGACGCGGAGCAATTTCGCCTGCATATTTTGTGTCAGCTCGCCGATTTCATCTAAGAAAATGCTGCCATTATTGGCTTCTTCGAATAAGCCCTTTTTACCTCCGCGCTTCGCTCCTGAAAACGCACCATCCTCATAGCCGAACAATTCTGATTCAAGCAGGTTTTCAGAAAGGGCTGCACAATTCACGCGAATAAATTTATTGTATTTCCGGTCGCTTTCGTTATGGATGGCATGGGCGAACAGTTCTTTTCCTGTTCCCGATTCCCCGCGTAGCAAAATCGTTGCCGGCGTTTTCGCCCCGAGCTTCGCCTGTTCAAGCGCAACCAGCATTTGCTCGCTTTTGCCGATAATGTCGTCAAAAGTGTATTTCGCTTCAAGCGTCCGAATGATTTGCCTTGCGCGGTTAAGCTCCGCTGTCAACATTTTAATTTCGGACACATCGTGAATCACACCGACGCTGCCTTTCAAAATCCCGTCTACAATGACCGGCGCTACATTTACGATGACCTCTTTTTCATTCGGGCCGACCTTCATTCTGACACCGCGGACAGGCCGTCTTGTTTCAAGCACCTTTAAATGCATGCTTTCACCTTCAGAGATATCAGTGTTTGCAGGCTTGCCGATGACTTCTTTTTCAGAAAGCCCCGTCATTTTCGTATACGCTTTATTGATCAAGAGTCCGATGCCGTTTTCATCAACGACAGAAATTGCCTCGTCGGAGGATTGAATAATCGCCTCCAGCATCGTGCGCACCTGTTTGAGATTCGTCACTTCCTCCGCCAGCTCAACGGCATCCGTTATATCCTTGAATACACAGAGCGCTCCGAGCAAACGGCCGCCTTCATCAATGATCGGCAGTCTGGTAGTCACGATTTGATTCTCACCTAAAAGCTGCTTTTGGTTGTATTCAGGCTCTCTCGTTTTTAAAATCCGCGGCATCTTTGTGCTCGGAATGACTTCTTTGATCGGGCGCCCGATGACTTCCTCGCGTTTTTTCCCGACCATCTTTTCGGCCATATGGTTAAAGAGAATGATTTCTTCATTGATATCAATAAAAATCATCCCGTCATGGGTAGAATTAAAAATTCGATCGTGTTTATATGTTTGCTCTTTTAGCATTTGAATCAGGTGCTGCTTTTCTTCCATCAGCTGAAAAACGATGTACGCCATTTTCCCTGGCATAACAATTGTCTCTTCATGCTTTTCCTGAAGGAGTTTGTCAAACACGGCTTGATCGCCGGTGGTATGAATGACGATATCCGGTTTTTGTTGTATGTAAGGTTTCCAATCAGATGAAACGGCAATCCCATACTGTTCTGCTTCTATCAATCCCGGCGCCTCGGGGTCTTTGTCAACCACGGCAATGATCTCTATGATGGCTGTTTTGATCAGAATGTGTAATAACGCCGTTCCCCTTTTGCCGGCACCTACAATCAGTACCTTTTGCATCCCGCTACCCCTTTGCATGAAAAAATTTGCACACCTATTTATTCCGTTGCAATAATTTGCACAACCCTATGTTACCACGTTTTCTTCTCTTGACAAAATATTTTTTCCGCTGGACAATAAAGGAAATGAAAAGATAAAGGAGTTTTCTGAGGATGAGCCGACTTCTTGCGCTTTTGATATTAGTCATCCCCGGTGCCATTTCCGCTTTAGGCATTAAACTGATGAGGGATACGCTTTTCGGCCATACGATAAAGCCATTCGGAGCTCTTTGGCTCCAAGGTTTGTCAGGATTTATCTTTTTTGTGTTCGGCCTTTATGTGCTGGCCGGGTTCATTTTATTCAGAGACAGAAAACGCAATCAAGTCAGCCCGCGATTCAGAAAACGATAGCTGCAAAAAAGCCGGAGAACTCTCCGGCTTTTGTTAGTCGAAACTATTCGTCAGGCAAAACGGTCTTGGCAATTGTTTTATCTAACGCTTCATAGTCATAATAAGAAATCGTCTCGTACAGTTCTTTCCGTGTCTGCAAATGATGAAGCCCTTCTTTTTGTGAGCCGCGCTCCTTCATCAAACCAAACATTCGTTCATAAGCTTTTGCCGCCGCTCGAAGCGATGTGACAGGATAAATCACCATGCGAAACCCCATATCTTCGAATTCATCGGCGCGATAATACGGCGTTTTCCCAAATTCGGTCATATTCGCAAGGAGCGGAACGGAGATGCACTCAGCAAACTGGCGGAATTCGTTCTCCGCCTGAAGCGCTTCCGGAAATATCGCGTCCGCTCCCGCTTCAATGTAAGCCTCTGACCGTTTTATTGCGGCATCAAGTCCTTCCTGTGCCCTAGCATCAGTACGGGCAACAACGACAAGGGAGGGCGCCGCTTGTTTGATCGCTTTTATTTTTTGAGCCATTTCCTTTATCGGAACAAGCTGTTTGCCATTTAAATGTCCGCATTTTTTCGGAAGCTGCTGGTCTTCGATTTGAACGGCGGCTACTCTGGCTTCAAGCATCTCGCGGGCGGTTCGGGCGGCATTTAACACACCGCCAAATCCCGTATCGATATCAACAAGCAGAGGCAGGTCTGCTGCACGCACAAGATCTTTGGCCCGATCAGCCATTTCTGTCGACGTGATGATCCCTAAATCAGGAAGCCCCCTGCTGGCTGTATATGCCGCACCAGACAAATAAATGGAAGAAAAACCGGCCTCCTTTGCAAGCAAGGCGGCCATCCCGTCATGAGCGCCGGGAATTTGCAGAATGTCCGGCGCTGACATCAGCTTGCGGAAACGCCCGGCAAGCTCCTCTTGTGACGATTGTTTATTGACGATCCACGACATGACGCAAGCCCCCCTTCTTTTACATGCAGAACATATCTACGAATTCATTTACGCGCATCGTTTGTAATGTCTCATAGCTGGTACAGCGCTCATAAATGTGTTTGTGCTGTTTATCAGCATAATGAGTTTTGAGATTGGCAGAAAACTTTTCCAGCAGTTTCGGCACTGCTTCGTCTCTTCGAAAACGATGGCCGAGCGGAAATTCACATTCCACCATTTCCGTGCTCGTTCCGTCTTTAAAATAAACTTGAACGGCATTTGAAATGGAACGCTTATCGGGTTTCAGGTAATCCTCCGTATATGTTTTATTTTCAGTCACTTCCATTTTATCCCGTAGCTTATCTATTCTCGGATCACTCGCTGTTTCAGCTTCATAATGCTGCGCGGTAATATCACCAAAAAGCAAACCGATTGCTGTAATGTATTGGAGGCAGTGATCACGATCAGCGGGATTGTGAAGCGGGCCTTTTTTATCAATGATTCGGATAGCGGATTCGTGCGTTCTGATGACAACTCGGTCAATCTCATCAATCCGGCCCTTTACCTGGGGATGAAGAATGACGGCGCACTCTGCCGCTGTCTGGGCGTGAAATTCCGCAGGATAAGACACTTTAAATAACACATTTTCCATGACATAAGCATCGAGCGGACGGGCAAGTTTGATCTCTTTCTTATTGAATAGAACGTCTTGGAAGCCCCATCCCGGTGCGCTTAACGCTGTCGGATAACCCATTTCCCCTTTTAACGCCATCAGCGCCAAATGAACACCTCTGCTAGTTGCATCTCCTGCCGCCCATGATTTACGCGAGCCTGTATTCGGTGAATGCCGGTATGTCCTCAAGGCTGCATTGTCAATCCATGCATTCGAAAGCGCATTTTTGATTTCTTCTCTTCTGCCGCCCAAAAGCTTTGCTGCAACAGCAGTTGTCGCAATTTTGACAAACAGTACATGATCAAGGCCGACTCGGTTCAAGCTGTTTTCTAACGCCAGCACACCTTGAATCTCGTGTGCTTTGATCATCATTTCAAGTACGTCGCGTACCGTTAAAGGCTCTTTTCCTTCAGACAGCCTTACTCTCGATACATAATCAGCAGCGGCAAGGATTCCTCCCAGATTATCCGACGGATGCCCCCACTCCGCCGCCAGCCACGTATCGTTGTAATCGAGCCAGCGGATCATGCACCCGATATTAAACGCTGCCCTCACCAGATCGAGAATATATGATGTTCCCGGTACTTTGCTTCCATTCGGCACAATCGTTCCGGGAACAATCGGGCCAAGCAGCTTTGTGCATTCGGGATACCGGAGCGCCAAAATCCCGCAGCCCAGCGTATCCAGCAACACATGCCCCGCTGTTGTATATGCCTCTGAGCTTGTAATCTCTTTCTCAAGCACATAGTCTGTAATTTCTTCAATGACATGATCCGTTTTCAGCATGCTACCAGTTCCTTTCATGATTTATGATTCGGCCTGATGGCGCGGGCCCATATAGCTGACACGGGGGCGGAAGAGACGGTTATTGGAATGCTGTTCGATCACATGGGCGCATAAACCGGACGTTCTCGCGCTGAAAAAGACAGGTGTATACAAAGGAATCGGTATGCCGAGCATCCAATACACCGGGGCAGCGTAGTAATCCAAATTCGGGTAAAGCCCTTTTTCCTTCTCCATCAGCCGCTCTCCTGCTTCACACATCTCGTATAAACGATGGTCACCGGCTTTATCGCATAATTGTTGCAGCGCCTCTTTCATCATGAGTGCTCTCGGGTCCATTTTTTTCATATACACCCGGTGGCCGAACCCCATAATTTTTTCTTTTCTTTTCAGTTTTATTTGCAGAAGCTGCTCAAAATCGGACGTTGTTTTCGCCTCCAAAAGCATATACATCACAGCTTCGTTTGCTCCTCCGTGAAGATTCCCTTTCAGGGAGGCGACAGCTCCTGTCAAAGCACCATAAAGATCCGAATGTGTAGAAGCAATGACCCTTGCCGCAAAGGTTGAATTCGGCATCTCGTGCTCACTGTACAGGACGAGGGAGCGGTCAAAAATCCGTTCTTCCAGTGAGGACGGCAATTTCCCTGTCATCATGTATAGAAAGTTTGCACTGTAGGATAGGGTTTGAAGCGGAAGAAGCGGCTCTTTCTTATTGATGATCCTGTAGCTGGCAGCAGTGAGGGCAGGCATTTTCCCGAGAAGCTGATAGGCGCGTTCTTTGTTTGCAGAAGGAGTGCGATCATCTATGTGCCGATCATAGCCGGCAAGTGCCGACAGACCGGTACGCAGGCTATCCATCGGATGAATGTGCTCAGGGAGTAGTTCAAGCAGACGGAGATGATCAGCAGGCAGGCTTGATGCACTGTTTATGTTTCTTTCCAGCGCTTCCATTTCACTTTCTTCCGCCAGCCTGCCCTCCAGCAATAAATGAACAATCTCCAAGTAGCTTTTTGTTTTAGAAAGATCTATTAAATCATAGCCTCGTATCAAAATCTGGCTGGACTGCGTGTCAAGATAAGAAATATGAGTTTCTGTCGCGATCACACCGTCCAAACCCGGAGAATAATGCTGTTTCTCCACCATATCCTCAACCTCCGTTTTGCGTTTTTTGTCTATCAGGTTCCGCCAAGCAGATGCTTGGAAATAATCAGTCTTTGAATCTCGTTCGTCCCTTCATAGATTTGCGTCACCTTTGCATCGCGAAGCAGCCGCTCGACCGGATAATCCTTCATATAGCCATAACCCCCGTAAATTTGGACGGCGTCTAACGCCGCCTTCACCGCGGAATCTGAAGCAAATTGTTTAGCCATAGACGCTTCTTTTCCGCAGGCCAAGCCGCGATTATGAAGGTCTGCGGCGTGGTAGACAAGATGCCTTGCTGCCTCAGCCCTTGTCGCCATGTCAGCCAGCTTAAACGATATGCCTTGATTGGCTGCGATAGGCCTTCCGAATTGCACCCGCTGCTTCGCGTAACCAACGGCATGCTCAAGAGCCGCCTCTGCAATTCCGAGCGCTTGGGCCGCAATGCCGATGCGGCCGACATTTAAATTCGCCATGGCAATGTGAAAGCCATCACCCTCTTTGCCAAGCAAATTTTCTTCAGGCACTTCTGCATTATCAAAAATCAGTTCCGTAGTATTGGAACCATAGAGCCCCAGCTTTCTTTCTTTTTTTCCTACAGTAAAACCGGGTGTGCTTTTTTCAACGATAAAAGCTGAAATCCCGTGCCTGCCTCGATCTTGAGCTGTTAAAGCAAAGGTGATATAGATATCGGCGGCTCCTCCGTTCGTAATGAATATTTTCGATCCGTTTAATAGGTATTTGCCGTTCTTTTTGATGGCTGTTGTGCGGAGGCTTCCAGCATCCGATCCTGAGTGAGGCTCCGTCAGTGCAAATGCGCCCAAATGGTCTCCTGAAGCGAGCTTCGGTACATATTTCATCTTCTGTTCTTCGTTGCCGAAGTACAGAATCGGATTTGTGCCGACCGAGGTATGAACGGAAAGAATGACACCGACAGCCGCGCTGATTCTAGAAATCTCATGAATCGCCAAAATATAAGAAATAACATCCGCCCCTGCGCCGCCGTATTGTTCCGGCACCGGTATTCCCAACAAGCCGTGTTCACCCATTTTTTTGATCAACTGAAACGGAAATTCGTCCGTTTTCTCCATGATTTCAGCAGCGGGAGCAATTTCTTTTCGGGCAAAATCACGCACCATTTTTCGCATCATGACTTGCTCTTGGGTTACATGCAACTCGGCCACCCCCGGATGGAATTGACTTCAGAAAGTCCTCTCCTCATATTGATAAAAACCGCGTCCACTCTTTTTGCCAAGCCAGCCCGCTTTGACATATTTGCGGAGCAGCGGGCAAGGACGGTATTTGGAATCGCCAAGGCCGGAATAAAGAACTTCCATAATTGATAAACACGTATCCAGCCCGATAAAATCCGCTAATGTAAGCGGGCCCATCGGATGGTTCATGCCCAGCTTCATCACCTCGTCTATTGCCTCCGGCTTCGCCACCCCCTCATACACGCAATAGATGGCTTCATTAATCATTGGAAGAAGAATGCGATTGGAAACAAACCCCGGAAAATCATTGACTTCTACCGGTGTTTTCCCCATCTTTTCCGCTAATCCCATAACAACTAAGGCCGTTTCTTCTGATGTAGCCAAGCCGCGAATCACTTCAACTAGCTTCATCACAGGGACAGGATTCATAAAATGCATGCCAATGACTCGTTCAGGCCGGGTTGTCACAGCAGCGATTTCAGTAATAGGCAAGGAAGATGTATTGCTGGCCAAAATCGTATGAGGCGGACAAATGTGATCAAGTGTGTTAAACATTTCAGTTTTCGCCGTCATGTTTTCTGCAATAGCCTCAATCACAATGTCCGCATGCTTTGCCTCCTCAAGCGTTCGAGAGAGCGAAATGCGGCTGATCACATCCTTCACTTCCGCTTCGGTCTTTCTTCCTTTTTCAGCATCACGGGTCAGCTGTTTCTTCAACCGCTTCAATCCTGCCTCCGCAGCCTCCGGGTTCACATCGTACATCCGCACATAAAAACCTGCGTCGGCAGCTGTTTGAGCAATTCCGCTTCCCATCTGACCTGCACCGGCCACCATGATATGTTTAATCTCCATTTAAATCCCCTTTTTCGTCATTGTTTTAATGAACCTGCACTAAGACGGCATCTCCCTGAGCCGCACCGCTGCAGATGGCGGCAACTCCCAGTCCCCCTCCCCGGCGCTTTAATTCATAAACAAGCGTCATGAGAATTCTTGCCCCGCTTGCGCCAATCGGATGGCCGAGCGCGATCGCACCGCCGTTTACATTTACTTTTTCAAGATCGAAACCGACGATTTTTTCACATGTCAAAACAACAGAAGCAAACGCTTCATTTACTTCAAACAAGTCAATATCTTGGACAGTTAAACCGTTCTTTTTCAGGAGCTTGTTAATTGCAAACCCCGGAGCTGCCGCTAGCTCATTCGCTTGCATTCCCATAGTTGAAAAACCAAGAATTGTAGCCAGAGGCCGTTTGCCAAGCCCAGCAGCTTCGTCCTCAGACATCAGCACGAACGCACCGGCTCCGTCATTGACCCCGGGAGCATTACCGGCTGTGATGGAACCATCACTTGTATAAATGGGAGAAAGTTTTGCAAGCTGATCCAGACTTGTGTCACGCCGAATCGCTTCATCTTTTTCGACCATATTTGTTTTTCCTTTTCGGTTGGTCCAGCTTACGGGAACAATTTCATCATGAAGCTTTCCTTCATCGGCTGCCTTAGCTGCTCGCGCATGACTTCTCAGCGCCCATTCATCCTGCTCCCTGCGAGAGATTCCATATTCCTTGGCGGCTGTATTTCCGTGAACAGCCATATGCACCTCATCAAACGCGCATGTTAACCCGTCATAAACCATTAAGTCCCTAAGCTCACCGTCTCCCATCCGCGCTCCCCAGCGCCCGGCGGGAACGGCATATGGAATATTGCTCATGCTTTCCATTCCCCCGGCGACAAGAATGTCCGCATCTTGCGCCCGAATCATTTGATCACACAGGGTGACAGCGCGCAGTCCGGATGCACAGACTTTATTTAGCGTTTCTGACGGCACACTCCAAGGCATTCCAGCCAGACGGGCAGCTTGGCGGGAAGGAATCTGCCCTGAGCCGGCTTGGACAACCATGCCCATAACAGTTCCTTCCACCTCATCTCCAGATACTCCAGCGCGATGTAACGCCTCCTTCATCGCAATGCCCCCAAGCTCAGCAGCTTTCACCTCTTTCAATGCACCACCGAATTTGCCAAATGGTGTTCTTGCAGCACTTACAATGACTGTTTTCCTCATGGTTTCACCTCATTCAGAAGATAGACAGCGCTTACAATTTCTAGTTGTCTTCTATGAATGTATGCTTTGAAACGGGCATGAATGAATGAAAAAAGAAGGCTGCGCCAACAGCCTCCTTCCAACACAACTATTTATTTTTTAGCAATGCCAAAGCCTTTGCAGGAAAATCGGTGAAAATGCCGTCTGCCCCCGCTTCAAAGAGGCGCTTCATATCTTCCGGCCGATTGACTGTATACGGCCTTACCTTGATCGAACTGTTCCTCATTTTCTTCAGTACTTCATCTGCTGTCCCCGGGCTGTTCAGCTTCGGGTGATAGCCGGAAGCTGGAATTGATGTGATATACTGATCAGCCTGATAAAGCACATCTGAAGTCAATGCCGCTCGTTCGATATGGGGAGCAAGCCGGGCGCATAGCGCTAAGCTTTCATGATTAAATGTGGACAGGATGATTCTTTCCTCTATATTGAACCTCTTCACTGCCTCCAGTACTTTTTCTTCCATTCCTTCATAGCGGATCACGCTGTTTTTTAATTCAATGTTGATGAGAAAATCCTTTTTGTCCGCCCACAAGAGCACATCTTCAAGCAGCGGCACTTTGATATCTCTGTACGTTTGATCATAACCAGCGGCGGCATTCGCAGTCTTTATCACATTATACACTGTATCCTTCACGAATCCTTTGAGCGATGTCGTCCGGTCAAGTCTTTCATCATGTATCACAACAATGCGTCCGTCTTTTGTCAGTTGCACATCAAGCTCAATTCCGTCCGCTCCGGCTTCAATTCCTTTTTCAAATGCAAGCATAGTATTTTCGGGATATTGACCTGATGCCCCCCGATGGGCAAAAATCTTTGTCATCGTTTCACCTCAAGCCCTAAAGTTTTCTCCATTATACTGATTTTGGCGGTTCCACTCTAGGATTAAGGCTGTATCAATCTTACTGATCATAATAAGAGTCAATGCCGGTGACAATCGCATCTGCGGCTTTTTGCTGGTATTCTTCACTTCCAAGCTTGTCCGCGTCAGAGCTGTTTGTCATAAATCCAAGCTCCGCCAGCACACTCGGCATTTGTGAATATGTAATGACGTAAAAGTCTGATTCTTTCACGCCCCTGTCTCTCGTTTGTAAGGATGACACCAGCTGGGACTGAATATCTGACGCCAGACGCCGGCTGTTTTCCCCTTCATAATCAGACTGAAAATACGTTTCTGTTCCTGAAGCTGAAGCAACCCCTGAATTCACATGAATGCTAACAAAAAGATCGGCCTGATTGGCACTTGCCTTTGCCAATCTTTCCTCCAGGGTCAGAAAATGATCGTCGGATCTGGACGCAACTGGATTGGCTCCCTCCGCTTTCAGCTTGTCCGTCACATGCTCGGAAACTGCTAAATTAATATCCTTTTCAAAGAGCCCGTTTCCGACCGCTCCACTGTCTTCACCTCCGTGTCCGGCATCAATGTATACTGTTTTTCCTTCTATTGGCTCTGCTGCCTGTGCATAGGGTCCGAGCGTCAAAGCCAATCCGCATAAAGCTAAGCTCCTCCATAACATTCTCAACTTTCTCCCTCCGGTCTTTTATGACGAGTTCTTCTGCAGCTGAATATCTTGCAGTTGTAACGTTCCATTATCCTTTTTTATATATTTCACCAGGACATTTGTGTGATCTGGCAGTGATTCACATTCATCACGTTTATCCTTCGGAACCTGTATCATGGTTTCTTCTCCATTCAAAGAAACCGCAATCGTATGAGGATCAGCCGAGCCAATGTATTTTCCCTCTTCGGTAAACTTTGGGACTGAGTCATCCGCACTTGCAATACTGCACCCTGAGAGAAACAGCACAGTAAACAGCAAAAGAGCCGTTTGTTTCACATGATCACCTCTTCCTGATGTTTGGCTTTTATCTTTGACCAGAATGGCAGATTTGTAAAGCCGACGCGTAAGACGGCACTGGATTCCACATTTTTCAAAAGGGCTATCCGACCTGATCATTTCCTGTTGTTAGAAAGAAAGCAATCGCATTTGTCTATGAGGATGGCTCTAATTGAGGCGCATATTAGAAAAAATTAACGGAAAGAAGCAACTTTTTATTCATTTTAAAAAATTTGAGGAATGATGTGAGCAAATCGTTTGACGAGTGGATCAGCCAGGCGTAACCTTTTAAAGGATATTCACTTTACAGAAAGAGTTACAGCCATGAAAAAATTCGTACTGTTGCTCGCTGCAGCGGTCATCACTTGCACCATCGGCCACCAAATCAGCGGCGGCTACAAAGCCCCCGAAAAAGAGCGCAGAAAACATCACTCTGCTCTCAAGATATTCAGCCGGTAAAGCAGATCAATTGCATTAATTTTTACATATAGGCTAGAATATGTGCGAATCCAAACGAAAGAAGATGATCAAATGAATCCTAAGTATAAACCGCTGTTTGAACCATTTACATTTAAAAGCGGCGTTACAATCGACAACCGGATCACAGTAGCACCAATGACTCATTACGCTTCTAATGAAGACGGTACGATATCTGAAGCAGAGCTTGACTACATCATCCCCCGCTCAAAAGAGATGGGAATGGTGATTACAGCCTGCGCAAACGTCACGCCGGACGGAAAAGCATTTCCCGGGCAGCCGGCCATCCATGATGACTCCAACATTCCAGGTTTAAAAAAACTAGCGCAAGCGATTCAGGCGCAAGGTGCTAAAGCTGTTGTGCAAATTCATCACGGCGGCATTGAATGCCCGTCTGAGCTCGTTCCGCAACAAGAAGTTGTAGCGCCAAGTGACGTGTTTGATGACGGCAAGCAAATTGCCCGCGCCTTAACAGACGAAGAAGTGGAAAACATCGTGAAGGCATTTGGAGAAGCGACAAGACGCGCCATTGAAGCCGGCTTTGACGGTGTCGAAATTCACGGCGCAAACGGCTACTTGATTCAGCAGTTTTATTCTCCGAAAACCAATCAGCGCACAGACCGCTGGGGAGGAAGCGACGAAAAACGATTAGCCTTCCCGCTTGCTATTGTCGATGAAGTGAAAAAAGCTGCTGCAGAACATGCGAAGGGTGCATTCTTAGTCGGCTATCGCCTGTCTCCGGAAGAACCTGAGACACCAGGATTAACAATGACTGAAACCTTTACGCTTGTTGACGCTTTAGGAGATAAAGAATTGGATTACCTTCATATCTCACTGATGGACGTGAACTCAAAAGCGCGCCGCGGTGCAGATCCGACTCGCACACGCATGGACTTATTGAATGAACGTGTCGGAAACAAAGTGCCACTTATCGCCGTCGGTTCCATTCATTCCGCAGATGACGCACTGGCTGTGATCGAAAACGGTATTCCGCTAGTCGCTTTGGGACGCGAAATTTTAGTTGACCCTGACTGGACAGTGAAAGTAAAAGAAGGCCGGGAAAAACAAATTGAAACCGTGATAAAAGGCACTGACAAAGAAAAATATCACTTGCCTGAACCGCTATGGCAAGCAATTGTGAACACACCTGGCTGGGTGCCTTATAAAGATTAATGTGCAAAGACTGCCGAAACGATTCGGCAGTCTTTTTTCAACTTTAAATAAATAATTTATGTAAACATCTAAACAGCAGGAGAAGGAGCTCGCCAGCTGCTTGGGGAAGCAAATCTAGGAGAAGCCCGTCACGCTTTCTTGCGTTTTTCTTTTTCATTCGTACGTCTCCTTTGTTCATGAATGCTTCCTTACTTACGATTTTACAGGGAAAAGGTTTCAATTTGATCCTGATTGTTTGTTTTTTATGATCCAAGCAGCGAAAACACATGAAACCATGACTGCAAATGAAATAAAGTCAATCAGGGTGCCTAGTATGTGTGATTCTGTCATGATGTTTGAATTCACGCAAAGCGCCAGGATAAATAACGCCATCAGCAGTCCGTATTTTTCAAACACCTGTATCACTCCTCCTTGCGGAAAATAGATCCTTCATATTCATCACCCATGAAACAAATGTCCCCAAAACAAAACGCCTCCTATTTATCAGCGCAAACTAATAAATAAAAGACGTTTGATTTAATCATCAGTTAATATGCTCATGCTTAAGAAGCCTTATGCTCTAATCTCAGCTTATCCGCAACCATCGCAATGAACTCTGAGTTTGTCGGCTTAGCTTTTGTCATACTGACTGTATAGCCGAACAGCGAGGAAATGGAATCAATGTTGCCTCTGCTCCATGCCACTTCGATCGCATGGCGGATCGCTCTTTCTACACGGCTAGCGGTTGTGTTGAATTTTTTGGCGATGTCCGGATAGAGGACTTTTGTAATACTGCCGAGCAATTCAATGTCATTGTATACCATTGAGATTGCTTCGCGCAGATAGAGATAGCCTTTAATATGTGCTGGGACGCCGATTTCATGGATAATGCTTGTGATGCTCGCGTCGAGATTTTTCTTCTTTGGTTCAGGCTGGCTGCTGCGTATAATGCTGCTTTGCGATGATGGCGCACGATGCGTCACGCTGCTGGCATTTCCGCTGACTTGGCGGATATGTCCGACAAGGTTTTCCATATCAAACGGTTTGAGAATAAAGTAGGAAGCGCCTAAATCGACGGCCTTTTTCGTGACATCTTCCTGTCCAAAGGCTGTCAGCATAATGACATTCGGCTGTTTTTTCAGATCTGATTCCCTCAGCCGCTCTAAAACCGCAAGTCCATCCAAATGCGGCATAATAATATCCAATACGAGCACATCGGGATCTTTTTCTTTAAACAACGACAGGCATTCCTGTCCGTTATAAGCAACACCGATCACTTCCATGTCTTCCTGTCCTTCTATATATTCACTCAACAGGCTTACCAGCTCTCGATTATCGTCAGCAACACAAACTTTAATTTTCTCCACGTTTCTTCCTCCCCAAATGTAGTTAACAGGATTCACCCTTGCTACATGTTTACATTCGACAAAACCGCTATATACCCTCTAAAAAAAATCATAATCACCAATATTAGTGGCATATCTTTGTTATTCTATGTTTTTCTCCGTTTTTCGACTAAAAATGAAATTTGACAAACAAGGAAACGTGAATTTGTCGAAAAATCTTCTTTTGTACATTTTACCGTATGTATTCCGAGAAGTGAAGAGGGATCAAAACAAAAAAACTGCCGGAAATACCGGCAGTCAGCTTGCTTTTTCTTTTTCGTAAATATCGATTCCTGCTTCTGACAGCATCCATTCAATATGAACGCCGTAGCCGCTTGTCGGGTCATTTACAAACACATGGGTGACAGCGCCGATCACTTTTCCATTTTGAATGATCGGACTCCCGCTCATCCCCTGTACGATGCCGCCTGTTTCTTTCAACAGTCTTGGATCGGTTATTTTTAAAACCATTCCTTTTGTCGCCGGGAATTTTTGCGGTGTTGTGCTGACGATTTCAATATCAAACTTTTCTACCTTGTCATCATCAATGACCGTTAAAATTTCAGCAGGCCCTTTTTTGACTTCAGTAGAAAACGCAACCGGCAGTGCTTGATCTGAAATGTTGTTTTGAATCGGCTGATGCAGTGTGCCGAAAATGCCAAATGGGCTGTTTCTGTTAATATCCCCGATCGTTTTGCGTTCTGAGGAAAATCGCGCCAGTTTTTCTCCCGGATTTCCGCCTGTCCCTTTTTCAATGGATGTTACAGTTGATTTAACAATTTCTCCATTTTCCACTACGATTGGTTTCTTTGTGTCCATGTCAGAAATCACGTGGCCAAGTGCTCCGTATTTTTTTGTTTTCGGTTCATAAAAAGTCATTGTGCCGATGCCAGCAGCAGAATCCCTGATGTATAAACCAATTCTGTACTTGCCTTCTGCTTCATCCTTTTCCGGAATGAGCTTTGTTTTGATTTTTTGTTTGTCACGTTTAATGAGCAAATCTAAGGATTCTCCGGTTTTACCGGCTTTCTGAATAAATGGGGCCACATCATTCATTTTTTCAATTTTCTGTCCATTCATCTCAATAATGATGTCGCCCGCTTCAATACCGGCCGTTTCTCCCGGAGATTTTTTGCCTTCACTTGTATTGATTTGATGAAATCCGACGACAAGAACACCTACGGAATGAAGCTTTACACCGATTGATTGTCCGCCAGGTATGACCTTTAAATCAGGAAGAACCTGCACTTTTGTTTTTTTGATTGGAAATCCGGCAAGATCGTATACTAACTCTGACTCACCTGATTTTTTGCCTGTCACCTTAATTTCATGCGGGTCTTTCTTTACTGTAAACGCTTCTGATGATTCTTGTGCATGAGCGTTTACTGATAAACCTGTTTCAATCGCTTGTGTTTGGGTTTCAAATACTCTCATTTGCGTTGGAATCAGTAAATACTCTTTTAGCGGTTTGCATAAACCTACACTTAATAACGAAACAAGGAGAATTAAACCTACTGCTTTTCTGATGTTATCGGGCATTCACTACTTCACTCTCCTCGCTCCTATCCCACACCTTCTTTATGTCTTGCTGCTACATCTTTAATTTTGCCTTCTGACACCTTATTTATAACTGTCATATAAAGAAAAACATTGGATATACTGATGAACGAATGGATGTGCGCGAAAAAAATAAGCTGCGCTTCTCGCGCAGCTTACCCAGTTGTTTTGACTTGATCCGCTTGTTTTAGAAGTTCTTTCGCATGGCGTTTCGTCAAGTCTGTTACTTCGACTCCGGCAATCATGCGCCCGATTTCCACTACCTTTTCCTGCTTAGACAGCGGCTTGACACGTGTCGTGGTTCTGCCGTCTTTTAACTCCTTCGCAATATAAAGATGCGTATCGGCCATGGCAGCTACCTGAGGCAAGTGTGTAATACACAGCACTTGTGATCCTATTGAGACTTTATGGATCTTCTCAGCGATTGCCTGCGCGACTCTGCCGCTTACACCGGTATCTACCTCATCGAATATAATCGACGTCACATCCTGCTGTGAGGAAAAAATGCTTTTGATGGCAAGCATCACCCGGGACAACTCCCCTCCGGAAGCGACTTTCGAAAGGGATTTCAAAGGCTCGCCTGTGTTGGTTGAAATTAAAAACTTGACCAGATCAATTCCTTGGTCAGTCAGCTGAACAGGCTGGCCGTTTACAATCGGCGCCTCCTCATTGCGAGACGCTGTTCTGACCTTAAATTCCGTATCAAAAGTTGATTTTTCCATATAGAGGCTTTTTAATTCTCGATGAATCTCATCGGCCAGCTTTTTCGCCCATGCTTTCCGGATTTGTGAAACATTTGCCGCTTCCACCGCAACATCTTTGCCGACTGAGTCAAGCTCCTTCTTCACGCTTTGAAGATGGCTGTCCCTGTTTTCAATTTGGTCAATCTCTTCTTCAATTTTAGAGGCGTATTCCAAAATCTCCTCAACAGTTGCACCGTATTTTCGTTTCAGCTGTTTGATTTCATTAAGACGCGTCTCAATATAATTCAGGCGTTCCGGGTCATATTCAAGCTCATCCAGCATATTTCTCATCTGAAATGTAGCGTCCTCCAGCAGATAGTAAGAGTTCGACACACTTTCAGACAGTTTTTTCAGCGGTTCGTTAATATCGGATATATCTTCGAGCTGCGCTGATGCCATTCCGACCCAGTCCAGTCCGCCCTGCTCACTGCGAAGCGCGTTATATGCATTTTGCAGCGATTCATAGATCTTCTCAAAGTTTGAAATTTGCTGGCGCTCTTCTTGGAGCTGTTCATCTTCATTAAGCTCGAGCTTTGCCGATTCGATTTCTTCGAGCTGAAATTGAATAAGGTCCAGGCGGTGGGCCATTTCCTGTTCGCTTTCAGAAAGCTGTTTTAGCTTTTTAAGCAGCTTCATATACCGATGGTACCCTTCCTGATATGCTTGAAGCGCGCTTTCTACTTCGGCTCCGGCAAACTTGTCCAAAAGCTGGAGATGATTTTCGTCCTCCATTAACAGCTGGTTATCGTGCTGCCCGTGAATATCTAATAAAAGCCTGCCGATCTCTCTTAACGAAGCAATCGTGACAAGCTTGCCATTAACACGGCAAACGCTTTTTCCGCTCGTGCTGATATCCCTTCTCATGACGATCATTTCGTCTGAAACGTCGATTCCCTGCTCAGTGCATATGTCAAAAACGGGGTGGCCGCTCTCCAATAGAAACAGCCCTTCAAGCTCGGCTTTTGTCTCTCCATATCTGACAAATTCAGATGATCCGCGGCCTCCGACTAAAAGAGAAATGGCGTCTATGATGATGGATTTGCCGGCTCCGGTTTCTCCTGTTAAAACCGTGAGCCCTCGTTCAAAAGAAACCGTCAGTTCCTCAATAATGGCAAAGTTTTTAATCGATAGTTCAGCTAACAAACAGCATTACACCTCTTATCTTTGTTAGATTTCTGTTACAGCAGCTCAAGCAGCCTGTTTTTTACGCCGTCTGTATCTTCAGGAGTCCGGCAAATAATTAAAATCGTGTCATCTCCGCAAATGGTTCCCATAATTTCATCCCAGTCTAAATTGTCCATCAGCGCTCCGATTGCCTGGGCGTTTCCCGGCATCGTTTTCAGCACAATCATATGGCTTGCTGAGTCTATTTTCACAAATGCGTCCATCAATGCCCGCTTCAGCTTGGACAACGGATTGAAACGCTGGTCTGCCGGAAGACTGTATTTGTAAGAGCCGTTATTCGTAGGCACTTTCACAAGGTGAAGTTCTTTGATATCCCGTGAAACCGTGGCTTGTGTTACTTTGTATCCATCCTGCTTCAGCATGTCGACCAATTCATCCTGCGTTTCGATTTCATTGCTTGTAATGATCTCTCTGATTTTAATATGCCTCTGGCCTTTGTTCATGTAAGCACCTCTATTTCCAGCTTATCTGTTCTTTTATGTTATATGATTCTCTGCAAATTGTACATGAATGCAGAAAAAAGGAATAATAGCGCCCTATTATTCCGGTACATCTGCTTTTTTTTCTTTTAACGTCTTATGTGCCTCTTCTACAACGCGGATGATCTCTTCTTCCGGCAGCTCTTGTCCTTCCTGTCCCTCTCCCGGCCAATGCAAATGAAGGAGAAATTCAATATTTCCGTCTCCTCCTGTGATTGGAGAAAATGACAGGCCTTTGCAAATATAGCCTTCAGCCGCAGAGAAACTATTCATTCGCTTGAGAACATCCACATGCACTTTAGGATCTCTGACAATCCCTTTTTTGCCGACGGATTCCCGTCCCGCTTCAAACTGAGGCTTAACTAGAGCCATGCAGTCGCTGCCCGGTACGAGTAATGTTTTGAGGACAGGCAGGATGAGCCGCAGTGAAATAAAGGACACATCAATTGTGGCAAACTCCGGCATGCCCTTTGTAAAGTCTGCCGGTGTTGCATAACGAAAGTTCGTCCGTTCCATCACGACGACCCGTTCATCCTGTCTAAGCTTCCACGCAAGCTGATTATAGCCTACATCCACAGCGTATGACTGTTTAGCTCCATTTTGCAAAGCGCAGTCCGTAAAACCGCCGGTGGAGGAGCCAATATCAATCATAATTTTATCCTTGACAGAGACGGGAAATTCCTTCAACGCTTTTTCGAGCTTTAAGCCGCCCCTGCTCACATACCTCAGCGGGTTTCCCTTGACTGTTAGCGGAAGGTCGCGATCAATTTTTTCTCCAGGCTTGTCCAAGCGGTTTTCGTTTGAATAGACGATCCCCGCCATAATGGCTCTTTTGGCTTTTTCACGCGTTTCCGCCAGCCCTCTTTCCACTAATAATACATCTAATCGTTCTTTCTTTGACGTCATGATCCAATTCCTTTGTGTGTCTTTGGCGGCATCAGTAATCTAATACGATTTGCCACCTGCTGTTTTGTCAGTCCAATTTCCTCAAGAAGCGCCGTTACACTTCCGTGTTCAATAAACCGATCAGGTATACCCATTCTGTCGATCGGAGTATGATATTCACCTTGATCATGAGCGAATTCTAAAATCGAGCTTCCGAAACCGCCTTCTAAGACCGCTTCTTCAATTGTTAAAATTGGCAAGCCTTCTTTTAAGATACTCTTCATCATCTTTTCATCAATCGGCTTAATAAAACGCGCATTCACAACGCGCACGGAGAGTCCTTCTTTCTGTAGCTCTTCGGCTGCTTCAAGCGCCATTTCGATTGTTGTACCGAATGTTAAGATGACTGCATCGTTCCCTGGACGCAGCACCTCCCACGTACCGATCGGAATCGTTTTCAGCTGTTCATCCATTTTTACGCCGAGTCCGTTTCCGCGCGGAAAACGCATCGCAATCGGGCCTTCGTCATAGCTGAGTGCTGTATGAACCATATGCTGTCCTTCATTTTCATCTTTCGGCATCATTAAGACGATGTTTGGAATGTGGCGCATAAACGCAATATCAAACACACCTTGATGTGTCTCACCGTCAGCACCTACGAGTCCTGCACGGTCAATTCCAATAAACACATTGGCGTTTTGGCGGCAAATGTCATGAACCACTTGATCATATGCCCTTTGCAGGAAGGTTGAATAAATCGCCAAAAACGGCTTCATCCCCTGCATTGCCATTGCTGCAGCCATCGTTGCGGCATGCTGTTCTGCGATTCCTACGTCGAACATTCGGTCAGGGAATTCCTTTGCGAAGCCTTCGAGCTTTGAGCCGACAGGCATAGCCGGCGTAATGGCTACAATGCGTCCGTCCTCGCGCGCCATTCGCTGCACAGTGCCGCTGACAAGGCCGCTCCATGAAGGAGCTGCTGCTTTCGGTTTTACAAAGTCACCGGTATTGATTTTATATGGTCCGGTACCGTGCCATGTTCCAATCGTATCGGTCTCAGCCGGTTTGTACCCCTTCCCTTTTTTCGTGATGACATGCAGGAGAACAGGGCCTTTCGTTTTTTTGGCGTATTGAAGATTCTCAATCAGCTCATGATAAGAATGTCCGTCCACCGGGCCTAAATACGTAAAACCAAGCTCCTCAAAAAACATTCCGGAGACGAGCATGTATTTCAGGCTGTCTTTGATCCGTTCCGCCGTGGCGGCAAGTTTGCCTCCAACTGCCGGAATCTTTTTAAACAAGTATTCGAGCTCATCTTTGACCCACTGGTACTTCCCGGCAGTGCGCAGCCTTCCGAGCATAGAATGAATGGCACCGACATTCGGTGCAATACTCATTTCATTATCATTTAGGATGACAATCATGTCTTTTTTCTCGTCGCCGATGTGGTTCAAGGCTTCAAGCGCCATTCCGCCGGTCAGCGCGCCATCACCAATAATCGGAATAATAAATTCATCCGTTCCTTTAATATCACGCGCAGCTGCCATTCCCATCGCGCCTGACAGAGAAGTTGAGCTGTGCCCGGTTTCCCAAACATCATGCTCGCTTTCACTCCGCTTTGGAAATCCGCAAAGCCCTTTGTATTGGCGAAGCGTCGCAAATTCTTTTCCGCGTCCTGTCAGCAGCTTATGGACATACGACTGGTGGCCTACATCCCACAAAAATTTGTCTTTTGGGCTGTTAAATTCCTTATGCAGCGCAACAGTAAGCTCTACGACACCTAAGTTTGGGCCGATGTGGCCGCCGGAAGCGGATAAAGTTGTAATTAAAAATTGACGGATTTCATCACTTAATTTCTCTAATTCATCAATGGACATGTTTTTTAAAAACGACGGGTCCTGTATTGATAAAAGATCCAAAGCGGATCAACTCACTTTCAGCATGAATTTCTGCAATGATACATGTCTTCTGCATGTCGAGCTGGACAACAGCCAGATCTCAGACATAAAAAAAGACAAACGCGCTTTTCCTTTTCATTTTTCATATAAACTGCTTACATTTTACCATATCTCGTGCAGCCGCTTCAAATTAGGATCGGTTTAGTGATCTCTTGCCGCAATTAAATCACAAAGCTCATATAAAAGGTCTTTTTGAAGAGAGAGTCCGCCGATCAAACGCTTCGCCTCTTTTATGTGAACATCCAATTTATGTTTGGCCCCTTCCAGTGAAAGAAGTGACGGGTAAGTCGATTTTTCGTTTGTTGTATCCGAGCCGACACGTTTGCCGATTTTCTCTTCACTGCCTTCTAAATCTAAAATATCGTCTCTGATTTGAAAACCGATTCCAATGTGGCTGCTGAAGGTACGCAGCGTTTCGATATCTTCCTCAGGCGCATCCGCCAAAATAGCACCGGCGATTACGCAAAAACCGAGGAGCTTGGCGGTTTTCCGTTCATGAATGGATTCGAGTTCTTCAAGCGTGACTTGGCGATTTTCCGCTTCCATATCAGCTACTTGTCCCCCGACCATGCCTTCGGTGCCTGCCGCTGAAATCAGCTCATTCACAAGCCGAAGGCGCTTTTCTGCTGACACCTCGTCTGACACGTGGGAGGTGATCAGCTTAAAACTTTCCGTCAGGAGCCCGTCACCCGCTAATACTGCTGTCGCTTCACCGAACACTTTATGGTTTGTCGGCTTCCCGCGGCGCAAATCGTCATCATCCATACAAGGAAGGTCATCATGAATCAATGAATACGTGTGAATCATTTCGACAGCACACCCGACCGGAATGCCGTCCTTTTCACTTTTCCCGTATGCGTTTAAAACGGCTAGTACAATGAGAGGACGCAGCCGCTTTCCGCCAGCCTCAAGGGAATACAGCATAGATTTTTTTAATGAGTCCGGCATATCGAGCTTTTCTGTATAGACAGAAAGCTGATTTTCAATCGTTTTTTTCCGCTCCGCCAGAAAGCTCGTTAATTTATTTGTCACCTTCGTCTTCCTCCTGAACACTGAAAGGTGCCAGTTCGCCGTCTTCTTTTAAAATGAAGTCCATTTGTTTTTCGACTTTTTGCAGCTTTTCGTGACACATTTTTGAAAGAGCCATGCCTTCTTGGAAATAGTTAATCGCTTGCTCTAAAGGCACATCACCCTCTTCAAGCTTTGACACAATGCTCTCAAGCCCTTTCATCGCTTCTTCAAATGTCATGTTTTCATTTTTTTTAACGTCTGTCATTTTTCTTCCCCTCTCTTTTCTAATACTTCACAGGTCAGCACGCCATCCTTCAGCTTGACCTCAAGCTGGTCCTTCTCTTCTATTTGACTGACACTTTTAATGAGTTCGTCTTCTTTATAAGCCAAGCTGTATCCTCTTTCCATCACTTGAAGAGGACTTAACGCATTCAGCTTGCCAAGAACAGTTTGAAATTGGGAATGCAGCTGCTTCATTTGGATATTCATATTTTTTCTCAGCTGATTTGTTTGTTCCTCATATCGTGTTCTCGCTTGCTTCAGCTGTTCAAGTGGATGCAGCGCCTCTAATCTGTACGTTTCACGCTCCAGCTGTCTGTTTTTTCGATCTAAAAGAGCGGTAAGCTGTGCTTGAAACTGCTGATAGGCAAGGTCAAACTGCTGCTCCTTTTGCGCATACAAACGCTTTGGAAAACGAAAGGCATACGAGGATTGCAGCGTTTGAATCCGTTCTTTTTTCTGACCGAGATGGTGTTGCATCGCTCTTGTCATTCTGACTTCCGCTGTTTTTGTCCGTTCGATTAAATCAGTGGTATGCGGTACGGCAATCTCAGCTGCTCCTGTCGGTGTCGCAGCTCTAATATCAGCGACAAAATCACTGATCGTAAAGTCGGTCTCATGCCCGACAGCCGATATAATCGGAATGTTAGAAGCAAAGATCGCACGTGCTACAATTTCTTCATTAAATGCCCACAGTTCTTCTATCGAACCGCCGCCTCTCCCGACAATTAATACGTCGCACATCTCTTTTTCATTTGCCTCTTCAATGCGGCTAACGATGGATCTGCTTGCATTTTCGCCTTGTACGAGCGCTGGAAGAACAATGACTTTTACAAGGGGATATCTTCTTTTGAGAGTTGTAATGACGTCTCTAACAGCGGCACCCGTCGGAGATGTCACAACCCCGATTGTGGCTGGAAATGCGGGGATTTGTTTTTTGTAGCGGTCGTCAAATAAACCTTCTCCGGCAAGCTTCTTTTTTAACTCTTCGTACGCTAAATAAAGTGCTCCGACCCCGTCAGGCTGCATTTCTTTGGCATATAATTGGTAGTTTCCGCTCGGTTCATATACGGAAATTCCGCCTCTGACCAGCACCTTCATGCCGTTTTCAGGTTTAAAAGGCAGACGCTCGCTCTGTCTCGCGAACATCACCGACTGCATTCTGGCGTTTTCGTCTTTCAATGTGAAATAAATGTGGCCTCTTGTGTGTATTTTTACATTCGATAATTCGCCTTTAATCCAAATATTTTCAAGGTGAGGATCTACATCGAATTTTCGTTTTATATACTTTGTCAGCGCTGAGACGGTAACAAACGCTGTTTCACCCATGTCTCAAACTCCTCTCATAAGCATTCCTGCACCATAACTAAAGAAAACCCGCTCTGGCTTTAGGAGCCTGAAGAAGCGGGTATCGTGCTCATATTCACGGCGGGCAAAACCCCGCCTGTGAATATCTCCAATTATCTATGATAACGTACGTTTCGCAGATTTAACAGTATTATGCGCAAGCATCGTGATGGTCATCGGACCTACTCCGCCCGGAACCGGCGTGATGAAGGATGCTTTTTCCTTTGCCCCTTCAAATTCAACATCTCCGCAAAGCTTTCCGCTTTCCAGACGGTTAACGCCTACGTCAATGACAACAGCGCCTTCTTTGATCTGGTCTGCACTGATGAAGTTGGCTCTGCCGACTGCGACCACCAGGATGTCCGCTTTTTTCGTATGTTCGGTCATATTTTCTGTTCTTGAATGACAGTAAGTAACTGTCGCGTTTTCATTTAATAAAAGCTGGCCGACAGGTTTGCCGACAATATTGCTTCGGCCGACTACAACAACCTCTTTACCGGAAAGGTCGATATTGGTTTTCTTCAAAAGCTCAACAATTCCGTGAGGCGTGCAAGGAAGAAACGTATCTTCGCCAAGCAGCATTTTCCCTACGTTTAACGGATGAAAACCGTCTACATCTTTATCAGGAGAGATACGTTCGATCACCGCTTTTTCAGAAATATGGTCTGGAAGCGGAAGCTGAACGAGAATGCCGTGAAACTCAGGGTCTTGATTGTATTGATCGATAATGGAAAGCAGTTCAGCTTCTGTGAGGCTGCTGTCAAATTGATCAAGCTTGAAATTCATTCCCATTGTTTCAGCCGCTTTTTTCTTTCCTCGCACGTAAGAGTGAGAAGCAGGATCATCTCCAATCAAAATAACCGCCAGTCCGGGGGTGACCCCTTGCTTTTTAAGCTCTTCTACCTCTTTTGCCAATTGTTCGCGTTTTTCTCTAGCCGTTTCTTTTCCGTCGATGATTGTTGCAGTCATTTTCTTTCCTCCTATG
This sequence comes from Bacillus sp. VA15, assembly GCF_055721145.1. Taxonomy (NCBI): domain Bacteria; kingdom Bacillati; phylum Bacillota; class Bacilli; order Caryophanales; family Bacillaceae; genus Bacillus; species Bacillus sp. VA15. The sequence continues at coordinate 567,820 of NZ_JBVQPQ010000001.1, read as the reverse complement.
ATTGGTCAATATCAGATTTAATGTTAGAAAGAACCCCGTTTACAAATTTTGTCGCTTTGTCATCACCAAACCGTTTTGCCAGCTCAATCGCTTCGTTCATGGAGACATTCACCGGAATATCTTCGGCATATGCCATTTCGTAAGCTGCCAGACGCAAAATCGCGCGGTCAACATTGGCAATCCGATCGAGCTTCCAATTCACCAGATGCTTGGAGATCATTTCATCCAGCTGGACTTGATGTTCCAATACCCCGTGTACAAGCTGTTCAAAGAAAGGATCTGTTTTTTCTTCATCCAGTGTGTGTTCTATGGCTTCATTCACTGCAATATCGCTGACATCAATTTGAAATAGTGCCTGCAAAGCTTTTTCTCTTGCTGTTCTTCTTTTCATTTTCTTTCTCCTTTGATCCTCTTTATCCGCTTGTCGTTAAGCCACAAAGAGATCATAACATATTTTTTTCGTATCCGCATATTGAAATCAAGGTTTTTTCACCCTATTACCGAATATTTTCATGCACCTTAATATGATCATTCGGATTTCACGATCATGAAGAAACTCGGCTGCCTTGAGCCGGCTTTCTTCATGCTTTGAAATAAAGGGTAACGTGTAAAAAAACCAAAGGGCCGCCCTCCCCTTGGTTTCGTGTTAAGCCATTTACATTTCTTCGTCGATTTGGACTTCCTGGGCTTTTGTGTCAAATTGAATGCCGACGATGTGAATATTGATTTCATTAATCGAAAGAGACGTCATATTTAATAAGGTTTGACGAATGTTTTCCTGAACGGACGCTGCAACTTTCGGTATCGAAACACCAAATGTAACGACACAGTATACATCGATCGTAATTCCATCATCCGCCAGATCGACTTTGACACCTTTGCCATGATTCACTTTACCGAAGCGTTCGACGACGCCTGTCGCAAAGTTTCCGCGCATTTCGGCAACACCGTCAACTTCTGAAGCTGCAATGCCGGCAATGACCTCAATGACTTCCGGGGCAATCTCAACCTTACCCAAATGCGTATCTTCTTGATCCATTTTAAGCAAGCTGTTGTCTTTCATTCAATTCACCTCCGTAAAAATTATGAGCCCATTACATCATATGTTTCTAAAAATTTCGTATTAAACTCTCCGCCAACAAATGTTTCGTGTTCAAGCAGTTTTAAGTGGAACGGGATTGTTGTCTCAATGCCTTCGATGACAAATTCGCTCAATGCGCGCTTCATGCGGGCAATCGCTTCATCTCTCGTTTTTCCGTATGTGATCACTTTTGCAATCATGCTGTCATAGTACGGAGGGATGGAGTAGCCCGGGTACGCAGCTGAATCGATACGGACACCAAGACCACCAGGAGGCAGGTACATTTTAATTTCACCAGGTGACGGCATGAAATTTTTACTTGGATTTTCTGCGTTGATTCGGCATTCGATGGCCCAGCCTTCAAATTCAACATCTTCTTGCTTGAGGCTCAGTTCCATTCCTGATGCCACTTTGATTTGTTCCTTAATCAGGTCAGTTCCCGTCACCATTTCTGTGACTGGGTGCTCTACCTGAATTCTCGTGTTCATTTCCATGAAGTAATAGCGCTGTTCATTGTAGTCATATATAAATTCAACTGTTCCAGCACCTGTATAGCCAACCGCTTTTGCAGCCTTTACCGCTGCATCGCCCATCTGCTCCCTAATTTCTGAATCAAGCGCAGGAGATGGTGATTCTTCCAAAAGCTTTTGCAGGCGTCTTTGGATCGAGCAGTCGCGTTCCCCTAAATGGATGGTATTTCCGTAGTTATCGGCAAGCACTTGGATCTCAACATGACGAAAATCCTCTATGTATTTTTCGATGTAAACACCTGGATTTCCAAATGCAGTTGCAGCTTCCTGCTGGGTAATCTTAATGCCGTTAATCAGTTCCTCTTCGGTGCGGGCAACCCTGATTCCTTTTCCGCCTCCGCCTGCTGTGGCTTTTATAATTACAGGATACCCAATTTCATTAGCAAGTGAAACCGCTTCTTCCACATTTTCTATAATTCCTTGTGAACCCGGTACGATCGGCACGCCGGCCTGTTTCATCGTTTCCCGCGCAACGTCTTTTGTTCCCATTTTTGAAATGGCGTCAGCGCTCGGGCCGACAAATGTGACGTTAACTTCTTCACATAATTCCGCGAAATCAGCATTTTCAGCTAAAAACCCATATCCCGGATGAATAGCATCCGTGCCTGTCAGCTTTGCAACACTCACAATATTTGTAACGTTTAAATAGCTGTCTTTTGATGCTTTCGGTCCGATACAAAAAGCTTCATCGGCCATTTGAACATGAAGGGCATCTTTATCAGCTTCTGAATAAACAGCGACAGTCTCAATTCCGAGCTCTTTGCAGGCTCTGATGATTCTGACAGCAATTTCTCCTCGGTTGGCGATCAATAGCTTTTTAATCATGTTAAGTCTCCTTACTCTGCTTTTACAAGAAATAGAGGTTGTCCGTATTCGACCAGCTGGCCGTTTTCTACTAATACTTCAACGATTTCGCCTTTTACTTCCGCTTCGATTTCGTTGAAAAGCTTCATCGCTTCTACAATGCAGACAACTGTGTTTTCATTTACTTTTGAACCAGCCGTTACATACGGGCCAGCTTCCGGAGATGAAGATGCATAAAATGTTCCTACCATTGGTGAAGTGATTTTATGCAGATTCTCATCTTGCTTAGTTTCTTCTTGGGCAGGTGCCGGCGCTGCTTGCTGCGCTTGCGGCTGAACTGCCTGCGGAGCCTGTGCCTGTACAGGTGCTGCCGGCGCCTGCTGCATGACTTGAACAGTGCCTGCTTCATGTTTTTTCAGTTTTAAGGATACACCTTCATTTTCATATACGAATTCGTCAATTGTAGACTCGTCAATTGCTTTAATCAGCTCGTGGATTTCTTTCATATTTAACATTCAATCGCACTCCTATGTATGAAATTTCTTTTTTATAGGTTACTACTAAAAGTACATACTATGTTCATCTTACAGGAGCGGACTTTTGAATTCAACTCTAATATGATTGGCACGCCAAAAAGCCCGCTGTTTAAGCGGGCGTGTTTTTCCTCTTTTTTACTTGGATGGTTCAAATGTGACAGCGACGTCTTTCATTGTTTTGATTTCTTTTGCCACAAGGTCTATAATGGCTGTCGCCTTCGATTTGGAGTGTTTGTCTGATTTGACTGTAATGTTGATTTTATCTCCTTCAGCATTGACGAGCGCGTCTTCGTAGCCTTGTGTTTTAATAAGCGTTTCCAGCTGTTTTTCTGTTCCTTCCACTTCACTGAGAGCCGTCATTTTATCATATGCTTCGCTCTTTTCCTTTGCTGTTGCATCATCGCTTGACACAATGGCATTCAGTTCTTCTCTTTCTTTGCTTCTGGCATCTTCTAAATCAAGACGGTACGTCGTGAACAGATCATCATCGGCTGTTTCTGTTACAACAGTTCCTTTTTCACTAGCTTCAGCGGATGTCTCCTTGTCTGCTGATGAATCTTTTGTGCCCTTTGTTCCATCCTCTTTTTCTGTTTCAGTTTCTGTACCGTTTTTTTCCTTTGTGTCTTGCTTGGGAGGCGCTTTTTCAGTTGCGACCTCTCCGCTGTCAGACGCGCTTTTTTCACTTTGCATTTGCACGGCATTTTTGCTTTCCGGCGACATGATATAGTAGACGCTTAACACCACGACAAGACTGAGCATTGTTAATAGCCAAACGGTTTGTTTTTTGAGCATTTATGAATCCTCCTTTATTTTTTTAGGGGCAACCGCAACCCGGTGGCTTGGAACATCCAGGACCCGTGTCACCGCTTCAATAATGGTTTGTTTTATTTGAACGTTGTCCACTCCTTGAGCAACAACGAGTACACCGCGTATATCAGGCTTTTTCGTTTGGACGACGACTGGTGTTTCCTTATCGCCGTTTTTGATCATGACGATTTCTTCTTCTGATGTCTGGTCTGTAACGCTTCTTGTTCCGCCTTCTTTGTCTGTTTCTTCAGTGGTTGTATTTTTGTTTGATTTGTTTTTTTCGTATACTTTCAGCGACGTTGCATCAACATTCACGACTACAGAGACATCGTCCACACCTATGATCGTTTCAAGAATTTCTTTCAGCTGATTTTCGTATTCTTTTTCATAATCATCGATCGAGTCCTTAGGTTCATCAGATTTTGAGGCTTTAAACACTTCGGCTGTTTTCTCTTTGCTGTCTTTGGTATCTTGTGATGATACTGGCGTTATCGTTTTGGCGTTTTCTGTTTTCTCAGGTGAAGAAAACAGCTGGCTGACAAGCATAAAGGAAACTCCGAGAACAAAAACGAACAGAAAGTAATGATATTTGGTCAGCTTCGGTTTTTCACCGTCCTTCGTTTGCCCCGGAAGAAACTGCTTTTTCAATACATTCCATAATCCGTTTTTATTCATTGCCGACACTCTCCCCGCCTTCCATATGAACCGTAATTTTCTCACTTCCGATTTCCCAAATGTCCGCGAGCTGTGACTGGATCTGTTTGGCTTCTTTTTGTTCGGCTGCTTCTTTCGTTACGTATGCATGATCTGTATCAATGTGGACCGGCGCGACCGTTTGGACCGTTTTTTCAGAAGACGGGGCCATATACACGCTGATTGTTTGAATATCCTCTTCTGAATCTACCTTTTCTCCTGCCGTGAGTTTGATGTTGCCTACTTTGTATTCATCATGACTGAATCTCTCCTCCGCTTTCTTTTTTAGTTGGACAGCCATTTCTTCTAAAATATATGCACGCTGGGAAGCTTGTATTTCTATTTTTTTTGAATTGATTTGATTTTTTATGTCGGCAGACTCTGACTGCCCGTTTTTTGTAAGATATTCAAAGATGACTGCAGGGTCTGTGTTGAAAAGCTTAAAAATCGGCGTGAGCATGACGACAATTAAGAGCAGGCTGACTACCATTTTTGCGTACTTTTGCATGCTAGAGCTTGGCAGCAGCATATCAATCACAATTGCAAATAGGATAAACAACACGATGGTGGTAAGCCATTCAGTTAAAAAACTCATCCGCCAGCCTCCTTTATTTCATCATCATCGTGAGGTTTCCGGCTGTGATTATGACGGTAAGGCTTAAAAAAAACATGAGAGACACAATGGCGAGAGCTGCAAAAATATAAATGACGCTTTTGCTGATGACGTCGAGGCAGGTTATGACGGGCCCGCCTCCAAGCGGCTGAAGAATCGCGGCTGCTAGCTTATAAATAAAAGCGAGGGAAAGCACTTTGATTGCCGGAAAAGCCGCAATACAGATCAAAATAGCGACTCCGAGAATCCCTACTGTATTTTTCAGCAGTAAGGAAGCGCTGATCACTGTATCTGTCGCGTCTGTAAACATTCGGCCAAGCACAGGAATAAAGTTTCCGGTTATAAATTTAGCCGTCCTGAGCGTAATGCCGTCTGTCACTGCAGCCGAGGCTCCCTGAACAGAGATGACACCGAGAAAGATGGTGAGAAAGACGGCGAGCGCCCCGATGGCGATATTTCTAAGCAGGTTGGCCAGCTGCGTTACTTTATATTGTTCGGTCATTGTGCTGACAATGCTCAGAATCGCTGATAAGAAAATGAGCGGCATGACAATATTCTGAATCAAAAGACCGCTCGTGTTCATCAGAAAGAGGATAACAGGATGAAAGAAGGCTGCAGATACAGCTCCGCCTGAGGAAGCCAAAAGCGCTAAGAGGAGCGGAATGAGCGCTAGGATAAAGCTGGTCATCGTCTGAATGGCCTCTGTCGCATAATTGATTGCCACATGAAAACTGTTTAGCGCAAGGATAATCAGCACCATGTACACAATTGAGTAAGCGACCTTACTGACGGTGCTTTGTTGAAATGCATTTTGCAGAAGCTGCAGGATAACGCAAAATATCGTGAGCAAAATCAATGTGCCCAACAGCTTTCCGTTGGCAAGCACTTCATGAAACAAATAAGAAAAGAGAGCTTTCAGCCATTCTTGCGGTGAAAATGATTTATCGCCATTGATAAACTCAATTATGCTGCCTTTTTGACTTTCCGGCAGCAGTCCGCCGTACTCTGTCATGATGTCATTCCAAAATTCACTAATCTTGTCTGTTTCAAGCGAGGCCGCTGTCCTTTCCGCTAATTGCTCAGCCGTTTCAGCATGGTCTTCCGTTTGTTCGGCGTCACCGGCTGCTTGTACAATGTCTGCACGGCCTGCTATGATCAGCACGGCCAGAAGCAAAGCCCATTGAAAACGCTTCAATCTACCGCCTCCTTTCGGTTATGACATAGAAGGTATAAGTCCGAGAATCGTTTCGATAATGACGGTTAAAATAGGCACAGCCATAACGAGAATTAAAATTTTCCCCGCCAATTCTATTTTCGAGGCGATGGCCCCTTGTCCGGCATCTTTTGTGAGCTGCGCCCCGAATTCAGCAATATAGGCAATTCCGATAATCTTTAAAATGGTTTCAACATAGACCATGTTGACGTTTGCATTAATCGCGATTTTCTCTATCATTCGAATAATATCGTAGATTTGGTCTACCAAATAAAGAAAAATGGCACATCCGGCAAACACGACGATTAAAAACGCAAAAGTCGGCTTTTGTTCTTTTACAATCAAAGAAAGGAAGGTGGCGATCAGCCCTAAACCTACAATTTGAACAATGTCAATCTGCAAGCCCCCCTATCCTTGGAATAAAAACACAGCTTTTATCTTTTTAAAAAGGTCATCTACAATCGTTGCGACCATAAATAAAATATAGATAAAACCTAACAGCGTCACCCACTGGGCGTATTCTTTTTTGCCCATCTGATCCAAAATCGTGTGTAAAAATGCAACCACGATTCCCACTCCGGCGATTTGAAATATGACATTCACGTCTACTCCCATTTTATTTTTGCTCCCCTCACGTTTACATCAATAGAAGAATGAGTAACAAGCCCGCTAAAAAGCCCAAACTTTTTATCATTTTTTCATTTTTCGCTTGTGCCTGCTCAGCATCCGCTTCCGAGGCTTCCAAATGTGTCAGCGCCAGCTTGATGTGCTTTTGCTGCGAGATTCGATCATGAATCCCGAGCGTCTCACCAAATTGCTTCAGCACTTCATATTCGCTTTTTTTCAAAGACATGGTGTCCCACACCTTCTTTAAGCTTTGCTCCCACGCCGTTTTCGCAGAATCACTTCCTTTGTCCAGCTGATCACTGAACGTGATAAAAAGAGCTGAAACAGGCTGTGCCAGCTGCTTGGCAATCTGCTGTGAAGCAATATGAAGCGGTGTATGGCCGTACATGATTTCAGCCTCGAGGGATTGGAGCGCCGCACGCAGCTGGCGGATTTGCCGCGGCCGTTCTGTGTAAATCTTCGCCATCTCAAAACCTGTCCATGTTGTCGCCACCACAATGAATACAGCACCCAGCAGCTTCAGCATGTCTTCACGCCCATCGTCCCAGACAACACATTTCCGTCTTTGTCATAAATGCGGCTTACTGTACCCGGTCCCTTTGCTCTCGATAATTCCAAATAGCAGTCAAAGGCTCTTTCTTCCCACAAACGCTTCAATGAAGGACGCTTCATCAGGTCGGATAGGCTCCAGCCATGCGCCGAGACGATTACTGAAACACCTGCATGCAGCGCCTCAAGAAGTGCATCTGTATCTTCAATGCGCCCGATTTCATCGACAATGATCACCTCAGGGCTCATGGATCGAATCATCATCATCAGCCCCTCAGCCTTTGGACAGGCGTCTAATACGTCAATCCTCTGTCCAAATTGATGCTGCGGAATGCCGCGCAGGCATCCGGCAATTTCTGACCGTTCGTCGACGATTCCTGTCTTTACGGGCAACATATGGTTTTTGCCGGTGCTCGAGAGTCTCGCAAGATCCCGAAGAAGTGTTGTTTTACCGGTTTGCGGCGGACCGATAATCAGCGTATTCAGCCAGCTTTCTCGATATAAGAATGGAAGCAGCGGCTCCGCAATCCCCAGCTTTTGCCGGGCAATTCGTATATTAAAAGATGTGATGTCACGGAGGCCTTTCACACCTCCGTTTTCCGTGATGACTCTGCCTGCCAGTCCGACTCTGTGACCGCCTCTGATCGTGACATACCCTTTCCTCAGCTCTTCTTCGAGCGTATACATACTATAGTTGCTGAGCCGGCTGAGGATCAGATGGGCATCCTCGACCGTGCCGGCATAGGACAAAAAAACAGGTTGTCCTTTTCGAATCAATTCAACAGGGCGGTTGACCCGAATTCTGACTTCTTCGATTTCCAGCCATTGTTGTTCCGGTATTTCAGAAAGGGCGTTTTTCATGGATTCAGGGAGAACCTCAGCGATTTCATTCAACAGAGCCTCCTCCTTTCTACCGATTGGCTTCTTTAAAATGTATGATGTAAGGCAGACTTTATGACAAGCCTCTCTTTATTTATGAACACCCGCCAAAATCAAAACAACACCCGTAAAAATCAGAATTAGCTTTGCATACGACAGCTGTCCGGCAATTTGATAGATTCCAACAGTCATGGTGATGATAAAAATCAGCGGACCGACAATAGCGAGAATGCTGTTAACCACAACCGCCTTCCGGACATCATTTGTTACAAGCATGATAATCGCTGCCGTCAGTTCAATCATAGAGGATAATACTCGCAATCCGGCCATTGTTAAAACAGTAGAATTGATATTTCCAAGTAAAAATTTCATAGCACTCTCCCAACCTCCCATTTTTTTATAGGATATGCTCTAGCTTGCGGAAGTAGTCTTGTCATTTTCGTATAAAAGAAAGATTCTGTTTTTGGGCACAAAAAAAGCCTGCTCCCATTTGGGAACAGACTTCTTTTTTCTTTCTATGCTCTTGAAACGTAAGAACCGTCTGATGTATTGACAACAAGTGTGTCGCCTTCATTCACAAAGAACGGCACGTTTACAACAAGGCCTGTTTCAGTTTTCGCAGGTTTTGTACCGCCTGATGCTGTATCACCTTTAATGCCAGGTTCAGTTTCAACAACTTTCAGCTCAACTGTGTTTGGAAGTTCGATACCGAGCGTTTCATCTTGGTACATCATGATATGCACAGACATGTTTTCAAGCAGGTATTTTAATTCCTCTTCGATTTGAGTCGCGCTCAGTTCAAGCTGCTCATAAGAAGAAGTATCCATAAATACGTGCTGATCTCCGTTTGCATATAGGTATTGCATTGTTTTTGTTTCGATTTGCGCTTTCGCTACTTTTTCACCAGCGCGGAAAGTTTTTTCCTGAATCGCGCCAGTGCGAAGGTTGCGAAGTTTAGAGCGGACAAACGCCGCACCTTTACCAGGTTTTACGTGCTGGAAGTCAACGACGCGCCAAATGCCGCCATCTACTTCGATTGTTAATCCTGTACGGAAATCGTTAACTGAAATCATGTTTAATGTCCTCCTATATTCCAATCACAAAATAATAAGTTCTTTTGGGGAATGGGTGATTGTCCTGTTGCCGTTTTCTGTAATCACGATGTCATCTTCTATGCGGACACCGCCTGTTTCTGGTATGTAAATGCCCGGCTCCACTGTGACCACCATGCCCGGTTCAAGGATAGCTGAAGATCTGACGGACAATCCCGGCGATTCATGAACTTCCATGCCGAGCCCGTGCCCGGTTGAATGGCCGAAATATTCACCGTAGCCTTTTGCAGCAATGTGATCCCTTGTAAGGGCGTCAGCCTCTTTTCCTGTCATCCCCGGCTTAATATGTGCGACGCCAAGCGCCTGAGCATCAAATACGACCTGATAAATCTCCTTCAATTGATCACTGGGCTGACCTACAGCGACCGTACGGGTAATATCAGAACAATATCCTTTATAATAAGCTCCGAAATCAAGCGTAACAAGGTCTCCACTTTCAATCAGTTTGTCACTGGCCACACCGTGCGGAAGGCTTGACCGAAGGCCCGAGGCGACAATCATATCAAAAGAAGAGCTGTCAGCTCCCTGGCTTCTCATATAAAACTCCAGCTCATTGGCAACAGCAATTTCAGAAATGCCGGGTTTCATAAACGTCAAGATATGTCTGAAGGCATCATCTGCAATCTTCGCAGCTTCCTCTAATATCTTAATCTCTTCACTAGACTTAATCAAGCGCAACTTTTCTACGGATTCAGCCACAGGCACTAATTCAGCCTTACTGATAACCGCGCTGTACGAGGCGTATGTGCCGTATGTCATGCTGTTCTGCTCAAAGCCGAGGCGCTTGATGCCGAACGCTTCAACCGTGTCGGCAGTGGTCTGAATCAAGCTGCCTCCATGTTCAATGATCTCAAAGCCCTTTACCTGAACCTTCGCCTGCTCTGTATAGCGAAAATCCGTAATAAACGCTGCCCTGTCACCTGATATAACAGCCAAGCCCGCGGAACCTGTAAATCCGGTCATATAGCGTACATTTGTGCTGCTTGTTATCAGCATTCCGTCAATCCCCAGCTGTCCAAACAGGTTTCTTATTTTCTCTAGCTTCATCTTTATTCTCCCCCTTGCTGGCTTAATAAGTAGCGAACAGCAAGCTTGTAGCCTTCCGCTCCAAGACCGACAATCTGCCCTTTCGCAACCGGAGCGATAACCGACTGATGCCTGAATTCCTCCCTGGCGTATAAGTTTGATAAATGCACCTCAACCACAGGAAGACTGATGCTTGAAACAGCATCCCTGATCGCATAGCTGTAATGACTCAGGGCTCCAGGGTTCAGAACAATCCCGCCGTATTGCTCCTCAGCCTCGTGTATCGCATCTATCAAATCACCTTCGTGATTAGACTGAAAGAAAGTAAGCTGGATATGTAAGGCTTCTGCAAATTGAAAAAGATCTGTTTCAATATCGGTCAGTGTCTGGCGGCCGAATACCTCCGGTTCACGCTTCCCCAGCCGATTGACATTCGGCCCGTTCAAAATTAAAAAATGAGGCACATGAATCTCTCCTTTTCGCGAGGGTTTCTCATGTAAAAAATGTTCACTTCTCGTGAACATTTTATCATACTGCAAAAGGATAATACACTATTCTCTATGTGTTCCCAACGCACGTGCCAGCTTTTCCGAATTCAGCTCATTGTATTCAAATGAAATAGAATAACCAACAAACAGCCCGTAAAGCAAATAGATGCAAATGGTCGTAATAACTGTATCTGCTTTCAGTTCGGTCACCGCGCGAACATCAGGAAAAATCGGATTAAAAACAAAAAACACGATCAGCCAAAGCAGCAAGCCGTATAAAACCCCTGGCCACATTGTTTTTAAACGTTTCAATAGAAGATAATAAAGAAACGCTGCGCCAATTGAAAGAATTCCGATCAAAATAATGCTGATTACGGTTCCCAGTCCATGTTTTTTCCACTCCCCTAGCACAAATGGCTGCAAAATCATATTCGGACTGATTTCGGAAAAATGAAATAAATACGCTATATAAGCAATGAAACTCCATAATACGCCTCCGCAAAAACCTGTTGCCGCCACCCTTCCGGCCATCGGAACAGGCGGTCCTTGCTTCTCATTCAATTGTTGATCTTGTTCTGTATCTTTTTCGCTTGTCATCATGGCACCTCCAGTTAAAGTGTGCCCAAAAAATAAAATGTCAATAAAAAAGCTCACACTTTTTGGCAGCAGCGAGTAAAATTTGAAAATAACGGGTATAATGCATGTAGAAAAAGCAAGGCTATGACAATTTTTCAGCCTGTCAATCTAGAGGTTTAGCGCTGTTTCCTGTACAATAGAGTGAAAGGAAATGGTTAGCAATCCTAAAGAAATAGGCAGGTTGATAATATGTCAAAACATAAAACTCCGCCCGCTTACGGCGGGCAGGCAGTTGTGGAAGGCGTTATGTTTGGCGGAAAGCATCATTACGTTACGGCTATTAGAAGAACGGATGGAAGCATTGACTTCTTTAAGCTTCCCCGCAAACACAATCCGAAACTGAACATCGTGAAAAAGATACCGTTTTTACGGGGGATCGCGGCCATTATTGAAGCGAGCGCAAATGGCACAAAGCATTTGAATTTTTCAAGCGAACGTTACGGGCTCGATCCATCTGAAGACGAGACACTTGAGCAGGAAGAAAAAAAAGCCTCCGGGCTGTCTATGTATCTCAGCCTCGCGGTAATCGGCGTCTTATCATTTTTGTTCAGTAAATTCGTATTTACATTGGTTCCTGTTTTCTTAGCTGAACTGACAAGGCCGATTTTTTCATCGGACATCACTCAGATTGCGGTTGAAAGCCTGTTTAAATTGATTTTGCTGCTCGGTTACATTTATTTTTTGTCCATGACGCCGCTCATTAAAAGAGTGTTTCAATATCATGGAGCCGAACATAAAGTCATAAACTGTTATGAACAGAATTTGCCAATTACAGTGGAGAATGTTCAAAACCAGTCCCGGCTTCATTACCGCTGCGGATCAAGCTTTATTTTATTTACGATTATTGTCGGCATGTTTGTCTATTTGCTTGTTCCGACAGATCCGCTTTGGCTGCGTGTTATAGATCGTGTTGCACTGATACCGGTCGTACTCGGCATATCCTTTGAAGTTCTGCAGCTGACAAATAAAGTTCGTGATATTCCCGGACTGAAATTCCTTGGCTACCCGGGCCTCTGGCTTCAGCTGTTAACAACAAAAGAACCTAAGGATGACCAGGTTGAAGTTGCCATCGAAAGCTTTAACGAGCTTCTCAGACTCGAAGAAATGTCTGGACAAAATCAGAAGCCTTCTCACAACGTCATCTAGTATCCGTTGCCCTGCTATTACTTTCGGAGGTGGACAGTTATGAATCATCGTGTACAACCTATTATTGCTGTATTAATTGCGCTGGGAGCGTTCGGTTTCCTCTATATGTTGGTAACCACTCCCGGAGAAATGGCAAAAATGGCGGTAACCGTCATCGTGGCAGGTATCATTATTTATTTTATTGTGAAATATGTAATGAATCGAAATGCAGGCAGCGAAGGAGCAGCATTCAAAAAAGCGGCGAAACAATCACGGCGCCGGATGAAAGAACAAAAAGCAAAGCACCGCGCCGGACATAAGGGACGTGTCAGCCACCTGCGAAGCGTTCCGAGCGCCAGCAAGCCTAAGCCGATGATTCTCAAGAAAAAAAGCCAGACTCAACTGACTGTTATAGAAGGGAAAAAAAATAAAAAGAAAAACAGAGCGCTTTTTTAATAGGTCCACTGTTTTAAGAACTGCTCTGTCCGTCTTTTACCTAGCTCAATCAGGGCTAGTTTTTTTTGTTGTGTTAAATGAAAATCGGTCGCCATTACGTCGTCAACCGGCAGAAAAATGATGTTTTGTTCATAGCGTGACGCAATATGCCTTGCGTCATGTGCATCCTTCATCGTTTCAAACAGGGCGCCAAACAGTTCGAAAGCGTTGCGGATATTTTTTTTCGGACGCTCTCTTTCACGCGGCGCAAGCGTTACACCGATCACTGGGCGCTTTCTTTCCTTTGAAAACAGCCAGATTGGAAAATTGCTTAACACTCCTCCGTCAACTACCGTGGCGGTGCCTTTGTCCGTTTTTAATTTTATCGGTTCAAAGAAATACGGAATGCTGCAGCTCATTCTTACTGCTCTGGCAACAGGAAACATATCGGGATTTAACCCGTAACGGACCAAATCGTCCGGCAAAACAATCATGGTGCCGTTTGTCAGATCAGAAGCGATCAGTCGCAGAGACCCTTTCTGTAAATCACCGAAAACCCTTATGCCTTTCGCTCTTAACAGATCAGCAATCCATTTTTCTATCGTGTCGCCTTTGTATAAGCCGAGACGCCAGTAGATGGACACCCACTGGAGCATCTTTAAGGGGAGAAATGAGTATCGCTGGTCCAGCAATTTCTCTCCGTCCACTTCTTTAATCAAAGCGTGGATTTCCTTACTGGTGTAACCTGACGCAATGAAAGCGGCAATAATTGCGCCAGCGCTTGTACCCGCAACCCTTTTAAAGCGGAAGCCTTTTTCCTCAAGCACTTCATAAGCGCCTGCCAGCGCAATGCCTTTTACTCCTCCGCCGGAAAACACACCGTCAATATACATCTCATTCTCTCCCCCTTCATCCGATCGTTTACTATCATTTTAAGAAAACACGCGAAGAAATAGACCAACGAATGACGCGAGGCGCAGCGCATCAAAAAAGACGGCCTCCTTTGAGACCGCCTTTTTACTGATTATGATGTTCTGATTTCTTTTGGATTGATTTCAGATCTTTTTTACGGGCATCATCTTCTTCAAAGTATTGAACAAGATCCCCGATGCGATCAATGCTGTTCCAGCTTAAATGATGTTCGATTCCTTCAACATCGTTATATATTTTCTCTTCATCAACACCAATGATTCTTAAAAACTGCTCAAGCAATTCATGTCTGTATACTAGCCGTTTGCCTATTTTTTTCCCTTTAGACGTTAACACGAGACCGCGATATTTTTCATAAATTAAATATTCGTCTTTATCTAGTTTTTGAACCATTTTTGTTACAGAGGAGGGATGGACTGCCAATGCTTCCGCGATATCGGAAACCCGTGCATATCCTTTTTCTTCAATCAGCATATAAATCTGTTCAATATAATCTTCCATACTTGGTGTTGTCATCGAAACCCTCCCAAAAAGCACCTTAACTTTATAAACCATTACAAGTTTACACTAATGAACTTGAAAAAACAAGGATGCTCCGCGGGACAAATGCCCTTTTTACCGCTTATAATTCCATTCATCTGAGGTGTATTTTGTTTCTGCCAAGTGATGAACAAAATCAAGCTCTTCCTGAGACAGTTCGTACGGCTCCAAATGAATGTTAAGGCCTGTTTCAAACCCTTCTTTAAAGGCTTTACGGGCCTCATCCATCGTCACCCGCTTATCGGTGAGTTCATTAATGGCAACCGCTTTATTTTTGAAATTGCGCTGCATCCGCTCTCTGACTCTTTCACTCGGATACAAGAACAGATCGAACAGCTTGTCCTCATCTAAATCAAGCAGAATGGAGCCGTGCTGAAGAATCACGCCTTTTTGTCTCGTTTGCGCGCTTCCCGCCACCTTGCGTCCCTCGACCACCAGTTCATACCACGAAGGCGCGTCAAAACAAACGGATGACCGCGGATTTTTTAAGCTTTCTTTTTCTTTTTCGGTTCTCGGGATGGCAAAGTATGCGTCCAGACCAAGATTTCTAAAGCCTTGGAGTATGCCTTCTGATATGACCCGGTATGCCTCAGTGACAGTCGCTGGCATTTCAGGATGCTCTTCCGAAACAATCACGCTGTATGTCAATTCCTGATCGTGCAGCACACCTCGCCCGCCGGTCGGGCGTCTGACGAAACCGAGATTATACTTATGTACTGCTTCAAAATTGATTTCCTTTTTAATATTTTGAAAATACCCTACAGAAAGAGTCGCCGGATTCCAGCCGTAAAAACGGATAACCGGGGGAATTTTCTTTTCGCTGTGCCAATATAAAAGCGCTTCATCAAGCGCCATATTGAATGCAGGACTTGCATTGCCTGAGTCTATAAACCGCCAAGTTTCTTTTTCCATTTTGAGACCTTCCTTACCGTTTTAATAGAATCAGTTTATCAAACTGCCGGGAAAATGAAAATATTTTAGTTCCATTATGGATGACAATCGCGCTGTGCTTTACTATAATAGTATTTGTCGAAAACGGCTCTATGGCCTTGTTTTTATGAAGCAGGGTTTTGATTTTATATGCTAAAGGAGTAGAATCACATTGTCTAATATGATCGTTTTGATTATTTTTGCTGCGTTTATCGTCTATATGATTGCTTCATATGTTTATCAGCAGCGAATTATGAAAACACTTACGGAAGAAGAATTTCGCGCGGGTTACCGAAAAGCGCAACTCATTGACGTTCGTGAACCGAATGAGTTTGAGGGCGGACATATTTTAGGGGCCCGCAACATTCCGCTTTCCCAGCTGAAACAGAGAAAAAATGAAATCCGTCCGGACAAGCCTGTCTATCTATACTGCCAAAACAGTGTCCGCAGTGGACGCGCGGCACAAACCCTGCGCAAAAACGGCTGCACTGAGATTTACAACCTAAAAGGCGGCTTTAAAAAATGGGGCGGAAAGATTAAAGCGAAGAAATAAAGCAAAACAGCTGTCTGTAATAGACAGCTGTTTTTATTTATCTCTCTTCCTTCTCATACCTGAGCACCGGGTGTCTCGCCGCTTTTGTTTCATCCATTCTTTTTACAATCGTCGTATGCGGCGCCTCCTGGACGAGTTCCGGATTCTCCTCCGCTTCCCTTGCGATTTGAATCATAGCGTCGATAAACGCATCCAGTGTTTCCTTTGATTCCGTCTCTGTCGGCTCAATCATGATACATTCTTCAACATTAAGCGGGAAATAAATCGTAGGCGGATGATAGCCAAAATCGAGCAGCCGTTTTGCAATATCTAGCGTACGCACTCCCAGCTTTTTCTGCCGCTTTCCTGACAATACAAATTCATGCTTGCAATGACGGTCAAACGGAAGATCGTAATAAGGCGCGAGCTTTCTCATCATATAGTTCGCGTTTAACACTGCGTTCTCAGTAACAGCCTTTAATCCGTCAGGCCCCATGGAGCGGATATACGTATACGCTCTGACATTGATGCCGAAGTTGCCGTAATACAGCTTCACGCGGCCGATCGAGTCAGGGCGGTCATAATCAAATGTAAAGTGCCCTTCCTTTTTGATTAAAACTGGTTTTGGCAAATAAGGAATCAGATCTTTCTTTACGCCGACAGGGCCTGATCCGGGACCGCCGCCGCCATGAGGGCCAGTGAATGTTTTATGCAGGTTGAGGTGCACCACATCAAATCCCATGTCTCCCGGTCTCGCTTTGCTTAAAACCGCATTTAAATTAGCGCCGTCATAGTACAGTTTCCCCCCCGCTTGGTGAACAATTTCCGCCATCTCGGTGATCTGTTCTTCAAACAAGCCGAGCGTGTTCGGATTCGTCAGCATAAGAGCAGCAGTTTCTTCATTCACCGCTCTTTTTAAATCCTCCAGATCGACAAGCCCATTTTCATTTGATTTCACCGTAACCGTTTCAAAGCCTGCTACTGTCGCTGAAGCAGGATTCGTCCCGTGAGCGGAATCAGGAACAATGACCTTCGTCCGCTTGAAATCCCCGCGCGCTTCATGATAGGCGCGGATCATCATCAGCCCCGTCCATTCGCCATGCGCCCCGGCAGCGGGCTGTAGCGTAACCTCATCCATTCCCGTTATTTCCTCAAGGTGCTTGCTTAAATCATATAAAAGCTCTAAAGCGCCTTGCACCGTGTCTTCATCCTGAAGAGGATGAATCGCAGCAAAACCGGGAATTCGCGCGATTTTTTCATTTATTTTCGGATTGTATTTCATTGTGCAAGAACCGAGCGGGTAAAAGCCGGAATCCACTCCGTGATTACGTTTGGACAGCGCTGTATAATGGCGCATAATATCCAGCTCGGACACCTCCGGCAGCTCTGCGTCCTCGGCACGAATATAGGTGTCTGACAATAGATCCTCCAATTCGATTTCCGGTACATCGAGTTCTGGCAGACTGTAGCCGATACGGCCTTCTCTGGAAAGCTCAAAAATAAGTGCCTGATCCTGATTACTCATGGCGATCCCCCAATTCCTGAATGAGTGCGTCGATTTCTTCTTTTGTTCTCAGCTCCGTTACAGCAATCAGCATATGACAGTCCATCTCAGGATACGTCAGCCCAAGATCATATCCGCCGATGATGCCTTTTGCCACCAAACGCTGGTTCACAGCTTTCACCGGTTCATCCAGTTTGATGACAAATTCATTAAACATCGGTCCGTCAAACATAACGGTAAGGCCAGCTTTTTTTGCTTCTTGCTTTGCATAGTTGGCTTTTAAGAGATTTTGGCGGGCGATTTCTTTTACGCCATTTTTTCCGAGAGCAGTCATGGCGACAGAAGCTGCCAGCGCATTTAAAGCTTGGTTCGAGCATATATTTGATGTCGCTTTATCTCGTCGGATATGCTGCTCCCTGGCTTGTAAAGTAAGCACAAAGCCTCTTTTTCCGTTTTCGTCTTCCGTTTGTCCGACGAGGCGGCCTGGCACTTTTCTCATTAATTTTTTGGTGACGGCAAAAAAGCCGCAATGCGGGCCGCCGTATGCTGAAGGAATGCCGAAAGGCTGCGCATCACCGACGACGATATCAGACTGAAACTTGCCCGGCGGAGTAAGGAGACCTAACGCAAGCGGGTTGGCTGACACAATAAACATGGATTTTCCTTGATGAGCGATAGGCTCAATATCCTGTAACGGCTCGACCCGGCCAAAAAAATTCGGGTACTGAACGATCACGGCGGCTGTGTCCTCGCAAACGGTTTGGCGCAAAGCATCAAGATCGGTAACGCCATCTGCAGCGGGAACTTCAACGACTTCAATATATTGACCTTTTGCGTACGTTTTCAGCACTTCTCTCGATTCAGGATGCACGGTTTTTGACACAACGATTTTTTTCTTTTTCGTGTGGCCTGAAGCAAGCATTGCCGCTTCCGCCAAGGCAGTTCCGCCATCATACATAGAGGAGTTGGCAATATCCATTCCTGTTAGTTCACAAATCATCGTTTGGAATTCAAAAATAGCCTGAAGCTCCCCCTGTGAAATTTCCGGCTGATAAGGTGTATACGCCGTATAAAACTCAGAGCGGGAAATGACATGATCCACAATGACAGGCTGATAGTGATCATATACACCTGCTCCTAAGAAAGACGCGTGTTGTACCGTATCACGATTTTTAGAGGCCAGCTTTGTCAGTTCTCTTGTTAATTCCGTTTCTGATTTCGCTTTTTTGATTTGATACTCTTTTTTATATCTGACGTTTTCCGGTATATCAGCAAATAATTCATCGATGCCGCTTACGCCGATAACGGCAAGCATTTCCTGTTTATCCTCTTCTGTTGCAGGCAAATAACGGTGCTTCATGTGTTGACTCCTCTCCCCAAGAAAAAATATTAGCGTTTATAAAATGGTGTTTTGACAACCTTTGCTTTCACTAATTTTTTGCGAATCTCCACCTCTACGACTGTCCCGATTTCACTCGCTTCCGCAGCAATTAGGGCAAGGCCGACGTTTTTCCCTAATGTCGGTGACTGCGTGCCGGTTGTCACCTTTCCGACAGACTTGCCATTATGGAACACTTCATATCCGTACCGCGGTATCCCTTTTTCGGTCATTTCGAGTCCGACAAGCTTTCGCTTCGCTCCGTTTTCTTTCTGTTCACTCAATACTGACTTACCAAAAAAGTCAGATTCTTTTTTGTGCTTTACGGCAAAGCCAATACCTGCTTCAATCGGTGTAATATCCCGGGTCAGCTCCTGGCCGTAGAGCGGGAGCTTCGCTTCAAACCGGAGCGTATCACGTGCACCAAGACCGCATGGAATTAATCCATGTTCCTCACCCGCACCCATGATTTCTTTCCACAAATACATGGCATCATGAGCACGGCAGTAAATTTCAAACCCGTCCTCTCCCGTATAGCCGGTGCGCGAAATGAGTGCTTTGCAGCCGCTGATATCTGCCTCATCAATAAATGTAAACGGCTTTAATGCAGACAGATCTGCAGACGTTAGCGTTTTTAAAATCGTTTCTGTTTTCGGCCCCTGTACAGCCAAGAGCACGATTTGATCTGACTGATTGTCAATCTGTACATTACCTGTTACATGCTCTTTCATCCACTCCAGATCTTTATCTATATTAGAAGCATTTATGACAAGCAGATAGCGGTTCTCTCCTTTTTGATAGATAAGCAAATCATCGACGGTTCCGCCATCCGGATAGCACATCGCCGTATACAGCGCACGGCCTGACGTTAACGCGGAAATATCATTTGTCATCAGTCTTTGCAAAAAAGGCAGACTGTCTTTTCCGGACACTTCGATTTCTCCCATATGAGATACATCAAACAGCCCGGCCGCAGTTCGGACAGCCTCGTGTTCCTTTTTTATAGAAGAAAATTGAACTGGAAGCTCCCAGCCCCCGAAATCAATCGTTTTCCCTCCATATTCCTTATACAGTTCAAATAACGGCGTTCTTTTCAGCATCGAATTCCTCCCCTTTTTCAACGGCGCGGCTAAAAAACATACAAAAAAGGACAGAGAAACACCTCATGTAAAATGAAGGTTCTCTGTCCTGGCACCTGAAAGTTTACTTTGCATACGCAAAGACGTCCCCTTTGGTGGCTTGCACATCCGCGCAAACACTCTCCAGAGTTGCGTCGAGCAAGAGTTCTTTTGCCTGAGAGATTCACTCCGCAGTTTGCTCCTTCGGCGCCTGTACCCCGATGTTCTCGGTCAGGTCTCTCCCCTTGCTGTCATTCGCTCATATTTTCATGCTGTTATGGACATACTATAGCAATATCTTACATCAAATACATACTCATATCCTACCATCATCACTATATGCTGGGCAACAGCAATTTGGGCAGATTTTTCTTATAGTGTTCATTTTAAGAATCGAAGAATAAGAAAGGCGGTTTCAAAGCAATGAATCCAGAAATAATCTATGATACAAAATGGCCTGAAAAATTCGCTGAAAGACTGAAAAACGATGGCCCGTGGGCGAACTGGGAACTGTACAAGCTCTCTGCAGAAATCCAGAAAACATTAGCCATTCCTGAATTTGAAGGCTTACGGGCCCCTTTATACCTGCCTTCCTTTACACCGCTTCCCCACCAGCTTGAGGTAGCACAAAAAGTGGTTGAAAAAATGAACGGGAAAGCAATTTTAGCAGATGAGGTGGGTCTCGGGAAAACGGTTGAAGCCGGACTGATTCTAAAAGAATATATGATTCGCGGTTTAGCCAAAAAGATTTTGATCCTTGTGCCCGCTTCCCTTGTGTCTCAGTGGGTCAAAGAGCTTCAGGAAAAATTTTTGATCCCGGCTGTTGAACAAAAGAAAAGCTACGTGTGGGAGCAATGCGATATTGTCGTCTCATCAATCGACACTGCAAAGCGCTCGCCCCACCGTGAAATTGTGCTGTCAATCCCATATGATCTCGTCATTATTGATGAGGCACACAAACTGAAAAATAGCAAAACGAAGAACTATGAATTTGTCCGGAATCTCGTGAAAAAATATTGCCTGCTTCTTACCGCGACGCCAATTCAAAACCGTATCGAAGAAATTTTCAATTTGGTGTCCTTATTAAAGCCTGGCCATTTAGGCAGTCAGAATCACTTTCAGGAAGAGTTCGCCAAAAAGAAATCCAGTTTAGAAGCACATGAGCATTTAAAAGATCTTGTGAATAAAGTCATGATCCGCAACAGACGGCATGACACCGGGCTGAATTGGAAACAGCGACATGTTGAAACAGTGCCAATTGAATTTTCTCCATCAGAGCAGGCGCTTTACGATGAAATTTCCAGCCTGAAAGAAGGCATCAATAAGCCGGCCAGCATGTTCTCAATTATGACCCTGCAAAGAGAATGCTGTTCGAGCAGGGAAGCTGTGTATATGACGCTGAAAAAAATGCTTGATCAAAAAGAGAAACAAGCACCGGCCATTGATGAACATACCATTTCGGTTTTAATAGACCGCATCAATCAAGTGACACAAAACTCTAAAGCGCTTCAAGTGGTTGACCTGATCAAAAAGATAGACGATAAGGTCATCATTTTCACAGAATACCGGGCCACCCAGATTTACCTGCAATGGTTTCTTCAACAAAACGGTATCAGTTCTGTGCCGTTCAGAGGCGGATTTAAACGCGGGAAAAAAGACTGGATGAAGGATCTTTTCCGCGGAAAGGTCCAAGTCCTGATTGCAACTGAAGCAGGCGGCGAAGGGATCAACCTGCAATTTTGCAATCACATGATCAACTATGACCTGCCATGGAATCCGATGCGTCTTGAGCAGAGAATCGGAAGAATTCACAGGCTCGGGCAGGAGCGTGACGTGCACATTTACAACATGGCGACAAAACATACGGTGGAAGAGCATATTTTAAAGCTGCTTTATGAAAAAATTCATTTGTTTGAAAAAGTGGTCGGCAAACTTGATGATATTTTAACGAAAATTCAAGTGAACAATTTTGAAGAGCACCTGCACGATATTTTGTACCATTCAGCAACAGAAGAAGAAATGAAAATAAAAATGGATAACTTAACCTCATTTTTGTCTTATAAAAAACAGCAGCCTGCTGAAAAAAGAGGATCTTAGCCTGTAAGGAGGTTTTATAAGTGAGACAGCAAGAGGTTCACGATTTTCTGCTTCGTTTTTTTCAGGCAAACAGCTGCCAAATCGTCGATCAAGGTTCAGGCTATATGACAGTGCAGCTTACAGTTGAAATGGACAAACAGATCATGAACCGCCCTTTCTACTGGCACTGGCGCGAGAAGACAGGCGGCGATCCGAATCCGATGAAAATCACTTTTATTACAGATAAAGAATCTGCTCCAAAAGACCTAGATGGCGAATTTATTTATTTTGGGGCACCGCGCCTTTTTCAAATGTTTAAAGCTGTTAAACAAAATGGGAGATTTACCAGAATGTATGAGAAAATTGAATCAGCCGGAGCTAAAGTCCCCCTTCAGCCTTGGCTTGGTATAAATGTCACGATTTCATACCAGTCCGACATGAAAAAGGATAAGCTATTGTCACTAGGTCTTCACCTAGTCTCTGGAACCATAATTGAAGATTTTCACAGCAAGCTGACACAGCTGCCACTGACGTCTCAAATATGTGACTATTGCTTCACCATATCGCCTATGATCAAACCAGAAAGCGGCCTTAAGCGGATGGAAAACTATATTGCCAAATCCGCCATGCAGGAACCGTCAGACTGGGCAGAACAGGCGGTAAGCAGGTGGAAAAATGATATGACATTGCTTGACAAGTTTTATGAGCATATAGAAGAAAAACCAGAAGAGTATCATCTAGAAAAACAGGCGCTGAAAGCCTTGTATCAACCAAAGATATCAGTTGAAATTGAAAATGGCGGATTATTTTATCTGCAAAATAATATTTCAATCTAACTTTTTTTACCATTCGACATCGTTCTCGTTTTTTTTGAAAAAATGCGATTATAATAAAGGTATATTGGAAAAAAATTCTGGCAATTTCAATGGCAAATGACTTCCAGAGACCAATGAAGGCATACAATGAGTCATGGCCGGACTGGCTGAAATACATAAACAAGTATTTTAGGAGGAGAAACTGCATGAAAAATGCAAAACAAGAGCACTTCGAATTAGATCAAGAATGGGTTGAATTAATGATGAAAGCCAAAGAGGCAAATATCAGCCCGGAAGAAATACGAAAATATTTACTTTTAAACAAAAAGTCTGCTCATCCTGGTCCGGCAGCCAGAAGTCATACCGTAAATCCTTTCTGAATGTGCTATAATATCACAAGGAAGGTGATGACATTGATTGGCCAGCGTATTAAACAATACCGTAAAGAAAAAGGCTACTCACTATCAGAACTAGCTGAAAAAGCTGGGGTAGCGAAGTCTTATTTAAGCTCAATAGAACGAAATCTACAAACGAACCCCTCCATTCAATTTCTCGAAAAAGTCTCCGCTGTTCTGGACGTCTCGGTTCATACTTTGCTCGATGAGAAACATGAAACCGAATACGATGGTCAATTAGATAGTGAATGGGAGAAATTGGTTCGCGATGCGATGACATCCGGGGTATCGAAAAAACAATTTCGTGAATTTTTAGATTATCAAAAATGGAGAAAATCCCAAAAAGAGGAGTAGTGCCTGAGCAGAGGCACTAACTCCTCTTTTGTCAATAAACATAGAAACGGCCCAGTATATCGTATACTGGGCCGTCTCTTTTTATTGCTGCTATTAATTCTTATCCTCACTATGCGCTTTTTCATTTTCTTTCACGTAACCGTCTTTATCAGTATGTTCCTTTTTGATTGTCAAACCATTCCATTGTGTCGCTTCAAACGAAAACTGAAGCTGAATGGAGTTTCCTTGGTATTTATTTTGGACCATTAGCCCGTTTTCATCTTTTGTTTTGTCGTCTTTGAATTGGATTTCCATTTGAACTTGGTCGAAATCAGTCGGTGTTTTTGGAATACCATCATATTCAGGAGCGGTTTTACCGTCAATTGTTGCTACATTGACTTTACCGCTTGCATTTAAGAATTTAGGGTCAATTTGTTTTTTGATTTTTTCAGCTGCCGCTGCATCATTCTTAGCGGACATCAAATACAAGTCCTTGAGATTGGCATCATCTAAAATAATATTTTTCGGATATCCATTGCCGCCCTCTTTTCCAACTGTCAATAAGGTCACTTCAAACTGGCTCAGAAAATCTTCTGCAGATGTATTGCTGCCTCCGTTTGCTTTAAATTCACCGTAATTCAGCGCCATTAATACCTCTTTGATTGCAAGTGAGCCGTTATTTTCAAATTGGAAATCTTTCGTCAATTTGTCTCCCGGCTTTAGATTTGACAGATTAACACTCGCTGAATTTTCTTTAGCAGATAAATCAAGCGTACCTGACGCAAAAGTAGCATCCGTTGATTTAATGTCGTTAAATGCTGCCCATGTTCCTCCGCCAACTAAAGCTAATCCTAGTGCCGCAGAAGCAACTCCTAAACTTAATTTCTTTTTCATACCCATGGCAAACTCCCCTTTTATTGAATGATATTATATCGAAACCTGTTGCCAGGTTTACAACTGATGTTAAGTGGACATGGTGCTGTCCTTTGTATCTGTTTCCAAGGCTTTAGTCTTTCTTTCAATTTCTCTAATGGCACTGCTGATCGTCACAAAAGCGTACACCAGCAACATCACGCCGGGAACAATCAGTAAAACAGCAGTTCCGATCGGCTGACTGGCAAAATGAAGCATATAGCCGGCATATGGAAGCTGAAAACCTGTATATTGTGCGCGGACATTTTCGTCCGATACAAGCGCTGAATCAGCTGCTGCGTTATTGTCCCCTTTTGTTTTAAATAACAAATGGTCTCCTTGCTTCGTTTTGTCAACAATCCTGTGGGTGACCGCCGTATTTGCATCCTGCATAAATGTAATGACGTCCCCCTTTTGGAGCTCCTTCACATCAGTGATTTCTTTGACCAATATTAATGAACCTGTGTTGAACTCCGGCTCCATTGAACCTGAAAGAACTGATTTCAGCGTGTATCCAAACACTGCCGGCTCTCCCCCGGATGAACGTGTTGAAATCACGACAAGTGTCAGCACAATAATGAGAGTAAAGATGATCACGTAGAGAATATTACTCATCAGCTTCATTGCTTTTTTCATCCTCTTCCCCGCTTTCCTTTTGAACTGATTGAGTTTCTTTTTCTTCTGTTACAGTTTCTTGAGATGTATCTTCTTTATTTGATTTTTCTTGTATATCCTTTTGTGATGTTTCATTCTCCTTTTTGACGGCCGGCTTCGTTTCTTTTTTAGGCACTGTCGGTTTTTCATCGCACTTTGCAAGCGTCATAGGCTCCGACCACTCAAAAGTACTGCCGTCTGCCGGGTACCCGGCCGGTTTATATACTTTAAATGCATAAATGCCGGGTTTCATTTTTTTCTTCGTCTCAATTTTATAAAGTGAATCGCCGATTTGTTTGGAAACGAACCCTTTTTCGATCACGTTCCCATCCTTTAACGGTTTGCGGGCATTTTCCAGCTTATGAAGCTCCCACTTCCACTTTGATTTCCTAAGTCCCTCGCCTGTATTTTCGAGCTCAGCAAACAGAGAAATAGGTGAGCATACAGTGCCTTTCGTATCCGTTTGATTAGACAAGTGCAAATCACTTTGATCCCAGCGTTTATCATAATCGCAGTTTTTATCTGTATGCTGAAAGTCTGTACACGTTTGAAGCGGGACATCAAATGTTTCAATATCATGAAAAGCAGCGCTTGTATCACCGGAAAATTGTAAGCATATCGCGGCAGTCAGACTGAAAATGACTGAAAGCTGAAAAATAAGCAAAACTTTCAGTTTCGTCTTCGTCTTTTGCTGATTGCGAAACAATCGAAACATATCTTACCTCCTGTAAAACACTGTCACTTGATATAACAATCGTTCTCTTTAAAGAACTGCACAAATAGAGTATAATCAACGTTTAATCGATTGAAAAACACCAAAATCGTTCATTTTGTTCGTTTAAGAGAATGTTTTCATCATATTACAAAGTCTTGCTCAGTATTGCTCACCTTTTTGTTTTTTTGAAATTTTTGGGATTATTATGTGAAAAATTAAATGCATAGCCAATTATGATTTGGTAATAATAAACAACGAAAGGGTGACAGCATGATGATCAAACAATGTGTGATTTGTCTTTCTCTTCTCGTTTTCGGCACCGTTGCCGCTCACGCAGAAGAAGCACCGCTTGTGACCGCCCGCCACATGTCCAAATGGGAAGAGCTTGCAGTAAAAGAAGCAAAAAAAAGGTACCCGCTCGCACAGGTACTGTTCAAACAAAAAGTATGGGACCGCAAAAGAAAAGATGAAGCAGTGAAGCAATACCATTTAACCCTGAGGGAAGGATCAAAGGAATTCGGCGTATTTGTGACGATTTCATTTGATCCCTATAGCCAAAAGGTTAATAAAATTGCCATATTAGAAGAATATCAATAAGGTCCTCCATTTTTGAAGGACCTTATTCGTTTTGCGGTTATTTTTTCCGCTTCAGCCATAGCCTGAAACCATAGGGTAAAATACCGAACCAATGCTGTGAAGCGGGCGTTTTTGTTTCTTTCCGCACCTCTTTTCGTTCTTTTCGCTCATCTCTCGGAGTATCTATATATTTGACAAATTGCTGAGTCATATATTTGACATAATCATTCGTTTTCACGTGATCACCTCATCATTCAATTATTATGAAGTGTTGGCTCACATGACTTTTTTTATACCCTTTTCTTTGCCCTATTCTGTCCAGCTCAGCAGTTTTTTCTGTTTTTGATCAAACACGATCTGTGCAGTTCTTTCTGTTCCCGACTCCGTCAACGCTTTTAGGTTGATTTCTTTTTGCTCTTTTATCGATGTATCGTAAATGTAATAAGAAACCTGCCCATATGGAAACTGCTGTGAATCCTTTTGGCCTTTCCGCTGCTCAAGAACATGCCGAATTGACAGAAGCGCGCCATTCTGAAGCAAATTCTCTCCTGTGTAAAACTCTTTTGTTTCCTTTTCAAACATGCAGCGTGAAATATATTGCGCAGCAGTAAAGTTCACGATCAGCAGCACAAGCGCGGACACAAAAAGAACAGCGGGATAAATAAACCCTTTCGTGCTGTCCATTTACCCTCCTCCTAAATACGGATAAACCGGAAAAGCAGTTTGATACACTTTTTGGTTCTCACTCTCAATTTCCAGCAAAACAACACCATTTTCAATATCGGCTCTCATGGCTGCAATATCATCTAGAATCGGAACATGCCCTTTGCCATCTACCCTTTTTCTTATCATTGAATGATAGGTTTCAAAACGTATGTCTTGCCCAGAAGAATTGGTACAGATCAACACGCTCCCATGTTCGGCTGTCTTGACTGCGTGTGACTGCTTGCACTCGTTCATCATCTGTTCCATCGAAATCATCCATTCTTGCTGTGTGAAACCGTCATGTTCCTGCTGCCGTGACAAAAACAGATGGAAGATCATAGCTAACGATCCCGATATGAGCAAAAAGACGGATAGCGAAAATAATACGTTAAGAAGCGTATAGCCAGTCTGTCCGCAGAATGCTGAGGCAAAATGGTTTTTCTTTATAAGCTGCTGCTGAGATGCATACGTTTTGATATTCCCCCTCCTCCTCCCACTTTAGCTTATAGTTATTATTGTTCATTGTAACCGTTTTCTCCTCAGTTCCTTCACCAGTCATCATATATTTGCTAATGCTTTCATTCATCATTTGGTAGCCGATTTCTCGAGATTCCGCCATATTTTCATCAGCTATCAGCTTGTCCCATAAAGGAACGACTGTCAGCAGCAGAAACAGCCACAGGCTTAGCGCAGACATTGTTTCTATTGTAGAAAAACCTTTATTTTCTCTCCACATTGACTCTTCCGCTCCCTAAATAAACTGTTATGTCATAAGCAACATGTCCTTTTACTCGTATTTTTCCGCCTGCATTTGGGTGCCCTTTCTCATTAAATTCCAAACGGTCTTTTAATGTCTTCGGTTCTATAGAAAGTCCCGTCGCATACGGCCGTTCAATTACCGTATCCCCCATAACTAATTGATATTCTTTTCTCTGAAAGAGAATTTTTGTTCTTTGATGACGGGAAATTGCAGTCTGCTGTGCAAGCATAATATCGTTTTTCAGCTGCCATGCCGCCTGACGGACAGCTGTGTTGTCATAAGCAGGAGGAAGCGTGGTAAACACGGCGATCAAGAGGATAGAGGCGAGGCTTAACACAAGCAAGCTTTCTAAAAGGGTAAATCCCTCCTCCTCGTTTAATTTAATGTTCAACCTTAACTTCTCCGCCAGTGATAATAATGTGCTTCCCATTTGGACAAACTGCATCCTTTTTCACATAACCCTCTGATTGTAAATCAGCAAGACTCGGTGTCTGTCCTTCATGGTCAAGCTCAAATGCAGTCATTTGTGCCTTAATCATGTTTTGAAGGCCTTCACAGCCCTTTTTCTGAATGGTTTGATTATGTTTCGTGACGTTCGGTATCGTAATTAAAAGCAAGATCGAAATAATAAAGAGCACAATTAGCATTTCAACAAGTGTAAATCCTTTCTCATTCATCAGCCTCTTCCTTTCACATTTGATTCATCATCTGATACATAGGCAAAAGCATAGATAAATACACAATTAAGATCATCGCTGCAACAAATCCATAAATCATAGGCTGAAGGATGCCTGTCCATTTTTGCGCCTTGTGTTCCAGCCGCTGCAATATGAACTGACTGTATGTGAAAAGCTCCCGATCAAGGCGGCCGCTCAGCTGTCCGTGAGATATGACTTTTGAAAAATCAGTTTCATAAAAAGGGCTTTCACAAATAGCGGTTTCAATTGATTCACCAGCTTTTAGCCGTTCAATCACTTGTTCAGCCTCGCAGCGGTAAAAAGGGAGAAACGTTTGATGTTTAAATGCGTTAAGGCTGTCATATATTGAGAGACCTGATTGTAAAAGGCTGCTTAGCTGCAAAGAAAAAAAGTAGCTGTTAAACAGCCTGACAAGGTTTCCAACTAAAGGAATTCTGACACAAATAAGCATTTGCCGGGCAGGTGATTTTTTCTTAAACACAAGCCAATAATAAAGCCCGATACCTCCTGCAAATAGAGCCAACAATATGATTACAAGATCAATATGCTGAAAAAAAGCAAAAAGCATATCAGTTGAACGTGTGGTTTCCATATTCATCGATTGATAAATACCGGAAAACTGAGGAATGATGATGGCCTGTAACATATAAAACATGACAGCGACTGTGAAGATGAGGAAAAGCGGATATCGCAGCACCCTTTTCAGCTGGTCTGCCTGTGCAATTTTGCGTTCCAGCAGCTCTCCGCTCTGAATCATGGAGGCAGGCAGTTCACCATGTGTTTCAGCAAAATAACAGATACCTACGGCTTCCTTATGAAATGACAAACCCTTTAATACTTGATAAAACGGGGCCCCTTCCCTCAAACGAGTGATCGCATCAGTCAAGTCAGCCGCCTGCCTCTTATTCATCTGAAGTTCCATCAGCCGTATTCCATCCAGAAGCGTATATCCGCCCTCCGTCATTTCACCGAGCCGCTTCAATAACTGGGCTTGATCCTTTAACGGCCAGGTTTTTCTAATCTGTTTCATGATAAACCCACCGGTCATAGTTGTTTGTCGTCAAATAGCCGAGTGCAATTCCTTTTCTGATAATTTGACGTAGCGTTTGATATTGGTAATTTGCATGATTTCCTTTTGCCTCCTGAATACATTGCTGAAGATTTTTTCCGTAAAGAAGCTCATAAACGCTTGCTCTCCTGGTGTTTCGTGACTGGCGGCAATATACTGATGAACATCCGTTTTCACAAAACGGGCAAGCCAAATCAACCAAGCGCTGAGCCGCTATTGCAATAACAGTCTGTTCGATTTCATTCATATTGATGCCGAATTCAAGCAGCCTGTAAATCGCGCCCTTCGCATCTCTCGTATGAAGGCTCGTCAGCACCAAATGCCCTGTCATCGCTGCCCGTACCGCGATTTTAGCTGTTTCCGCATCTCTGATCTCACCTAAGATAATCATATCCGGGTCATGGCGCAAAATAGCCTTCAGCCCTGCGGAATAAGTCACACCGGCTTTTTCATTCACCTGCACCTGAAGAACATCCTCGTCCCTTGTTTCAACAGGGTCCTCCAGTGTGACAATATTTCGATTAAAGTGTTTTTTTGCATATTGAACAAGAGAGTATAATGTGGTGGTCTTCCCTGAACCAGTCGGCCCGGTAAAAATGAGCATGCCGTGGGAATGTTTTAAAAATGAGAGTAAAGTGGCTCCTGTCTTCGGAAATAATGACAGCTTATCAATCGAAGGGATATTGTATTGAGGCATTACTCTGATCACGAGGCTTTCTTCATTAATTGTGGGGAGCGTTGACATTCTTAAATGAACATTTCCCTCCTCTAGCTTTAATGTAAGCGAACCATTTTGCGGCTTCCGCCTTTCCCCTATGTCCATCGCTGAGAGAAATTTAAAATGTGAAATCAGTCTTACGCACTCTTCTTTTTTCATGTGCCTTTTTTTCAGCAAGGCATGATCAACCCGAAAATGAATGATGGCGTCCCGCTCCCTCGGTACAATGTGAATGTCAGAAGCCTTTGTTATATATGCCTCTTCAATCAAGGTTCTGCTTGTCTTTTCTATTGAATCCAATTTGATTCCCTCTCCTTTCAATGCGTATTGTAGAAAAAGAAGGACCTGTAATCAAACCGTGGAAAGGTGATTTCCGGAGATGTTATATGTAGAAAAATCAATTCCTGCTGACAGAAAAGATTGTTTCAGCTGAATGTACCTCATTGATTTCATTATTTTCTCAATAAAAAAGCAGGCATGATGATCATCATGCCTGCTTCACTCCATCTTTCATTATGCTGATTTAGAAATTTCACTTAATGCTTCTCCGGCTTTTTGATCAGTATCCTTCTCAACGGATAGATCGCCTAATGCCACAATACCGGCAATTCGTTCGTTTTCAAGAATCGGTAAACGGCGGATTTGGTGCTCTGCCATAAGCTGCCCCGCTTCTTCAGCGGACATATCGAGATGGCCGGAAACGATGTCGGCGCTCATGATGTCACTTGCTTTTGCATCCATCTGATTTTCAGCTAAGCATCTCGTCACAATATCCCGATCAGAAACAATCCCCTGAAGTGTGCCATTTTCACAGATTGGAATAGAACCGACATTGGAGTCTCTCATCTTTTTCGCTAGTTCCGTGATAGAAGCGGTTGGTTCACAGCATTCTACATTCTTTGTCATGATGTCTCTTATTTTCATTTCCATTCCTCCTTTACCGTGTTCTATTTATTCTTTATCCGCTGCACAAAAAATGAAACCTCCTACAGTGTCCGCCTTTTCCGGGTTTTCTTTTTCTTCTTCCGCTCCTGCAGCATATCTCCCGTCCAGCCTTTCTTCTTCAAGTATAGGTAGATCAGAACCGTCGAAGTGAGAATCAATAAGAGAGAAAAGAGATATCCGTATTTCCAATTCAGCTCAGGCATCACTGAAAAGTTCATCCCCCAGAGGGCACCGAGTGCTGTAACCGGCGTAAAAAGCGTCGTGAAAATGGTCAGCGCTTTGAATATTTCATTTCCCCTGTGAGAGGTAATGACTTCCTCTGAATGCAACAGACTATTAAGCTCCCCTTCAAATTCACTAATGTATGTAAACCCCCTGTCAATTTTGAGTTGTATCCGCTGATAAACCTTTTTACCTTCATTTTGGGGCAAAAAGGTTTCTTTCAATGCCATTTCAATTTTTTTAGTGCTTAGGATTAAGTTTTTCCAGACCATCAGCTCATGGTGCAGGAGATGGACACGATTTAAAATGCTTTTGCTATTATCGTCTTTGATTTGCCATCTGAGCTTTCTCAGCTTTACTTCAAATTCATCTAAACCGATTAGATACACATTCATTAACTCGCCGAGAAGGATCAAAAATCCCTCCATGGTACTATCCGCTCTTTCCATTTGCTGGACAACTTGTTTTCCCTTAATCCCCTTCAAAATCGAAAAATCAAAGTTAATTGTGAAAAAATATTGCCTGGTTATATAAAAGTGAAAAACGGTATGGTCTTTTTCCTCACCCAGCCCCTGATCATATACAATCGAGCCAAATACCGCTTCATTTTCTGTTTCAGTCGTGTCTACGCGCAAAAAATTAATATGATGGTTATTTTCAAACCACTTCTCACATTGAGGCCAGTGAGAAAAGTGGATCAGATCTCTTGCTTTATTTCTTTCCTGAGGCCCCATTTGGTACCAAAACCAATCCTTTCCCGTATGTGCCTTCATGTCAAGCTCCTCCAAACTTTTGTTCTTTTATTCTTTAATTGCCCAAGAAAGGCATTGCTAAACCAGTCAACCGCTTCAACGCATGTTTTGTGAGCAATTTCCGGTGGTATGGAATGTAGAAAGACATCGGAAAAGGGAGGTGCATGCCTTCCTTGGAGAAGGCAGTTGTTTTGGAATTTATCAATTTACTAGCAGTCGCTATTCTCATTTTGTTAACAGGTTTTTTTGTTGCCGTAGAATTTTCAATCGTAAAAGTGCGGCGATCCAGAATTGATCAGCTTGTCGCAAAAGGAAAGAAAGGTGCTAAAGCGGCAAAGCATGTCATCACTCATCTTGATGAATATTTATCAGCCTGCCAGCTGGGCATCACAGTCGCAGCTTTAGGACTGGGCTGGCTTGGAGAACCGACTGTGCAAACCCTGCTTCGGCCGCTTTTTCATAAAGCAGGCTTAAATGAATCGCTTACCCACCTTCTTTCACTTGTCATCGCCTTTTTAGTGGTGACGTATTTAAACGTCGTCATCGGGGAGCTGGCGCCAAAGAGTTTCGCCATTCAAAAAGCAGAAAGCATTACATTGATGCTTGCCAAACCGCTTATTTGGTTTTATAAGATCATGTTTCCATTCATTTGGCTGCTGAACCACTCTGCCCGGTTGATTACAGGGGCGTTTGGACTGAAGCCGGCATCAGAGCATGAGCTGGCATATACAGAGGAAGAGCTGCGGGTTCTTTTGGCAGAAAGCTATAAAAGCGGTGAAATCAGAAAAAGCGAATTAAAATACATGAATAATGTCTTTACCTTTGATAAGCGAATGGCAAAGGAAATCATGGTGCCGCGAAATGAAATGGTCAGTTTGTCACTTGATGAAGACTCCATTCCAAACCTGGAGGAAACAGTGAAGCAAACAAAATATACACGGTACCCAGTTGTCAGAGAGGATAAAGATAATGTCATTGGCGTAATCAATATGAAAGAAGTGCTGTTTTCAATGCTGTCGAAAGATTTCTCATTAAAAAAGCAGCAAATTGAACCTTTCATTCAGCCTGTTATCCACGTTATTGAGACAATTCCGATTTATAAATTGCTGCTAAAAATGCAAAAGGAACGTACTCATCTGGCGATCCTCATTGATGAATATGGCGGGACTTCCGGTTTGGTCACTGTCGAGGATATTATCGAAGAAATTGTAGGAGAAATCCGTGATGAATTTGATGCAGATGAAGTGCCTCATATCCGCGAGCTCGGAAAGGATCATTACTTATTAAATGCAAAATTATTAATCAGCGATGTAAACAACCTGCTTGGAACAGATTTATCAGACGCAGAAGTAGACACCTTGGGCGGCTGGTTTCTCACACAAAACATAGACGCCGAGCCTGAAAGTGTCATTGAATATGACGGCTACTCTTTTAAGGTAAAAGACATCGACAGCCATCACATTTTATTTATAGAAGTAAAAAAAGCTGAATAGCCCGAGGGAGGCTGTTCAGCAGTTTTTTTCAGCAATGGCATCAACACTCTTCTATCTTAAACCCTTTATTGGCCAGGGCTTTAGCAAGACTTTGCTCGGTTTTCACATTCGAAAAATCCAGACCCAGCTTCACCACAGTTTGGGCAATTTCAGGTCTGATTCCTGAAATAATTGTCTCAATGCCGAGCAGTTTGGTGCTGTCAATCACTTTAAAAATTTGATAGGCCACCATTGTATCGACGATGGGAACACCTGAAATATCTAAAAATAAATATGAGAGCTTTAACGCTGAGCACTGCTGCAGCACCGACTCCAAAATCGTCCTCGCTCTGTACGTATCAATTTCACCGACAAGCGGAAGAATCCCTATCCCCTCAGATATCGGCATAATCGGCGCACTCAATTCATTAATCATTTCTTTTTGCGCGTTTAATTGTATCATGGTGACCTGGTAATATTCTTCAGTAAACACTTCGATGATCTCATCAATGGTTTGATTCAAAATCTGGCTCCACTCACAAATGTCCTGAATGCTGATTTCTTGAGAGGAGGCTTCGCTGAATTTCTGAATCCATTCAAACATGACGTGCCTGAAGGCGTTAAACTGGCCGACACTTTCTGTTACAGTCACTTCATGAACGGCACGGTCTCTGGCACATTGAAGAGACCATCGATTGAGCTCATCCTTTACGTCTTCTGCTTTGCTAAGGGATTTCGCCACGATGGTCACTAATGATTTGTGCTGGTCTAATAACTTTTGTTCTAATTTTTGCTGATCTTTAGCGGTATGCAGCCAGTTTCCTTTTGACGTGCAAGTTTCCAGCCATTGTTTCATAATATCTTCTTTGTGCTCTGTTACATGCTGATCAAGAGCTATCATCTTAATGAGCTACCTCCTGTTTTTTAAAAATATATGCTTCATATGTATAACATGTCTGCCTCTACACATACTATGTTTACATTCAATGGGCTATAGCCAAGCGGTAAGGCAATGGACTTTGACTCCGTGATCGTTGGTTCGAATCCAGCTAGCCCAGTTTCTGAACAGGTGAAAAACCGAAGATAAGCTGATTCGTATAAATCAGCGGATCTTCGGTTTTTCATCATGCAGATTGATGAACTGTTTTCTTCTTCGATAACTTCAACAGTTCTCCCGGATTATAACCAATCACCAGCTTTTTGTTGTCCACAAGAATCGGACGTCGCAAAAGCTTCGGCTTCTCGATTAAAAGTTCCAGCACCTCATTTACCGTCATCTCTTCAATGTTCAGATTTAAATTTTTGAAGGTCTGGCTTCTTGTCGCTAAAATTTCATCAATTCCTTCTGTCGTTAATGATAAAATGTACCTTAATTCTTCCACTGTCGGGGTTTCTCTGAATAAGTGCCGTTCGTTAAATTCAATTTGATGCGCTTTAAGCCAATGTTTTGTTTTTCGGCATGACGTGCAGCTTGGATATGAGTAAAAAATTAATTGTTCCATTCGTTTTTTTCCTCCTCAGTTAACCATCTCTTTGTAGAATAACTACCCGGATCATTTTTTATTTAAACCATTTACAGAACTTTTTTTCGGATTATTTTTTAAAAACCATTCATATAATAGAAAACGCAATCAAAGGAACAAATTCCATTTGTATATCAATAATGAAAATGTTTACATTTATAGGTGTGATCTATTATAATAGCAATCAGAGGGACTCTCGGGAGGGGATAAAAATGAATCGCATGTTCCGGGTGTTAGGATTTTGGACGGGAATTTTTGCAGTCATGTTTTATTTGGGTGATATGAAAGATGCTTCCCTTTTATTTTTTGGACAGACGATCTTATTTGTATTTCTATCGTATTTGAACTTAACTGAACGCATGTATATTTATATTTTTGGGGCTTATTTAACGATTTTCTTCGCCGGCTTTACATATTACTCGATTTTTATTATGGTGCCCGGCGGCGGAGGCCATTAAATGCAAAAAGAGACAAACCTTCTCGGTTTGTCTCTTTTTTTACAATGAAAACCCATTTAAAAACGGATTTTGATCCTGCTCTGTCTGCACGTCTGTTTCAGGGCCATGGCCGCTTAACACCAGCGTGTGCTCCGGCAGCGTTAGCAGTTTTTCATGAATGGACGTCAGCAGCGTCTCTTGATCGCCGCCTATTAAATCAGTACGCCCTATGCCGCCTTGAAACAGGACATCACCGGAGATCACCAAGTCTGCATCCTTCACGTAGTAAGAAACACTGCCTGGCGAATGTCCCGGCGTAAATAATGTTTCTAAATGAAACGGTCCGATATTCAGCTCACCGTCTCCTTCAATCAGATGATCTGCAGGCTTAGCTGTGATTTCTATCCCTCGCAGCATGCCGGAGCCGTTTAAAGAGGCATCCGTAAGCCAATTCTTTTCATTCTGATGCAAGTAAACAGGGATATCCCATTTTTCTCTCACTTCATCAAGTGCCCCTATATGGTCAAAATGGGCATGTGTAAGCAAAATGGCTAAAGGCGTCAACCCTTTTTCTTTTATGTATTGATTGATTTTATTTCCTTCGCCGCCCGGATCAAAAATCAGGCATTGATCATCATTGATGAGAAAATATGCGTTCGCTTGAATCGGCCCTACTGGCATTCGTCTCCATTTCACTTATATCACCTCTTTCTTTTTTATGTTCCTATTATGAGGGTTTTTGAAAAAAGATTCAATCAATCGCAATGAAAACGCTATCGACAAACCTATAAAAAACAGGTAGAATAAAAATGGAAAGAATTGCAGGTTTTTCAATGTAAAGGGGGCTGCGTAATGTTACTTGTCGTGATTTTCGGCCTTGTCGCTCTTTTCGCTTTATGGGGAGTCTTGCGTTCTGTTAAAAATAGAAATATACTTGGATTTTTATTGGCCGGAGCCACCTTATTTGTCTTTGGCTGGTTTACCGTGATGACCGTGATAAACAGCGGCTATCCAACTGCACATTAAAACCTGTATCCGATCGGATACAGGTTTATTTTTATTGCTGTAAATGTTTATTGACACTTTCAATTTTGCTTTCAAGCGTCGTTTTTTTGTCACGCCTGTCATCGATGCGGATGTTCGTTGCCACTCTGTGCAGCCCTTTTTGAAACGGCGCTTCGTGAATAGCCTGAATGACTGTGAAAAGGTCACTGAGTTCTCCCTCGATCAGCGTATTCATCGGTGTCAGCTGGTATTTGATTTTCCCTTCAGCTTTATACCCTTCTAAAATCTTTTGCACATCGGCCACGTAAGCACTTACACTAGGTGTTTCCGTACCAATTGGGATAATGGTTACATCTGCGATAGCCATCGTTATTCCATCTCCTTTTGATCAATGATGAGTTGCTTCATTTCATGTGATTTCAATAAAATGATCTGCTCAAAATGAAAGCCGTATAACGCATATTCCCCGTTCGGAGATATTTGAATCGGCTCCATTTCCGGCAGAGAGAAAAGGTCTTTTGCCTTTCCCGATGCCACATTGACAGCTGCGAGCTTATATGCATCGCCGCTTTCTCTAAACGTATAAAACAGGCCTTTTGCTTCATCATAGTCATACTCCATTGGAGCCAAACTTGTATATTTCGTTTGGAGCGGCCATTCCGCTGTAACTGGCGATTTTGTTTGCGGCGTTTTAAACTGATACGTCCCTTTTTCTCTGGAAGCTGGTTTGACAGTAAAACTCATTTGATGAAAAGAATCAAAGAAGAGAACGTCATCCTCGAGCTTCTGTTCCGCTTTGGAGACTGTATCGAATGTATATAAAGGCCCTGACTTATCGTCTCTTCCCTCTTTTATATAATCAAATGTGTTTTTGGATGTCCAATGAATAAACGGAACCTGTATTGGACATAAGGAAGTCTCATCTTTTTTAGCATCCACCTGATATGTATGGAAATCCCAGTTTTCAGTGAATACCGTGACCATCATTTGATAAGGATCATATTGATTCCAAGCAGCCTCTAGTTCATACGTTTCGTAATCTTTTTGGTAAAGCGTCTCTCCTTTTGCATTAAGCAAAACAACTGCCGTCTTTTGGCTGTGTGTGATTTGCAGCAAAATCATCTGCTTCCTCGGATTAATTTGAACATCAACGATTTGACCATCCGTTTGATAGAGCTTTTTCGCTTTGCCGGTAAAGATGCGGTACGCAAAAAGCTCCGTTTTCGTCGGATCAGACGCGGTATATAAAATTGTACTGTTATTAAGCCATCCTTCCATTCCATCCGCTTTTTCCGCGGAAAGCGGTATGATGTCTTTTTCCTCATCTTTTGCCGCCGCTGCCTGTTTTTGCTGCTGATGAGATGGTTCGCATGCCGATAAACAAAACAGCAATGCCGACAACAGAATGAAACAAACTGATCTCATCAGCCTTCCCCCCGATCATCTTTATTGTCTCATATTTACTTCGGCAGAAAAAAGAAAAAGTTTCAGTTACTCATGAAAAAATAACGCCCTCCACAAAATGCCGTTTGTGGCGTTATAAATATGTGAAAACTGCTGAAACGGCAAAGGATTTTGGCCTTTTCCAAGTTCCACCGTATATCCTTCTTTAAAATAATGGTGAATAAACCAATCGCGAAATCCCGCATAGCTGTCTATATCCCGTATTCCTTTATAAATGTTCCCGCTTAACTTCTCAAAATCCTTTATGACAGCAGCAGATTCTTCAGGCTCAAGGCCTTTATAGCCCCAATAAATTTCTTCCCCCTGAGTATGGAGAGCCAGCAGTCTGTTAGGCGGATTCTCCGTTATCAGCCGGTACATCGCGATGGATTCCGGCTCCGTGAGTGGAGAGATTCCCGGAAAATCGCGGTAGCTGGGTGCTGTAGGTTTGCGGTATTTTTCAATTTCCCATAGTGACGGAAATTGTTTATTTAAATCGACTCCGTTTATGTTTGCCTTCCATTCATTAAAATTCGGACGATGATCATTTAGCCTTTCAAGCTCATCTTTCCTGGCTCCCATGCCTTCTGGTCCGTTCAAGACAAGATCAACGCCATCCGGATTAACAAGAGGTACGAGAGACAAGGATGTGCTGCTGAACAGCTTCATGGGAGAAAAGCCAAAAAAAGGCGAGTTGCAGCATAATGATATACAGTATTCCTTAAACCATTTCAGCAGGACAGACGTTGTGATCCACTCATTCGCATGAAATGAGGCGTTCATATGAACCTTTTTTGCGGCATGCCCCCCGCCAGTTTTTAGCTCCCAGATTGGCCTGCCGAGTACAGAACGGCCGATTTCCCGGCATGAGACAAACGGAAACACATCAATGATCTTCTTTATTTCCTTTTCAACAGCTGAAGCATCATAGATTTTTTCTTGCTCCACCCAGTTATCAGAAAGGTCCAGCTGCCGAGGCTGTAAAAAGCTCTTTATGTCCTGAATGGTTTGAAGCTCTTTATCGTTATACTCTTCTATAAGATAACCAGGACAATACAATTGATGTTTCTGTGCGGATCGATTTGAACTTCTAAGCAATTCCTCGTCTATCTTCAGTTCTCTCGCCACTCTGGCCAAATTGTGCTTGATCTCAGGTTTCACCGTAATAAACGCCATCATCATCCTCCTTTTTTGTTACTATATGACAGCGTATTAAAAAAAAGAAAGCCTCCCGCCACTTTGATGCGGGAGACATTGTGATTACGATGCCTGATCAAGCATTTGTTCTTCTTTTCGTTTTGACGAATTGTCCAGCCTTTTTTGATCATAAAATCGTAACAAATCCCCATAAATGATTTCATCAGAAAGTGATAGCTCCTGTTTTGCTTTATCAGCAAATGCTTCACATTGTTTTGCCTCTTTTAGCGGCTTTCCTGTCTCTTTGTCATAACAAGCACCATCTGTATAAACAACCTGATCCGTAATAAAGCTCCCGTCCCGTAGTACCGTAAAGTCCAGTTTTTCATCTGAAAGCAGATCGTTTCCGAATTGAATGTGATCTTTCGTATCAATTCCTAAAAGATTCATCAGCGTCGGCCTGATATCAATCTGCCCGCCTACTGTTTCAATGGTTTGCGGCTTTTTATCGGTAATACCGGGAATATGAATGACAAGCGGCACCTTTTGGAGCTGCACTTCTTCAAATGGTGTAATCTCTTTCCCTAAAAATTGCCCCATCGC
This sequence comes from Bacillus sp. VA15, assembly GCF_055721145.1. NCBI lineage: Bacteria > Bacillati > Bacillota > Bacilli > Caryophanales > Bacillaceae > Bacillus > Bacillus sp. VA15. The sequence goes on along the minus strand of NZ_JBVQPQ010000001.1, from coordinate 527,769 downwards.
TTCATTATGGTTTTCCGATATCCCATAATGGTCACCGTATAATACGATAATAGAGTTGTCGTATAACCCGTCTTCTTTCAGCTTTTCGATAAACCGTTTCAACGCCTCATCCTGATAGCGCACTGTCGGGAAATATTTATTTAGCGTCTGGCTGCTTGAATCATATTCATCAATCAATTGATCCTCTTCATCTAGATCAAACGGGAAGTGGTTCGTCAGTGTGATCAGCCTCGAGTAAAACGGCTGAGGCAAATTTTTCATCAGCTCTGAAGACTGCTCAAAAAATTCTTTATCCTTCAGCCCCCAGCCGACAGAATTTTTGTCAGTTACGTCATACGAGTTAATATCAAAAAACGAATCATATCCAAATGAGTCGTACATTAAATCACGATTCCAAAAGCTTTTATTATTCGCGTGAAGCACCGCTGAATAATAGCCGCTGTTTTTCAAAATCTCAGGTGCGGCCATGTATTGATTGCCCGCATTTGTAAAAAACACAGCACCTCGTCCAAGCGGATACAGTGAATTGTCCACGATGAATTCTGAATCCGATGTTTTCCCCTGGCCGGTTTGGTGGTAAACATTATTGAAGTTGTAGCTCTGTTTTATAAAATCATTCAGAAAAGGCGTGATTTCTTCACCATTCATCTTTTCATTAATCACAAAGCTTTGCGTCGACTCTAAGGATACGAGAATGACGTTTCTTCCTTTTGCAGCACCGAATAAGCTTTTGTTGGCATCTTTCGCATTAGCGGTTACGTAGTTTTCAATTTCCGTCAGGCTGTTGCTGTCAGCCAAGGCCCTTTGTGCGGACTGTTTTGACTGAAGAACACCGTCGTAAATATGAAAATTAAACAGGCTGATGTTTTTAACAAGCATTTCCCTGTCAAATGAGCGTGTCAATAGCTGAGGTCTTTCCGCTTCAGACAGGCCTAAATTGAAGAAATAAACAGAAGCAACAAACAGAAAATATGCCGCCCGTTCATTTTTCGTGGAAGGAATGTCCGATTGAAAAGCTTTTTGCCGGATGTGAAGCCATATTAAAACCGCAATATCTACAGCCAATAGGAGGTCTGTCGGCTCAAGAAGTGTTCCGATGCTGCTTCCGAGATCACCCATATTGCTCGTTTGAAAAAGGACAGGGATCGTTAAGAAATCATTGTAAAATCGGTAAAAAACCATATTAGCCAGCAATACAAACGTAACAAGACAGCTCATCGCGATAATGTAGCGATTTCTGCTTTTGCCTTTTAAAAACAGGCTGAAGCCAAAGATGAGCAGCAAAAAGCTCAATGGGTTGATAAACAAAATAAATTCCTGCGTTAGATTGTCGATTTTAATATGAAAACTGGTTTTGTAAACAGCATACGTTTTCAGCCACATCAATAAAATGGCAATCAGCATAAATGAAATCTTCGAAAAAAACGTTTTTCGCATTTCAACCTCCTATGCAGCACGCTCAAAAAATCAGTCTATTCCCAACATTCTCATTAACACATCAAATTAAATCTTAACCTGAACATAACGAAAAATCAATTTCATTTACACAATTTTAACAATTTTGGTGTTTCAGCCATTCATTTTTAGCGATCCAAGCGCCTCCGATAACGCCGGCATCATTTCCAAGTGCTGCGATTGAAATATCAGCCGCTTCGGCTGCCCGCGGAAACGCACATTTGCGGAATGTTTTCTCGACTTTGGATCTCAGCAGTTCTCCGGCTCTTGAAACACCGCCGCCAAGAACGATTTTTGATGGATTAAGCGAGCTTGCCAAATTTCCCAGCACCACACCAAGATGCTTGGTCACATAATCAACCACTTCAAGGGCAATTTCGTCATTTTCACCCGCCGCTTCAAATACATCCCGCGCTGACAATTGTTCAGTTGCTTTTAAACGTGTCGTCTGCTTAGCTTTTGCAATTTTCTCTTTTGCAATTCTTACAATTCCGGTTGCCGACGCAATCGTTTCGATACAGCCCGTTTTGCCGCAGTTGCAAGGCGCCCCGCCTTCAGGAATGCTACAAATATGGCCGATTTCCCCGCCGGCGCCATTTATGCCATGTACAATTTCACCATTTGCAATGATGCCGCCGCCAACTCCTGTGCCAAGCGTCACGAGAATGACGTCTTTCGCGCCATCACCCGCTCCCTTCCACATTTCCCCGAGCGCAGCAATATTTGCGTCATTTTCTATAACAGCCGGGATTCCGGTTTCTGTCTCGAGATGGTTTTTTAAAGCATAGTTTTTCCACCCCAGATTTACCGTTTCATAAACGACTCCTGCCGCCATATCTACAGGGCCTGGTGCGCCCATTCCGATGTATTTGATGATATGCTTCGGTTTTTGGAGTTCATCCAGCTTACTGTCGATTGTTTTTGCAATTGTAACGGTAATGGTGTCGCCGCTTTTATCAGTCGGGACTTCCCACTTATGCTGAATTTCACCATATTGATTAATAAAAGCGAGTTTAATTGTCGTTCCTCCCAGATCAATGCCCGCAAACCATATTTCGTCCATTTTTATCACCTTAGCCTTTACATCAATCTCTTCCGTTTTTTTGTTTGTTCCAATTCTTTTCGAAGGACCGCTGCCGCTTTGGCCCACTGCTCCTTCTCGATCATGTGATTCATGTATAATTCCTTTAATTCGTCTAGCATAAACTCAATTTCAAGCTCTCTGTCCCCAAAGTAAACAATGTGGCCAAACGTTTTTAAAAGCTGCTGCACATCATAAAATGTATTCATTTTCCTCACCATTCTTGATCTTAACTATCATAAGCGTATTCATATGGAAGCGGCCAGTCAAGAAGAAAACGCTGACAAAAAAGCCAGCCTCCTTACCATCTTCCATTACTAAGATTCTTTATTATTTTCAATTTGCTGCTGCAGCTCCTTGTAGCGCTGCTCCTTCGGCTTCAGTTTTACAGCCGACCTGATGGCCTTTTCTGCTTGAGCAAGCTCATTTTTTTCCGCATACAATAAGGCTAAATTGTAATATGATGCATGGTCTTTAGGTTCTTTTTTCACTGCTCGTTCCAAAAGGGAAACCGCCTGATCATATTCGCCGATTTGAATATCAGAAACAGCTAGAATTTTCAAAAGATCGGCAGAGGCATCTTTTTGCTCTGCTTCTCCGTTCAGCAATTCTGTTACTTCTTCATACTTTCCTTCCTGATACAGCTCATTTGCCTGCTGAATCAGCGCTGACTCCTGGTGTGAAGGCGAATGCAATCCGTAATATAAAAATCCGGCCGCCAAAGCAATCAGCAAAACCGCTGATAACAATCTTTTTCCTAAGGCTCCGCCTTTGGGCAACCCCAGTGCTGCAGCAGCGAAAAAGCCGCCAATCAAGCCGCCAATATGTCCCGAATTGTCTATATTCGAAACCGCAAAACCAAAGCCAAGGTTGATGATAATGATGACAATAATATTGGTTCCAATAGTTCTTAAAAACATTTTCCGATTTGACAAAGCTACATACAGCAATGCGCCTAAGCATCCGAATATGGCTCCTGAAGCGCCCGCTGAAGGATAGGGACTGAACACAAAGCTCGCGATTGAACCTGTAATGCCAGCCGCCAAATAAATCAGCAGAAATCTGCCCGATCCGTACATCCGTTCAACCGCTGTACCAACTGACCATAAAGCAAGCGTATTAAAGGCTAAATGCGTTATGCCGATATGAAGCACAATCGGAGTCAGAAGCCGCCACCATTCTCCGGCTGCAATCAGACTGTTTTCCTTTGCTCCAAAAGCGACCAGTGTCTCCGTATTTGTGCTGCCCCCGTTTATTTCAAGCAAGAAAAACATTAAGACCTGAAACGCGATGAATAAATATGTAAAGATTGGTTTTCCGTTTTGAAAAACCGCCGCTTCATTTTTTCTCTTTTCTTCTTGTTTCAATACGAGCGAAAGGAAGCGTTCTCTCGCCATTTGCACGTCTTCAAATGAATTACGGGCTTCTGTGCATTCTTCTGCAGGAAATGATGGAAAAACAGCTTGAAGATCATCATGAAGCATCGTTCCCCTCACGACCGCCGGCTCAACTGACACAGTTCCGTTCTCAAAGGGCTTTTCGGCAATCTCTTCCCAGTCATCAACAGGGGCTTCCGCTGAAAAAAATACATTCAGCAGCTTCATCTTGCGTCTGCCAAGTTGCTTTCTGACTCGTTCTACCCGCTCAGCCTGCTCTTCGATATCTCTTTCCATTTCTTGACGGAAATCAAGGTCATGCTTATAAAGGCGAACCAGATCATGAGAGGACTTGTCCGGTGCTTCCAGCCATATTTCATCTGACTCACCGGCTTGTATGACTCCATACCCGCTTTTCACTAGGTGCGCCGCGATTTTCCAATATGTATACTCCAGCAAATACATGTTTACCGCTCCAATGGTTTTTTCTCATTATAACAGCTGGCGCTCCGAACGCCTACTGAAAGCAAAAAATCCCGTTTTTCACGGGATTTTAGAAAGCTTGCTGTATAAATTTATTACGGATAAACGGAATTCTTAAAAAGAAATGGATAAAAGACCGCCTGATTCCCGGCTGGCTGAGTACGGTATTCATAAGACGGTAGCGATTTTGATAAAACATGACGGCAGAAACAGCGAAAATGGCATAAATCATAATTTTTTTCATTATATCCCTCCTGCCAATAGGGTTTGTCATTCTTTCTTATTTATTCTTAAATAAGGAGCAGGAAAGTTATGAAAAACAAGAAATGATCTGATCCTCTGTTATCAGCTTATGTACTGGGATGTCATGCGGCTGACGGGGAACGTGCGCAAACAACTGGCACTCCAAAAGCAAAGAGACTGTCTTCCCTTTATAATCGCTTAAAAAACGGTCATAATAACCGCCGCCAAAACCGATCCTAAACCCGTCAGTATCAAAACAAACACCCGGAACGACTATCAAGTCAATTTGCGAGGGTTTCACTTCTTTTGTTTTTTCAATCATCGGCTCAAGAAGTCCGGCGTAAACGGTTTCGAGCTGATCATCGGTCTGATATGTGCGGAATTGCATTTTCTTCGTACCAGGGTCGCATTTTGGAATACAAACTTGCTTTCCTTCTTTCCAAGCCTGCTCAATAACTGGACGCGTCGGTATTTCCAGCCCTCTGGAGATGGTGACGGCAATGGTGCTGGCATTTTGCCACCCCGGCAGTGAAAACAAATGCTTGTACATACGTGCTGTTTTTTGAATAAGATCTTCACTTGATACAGCAGATAGTGCTTCCATCGTCTTTTTTCTTAATTGTGATTTCATCTCTCATCCCCCTCGGAATAGAAAAAAAGCCAGAACCTTTTTCAAAGCTCTGGCTTTTTTCTCACACCTCAAACAGCTAGGCTGTTATTTTGTTTCACGGTGTAACGTAGATTTTTTATCACGTGGGCAATATTTTTTAAATTCAACGCGGTCTGGATTGTTGCGTTTGTTCTTTTTAGAAATATAGTTACGCTCACCACATTCAGTGCAAGCCAAAGTAATATTAACGCGCATTATTTTCCCTCCAAACTAAAATCATTTACTTATTCAGACTTATATATAATACCACTATAATGGACGGAATGCTAGGCTGTTTTTCAATGAATTGCTGAATTATTGATGATACGCTTATAAAGCTGTAAATATGATTCCGTAATGAGCCGGGGATGGTGGAGTTTGATCACCTGTTGTCTGCCGGCTTCTTTTATCCGGCGGGCTTTTTCCCGGTCTTTTAACAACCTGTCCAGTAGATCAGCCGCTTCCTGTGCGTGCATAAAATCAACGGCGATTGCCGTTTTGTCATGCAAGGCATAGTCACAAAAGCCGCCCGACTGAGAAACGGCAGTCAGCACACCTTGTTCCATGCTTTCTTGCGCGGCAAGCCCAAACGGTTCATAAAAACTAGGGAAAACAGCCATTTCACAGCGAGACAAAAATGCTCTGAGATCCCTTCTATGCAGAAACGGCAGGAACATGACATGTTCCTTCAGGTTCAATGCCGCAGCCAATTTCTCATAGGAGGACAGAGACGGCCCTTCCCCAGCCAGCACTAAATGCAGATCAGGCTGGCGCTGCCTCAAGATAGCAAACACCTTTAACAGCTGAGAAAACCCTTTTTCCGGAACAAACCTACCAAATGAAAATAGGAACCTTTTATTCATACTCCGTGGAATTTGCCCCTTATCTTCCTCCATAGATGCAGGACTCGGGATAACGGTTAGTTTTTTTCGTGCTGCCTTATCAAGAGCCCGTTTCATAAAAGTGCTTAATACAATCAGTTCATCAGCGGATTCTATAAGGAGCTGTTCGGTCTGAAGTCTGTATGGATGCGGCGCTTCTTGGCACGCCTTCTTCCTTTCGCTTTCAAGACCGTGGATTGTCGCAGCAAGCGGAAGGCCAAGCCGTTGTTTCAAATCATGAGCAGCGGGGGCTGTCATGTCGTCATGGGCATGAATCAGATCAAAGCGTTTATTGCAAGATAACACATGCTGAACGATTGTAAAGTTGGCATCCGCTATAAAATCTTCAAACTGCGCATATGAAAACAGCCGCCTATTTGGAGTACAAACTGTTATATTGATATGCGGTTTTAAATAGGAAATGAGACGGTTTAAATGGACACCGAGCCCGCTTTTCGGCTCACGGGGATGTTCGAGTGAAAGCATGAGAACGTTCATCGTTCTTTTTCTCCTCTCCCATAACACGTGTAGGCAGAAAATTGCTTCTCCCACCTGATGTGCGCGTCCTCAGTCTGAAAGCTTTTTATATCACTAATCCCATTTTCAGCAAGATAGATGTCCTCTGTACCAGCGAGCTTGAGAGAGACATTCATTGAGTTAACAATTCTATATTCAGCCCGATATACAGCATCGCCAGCCGCCTGTCCAATTGTCCATTCCCCTTTATGATACGTTGTGCGCTTTGTCCTGACAGCTTCGATGCCTTTTCTTTTGATGACAATGCGCAATTCTTTTATCATATCCTGCGGCTTTTCGAAAAGCACCGCTTCAGCCAGCTGCATTGTTTCTTCCGAGAGATCCCAGCACACGGTCAAGGTGTGAGCGTTTTGAATAATCATGTCGAATGTGTCCCTAAAAAAAGAAAGCTTATGTCGTATATTATAGGGAAATGGGTATTTATCCATGGACTTCTAACATTCTCCTTTCCTATCGGTCACTCAGTGTTCCTATTAAACCATTACCTAGAGAGGAAGCAAAGAAAGATTTCTCGACAAAATCTCGTTTTTTTCGCGAATTCCTTTAGAATCGATTGGTTTTATGGTATAAAAAAGAAGGATAAAAAAAGAATAGAAGGTGATGAAACGTGGAAATTGCTATTATTGCGTTGTTTATCGTCAGTATAGCGCTAATTGCATTCTCATATTCTCAAAGAGATCCGATGAAAGATGTTGAACAGGAGCTCGAAACACTTCAGCTTTCTGCGATGCAGGAAATTTACAAGCTCAAAAAGAAAATGACAGTGCTTGAGGAAGAATTACTGGAAACAAACCTTGTCATCCGCAAATCAAAGCATAGCGACATCAATCAAAAGATCGCTAAACAAATACTTTCTAAATATAATAACGGCATGTCCGCTGAAGCCATTGCTAAAGCTGAGCATGTATCAGTGGAAGACGTGAATACGATTATCAAAGATAACGAGAAGGTGCTCGTATGACAAAACGGGGCATTCAGGCATTTGCTGGCGGCATCATTTTAGCGACAGCCGTTCTTGCAGCTGTTTTTTATCTGACAGACGAAGATCAGGCCGCTGCTGTAAAAGAAACTAAAACAGTAACCGAACAAGACGTGAACAATTACCTTGATTCTAAAAAAATGGTTTCTGTTAACCGTGATGAATATCAAAAACTTCTCGATTCAAAAGAGAAATCCTTGAACGATGACAGCAGCTCAGACACGAAAACAGACAAAGTCAAAACATACAAGCTCACAATTAAAGACGGCATGAGCACCGCAGATGTATCTGCTATTCTTGAAAAAGAAGGTATCATTTCCTCGGCTCAAGACTTTAACGACTATGTCATTGATGCCGGCTATCACAAAGAAATCCGCGCCGGCGAGTTTAAAGTAAAATCAGACATGAGTTTCAAAAAGATCGTAAAAACGTTAACACGATAAAAAAACAGGCTGACTGTCAGCCTGTTTTTTTATCCAAACTTTCCTGTAATGTAATCAAGAGTTCTTTGATCCTGCGGGTTAGAGAACATTTTATTGGTATTGTCGCATTCAACAAGCTCGCCCATGTAGAAAAAGGCGGTTTGATCAGAAACCCGTGCTGCCTGCTGCATGTTGTGCGTGACGATGACAATGGTATATTTATTTTTCAGCTCAAGAATGAGTTCTTCAATTTTTCTCGTTGAAATTGGATCTAGAGCAGATGTCGGTTCATCCATCAGCAAAATATCAGGATTTGTCGCAAGCGCTCTGGCGATACAAAGACGCTGCTGCTGGCCGCCTGATAGCGAAAGGGCTGATGAATGCAAACGATCCTTCACCTCATCCCATAACGCCACGTCTTTTAATGACTTTTCCACAATTTCCTGAAGCTTCTTTTTATTTTTGGTGCCGTGGACTCTCGGTCCATAAGCAACATTATCAAAGATAGATTGCGGAAACGGATTCCCTTTTTGGAATACCATGCCGATATTTTTTCGTAAATCTACGATATCCACTTTACCCTTTAAAATGTTGCTGCCATTATAGTTCAGCTCACCTGCAAGTTTTACATTCGGCGTCATTTGAATCATTAAATTCAATGTTTTAATAAAGGTCGATTTCCCGCATCCTGATGGTCCGATAATCGCCATGACCTCGTTTTCATGAATGCTTAAATTGATATTTTTCAAAGCATGATGCTGTCCATACCATAAGTTCATTCCATTGACTTGATAGACTTCCTGTTTCATTACAGCTTCGGTAGCAATACTCATTGCCGCCCTCCTATCCGAATTTCCCGTTAATATAATCCTCTGTCTTTTGCTGCTTCGGACTGGTGAAAATCTGTTCAGTCTGTCCGTATTCTACAAGCTCGCCGTTTAAAAAGAATGCCGTCCGGTCAGAAACCCGCAGAGCCTGCTGCATATTGTGCGTGACGATAATAATCGAGTATTCGCTTTTTAATTCTGTAATTAATTCCTCTATTTTTGCATTTGAAATCGGATCTAGCGCTGAAGCTGGTTCATCTAGCAGTAGAACGGCCGGCTTCATCGCAAGCGTTCTCGCGATGCATAAACGCTGCTGCTGGCCTCCCGATAACGAGAGTGCAGATGAATGCAAACGATCCTTCACCTCATCCCAGAGTGCTGCTTTTGTTAAGCTTTCTTCCACAATCTCATCTAAAACAGCTTTATTCCGCTCTCCGGCATATTTCAATGCATGTGTGATATTCGCATAGATTGATTTCGGAAAGGGATTCGGTTTTTGGAAAACCATTCCGATTTCTCTTCTTAAGCTGACAACATTAATATTGCCACCCAGTATATTTAACCCTTCATAAAGGATTTCACCTTCAGCTCTTGCAGACGGAATTAAGTCATTCATTCGGTTAATGTTTCTCAAAAAAGTAGACTTTCCGCATCCTGACGGCCCAATCAAAGCGGTCACCGCGTTCTTTTCAATATCCATATTCACATGGTGAACCGCTTGTTTAGTTCCGTAAAAAATAGATAGATCTTTCACTTCGAGCACGTGGCGCTGTTTTGGAACGAAAACAGCACGCTCTGGCTTTTCTTTTACCATTTGTACAGACATGTTTTTTCGCCTCTTTCCGTTCTAATTTGCCGTAAGCTTTTTGTAGATCATCGTGCCAAGCCATCTTGCTGCGAGATTAAACACAAGAACAGAAATCACCAGCACCGCAGAACCTCCGTTGGCAATCGCTTCAGCATCCGGAATGATTCCTTGCGTATTTACGTTCCAAATGTGAACCGCAAGTGTTTCAGCTGGCCTGAAAATATTAAGCGGCGATGTTTCAGAAAACGGGTTCCACTCCGTAAAATTAAGACGTGGCGTTGTCAGACCGGCTGTAAATAATAATGCCGCTGCTTCCCCGAACACCCTTCCTGACGCTAAAATTGCTCCTGTGATGATAGAAGGAATCGCACTTGGAATTAAAACCGTTTTTACAGTATGCCAGCGTGATACACCTAAAGCGAGAGAGGCTTCCTTCAGATCTTTAGGGACCGAACGGATCGCATCTTCTGTCACACGCACCATGACAGGAAGGTTAAAAACAGTTAACGCAAGCGCCCCGCCTATGATCGTATATCCCCAGCCTGTTAAGTTGACAAACATCAATAATCCAAACATTCCAATGACAATAGACGGAAGAGACGAAAGCACCTCTATACATGTTCTGATGAAATCAGTCACTTTGTTATTAGGTGCGTACTCAGCCATGAACACTCCGCCGCCCACACCGAGCGGGATTGTAATCAGCATCGTAATAAACAAAATATAAAAGGAGTTAAACAGCTGGTCGCGTATTCCTCCTCCAGCTGCAATGGCGCTCGATTTTGTCGTAATAAAGTCGAAGCTTAGCTGAGAAACACCGTTTATAATAATATAGGAAAACAAGCCTACTAGAATTGCAGCGATAATGGCTGCGCACAAACCAAACATTCCAGTCGCCAGTTTATCTGTTATTTTGCGGTTCATTACACTTTCCTCCTAGATGACAAGTAGCGAATCAGCAAGATGAACAAGAATGACATCACCAGAAGCACAAGCCCCATTGACCACAGCGTATTGTTTTCAACGCTGCCGTATGTGGTGTGGCCCATATTCAGCGTGATGATCGTTGTCAGTGTTCCAGCAGTGTCAAACAGGCTTTCTGGCAATACTCTTGTATTTCCAATGACCATCTGAACAGCCAAAGCTTCACCAAACGCCCGTGCCATACCAAGCACAACAGCCGTCATTAATGTTGGAAAGGCTGCAGGCACTAGTACTTTTCTGATCGTCTGCCATCTAGTCGCACCTAACGCGTAAGAACCTTCTCTTAAGCTCTTCGGAAGGGAAGCCATCGCATCAGCAGAGATCGATGTGATGGTCGGCAGAATCATGATAGAAAGGACAATTGTTCCCGCCAATAAACTGTGCCCTGTCCCGCTCGATTTGAACTGGGCGATAAATGGCACCAATACTGTAAGACCTATGAATCCATAAACAACAGATGGAATGCCGACTAAAAGCTCAATTACCGGCTGCAGCACTTTCTTTCCCCAATTCGGCGCAATTTCTGTCATGAAAATCGCACCTGCAATGCCAAGCGGCGCAGCAATGAGAGCAGAAAGAATCGTTACTGCAAATGATCCAAAAATAAATGGCAGCACTCCATATTTCGGATCAGTATCTGTAGGGTTCCAATTTAGGCTCGTTAAGAATTCAATTGGGCTTACACCATTTACAAGAAAAGATTGCAGCCCCTTAACGCCGAGGAAAATAGTGATCGCAACAGATGCCGCTATCATAATAAGCGCACAAGCTGTCACAATCATTCTTCCCCGAACTTCATCCAATTGCCGATTTTGCCTTGAGCTGATCAAACGCTCGCTCACAGACATATTTTCTCTATTGTTTATCATTGTTTTACACTCCTATGAATGTGTTAAGAGGAGAAACGGTTGTCCCCGCACTCCTCTTTTTATTAAGATCAGCTTTGCTTCCCGTTGGCATCGCGTGTCACTTTCATATCAGTAACCGGAATGTAGCCTTGGTCGGTAACAATGCTTTTTTGAATGTCTTCACTCTTTAGATAATCAAGAAATTCTTTAGCTAAATCTGTTGCTTCACCTTTTGTGTAAGAATGCTGATAAGCCCAGATCGGATACTCGCCAGTTGCAACATTTTTCGCTTCAGGTTTTACGCCGTCAATTGATAGAGCCGTTACTTTGTCATCTGTTAAATATGAGAATGCAAGATATCCAATCGCTCCCGGTGTGTCAGCAATGATCTTTTTCACTGTGTTAGAAGAATCTTCAGTAATGCCTTCTGCAGGTTCTTCTCCGTCAAGCGCATATTTCACAAATGTAGCACGTGTGCCAGAAGAATCAGGACGGTTTACAAGTGTAATCTTTTGGTCTTTGCCGCCAAGCTCTTTCCAGTTTTTGATTTTGCCAGTGAAGATTTTTTTCAATTCATCTTTTGAAATATCCTTCACTCCAGCATCAGGGTTTACAGCTGCTGCCATACCAACTACTGCGACTTGATGATCGACAAGCGCTTTTGCATCGATCCCTTCTTTTTCTTCAGCAAAAACGTCTGAATTCCCGATCTGAACAGCTCCTTCAGAGACTTGAGAAAGCCCTGTTCCAGAACCGCCGGCTTGTACCTGTATATCTGCATCAGGGTTTTCTTCCATAAATTTTTCTGCTGCTGCAAGTACCAATGGCTGCATAGCCGATGAACCAGAAATGGTTAAAGAACCTGATGCCTTTCCTTCTCCTTTTGCAGAATCGCTATTCGTTTTTTCACTTTCTCCTGCATTTCCGCATGCAGCTGCGATCATCATAAAAGCAGCCATCAGAAGCATAAGCACCAATTTGTTTTTTTTCATTTCCTGAATTCCCCCTGCGTATAATGTGTAATTTGTCCTACACGTATAGAGTAAAGGTTCTGTGTAAAAAGGGTTTGAATCGAATGTTAAGCTTTTGTAAATCAGTGCGTTTTTTTGTATAAAAAAAACGCCCACATCATGTGAGCGTTTCTTTTTAGTTATCAGAAGACGTTGTGTTTTCTGCATTCTCTTCAATTTTATCTTTATTCTTTTGCTGAGTATCTTCTTTGTCCTGTTTCGATTTCAGCTCAAAGTATTTATCCAATACCTCTCTGCCGATTTCGTTCGTAATGGTATATTTAGCGCTGTAATCAACATAAGCCCAAGGTACTACTACAGAGATCGCAATCTCAGGATTATCGGCAGGCGCATATGCAACAAGTGTCGTATTATAAGCCGCTGTTCCTGATTTTGATTTATCTGGCCCATCATAGAACGACTGTGCTGTTCCTGTTTTAGCAGCTGGTTTATAAGATGCTGAGGCAAGTTGACTGGCAGCTGTCCCCTTCGTCGCCACTCGTCTAAATCCTGCTTGAACTTCTTTAATATAATCGCTTTTCATGTCGATTTTATTCAGCACTTCTGGCTGAACGGATTGCACGACAGCACCGATTCCTTTATCAGGATTAGGTTCTCTGACTTCCTTCACAAGCTGAGGCTTTAAGCGGTAACCTCCGTTTGCAATTGTTGATACGTATTGCGCCAGTTCCAACGGTGTATACGTATCGTACTGGCCGATCGCATAATCCAGCAAGAATCCTGTCAATCTGCTTGTTCCTTTATAGCCTGTCATTTCATTTGGAAGGTCAATCCCAGTTTTTACACCGAGTCCAAATTGACTGAAATAATTTCGGAATGTATCAAAAGCCGCAGTATCAATCGGTAAAGCTTGATGCGGTTTATATTCACCTTTACCTATTGCGATTGCAGTTTTAAACATAAATACGTTGGAAGATTTCTGTAATGCAGTCTGAATATCAACTGGCCCCATGTTTTCCCAAGACTTTTTCCCTTTTTTATCTTGCCCGATATACAAAGGTTCATCCTTAAAAATCGTATTCAAATTAATAGCGCCAGTTTGCAGGCCGGTCAAAACAGTTGCACCTTTAACAGCTGATCCCATGGCATAGGATGAAGTCATATTTCCTAATGCATAATCATCAAACTTGTATGTTCCATTCTCTCGTTTAATCTGCTTACCCGCCATCGTTAGCACTTCACCGTTTCTTGGATCCATCATGACAACGAAAGCACGGTCTAACAATTGAGTGCTTGCTCGTGCTTTAGCAGATTTTAGATTCTTCTCAATAATTTTTTCCACTTCTTTTTGTAAATCAATATCAATCGTAAGCACGAGATCTTTACCGGCTTTGCCTTCAGAAACCGTTTTTGTTCCCGTCACATTGCCGTTTGAATCGGTGATATTTTCAACTTTTGCTTTTTGGCCCTGCAGAAGGCTTTCGTATTGGTATTCCAGATAACTTTTTCCAACCCTGTCATTTCGGCTGTAGCCAAGCGACAGATAATGGTCGAGCAAGTTGGACGGCAATCCTTCATCAGAGCTGGAAACACTTCCGAGCACTGAGCGAAGAAGGTTTTTATACGGATATTCACGTTCCCAATCGGACGTAACATCAACACCCGGCAGTTCGTCTAAATGTTCACTCACTACTGCCATTTCTTTCGCTGATACATCTTCATTTTTGATATATTGAGGGGTCAATGCATATCCTGAATCCATCTGTCTTTTGATAGCAAGGATCTGCATGTCTTTATCCGTCAGTTCATTCAGCTGCTTATCAGTAATCCGTTTTAGCTGTAGCTGATATAAATCGTCATCGGATAATTTTTTGTCTTCAACCTGCTGTCTTTCTTTAGAGGTAACCAGCTTTTTCGCTTCTTTCGGTCTAGTCAAAATCCAATAATCTTTTTTATCCCGTTCTGTTACTTTTTTTGTGTCGACTTTAATCATTTCAGACAGCTTTTTTGCAATCTTTAAACGCTGCTCTTGCGTGGTCGATTTAGATCTGGTGTATGTGATTGCATTTAAAGCCTTATTTGTCACGATGGCATTGAAGTTTCGATCATAAATTTTCCCGCGCGGCACCGCCGAGCTGACTTCACTTTGTTCCTGCTTATTAGCTTGATTTTTGTAATCATCGCCTTGCACGATCTGCTTGATGCCCAGTTCCACAATGATCCAGGTAAATATGACAAAGGCAGCCAAGAATAAAATATTCAGCCGGATCGGAAGCGACTTCTTTTTCTCTTTATGATTTTGCTTTTTTGGTTTATTTCTCCTCATAACATCACCTTTTTCTATTTACAGAAAGAAAAGACACTCAAGTAAGAGTGCCAGTTTTCATTTTAAAGGTTTTTTCGACTTTTTTCTACAGATAACCCCTTTTTGACAAAAAATTATCTTTCACCTTTTAAAAGATTCGGTTCAGTTACCCGTTTTTGGCCGTCTTCTTCCATGGTTTCATTTCCCTCTTCTTTCTCCTTAAAACGGATATCCTTGACAAAGTAATAAATCAGCGGATGTCCTACGCCCAATATAGCAAGTGCCAAAGGAATTCCCACATCCTCTTTCAGAAGGGCCACAATCAGAAGAAAACATAAAATGGAGACAATCCTGCCGGCGTTTAAAAACAATTCCCTCAGCACGATATATTCAATTCTTGCTTTTCTGGCATGCCTCGCCCGTCCTATCACATCATATGTAAGTGATACATATGGAACGAGCAAAAGTGGATAGCCGATGGCAATAAAAACGCCGTATGTCAATAATGTCGTAAAGCTCATATGAAACAGAATCAAAAACAGCGCTCCATACAGAATAAGTCCGCCCAGCAAAATCGATTTTTTTCTGTTCTTTTTCTTAATCAGCCTGGATGCAAAGTAGTAGGCAAAGAAGGAAACAGCTGAGTTGACGAGGCCAAATGTGCCGAGGGCCAGTTCGCTGTTTGTCTCAATAAATACAAATACACTGATTAAAAAGACAAAAATCCCTTCTCTCAAACCCTGAAAAAAATGCGCATTCGTAATTCTCCGCCAGTTCATATTGCTATGGCGCTCTCCAAATACTTTGCTCAGCATAAAACGGCCCTTTGATTCTCTCCGCTTTAAAAAAAAGCTCATCACGACAGCCAAGGCAAATAAACTGAGGGAGAGACTGAAAATCACTGTATAACCCGTATTATTTTCAAGCCTCGAGATAACGAATCCCGCTACAATCGGGCCGATCATTCCTGCAGAGGAAGAGAGAATACCCATAAATCCGTTGAAAAAGTCCCGCGTATCAGGCTCTGTTATTTCAAAGGTCAGCACGTTAAACGCAAGCCAATAAAAGCCATAGCCCACTCCGAGCACCGCGCCGATCAGTACAAGCCGGCTGGCCGCCGTTTCTCCGGCTAAAAGAACACTTAAATAAAAGGCAGCTAAAAAAATCACACCGAACCTTAAAATGAACACCCTGTCTATTTTTTTGGCTAACCGTCCAGCCAAATAAAAGGTTATCGGCTGCATTATCACAATGGATAAATTATATATCGCTAAATCAATAAATTTCCCTGACTGCTTCCAAAGATACACATTAACAAATGTATTGGACAGTGCAATTCCTAGCGAATAAAGCCCGCCAATGGTCAGCAGAAAGAGTAATCCTTTGTTTACGTCTACATCGCCAATCACTTTTTTTAGTTTGCTCATTACTGACTCCCCTTTACTATCCCTTAGTCTGTCTCACTCAAACCGAGATATGTAAAAAGAAGACATAAAAAAACAAGGCCCTATATTGAGGACCTTGCTTGTGTCATTATTTTGCTTCGCTGTATAGACGAGCCACTTCGTCCCAGTTCACAACATTCCAGAACGCTGAAATGTAATCAGGACGGCGGTTTTGATAGTTAAGGTAGTATGCATGCTCCCAAACGTCAAGACCTAAGATAGGCGTTTTGCCTTCAGAAAGCGGAGAATCTTGGTTTGGCGTGCTTGTGATCTCAAGTTTGCCGTTGTTCACAACAAGCCATGCCCAGCCAGAACCGAAGCGTCCAGCTGCTGCAGCTGCGAATTGCTCTTTGAATTTGTCAAAGCTTCCAAATACACTTTTGATCTCATCAGCAAGCGCGCCAGTCGGCTCGCCTCCGCCGTTTGGAGATAAAAGCGTCCAGAATAATTTGTGGTTCGCGTGTCCGCCGCCGTTGTTGCGGACTGCAGTGCGGATGTTTTCAGGAACAGAATTAAGATCTGCAACAAGCTCTTCAACTGATTTGTTTGCAAGAGCAGTGTTTCCTTCAACCGCTTTGTTTAAATTTGTAACGTATGTGTTGTGGTGTTTCGTATGGTGAATAGTCATAGTTTCCTTGTCGATATGCGGTTCTAAAGCATCGTACGCATAAGGTAATTCTGGAAGTTCGTAAGCCATGATAATTCCTCCTTAATATATATATGTACTGAAATGCCGCTTCACAGCGAGCCTTTCTTCATTCAATGTAACAAAAGAATGCTTGGTAATCAATGAAAATGCTCACATTTTGGCTCATTTCAGCGGACATATTTCACTTTAACCGATAATCCGCCCTATTAAACCTGCCGCCCACAATTCTTATAGGACCGTCCATAAAAAATATCCGATCATCAAAAGCTGTATGATGCCCTTTGCAATAGCCCCTGTTAAAAAGCCAATGAGTGAGCCGAGACCGATTTTAAACGCTGACTTTAAGTCCTTTTGATGGACGATAAGTTCTGCACAAACCGCCCCGATAAACGGCCCTAATATGATCCCCGCAACCGGAATGACGAAAGGCCCGATTAATAAACCGATCGTGCTTCCCCATATGGCGGCTTTGCTTCCGCCGAATCTTTTTACTCCAAGCAGATTAGACACGTAATCTGCGGCGAATAATACTGCGGCAAAAACAGCTTCAATGAGCCAGAACATATAAGAATACGGACCGAACGAAAACAAAAATCCATACAATACAAAGCCAGCAACGATAAATACTACACTTGGAATAACGGGATACACCAGCCCGATAAAGGCGATGATAAATACCGCCGCAATCACCAGCCAATACAACAAATCCATGACATCCATCCTCCCTTTTTACATCCATCTTCTTCATGTCTTCCTTGTATTCACACGCAGGCAACGATACAATAAGCAACATATATTAGTATAGCTAGGAAGTGAAGATAGTGAATGTATTTCAGCTTTTCATCAAAAGTACATACTCTCCCCGTGATATTGCAAAAACAAGATTTCAAGGAATCGGAAAAGCGATTCTTTATGTATTTTTGCTCTCTGTCCTTTTTGCAATTCCAACCGCTTATTATGTAAGCTCAGGGACCGTAAAATCAATGAACGGCTTTAAAACCGTTTTAAACAAAGATTTCCCTGATTTCACAATTTCAAACGGCAAACTTCAAACGGATGAGAAAAAAGCCACGGAATCACAGGCAAATGGTTTCGTTATCGTGTTTGATCCGACAGACGCCTACGGCACCGAACAAATTGAAGCAAAGCAAAACGCGATCGGCATCCTTCAGAACAAATTTGTTTTGGCCATTGACGGACAAGCCCAAGAAATGCCTTACTCAATGATGCCGTCAGAGTTAAAGAAAAAAGATGTCATTGCAGGTTTAAATCAAAATAAAACGATGATCGTAACTGTTCTTTCGGCTCTCATTTTTCTCGTAACAGCCGCAGGAAAATTTATTGAAGTATCATTTTTAGCGCTAATCGGGGTAATCATTAAGAATTCACAGAAAAAACATCTGTCCTACCATCAGCTCTGGAAGCTTTCTGCTTATTCCATCACCCTTTCGACTGTATTCTTTACGATTATGCGAGCGTTAGAAGTGACAGTTCCAAGTGAATTTTTGCTGAACTGGTTTGTCAACTTTGTCATCCTGTTTCTTGTTTTAAAAGAGATTCCTTCCAAAAAAACTGCTGTATAATCCGAGACTGCCTTGGCAGTCTCTTTTCTTTTGTCATGAATCTAATTGGACAAGCATACTATGGTATAAAATTTCGTATGCGGGAGGAAAAGCGATGAAGCGTCTCACTTTTGTATGCAGTTTTGTTTTTATTCTTTTTATTCTTTTTTATGATCTCAAAATTGGAACAATACCCATTCAGGACCTCCCTGTCTACGAAGCATCAGCAAAAACGGCTGCACAAGAACCAGCATATAAAACAGTGAAGGTAAAGCCGGGTGATACGGTTATGTCGATTGTCGGATCAGCAGGTTCTCCAGACGACATTGTAAAGGATTTTGAAGCACTGAATCCGAATGTGAAAGCCAACGCCATTCAAGCAGGAGCAGCGTACAAATTCCCGGTCTACCCTTAATTAACGTTAATTTCTTGTCAGTTCGGCGAAGACACTGTTACAATATAATTTGTAAAATAAATTCACATAAACCATACTAGAATTGTTATATCTAGAAGCGGCAACTACAATTAAGGAGCGATTGCAAGTGAGTGAAATCACACATCGTACAAAAACGCGTCCCGTCAAAGTGGGACCTTTAACAATAGGCGGCAACAATGAAGTTGTCATCCAAAGCATGACAACAACAAAAACACATGATGTAGAAGCAACGGTTGCAGAAATTAACCGTTTGGCTGAAGCCGGATGTCAAATCGTCCGGGTAGCATGTCCGGATGAACGGGCGGCAAACGCCATTGCAGATATTAAAAAACGCATTTCCATTCCGCTCGTTGTTGACATACATTTCGATTATAAACTTGCGTTAAAAGCCATTGAAGGCGGCGCAGATAAAATCCGAATCAACCCCGGCAACATCGGCCGCCGCGAAAAAGTCGAAGCGGTCGTTCAAGCGGCGAAAGAAAAAGGGATTCCGATCAGAATCGGAGTAAACGCCGGTTCACTTGAAAAACGGATTTTAGAAAAATACGGTTATCCGACTGCCGACGGAATGGTAGAAAGCGCACTTCATCACATTAAAATTCTTGAAGATCTCGATTTTCACGATATTATTGTCAGCATGAAGGCATCTGACGTGAACCTCGCAATCGAGGCTTATGAAAAAGCGGCGAAAGCATTTGACTACCCGCTGCACCTCGGGATCACCGAGTCAGGAACACTGTTTGCCGGTACAGTAAAGAGCGCAGCAGGACTCGGCGCGATTTTAAGCAAGGGCATCGGGAACACAATGCGCATTTCATTAAGCGCAGATCCTGTGGAAGAGGTAAAAGTAGCAAGAGAGCTTCTGAAATCTTTCGGTTTAGCCTCCAATGCTGCCACGCTCATCTCATGTCCGACTTGCGGCCGTATTGAGATTGATCTAATCAGCATTGCCAATGAAGTGGAAGAATATATTTCTAAAATTAAAGCGCCGATTAAAGTCGCTGTTCTCGGCTGTGCCGTAAACGGACCTGGTGAAGCGAGAGAAGCTGATATCGGCATCGCCGGAGCTCGCGGCGAAGGGCTGTTATTCCGGAAAGGGAAAATTGTCCGTAAGGTTCCAGAGGAAACAATGGTAGAAGAACTCAAGAAAGAAATCGACATTCTTGCTGAAGAACACTATGCAAAGCTTGAAGCTGAAAAAGCAAAATTAAAAGAAGAGACACAAAAAGCTTGACGGGAACCCGTCAAGCTTTTTTGTGTTAGAAGAAAGGAATAATAAATATTCCAAGCACTAATGAGACGACACCGATACCCATCGCCCAAGCTCCAAGGCCTTGGGCACCTCTTCTTCTTGCGATATAGCCGACAATAATACCGGCAGCTCCCAATAAAACAGGCAGTACAAACAATGAAATAATGGACAAGGCTAAAGCAATATACCCTATTCCCCGTCCTTCATTGACATTGCCGCCGCTGCGGTCATTGTCTCGGTCATTGCTGCGGTCAGCAGCACGGTAAGGCTCTGCGATTTCAGCAGCCGTTTCCTCAAAAAAACCATCATTGTCGCGGGTAATATTTGTTCCTTCAGAACCATTATCAACATAGTAGCCGTTGTTATCACGTTTTTCGTAATCGTTTGCCACCTTCAATTCCCCCTTCTGTTTTTATTAAAGGAGCTTTTATAGTTTGATCTATTTCGCCTGATTCATGTTTGCTAAACTTTTCTGTTAATGTCAATTGTTTATGTTACACTTGAAGGGATGAAACTGAAGGAGTGTGGGCATGTTACGCTTAGGAATAGATATTGACGGCACAATCACGGCTCAGGATACATTCGTCCCTTATTTGAACCGCTCGTTTAATCTTTCCATTTCATTAAACGATATGACGGATTATGATTTAACAAAGCTGTTAAACATTACGCAGGAAGAATTTTGGGATTGGATGAATCAAAATGAAGCGATCATATATAAGGAAGCATTGCTTGCACAGCATGCAAAACAGTCACTTGACCTCCTCAAAGAGGAGCACAAGCTTATTTATATTACAGCAAGACGGACTCATTTAACTGATATTACCTATGAATGGTTTGACAGACAAAACATTCACTACGACCACATCGAACTCGTTGGCGGTCATCATAAAGTTGAGGCAGTCAAAAATCATAACATCGACTTGTTTTTTGAGGATCATCACGGAAACGCGATGATGATCGCGAAAGAAGCCGGTATACCGGTAATTTTATTCAATTCCCCTTATAATCAGCTTCCGATTGATTCAAACATCATCAGAGTAAACAACTGGCTAGAAGCCGTTCAATGGATGAATAAAAACAAACATCACTTCATACGTGTCAATAACTGAAAAAGGAGCCAAACTGGGCTCCTTTTCTCATATATATGCAATTAAGCAGTCGTGTTTTCTTGATTTTCCACTGTACAATTAGGGCATGTGCCGTAAATCTCAAATTTATGCCCGCTGACCTGATAGCCATCCAAATCATCACAAAGCTTGTCCATCGGACATGATTCAATTTCCTTGGTTTTACCGCAAGCAAGACAAATAAAGTGATGATGATGATGGGTAAATGAACACTTAAATCGGAAGAGTTTTTCACCGGACAGCTCGGTTGTTTCCAAAATACCAAGTTCTTCATATAAAGAAAGGTTTCTGTAGATTGTATCAAAGCTTAAGCCGGGATAATCATCATTTAATGCAGACAGTACGTTTTTAGCGGTAAGATATCTGTCTGAATCAGCAAAAAGCTGCAGCATATCCTCCCGTTTGTTTGTATATTTATATCCATTTTCTTTCAGTAGGTTCAGCGCTTCTTGTACGTTCATGAAGGTTCCCCCTTTTCGCTTTGCTTAAGAACGTATCACATGTATGAAAAAGAAAATGGCAGCTGTCTGACCAGCAAGCCATTTTCTCTACTGCAGATAAAATTATACCCATAAAATGAATAAAAGTAAATGAAAGCCTAGTGGATTGCGTTTTTGAATTTCCCGCCTCTCGTTTCATGAGTATTCATAATTGTTATGAATGCATTTTGATCGACTTCAAACACGATCGATTTTAGCTTAGTCACTTCCAGCCTTGTGACAACCGCGTAAATCACGTCCTTTTCTTCGTCCGTATATCCGCCTTTCCCTTTCAGCTTGGTTGTTCCGCGACCGAGACGGTGCAAAATCGCGTCGGAAATCTCATCATACTGATCAGACACTATAATGACAGCTTTTGTTTCATCAAGCCCCTGAATTACGGCATCAATTGTTTTCATCGCAATATAATAAGTCATGAAAGAGTACATTGCTTGCTCAGGACCGAACACAAAAACAGCCCAAATGAAAATGAATACATTGATGAACATAACGAACTCACCTACTGAAAACGGCAACTTTTTCGTCAGCAAAATACCGAGAATTTCTGTACCATCCATTGAACCTCCGTTTCGAATAACGAGCCCGACTCCAAAGCCGAGTAAAAGACCTCCGAACACAGTGGCCAAGATAGGCTGAGTTGTAATAGCTTCTACATGGTGAAGCGAGGATTCAATAACGGCAAGCCCAACAATCCCAATCATCGTAGAGACAAGGAAGGTCTTACCGATATATTTATATCCGAAGATCATAAAAGGAATATTTAACACGACAACGAATAAAGCGAAATTCAGAATTGGGGTTGACTTAAAGAGGTGGTCTAAAATTAGTGATACACCGATGATCCCGCCATCAATAAAATCGTTGGGGATTAAAAATAATTCGATACTTACAGCCGCACATGCAGCTCCTGCCAGAATCATGAAGACCCTGAAAATAAAGTGGGAAAATGTTTCTCTCTTATGTTGTTTTGTTGGGGTCATAAAATCTCCTTTCCTGCAATAACTATTTTAAATACATTATAAATCTATTTTACCATTAAACACTGACACATTTTACTGTTTTGCCCATACATTAAGTCTGGAGGTGGAATGGTCGATGATTTTATTTCAAAGAATTATTTTGCAGCGGCTTAATCAGGCTACTGCTGACGATTTGCTGAAGTACTCAAAACAATACGGAATCAGTTTAACAAGACCGCAGGCCATTGAAGTAGCAAACCTGTTATACGGGAAAAATGTGAACATTTTTAACGAGAGTGAACGAACGCGGCTGCTGAAACAAGTAGAGGCAATTACATCAAAAGAAACAGCCCAAACTGTTAATGAACTATTCAAACAATTTACAACCTAAAAAATGGGGGAGCTATCCCCCATTTTTTATTGCTGTAAAATCTTTTCGAGCAATGTGTCATCAAATTGTTTTTCTTTGAGCATTTCAATCTCGAAACGGTATGGCGGTTTTTTATTCTTTTTATCTTCACCGACATACGGCGTTTCAAGAATTTTTGGAATGTCTTTTAACTGCTCATGGTGAACAACATATTGCAGGGCGTCAAATCCGATTTCACCAAAGCCAATGTTTTCATGGCGGTCTTTTCTTGCACCTTTGACATTTTTGCTGTCATTGATATGAAGCACTTTAATAAGGTCAATACCGACGATTTTATCGAACTCATTCAGCACTCCGTCAAAGTCTTCGACAATCTGATATCCGGCATCATGTGTATGGCACGTGTCAAAGCATACTGACAAATGCTCATTGTGTGTAACGCCATCGATAATCTGTGCAAGCTCTTCAAAGCTTCTGCCGCATTCTGATCCTTTTCCTGCCATAGTTTCTAATGCAATCTGGACATTTTGATTCGGATCAATCACTTCATTTAAGCCTTCAATAATTTTTTTGATGCCTGCTTCAGCTCCCGCTCCTACGTGAGCGCCCGGGTGAAGGACAATTTGCTTCGCTCCGATGGCCGCTGTCCGCTCAATTTCAGAACGAAGAAAATCGACACCAAGCTCAAAAGTCGACGGATTTGTCGTGTTGCCAATATTAATAATATAAGGCGCGTGTACGATAATCTCGTCAATGCCGTTTTCTTGCATGTGTGCCCGGCCAGCTTCTATATTTAAGTCTTCAATTTTCTTTCGGCGCGTATTTTGTGGTGCGCCTGTATAGATCATAAACGTGTTCGCTCCATAAGAGACTGCTTCCTGGCTTGCAGCAAGAAGCATATGTTTTCCGCTCATAGAGACGTGTGAGCCTATTCTCAACAACAGGTTCCCCTACTTTCTTTTTTTAGATTGGTTTCTTCTCTGTTTTTTCTTGATTTTCTCCATCTCGTAGCTCATTTTCTTTTTATATCCAGGCTTTACCTTTTTCGGCTTTTTCACAAGACGATGCGCAATTTCATCCGCTTCGTTCGGCGTTTTTTTGCGTTTTTTGCGGCGCTGGCGGTCATCGCCTTTTTTCCACTCGCCCTTTTCAAGCTCTAAGTAATCAAATTCGATGCCCATTTTCTCAAGTCTGGCTAATGAATCCTCATCAGAAAGCTCGAAAATGGTCATCGCTTGTCCTGATGAGCCAGCGCGAGCCGTTCTGCCCACACGGTGAATATAGAAATCGAGATCATCCGGCAGCTCATAGTTGATAACATGACTGACACCTTTAATATCAATGCCTCTTGCGGCAAGGTCCGTTGCAATGACATAAGTGAATTCTAAATCATTGATCTGCTTCATGACTTTTTTCCGTTCACGAGGCGTTAATCCGCCGTGCAGCAGCCCGATTTTCATACCTTTTCCAGTTAAATATTGAGCGATATGGTCAGCAGTGTTTTTCGTATTGGCAAACACAATGCCCAAGTATGGATTCAGATGAGACATGATGTCAAAAAGGAGCTTGTCCTTGTCACGATGTTTCGAAGGAATGAGAATATGCTCGATTTTCGCAGCAGTCACCTGTTTTGGCTCCACGTGGGCGTATTTCGGATTTTCCATATATTTTTTCAAAAATGGTTTCAGCTTTTCCGGAATCGTCGCTGAGAACACAAGCATCTGCAGATCCTCAGGCATGCGAGAACCAATGTAATCTACATCTGCAATAAATCCCATGTCCAGCATTAAATCCGCTTCATCAATGACGAGAGATTCCGCTTTATGAACACTTAACGCCTGTTCTTTGATTAAATCGGCAATCCGTCCGGGCGTACCGACAACAAGATGCGGCTGTGTCTTCAGTTTATCAATCGATTTTTGTTTATCTGTGCCTCCGATAAAACATTTCGAGCGAATCTGGCTGCCTTCCTCACTCTGTGTGATTTTAAGCGCTTCCTGATGAATCTGGTTGGCAAGCTCTCTAGTCGGAGCCGTAATGACAACCTGAACGACATCCTTGGCAGGATCGATTTTGTTTAATAAAGGCAGTAAATAAGCATGCGTCTTTCCAGTTCCCGTCTGTGACTGGCCGATGACGCTTTCTTTTTTTAACACTGCAGGAATCAGCCTTTTCTGAATATCAGTCGGTTCGTAAAAACCAAGGCGGTGTACTGCATCTATAATAAATGGTTTCAATTCATAAAGTTCAAATTTCGTTTCTTTCATTTTTCCCAGCTCCTTAAAGCGGCACATTATGTGTCCATCATCACATTATACCCGATTTTGCATAAAAACACCACGTTTGCAAGGCGTTTGTTTTATTCAGTTATGTAAAGCAAATACCGCAGCCCATGCATATTCTAATAGCAGAGAGAGCTGAAAGGAGGTACAAGTATGTTTTCACCGCAGCAGCCGATGAGAAATTATCCGCAGGCCGGACCGCCCCGCCCCATGCCAAATCAGCAAATGATGGGCAGAAGACCGCCTAATATGCGAAGGCCTTCATTTGGACCGCAGCAGCAAGGTTTTCAGCAATCCGGACAATTTCTTCCTCAGGCAAATGCCGGGGCGAGAAATGGTGCGGGCGGAGGCCTAAAAGGAATGCTGTCAAGGTTCTTACCCGGCGGAGGAGGCGCTGGCGGCGCCGGAGCTCCAGGAGCAGGCGCCGCAGCGAGCGGGGGAGCAGGTCTGCAAAGCATTCAAAATATCGCCAATCCTGCATCTTTATCCAGTATGCTTGGGAATGTGCAAAAAGTGCTAGGTATGGCTCAGCAAGTCACCCCCATGATCCAGCAGTACGGCCCATTAGTCCGCAATCTGCCGGCAATGATGAAGCTGTACAGCCAATTAAGTAAAAGTGATGATACAGAGAGCAATGAGGAAAATGAAAATCAAACAGATTCACAAGAAACCTCAGAAACAAAGAACGAGGCTGAAACCAAAAGCTCAGATGGGAACAAAAAATCACAACCAAAAAGTTCTTCTCTATCCAAGAAATCAAAAACATCTGACAGTAAAGAACAAAAATCAAAAACATCTGCCCCGAAGAAAAATGAAGCTGCCTCTCCTTCTCCGAAAAGAACATCAGGCAGTTCAAAGCCGAGATTATATATTTAACATTCTTTGATATCTGAAGTGAGATTGGCTATAATGAGATCAGAAGAATGCAAGAATAGAGCCGTTTGATTACGGCTTTTTATATTGCCTTTACTCACTTCAGTATTGGAGGACAACCGAAAATGGACGTAATTAAAATTTCGCCGCGCGGCTATTGCTATGGCGTTGTTGATGCTATGGTCATTGCCAAAAACGCGTCACTAGATAAAAGCTTGCCAAGACCCATCTATATACTCGGGATGATTGTTCATAATAAACACGTCACTGATGCGTTTGAAGAGGAAGGAATCTTTACTTTGGACGGTGCTAACCGTCTGGACATCCTGAAGCAGGTTGAAAAAGGAACTGTTATTTTCACTGCGCATGGTGTTTCTCCCGAAGTCAGAAAAATCGCTGAGGAAAAAGGATTAGTCGCAATTGATGCTACATGTCCGGATGTGACGAAAACCCACAATTTAATTCTAGAGATGAAAGAAAAAGGTTATCACGTGATCTATGTCGGCAAAAAAGGGCATCCAGAGCCTGAAGGAGCCGTTGGCGTAGCGCCTGAGATCGTTCACTTAGTTGAAACAGAAGAAGATGTGAAAAACCTTGATATCCAAGCAGAGAAATTAATCGTGACCAATCAGACAACGATGTCTCAATGGGATGTTCACGACATCATGGAGCTTGTCAAAGAGAAATATCCTCATGTCGAATATCATCAAGAGATTTGCCTCGCTACTCAAGTACGGCAAGAAGCTGTATCAGAACAAGCGAAAAAAGCGGACTTAACAATCGTTGTCGGCGACCCGAAAAGCAACAATTCAAATAGGCTCGCTCAAGTGTCAGAGGAAATAGCCGGCACAAAAGCATACCGAATCGGAGACCTAAGCGAATTAAAACTCGAATGGCTGAAAGGCGTTAATACCGTTGCAGTTACTGCGGGGGCTTCAACACCAACGCCGATCACAAAAGAAGTCATTCGCTTTTTGGAGCAGTATGAGCATGAAGATCCATCAACTTGGACAACGGAACACAATGTACCGCTCAAAAAAATACTTCCGAAAGTAAAAGCAAAAAACTGAGGCTGTATAAGCCTCAGTTTTTTTATAGAAATGCAAATGGATTTGTATCTGTTTCAGAAACAAAGATAGTTACGTCCAGCTTTTTATCATTGCACATTGACGTCAATTTTCTCGTGACGCCTTCTTTCATGATTTTTTCCGCGTAATGTCCCGGATCAACAACATTCAGGCCTAGCATCATCGCATCATGAGCCACATGGAAGTATAAATCTCCTGTGACGTAAACATCGGCGCCCTTTCGTTTCGCATGATGAATATACTTGTTTCCATCTCCGCCTAGAACAGCTACCTTCTTCACCATGCTGTCAGCTTCACCCACCATTCTGACGCCATTCACTTCAAGCTTGTCTTTTACAAATAAAGCGAATTCCTTGAGCGTCATCTCATTTTTAAGTGTTCCGACACGGCCGAGCCCTTTTTCGGCAGGAGACTGTTCGACAGGATAGATGTCGTAAGCGACTTCTTCATATGGATGGCTTTTTATCATTGCATGTATAACACCTTTTTCGATGCTTTTAGGAAACACAGTCTCTAGCCTAACTTCATGAACAAGCTCAAGCTCTCCCACTTCACCGATAAAAGGCTTGGCGCCATCCAATGGCTTAAAGCTGCCGATTCCTTCAGATGAAAATGCGCAATGGCTGTATTCGCCGATATGGCCGGCTCCCGCATTTCCAAGCGCTGTTCTGACCTGCTCTTCATATTCCTTCGGCACGTATACGGCCAGCTTTTTCAGAGGATCAGTATAAGTAGGCACCAACACCTCTGTTTCACTCAGCTCTAATGCTTCAGCAAGCAAGTCATTGACGCCGCCGTCTGCAATGTCTAAATTTGTGTGAGCTGCATAAACAGCGATATCATGCTTCAAACACTTTTCAATTAATCTTCCGGCAGGCTGATCTGTTGAAATATGCTTTAGTGGCCTGAAAATAGGAGGATGGTGTGCAATAATCAAATCAACCTCTTTTTCAATCGCTTCATCGATAACACTCTCCAACACATCAAGTGTAACCATCACATTTTTAATCGGTTTGTTTAAGGTGCCGATTTGCAGGCCGATTTTATCGCCTTCGACCGCATAGGCTTTCGGGGAAAATTGTTCAAACAGCTGGATGATCTGCTGCCCATTTACGCTTTTAGCCATGATCGATAACCTCCTTTAGCAGCTCTATTCGATCCGCGAGCTCCTTTAATTTCTGTTTATTTTGCTCTGTACTTGCAGCTCGGCTGATCTGTTCATAAATGTTTTGCGTGTGCTGAAGCTCTTGTGTCCATTTTTTCAAAAAGACAGCATTCTTTTCTTTTGCCAAGAAAGGACCGACGAGCATACCAGCTGATAATGAAATACCGGCATAAGCCGCATCTCTGTCTCCCGCTTCGGCGACAAGCACCTCATAGCACTTTCCGTCTTCTTCAAGGATCACTTCATCTGTCAGCGCATATCCTTCTTTATAAAGCCACTCCCTGATATAAACAGCATGAATATTCGGCTGTAAAATAAGCCGTTCTTTCCCGGTTAATTTGTCTTTACCCGCTTCTAAAATGTGAGCGATCAAAGATCCGCCCATTCCGGCAATCGTAATGGCATCGGCTTCACCTTTTTTAATGACTTCCAGGCCGTCTCCCTGCCTTACAGAAATGTGCGCGCTTAAGCCTGATTTTTCTACCTGCCGCTTGGCAGACAAAAACGGGCCGTCTGTTATTTCTCCCGCAATTGCCCCGCTGGCTTTATGATTCAGCACCGCATAACAAGGAAGGTAAGCGTGGTCAGACCCGATATCGGCCATCACCGCTCCATTCGGTATGTATTCCGCTACTGTTTGCAATCGTTTAGATAATTTTAATTCGTTCACTTGTCATCACAACTTTTCTCCATCATTTTTTCCTTTACTATCATATAAAAAATCAGCCCGGAATCCAAGCTGAGCGAATGATTTTCAGTTTATTTCTTTTGATGTGTGTCTACATACGCAGACAAAAATAAAAGGCTGTCGAGAACATCTCGGCGGCCTGAGAACGAATAAGGAGAAAGATAGATTTTTTATTTAATTTTTGACACCCACTCTGCCATATCATCTAGCTTATCAGCCGGAACAAGACCGGAAGGCATTCCATTGCCACCTTTTTCGATCTTTGTTTTAATCTCACCGACATCTTTCTTATCCCCTACACCTTTTAAGCTCGGACCTGAAACACCTTCATAATTTTCACCGTGGCACGCGATACAGTTTGCCTTGTAAATATCCTCCGGTGAAGCGTTTGCATCTTCCTTTTCAGCAGATTTGCTTTCTCCGCCGCTTGCAATCTCCCGAGAGTCATCAAGCCCCTTTACTGATAAAAAGAAAGTTAGACCAATTCCTAAAACAGCGATCAATAAAAATGGAATAAGCGGGTTCCATTTCATTTCCCTTCCCCCTTTTTGATCCTTCCCCTATGTAAACACTTCTAATTCTAACTTAATTTTACAAAAAGTAAATGGATTGCTATACAAAAGTTTTTTATTCACACTTTATACAAAATTGAATAGAAACATGCCTATTTCTCTGATATCCTTTTTATTCTATTGTATAATGTATTGTATACGCTTACAATAGAAAATATGGAATCATATTTGAAATTTTTCGTCACAATGTCCATTTGCAAATGACATCATTTTTCAGTAAAATAAAGGCATATTATCCATATATCTTTTTGAAAAAAGAAGAACGGATCTGCAAGACCCGTTCCATCTTATTCGAGAAAATCTTTCAAACGTTTACTTCTGCTAGGATGTCTTAGTTTCCGCAACGCTTTGGCTTCGATTTGTCGAATACGCTCTCTCGTTACTCCAAATACCTTGCCGACCTCTTCTAATGTTCTTGTACGGCCATCATCAAGACCGAATCGAAGACGCAATACATTTTCTTCACGATCAGTTAACGTATCAAGTACATCTTCCAGCTGCTCTTTCAATAGCTCATATGCGGCGTGGTCTGAAGGTGAAGTTGCTTCTTGGTCTTCAATGAAATCACCAAGATGCGAATCATCCTCTTCACCGATCGGTGTTTCCAGCGATACCGGCTCTTGTGCAATCTTTAAGATTTCGCGTACTTTTTCAGGTGTTAAATCCATATCTTCCGCAATTTCTTCAGGTGTTGGTTCTCTGCCTAAATCTTGCAGTAATTGACGCTGCACACGGATTAATTTATTAATGGTTTCAACCATATGAACGGGAATCCGGATCGTTCTCGCCTGATCGGCAATGGCGCGAGTAATTGCCTGTCTGATCCACCACGTAGCATACGTACTGAATTTATAACCTTTGCGGTAATCAAATTTTTCAACGGCTTTCATCAGACCCATGTTACCTTCCTGGATCAGGTCAAGGAACAGCATTCCGCGTCCGACATACCGTTTTGCGATACTGACAACAAGCCGCAGGTTCGCTTCAGCCAATCTGCGTTTAGATTCTTCGTCACCCTCCTCAATCTTTTGAGCGTAGGCGATTTCTTCTTTTGCAGAAAGAAGGTTAACCCGGCCGATTTCCTTTAGATACATACGAACTGGGTCATTGATTTTGACGCCAGGCGGTACACTTAGGTCATTAAGGTCAAATTCTTCTTCGGCTTTGGCAAGCTGCTGAATATTAGGATCTTCTGTTTCTTCATTCTCACTAATTAATTCAACACCTTGTTCACCTAAAAATTCATAATACTCATCCATTTGGTCTGATTCAATTTCAAAGCTGGACATACGCTCGGCAATTTCTTCATATGTCAAAACGCCACGTTTTTTACCAGACTCTGTTAATTGCTCTTTTACTTGGTCGAATGTTAATTCTGTCTCGTGGGTTTGTTTATCAGCCATTATGGATCCCTCCTTCCAAAGCTTGCAACGAATTCTATAAGCGGTATGATTCTTATTCGGTCCATTCAGGCGTTTTCTATGTGAACTGCCTTTAACAATGTGCGAATAATGAAATGACAATTCATGATGAGGTTAAGCGATCTATTTGCTCCTCCGCAAGGAATCATTGCCAATAAATGCTTCTCACCGGTTTTCCAGTTATTTTAAAGATCGGTTCAATGTAACGATTTCTTGAGCCAGAGAAGCAGCTCTCAAAAAATCTTTTTGCCTTTCGGCTTCGGCTCTTTCCGCCTCTTTTTCTTTTATCATTGACCAATTTCTTTGATTCAACACTTTTTTTACATAATCTGATAACTCGGCTTCGCTGAGCTCTTGATTAATCTGAAGCATTAATATATCAGACAAGAGCTGGCTAATTTGATCATCCGTCACCCTGGCCATCAGATGCTGAGGCGTCAGCTCGGCACCTTCTTCATAAAAAGCGTAAAGATAGGCGGCTAATGCGCGGTGCTCATCAATATTAAATTGAAAGCCTACCCGGTCAATCACTTTTTTGATAACGCTCCGATCTCGAAGCATGTGGGCGAGTAACAGCCTTTCTGCATTTTCATACGCCGGGCGCAGACGTTTTTGCCTTGCTTTTGTCGTCAGATGCGCTCGCCGCGTTTTCGTATCACCGCCACTGTCAGCAGGTTTGTTTTGCTTGCTGAAAACAGACAGCTGCTCGGTTAAAGACTCCTGTGACAGCGAAAACTCTGAAGCAAGCTGTTTTACATAGACTTCCTGCTCAAGAGACCCTGAAAGCGTGCTGATTTCTTTCAGTACGTCTTTAATGTAAGCTAAGCGGTCGCCTTCATCAGACAGGTTCTTTCCCTTTCGGAAATATTGCATTTTGAACGCCATTACGGTGACACTGGCGTCGATAATGTCGTTTTTAAATTTTTCCCCGCCGAACTTTTTGATGTAATCGTCAGGGTCCAACCCGTCAGGAATCATTGCAACTCTGACTTTGCAGCCTTTATTTTGCAGAAGATCTGAAGCTTTTAAAGTGGCTTCATAACCGGCTTTATCAGAGTCATAGCAAAGAATGATTTCTTCGACATTTCTTCTCAGGATCTTGACATGATCATCTGTCAGAGACGTTCCCATCGTGGCTATGCTTTCTTTCACACCCGAGCTTACGGCCGATATGACATCGGCAAATCCTTCAAATAAGACTGCTCTTTCCTGCTTTCTGATATGAAGGCGGGCCTTATAAAAATTGTAAAGCAGTTTACTTTTATGAAAGAGCGGTGTTTCAGGACTGTTCATATACTTAGGCTGCTGGCTGCCAAGAGCCCTGCCAGAGAAAGCAACAACAGACCCGTGGTGATCATGGATCGGAAACATGACGCGGTTTCTGAAACGGTCAAAATATCCGCTCCCGTCTTCGCGTCTGATCAGGAGACCCGCTTTTTCCATTTGCGCCTCACTAAAGCCTCTCTTTACAAGAAATTTCGTGATGAAGTCCCAAGAATCAAGAGCATAGCCGATCTGAAATTCATCTATCAGCTCTTTCGTAAAGCCCCTTGAAAGCAGATAATCCAGCGCCTCTTGACCTTCTTTTGTATTTATTAACAAATGATGGTAAAATTTCTTTAGGAGCTCATGAGCCTCAGCCATTTTTTGTTCTCCAGAAGATTCTGGCCGGGCTCCGGAATGGACTGTTATATTATCTGGAAAATCAATTTGGTATTTGTCAGCAAGGTGAGAAACCGACTCGGCAAATGAATAGCCTTCCATCTGCCTTAAAAAAGAGAAAACATTGCCGCCCGCTCCGCAGCCAAAGCAATGAAAAATCTGTTTGTCGGGCGATACGGAAAACGAAGGTGTGCTTTCTCCATGAAAAGGACAGAGTCCAAAGTAGTTTCGGCCTTGCTTCTTTAATTGAACATAATCACCTATGACTTCAACGATATCTGCCGACTTTTGTACCTGATCCACAATTTCATCTGGTATCCGATTTCCCATCTTATAACACTCCGTCGTACATTATTCGATGCTTTAGTGCAAAATCCCTTCATCGTTCGACAGGATTTTTTGCAGCAGTGTAATAAATCGTTCTCGATCTTCTTTATTCAATTTTTTAGGCCCTTTGGCGTATATGCCTTTTCTCCTTTGTTTGCCGGAAAAATGACGGCTCTCAAGAGCAAAATCAATCGTGCCCTCTTTGTAAAGACGCCCTCTTTCCGACATGACGGAGACATTTCTGTTCAACAGCAGGGATGCTAATCCGATGTCCTGCGTCACAACAATATCTCCCGGTTTTACGTGATTTGCGATATATAAATCAGCAGCTTCTTTATGAGGATCAACATACTTCCATTTTTCTTCATTGCTTCTCGAAAGCTGATAATGTTCAAATGAAGCGACAAAAAGAACTTGAACTTCATACTTGGATGCTGTTTGTAAAATTTCATCTTTTACCGGACAAGCATCTGCATCGACAAAAATCGTCTTTTCTTGTTCATTAAGAAGAGTAATTCTCCATCCCTCCATTAAACTCCTGCATAAAAGCAAGCAAAATCGCACATCCTTTAACATTGCGGACGTATATGAATTTGTCGAAAAATTTCCGGGAGAAATTCTTGACATCTTACCCATAATAGTTTATTCGTATCACACGAACCTTAAACCTAAAATTAATCATTTTATCACAATTTTTTATTATAATACAAACTTCACAAAGATGCTATTATTTTTCATTATTCCCTTTTGGCATAGCCAAAAACCCAGGATAGAGCGTCCTGAGTTACATGTTTTTTGTTTTGAGATGATGGATAATATTTGCTGTTTCTTCAACCGCTTTATTTGAAACATCAACAACCTGGCATCCGATCCGGTCCACAATCTTTTCGAAATATTCCAGTTCCTCTTTGATTCTGTTGATATTTGCATAGATCGCTTTGTCATTAAGCCCAAGTGATTTTAACCGTTCTTTTCTGATATGATTCAGTTTATCCGGGCTAATCTTCAAGCCGATACATTTTTTCGGATCAACGTTAAAGAGTTCTTCCGGCGGGTCAACCTCGGGAACAATCGGAACATTGGCAACCTTCAGGCGCTTGTGGGCGAGATATTGAGACAGCGGTGTTTTAGACGTTCTGGATACCCCGATCAAAACGATATCAGCTTTTAAAATCCCTCTTGGATCACGTCCATCATCGTATTTTACTGCAAACTCGATAGCCTCCACTTTTTTGAAATAGTCTTCATCAAGCTGGCGCACCCGCCCTGGTTCGTATTTCGCTGTTAAACCGTAGGCTGTTTCCATTTTATCAATTAACGGGCCGATAATATCATAATATAAAACATTTGCTTTATCCGCTTCGGAAATCAAATATTCTCTGATTTCCGGCACAACTAGTGTGAAACAAATAATGCCGCCGTCTGCCTTTGCAAGTGAAATCACTTCATTGATAGTGCCTATATCTTCAACATAAGGAATTCTTCTGACATGTGTATCGTCCGCTGAACCGTTAAATTGGCTGAGCGCTGCTTTTACTACCAATTCAGCCGTTTCACCGACGGAATCCGATACAACATAGATGATGCGGTTATTCATATTATCCCCCCGTTAGTTTGCGATCTTATAGGATTTCATTTTCAGATAAACTGACAAGTATTTTTGTCATATTTGTTTTTGTCACTCTGCCGATGACTTCAAAGCCTTTGTCGGTATCTTTGATGACAGGCAGTGCATCAATTTGTTTTTCTATCAAGTGCTTTGCAATGTCCATCACATAATCCTCGCGTCTGCACACCGTAATATTCGGCATCCTTGTCATGATGATGTGAACAGGGACAGATGTAAGCTCCTGCTGGCCTATGCTCGCTCTCAGCAAGTCTTTTCGTGAAAGCACCCCGACTAAAACAGCATCGCGGTCCACCACAAACAGAGTACCTACATCTTCTAAAAACATGGTGCAAATCGCATCGTACACAGAAACATTTTCGTGAATCACGACGGGGATAGATTGAAAGTCTTTCACTTGAAGCTTTTTGAGTTTATCTGCCAAAAGCTGGGTGCCGGTTTTCCCAGTGTAGAAATAACCGACTCTCGGGCGCGCCTCAAGGAATCCTGACATGGTGAGTATGGCTAAATCCGGACGCAATGTTGCCCTGGTTAGGTTCAGCTTTTCTGCAATATGCTCCCCTGTAATCGGCCCGTTTTCTTTTACAATCTGCAAAATATGTTCTTGCCGTTTATTTAGTTCGATCGTACTCACCACCTTTTCACTTCATATCTATGTAAAGAATAATAATCCATATTATATCGTAAATATCTTGTAATCAAACAAAAAAACTCATAAATGGGGAAAAGACGATTACCGATCACACAGCAACCGCCTTTTCTCTCTTTATTTTACAATAAGGGCATTCATATTCGCAAAGGACTTGATCTCATCCGCCAAGCTTACCATTTGCGCCAAACGGTTTGCCTTTAATGTCTCATTATCTGCTATAACCATTGTATGATCGAAGTAAGCATCGATCGGTTCTTTTAAGGCTGCAAGTGAAGCAAGCGCCGCCTCATAATCTTTTTTGCTAAAGTTTTCCTGCAGGTTTTGCTTCGCTGTTTGGTAGGCATCAAACAGTTTTGCCTCGTATTCATTTTCAAACAGATCAGGCTGAATGTCTCCGTGGACTCCTTTTTTGCTGATAGAGATCACTCTGCCTAAAGCCTCAGCTGTTTCCTTAAAGCCCGGTGCACCAAGCTTTTGTTCCAGCACTTGTGCTTTATGCAGCGCTGAGTATGGCTCAAGCTCAGAGCTTTCCAGCACGGCGTCGATGACATCGTGTCGAATCTGTTCCGCATTCAAAACAAATTTCAGGCGCTGAGTGAAGAAATCCATCAGTTCATTTTCTTTTTCGGTTTGTACGAAAGAAAGCAGCTCTTCAAACGAAATTCCCCAGTTGCGGTCCAGAAGAATTGCAACAATACCGCTTGCTTGGCGACGCAGCCCGTAAGGATCCTGAGAACCGGTCGGAATAACGCCGATAGAGAAGAATGAAACGATTGTGTCTAGCTTATCCGCCATTGCTACAACAGCTCCGGTGAAAGTAGAAGGCGTTTCTCCGCCTGCTGATCTAGGCATATAGTGTTCGTTGACTGCCGCAGCCACAGCTTCATCTTCGCCAAGCATTCTCGCATACTTTTCACCCATAATTCCTTGGAGCTCAGGGAATTCGTATATCATGTGCGTGACAAGATCAAATTTAGAAATTTCAGCAGCTCGCTTCACATGTTTTAATGTATCTTCATTGGCCTGAAGACGAACGGCAAGCTTTTCTGCGATTGAAGTGACTCTTCTAACCTTATCTGCCAGAGAACCAAGCTCTTCATGAAAAACAATGTTTTCAAGCTTCTTCACGTTTGCATCAATATTTAGTTTCTGATCTTCCTTGTAGAAGAATGAAGCAT
This sequence comes from Bacillus sp. VA15, assembly GCF_055721145.1. Taxonomy (NCBI): domain Bacteria; kingdom Bacillati; phylum Bacillota; class Bacilli; order Caryophanales; family Bacillaceae; genus Bacillus; species Bacillus sp. VA15. The sequence goes on along the minus strand of NZ_JBVQPQ010000001.1, from coordinate 491,082 downwards.
CAGATAAACGCGCGCGCAGCACTTTTTCATTGCCTCTGGCCACATTTTCGATCGCGTGGCTGTTCCCGTTTCTGACTGTGATAAAGTGAGGCAGCAATTCTCCGTTCTTGTCTTTGACAGGGAAGTAGCGCTGATGCTCTTTCATTGTCGTGACAAGCACTTCCTCAGGAATTGACAGAAACTCAGATTCAAATGAACCATAAAGAGCTGTTGGGTATTCTACTAAATGATTCACTTCATCAAGAAGATCTTCGTCAACTGGAATGCTCCAATTGTTTTCTGCAGCCATCGCTTCCAGCTGAGATTGAATCATTTGTTTTCGGACGTTAGGATCAGCAATAACGTGCTGTTCTTTCAGCTGCTCTTCATAAGCTGAAGGTGATTCAATTGACACTTCATGTCCAAGGAAACGGTGTCCCTGCGTTGTCCGTCCAGACTCAACGTTTGTGATCGAAAATGGAATGACATCCTGTCCAAATAAAGCGGCAATCCATTTGATTGGCCGTATATAACGCAAATCCTCATTTCCCCAGCGCATGTTTTTTGGGAAATGCAAGCTAGTAACTAAACCGCTCAGTTCCGGCAGAAGCGATTTCGTTTCTTGGCCGGCTTGGAATTTTTGCACGAATACATACTCTGTGCCTTTTACTTCTTTGATGTACAGGTCTTTTACGTCTGCGCCTTGGCCCTTTGAAAAGCCGATTGCCGCTTTTGTCCAGTTGCCGTCTGCATCAAGGGCAATTTTTTTCGCAGGCCCTTTCGCCTCTTCTTTTATATCATCCTGCTTTTCTGCTACATCCTTTACGAAGACAGCAAGGCGTCTCGGTGTATTGAAAAGCTTCACTTCACCGTGTGTGATATTTTTTTCTTTAAGCCAGCCTGTCAGCTTCTCACCAAGCTGAACCATGCTATCATTTAAAAAGCGCGCCGGCATTTCCTCTAAACCGATCTCTAAAAGTAAATCCTGTTTACTCATGAGAAGAACCCTCCCCTTTAAGCATTGGGAACCCTAGTTTTTCTCGTTCCTCATAATAGGTTTTTGCTACTTTTCTCGCTAAATTTCGCACTCTTGCGATATAGCCTGTCCGCTCGGTAACAGAGATCGCACCTTTGGCGTCAAGCAGGTTGAAGGTGTGCGAGCATTTTAGCACATAGTCATATGCAGGATGAACAAGTCCGTTATCCATTTGCTTAATCGCTTCTTTTTCATACGTGCTGAACAACTGGAACAGCATATCGACATCTGACGTTTCAAACGTGTAAACGGAATGCTCGTATTCCGCCATCATGAATAAATCTTTTACTGTAAACCCTGACGTCCATTCCAAGTCGAAAACATTTTCTTTATCCTGGATATAAGACGCGAGACGCTCAATTCCGTACGTAATCTCTACAGAAACCGGTTTACACTCTAGTCCTCCGACCTGCTGGAAATACGTAAATTGTGTGATTTCCATTCCGTCAAGCCATACTTCCCAGCCAAGACCTGCGCAGCCTAAAGACGGATTTTCCCAGTTGTCTTCAACAAAGCGAATATCGTGCTCAAGCGGATCAATTCCAAGCGCGCGCAAGGAATCTAAATACAGCTCTTGAATGTTATCAGGAGACGGTTTAATAATGACCTGAAACTGATGATGCTGATACAGTCTGTTCGGGTTCTCCCCGTATCGTCCGTCGGCAGGGCGTCTGGAAGGCTCTACATAAGCCACTTTCCACGGCTCAGGGCCGATACTGCGCAAAAACGTATACGGGCTCATCGTGCCGGCCCCTTTTTCTACATCGTAAGCCTGCATAAGCACACAGCCCTGACTGGACCAATGCTTTTGCAATGTTAGAATCATGTCTTGAATATTCATTTCAAGCACCTCCACTTTTCCTTCATAAAATGACTGCGGCAGCAACCAAAAAACTCCCGTCTCTATGCTTGCCAGCCGCAAACATAGGGACGAGAGTTCTCCCGCGGTTCCACCCTAGTTGCTGAGAACAAAATCCCAGCCTCTTTTTTTGAAATTGCTCAAGAATGCCTTTCGTTGCGTGCTCATCCTTAGCTTACACCGTCCTAAGGTCGCTTTCATGAGGTAAACGCAAGTACTTCTTTCTCTCACTGCAACATATTTTATAATAAATGATCATATAAAAAGATGGACCAGATGTCAACTTTTGTTTTCACCCATCAGATGTTTCATGCTTTCCATTTGATCTAAAAAGCGCTTTGATTTTAAATATAACCCTGAATATTCTTCATAATATAAATCAATCACTTGCTTTAATTCAGCTTTTGTTTCCTGCTTTAAGGACACATTGCCCAACCTCGACAAATCGAAGTAATAAAACAGTCTCAAAAGCCTTGCCGTTTGCGGTTTAATTGGAACCCTGTAGGGATCTTTTTCAAAGCAGCGATGGCAAATAAAACCGTTATCACGAACAGAAAAATGGAAGGTCCCATCCTGGCTTTTACAATGCACACAGTGATTCAGCTCAGGGTACAGCCCCATGACACCGAGCATCTTCATTTGAGCAATGAAGATGATGACATCCGGATCTGTTCCTTCATTCAGCTGTTTAAACGATTCTAAAATGAATTCAAACAAATAAGGGTTTGGCTTCTTTTCTTCTGTGCCTTTGTCGACTAGCTCAGCAATATAAGCAGCATATGCTGTTAAAAACAAATCTTCCCTGATGCCTCTCATGCTGAGGATCATTTCACCCTGCTGAAGCGTTCCGAGGCCCGTTGTTTTTTGCATTAAAAATGAACCATACAAAAAGGGCTGGCTGACTGCTGATAAACGGCTGTTCGGTTTTTTGGCGCCTCTTGCCATAACACCTATTTTTCCGTGTTCTCTTGTCAGTAATGTAACGATTTTATTCGTCTCTCCGTAATCATTTGTGCGAAGAACGATTCCTTCACATTTTGTCAGCATTTCCGCACCTTCCTAAAGCAGGAGCGGCCAAGAGGTTTATAAAATTGGATAATCAAATCGGGCTAGCTCATCTTCTAGTTCTTCGGGTCTTTCCATGTTCTCTTTTTCCAGCTCTTTAAAAAGAAGATACGTATCAACATTTCCTGTTTGAGAAAATACGTTCCAGGTAAAATTCAACACAAGAAACCCACCTTTCTGTAGTTAAACTAGCTTACCTAACTCCAAATTCTTACCTTTATCTTGACCAGATGTCCTCCATTTCATGTTAAACAAAATTTGCTAATGTATCCCTGTTCCTGTGAGAAAATGACACAGCAAGGAGATTAATATTCGTCCTCTTTAAAGCCAAAATCGCGAAGCTGGGACATTTTATTGCGCCAGTCTTTCTGCACTTTGACCCACAATTCAAGGTAGACACGGGAGCCTAACAGTGCTTCAATATCCGCTCTCGCTCTTTTTCCAACCTCTTTCAGCAGGCTTCCTTTTTTTCCGATCACAATGCCTTTCTGGGAATCCCGTTCGACCACAATCGTTGCCGCTACGTGCACAGAACCGTTGTCCTGTCCTTTGATGGATTCGATGGCCACCGCAATGCTGTGCGGGATTTCTTCTCTCGTCAGATGCAGCACCTTTTCCCTGATTAATTCAGAAATGATAAAGCGCTCTGGATGGTCGGTTACCTGATCACTCGGATAGAATTGCGGCCCTTCCGGCAAATACGCTTCAATCTGTGTGAGCAATGTTTCGATATTATTTCCTTCTAAAGCAGAAATCGGAACAATTTCCTTAAAAGGATAACGTCCCCGATATTCGTCAATTAACAAAAGCAATTGATCGGGATGAATTTTGTCAATTTTGTTTACGATTAAAAATACAGGCGTAGACATATTCTGCAATTTCTCAATGATGAATTCGTCGCCCTTCCCGTAGCCTTCCTCGGCGTTGATCATAAACAAGATCAAATCGACTTCTTTTAATGTATTTTGCGCCACTTTCATCATAAAGTCCCCAAGCTTATGCTTAGGTTTATGAATCCCTGGTGTGTCAATAAAAATCGTTTGTGATGTGCCTGTCGTCAAAACTCCTTGCACCTTGTTTCTCGTCGTTTGGGGCTTATCGCTCATGATCGCGATTTTTTGTCCAATGACTCTGTTCAAAAATGTAGACTTTCCTACGTTTGGTCTTCCAATAATGGATACAAATCCTGATTTAAAGCTTTCGTTCGTCATGTAAATCCTCCGATGAAAATGCGCCTGGCAATAATTCTTCCACAGTCATTTCTTTTATTTGTCCTTGTAAATTAGTCAACACGACAATAACGTCCTTTGTGCAAAGCTCAGAAATCACCTGGCGGCAGGCTCCGCACGGAGATACCGGTCCAGGGGTGTCAGCCGCAACGGCCAGCATCTGAAACTCTGTATCCCCTTCAGAAACAGCTTTAAATAAAGCGGTACGCTCAGCGCAATTGCACATGCTGTATGCCGCGTTCTCGATGTTGCAGCCTCTGTACACTTTTCCATCCTTGGTAAGAAGAGCGGCTCCTACTTGAAACTTGGAATACGGCGCATATGCCATATCACGTGCTTTTAAAGCTTCTGTTATCAATTCTTGTTTGTTCATGTGTACATGTTCCTCTCTTACCTATAATGGTACCGCTATCACTTTATATTTTACATAATCGCGCGCTTTTTTTCACGCCCATTTCTAAAAATGTAAAATAAATGTAAGAATCTTCAGCCATTACAGCTTTGGCAAAAAAATAAGTAAACCAATGATACACGAAATGACGGCAAAAACGCAAACAGCCCCGGCGGCAGCGTCCTTAGCCGCTTTAGCAAGTGGGTGATGTTTGTCTGTTATTAAATCAACCGTATGCTCAACGGCTGTATTTAAAAGCTCCAGCGAAAACATTCCTCCGATCAAAAGGATAATAATCGCCCACTCAATTGGGCTGAGCTCCACGAGGAAGCCGCAAATGAGAACAGCGCAGGCGGCTGCGACATGAAATTGGAAATTCCGCTCCGTCCGCGCTGTTTCCCAGATGCCCCGGCCTGCATGCACGAAGCTTTTGAAGAATCGCTTCAGCTCATTTCTATGATCTCTTGAGTCCATAGGCGTCCAGCAAATCCTTTTGCTTAGTAAACATCTCCTTTTCTTCCTCTTTCGTCATATGGTCATATCCTAAAAGATGCAGAAATCCATGGACGGCAAGAAATCCGAGCTCTCTTTTAAAAGAATGATTATATTCCTCTGCCTGCTCCCTTGTGCGATCCGCACTGATGATAATATCACCTAAAACCGGCGGCATTTCTGCGCCTACGATTTCAACCTCGCCTTCTCCCTCTTCTTCAAGAGCAAATGAGATGACGTCTGTCGGCGTATCCTTTCCGCGGTAATCTTTATTGATCTGCTGGATGTCTTCATTGGTAACGATCGTGACAGAAACTTCAGCCTGATCCTGAACGCCTTCACGTTCAGCGGCAAATTGAAGCAGATTTTCTACTTCTTTGAGCATCTCTTCAGAGACACTCCCCGTTTCATCAACAATATCAATCAGTAAACTCATCTATTTCACCTTCTTAGTAGCCTCCGGATATTCAATCCGGGAGTGGAAAATTCCTTTTAATGTTGCACAGAGCGTTTTTGCGATTGTATCCAGCTCCTTAAATGTCAAATCGCATTCACTGAACTGTCCGTCCTGAAGCTTATCGGATATAATACCCCGGACAAGCTTTTCAATTCGTTCAGGATTTGGATTATGCATGGATCTGACTGCCGCTTCAACACTGTCAGCAACTGATATAATCGCGGCTTCCTTTGACTGCGGCTTTGGTCCTGGATAACGGAACTCTTCTTCTGTAATCTGGTCGCCTTTTTCCTTCGCTTTATAATAAAAGAACTTTAAAAGCGAGGTTCCATGATGCTGCTCAGCAATATCGACAAGCTCTTTCGGAAATTTATAGCTTCTCAGCATATTCGCACCGTCAGTGGTATGAGAAATGATGATATTTTTACTCAGCTGAGGAGACAGCTTGTCATGCGGATTGTCAATATTCATTTGGTTTTCAATAAAATATTGCGGACGCTTTGTTTTCCCAAGATCGTGGTAATACGCGCCGACTCTTGCAAGCAAACCATTGGCTCCAACCGCCTCACAGGCTGCCTCTGACAAATTGGCGACCATTACACTGTGATGATATGTACCTGGTGTTTCTGTTAATATTTTTCGCAGCAGCGGATGGTTAGGATTAGACAGCTCAAGCAGCCTCATAGTGGATAAAATGCCAAAGCCTGTCTCAAAAAACGGCATCAGGCCGATGATCAATACAGACGAAGCAAATCCCGACACAACGCCCATCAGCATTAACGTGCCGATTTCAAGACCCGATAGCGCAGTGTTTTGGATCAATAACAAAGAAAGAACGACAACCATATTAATAAACGCTACGAAAAGCCCGGTCTGCAAAATCTTTGATCTTGCATTGTGTTTTCCTAAAAATAAAACACCTGAAATCCCGCTGATCAAATAATAAATTCCTATGACATAATTGAATGTTCCTGTCACACCCTGATTAAACATCATACTTCCGCAAATCGCAAGAATGATACTTCCCAAAATGGCAATGCGTTCATTCATCAGCAGTTTGATTAAGATCGCGCCGGCCGCAATGGGTACCAGGTAGCCGATATTATTATATTCCATCTTCTGGAACAAACTGACAACCTCCATAATAACAAGCAAAAGCGTTGTGATAATGGAGAACAGCAGGATGGATTGGTTTTTAAACTTCAGGTTTTGTTTCTGTTTTTCAAAATAATATACAAGTGTTGCAATGAAAAGTCCGATCATAATCAATAGGCCGCTGATCGGTTTAAAGAGATTTGAGTTATTTAATAACCCGGTCAGCTCGAGTTTTCTGTACACTTCCCGATCAATAAGGTCATTTTCTTCCACGAGCACCTGACCCTGTTTGATCTGAACCTGCTGGACATTGTCTGACGCTTCCTGCCGCTTTGCCTCTGTCGCTTTCGGATCGAAGACGTAATTCGGGATAATAGCAAAACGCCCGATTTCTGTCGCAGCTCCCAAGTATTTAGATGGGATAGAATTGCCCTTTAGCTCTTTTTCTACTTTATCCTTTGCATCAGATAGTTTATCCGATGAGATTTCACTGCTCATGACCGTATTCACTGCCGTGATGACCGTATCTCTGACAAAAGAAAAGTCTTCACTGTCTGCTTTCAGCAATGTCTTGATGGAATCCTCTGATATGGAATCATTCACATCTGACGTTAATTTGTTCTTCACAGACTTAACCATTGATTTTTCCGATGGTGATTTGCTGTCTTCTTCTGATGATTTTTTCACTTCGCTGATACTGTCAAATATAGATGACACAAGGTCAATCCGGTTGTCTGTGTATTCTTTTTTTAATGTATATTGATCTTCAACCGCGTCCTCAGCGGCTTGCTTTTTTTCCTCTGTGGCTTTTTGATCTTCCACGGTTGCCGGAGCATAAATGGTCTTGTCGCTGACTGAAAATAGGTCTAAATCAAGTGTTTCCGGCTTAACATGTACAAAGAGCAAAGCAAACATAATGGCAGCCAGCAGAAGATACAGCAGTACATGCATGGAGCGGGCATTTTTAAAGCTGCTCCATTTTTTTGAGCTGCTTTTGGTCTTCCCCTTCTTTTTCAACACAAGAACCTCCTCTTGAAACATCAAGCCCATAAGCAATCATAAAAATGACCCGATAACGCGCGATCGGGTCATTCAGCATTAATTTTGCTTATCGTATGCTTCAATAATTTTCGCAACAAGCGGATGTCTGACCACGTCTGTTTGGTCTAGCTCAATCATAGAAATGCCGTCTATTCCTCTCAGCATCTCCTTCGCTACTGCAAGTCCCGATTTGACGCCTTTCGGCAGATCAATTTGGCTAACGTCACCTGTAATGATCATTTTAGAGCCAAAACCCAGTCTCGTCAAAAACATTTTCATTTGAGCAGGCGTGGTATTCTGTGCTTCATCAAGTATAACATAAGCATCATCAAGCGTCCGTCCCCTCATATATGCAAGCGGAGCAATTTCAATGATGCCTCTTTCCATCAGACGTTCTGTATGATCTGCCCCAAGCACATCATGAAGAGCGTCATACAGCGGGCGCAAATAAGGATCTACTTTTTCTTTGAGGTCACCTGGGAGAAAACCGAGGCTTTCACCAGCTTCCACGGCAGGTCTTGTTAAAATGATTTTTTTGATATGTCCGTTTTTTAAAGCATGGACTGCTTTTACGACAGCCAGATACGTTTTCCCGGTTCCCGCCGGGCCGATGCCGAATACAAGGTCATTCCGCTTCATAGCGGCCACGTATTCCCGCTGTCCCATTGTTTTCACACGGATTGGTTTGCCTTTTGCAGTGTTTGTAATTTCTTCTTCATACATGCTTTCAAAGTATTCAAGTTCATTCTTCTTTGCCATTTTGACGGCGTAAATCACATCACGTTCAGAGATCTCTATCCCCTTGCGAATTAAAGCGAGGAGCGATCCCAGCAGCCTGTCTGCAATCTGAAACGATTCTTCATCGCCTGAAACATAAATCGTTTCGCCGCGCGTAATGATATTTACATTCAGATCTTTCTCCATCAATTTCAAAAAAGAATCTTGGTTCCCGAACAGTGAAAGCGCCTCGTCCGGGCTTTTCAGTTTTTGATTCATCGCAAGTAAATGTTCTGTCATTCTTCAGTCTCCCTGACAATAGGTGTGGTTTGAACGATATCTTCTATAACTTGGTAGAGAATAATCAACTTTACTTTACCATTCTCAACAGTCTGGTGCAAAACTTTTTCACTTTTCACCTCGCCGTCTTCGCCTATTTTATCCTCTACATCCTGTTTACCCAATTTAATGCCTTCTTGAACTGCTTCTTCTTTCGTATATTTTCGCAAAGCCTCTTCACTTTCTCTCGTTTGCTCTTTGATATAGGATACAGGGAGCTTAAATCCGAGAAAATTCAGCGAATGCTTTTCTTGTTCTGTTTTTGGGTGCTTCAATTCCTCTTTTTTAAACGTCATCCCCCAGATCGGGATTGCCAAAGAGCCAAAAGAAAGCTTGTGCTTTGTCCTTACTTTGCCCGTATAGACGTTAAATAATGTTTCAAGCGGGACCGTCACTTCGGATCTGTACCAGGTTTCTCCATAAATTTCTGCTTTTGAGGCGACTTCCTGCTGATGCTCTTCACTGCCGATCAGTCCCGAAACAAGCAGCTGTCCCTTTTCCACATGATCGTGGATTGCGGCCATCGGCTGTCCTTTTTGCACAAACATTCTTGTAATGGTTGCTTTCTTTTTGGCGACAATATCGCGCGGGCTAACATACTTTTCTTTTTCGGGCTCATTTTTCTCCACGACTTTCATGTGAATGGTCGTCCCCTTCAGATCAACTCCGACCCAAGTGATATTGTCTATTCCATTGGTTAACGATTTTTGTATTTTTTCGGGCGACATCATTAAAAACTGCAGACGCCCCTTTTTGACGCCGATTTCATTAAGATGCTGCATCATTTGATGTTCCGTTTCAGGCTTAGCGCCTGTCACATCAATTTTCCACACCATATTGGAAAGCAAAAACAAAAGGATGAAAAACATTGCAAAACCGATCGTAAACCCTATATTCAGCTTTGATTTCAGCAACAGGAAAGGAAATCCCTTCCGATTGATAAATCGGGCTTTACATTTAAATTTTCTTCTGACCCGCCGAAAGGCATGTACATCCTGAAGCTGTATATATAACGATACGGCTTCTTTCTTTTTTTTGACATGAAAAACCGGAATCCCCTGTCTTGTGCATTCATTAAGGAGCCTCTCGATCCCTCTTCCCGTCAATTCAAGCTGGACCTTACCCGAAAAAAAAGACAGCCATTTATTTTTCACAACATTTCCCCCTCGGCTTTATGACTCAACATATCGAACGACATCAATCGTACCCTCCAAAAGAATTTCTTCCGGAAGAATTGCCTTGATGACAAAGTTTTTACCTGATATGATGCACTGGCCCTGCTTCAGCATCAACCTCACTTCATTCTCACTGAAAAGCAATAGGCCTCTGTGGTTTTCTATGTAGATATGAAGTCTGCCAACCATTGTAATCCGCGGCAGATCCATCATAACGTCCGGGGGAATTTCCAATGCTCTTGTCAGCCAAGCTTTCATACGATTCTTTCTTTGCCCCATACAAAAAGAACCCCCTTTCATCTCATATGTATGATTTGAAAGGAGGTTCTAACACTTTAATTTTTACGGGCCGAGCGCATCGTATGGTGAGGTTTTTTCGCTCTTGGAGGCCCGAATACCTCTCCTAAGACGATCCCCTGTACCACAGTGTCTTTATTAACCTGGAGCATTTTTTGTTTTGTGTATACTGCTTTTTGTTTACCTGCAGTAAGGTCACGTTCCAGCCCTTTCAGGTTTCTTTCTGTTTCTCTGCGTCTTTCTTCCGCTTCCCGCCTTACCTGTTCCATGCGGTTGGGAATAGGTACAGGAGCCTCTTCTTTTGACTGCTTCTTTTGAGGAGAAGCCGTTTGCACCTGCTGAGGTTTATTTCTGTTTTGGCTGTTGTTCTTTTCCTCTTTGCTCTTTTTACCGAAAATCATAGAAATGATTCCGATAACCGCTGCGATGATTAGCGGATTGGTCAGTATATCTTCCATCAGCGTTCTCCCTTCTTAGAGAGATTATGATTTACTGTCTTCATCAGACGAATCTTTCGTCAACTTGCCGAATGAATCGCGCATTTCTGTATCAGCATCAATGTTTTTGATATTCATGTAGTCCATGACGCCAATATTCCCTTCACGCAAAGCTTCTGCCATCGCAAGCGGCACTTCCGCTTCCGCTTCTACCACTTTCGCGCGCATTTCCTCTACGCGGGCACGCATTTCCTGTTCTTGAGCGACAGCCATCGCACGGCGCTCTTCCGCTTTAGCCTGCGCGATGTTTTTATCAGCCTCGGCCTGATCGGTTTGTAAAATCGCGCCGATGTTTTTGCCAATGTCAACATCGGCAATATCGATCGAGAGAATTTCAAACGCAGTTCCTGAGTCCAACCCTTTTCCAAGTACTGTTTGTGAAATCATGTCAGGGTTTTCAAGCACTTTCTTGTGACTTTCGGATGAACCAATTGTAGAGACAATCCCTTCGCCGACACGGGCCACAATGGTTTCTTCCCCTGCTCCCCCAACGAGACGGTCGATATTCGCTCTTACTGTAATTCTCGCTTTCGCTTTTACTTCAATTCCGTCCATAGCCACACCAGCAATGAACGGCGTTTCAATTACCTTAGGGTTAACGCTCATTTGAACGGCTTCCAAGACGTCACGGCCAGCAAGATCGATGGCGGCACAGCGTTCGAATGTGAGTTCAATGTTGGCTCGCTGAGCAGCAATCAGTGCGTTAACGACTCTGTCAACATTTCCTCCGGCGAGATAATGGCTTTCAAGCTGATTAGTGGCAACATTAAGCCCAGCTTTATGCGCTTTAATCAATGGGTTCACCACTCGGTTTGGTATAACGCGGCGAAGCCTCATTCCGATTAAAGTGAATATGCTGATTCTCACTCCGGCTGCTAATGCGGAAATCCAAAGCATAACAGGCACAAATGTAAAAAATACAGCTAAAACAATGATCCCCACTACGATAATAGCCAGAATCATAAGTGTTGATGGATCCATATCAATTCTCCTCGTTTCTGTTTAAATTTCTCTCACGACGATGCGTGAGCCTTCCACTTTTACTACTTTTACTTTCTTATCTTTTTCTGTAAACGATCCCTCCGAAACAACGTCAAGGCGTTCATCATCAATAATGACAGTACCAGCAGGACGCAGCGGTGTAAAGGTTACTCCTACTTTGCCTATTAAATCCGTGCGCGTTTGATTTGATACGTAGCCGCTCTCCGTATTTGTAGAATCATTTAATACAAATTTCTTAAAGAATTTCATACGCTTTCCCAACACCCTTGTCAGTAAGATGAAAGCTGTTATAGAAACAGCTGAGGCGATCAAGAGAGAAACCGCCATGACAGTGAAGCTCCCCGCGGCTAAAAACAGGCTCGCAATAATCGCTCCTAAGCCCAGTAATCCAATGATTCCCCCGGGAAGGAAAATCTCAAGCAGGATGAGGATCACCCCTGCTATAAAGAGAAGAACTGTCTCGTATCCGGCAAAGCCGGCTGCAAGATGCCCGTAAAAGAACAGCAACAAGGCGATGAATCCAACCGTTCCAGGAATGCCGACGCCCGGGGAAAAAAGCTCTACTGTCAGGCCTAAAAAAGCGATTGTCAACAGAATAGGAACAATGACCGGATTCGTCAGCCATCTTGCTGTCTTTTCTGCAAAGCTTTCCTTTGCATAGATGGTTTCCGCCTTTTCGAACCCTAGCTTCTTTACGAGCGCGGATAAATTGTCAGCCGTACCTTCTGAATAACCTACATCAATCGCCTTATCAGCGTTGAGTGTCAGCAGATCTCCCTTCGGCGCGCCGGCTTCCTTGGCATCTATATCCGGATCAGCCATTGCGAGCGCATATTTTGGATCGCGATTATTTTTCACTGCGGCATCTTCCAGCTCTGCCAGCCAAAGTGATTCAGCTTTTTGGTCAGCGGCATTGCCTTTACCGTCAATAATCGCGGCTGCTCCCATTTTTCCGCCGGGCGCCATATAAATGTTATCGGCTTGCAGGGCAATATATGCACCAGCTGACAACGCACGTTTGTTTACATATGCAGTTACGGGGATCTCGCTTTCAGTTACCGAGTCCGCTATATCAATAGCTGATTTGACCAATCCTCCCGGCGTATTGATATCAAGAATAATATGATCTGCATGTGCTTCTTTTGCATCCTGTAACGAACGGGACAAAAACGAGGCGAGGCCCTGTTCGACATTTTTTTCAACCGGGATCACATAAACCGTTTGTTTTTCTGCTTTGGCGTTCAGCTGTACGCCTAATAAAGAAAGTAAAAATATACTCAAAAGAGCAGCACGAAATCCTTTGATTTGAAGCAAGGGCGGTGTATCCCTCCTTCCATTTATAATAGGTGCCTTCTCTTCATACGTAACAAATGTATCAAAGGTTTCATTTTTTTATGTATAAAAAAAGACATCTCTCTTAGAAAGATGTCCTTTTTTACGCCTTTTAAGACAATTGACTGCTGACAAGCTTATTAATTAAGCTTCCGTCAGCTTTACCTTTTACTTTAGGCATAATTGCACCCATTACTTTTCCCATGTCCGCTTTTGAGCTCGCACCAACCTCAGCAATGGTTTCATTTACGATTGTAAGCAGTTCTTCTTCTGACAGCTGCTCGGGTAAATAAACTTCTAAAATGTCCAGCTCTTTTTGAACTTTATCTACTAAATCTAAACGATTAGCGTTTGAAAATTCCTGGAGGGAGTCTTTACGTTGCTTAAGTTCACGAGAAAGGACAGTGAGTTCCTCATCCTCGGTCAAACTGTCTTTCTTAAGCTTAATTGCTTCATTTTGAAGTGAAGCCTTAACCATTCGAACGACAGTCAGTTTGTCTTTCTCACGGTTTTTCATATATAGCTTCATATCCTGGTTAAGACGCTCAAGAAGACTCATAAATCCACCCTCTTTTAGAATTTGCGTTTTCTAGCAGCTTCAGACTTTTTCTTGCGCTTTACGCTAGGTTTTTCATAAAATTCGCGCTTTCTTGCTTCTTGCAAAGTACCTGTCTTTGATACACTGCGTTTGAAGCGACGAAGAGCATCTTCAAGCGATTCGTTTTTTCTAACGACCGTTTTTGACATTCTCTTTCCCTCCCTCCGAATACACCAATCGACTACCTTTAAGTTACACATATAAACATGTACTTTGACATTATAATATAAGCCTTCAGTCAGGTCAACTAAGTGAGTTCACTTTTCCGTCATGTGTGCGACTGCCTGTCTATATAATGATAGAAAGGGGTTGATGAATAGGATGTTAATTCTGATTAGCTTTACTGTTCTTATATTATTCTTTCTCGCAGGCATGAACATGCTTCGAAAAGGCTTAATTTCAATGGCGTACTCAAAAATTGAAGAACGTTTGCTTTTATTTACGGACCATCCGTTAAAAGCGTTTCTGATCAGCATTGTATTTACAGGGATTCTTCAGAGCAGTTCAGCCTTTATGGTTATTGTCATCGGCTTTGTCAGTGCGGGCGTTCTTTCTTTTAAGCGGACGATACCGATGATTCTGGGAACAAATGTCGGATCTACCTTTACAACTGAGTTTATTGCTATCAAAATGGATATTTTGATTTGGGTTCTTTTAATAGGAGGTTTATTGTTTTTTCTGACTGGCAGATATCCGTTGAAACAGCTGGGAACAAGCTTCCTCGGTCTCGGCATCATCTTTTTTTGCATCAGCGGGTTCAGCCACCTTGCAGGGCCGCTTACAAAGCTGAAAACGGGAGCTGAAGTTCTATACCATGTTAACGATTCAAACTGGTCCGCTTTGCTTATCGGTATGGTGTTAACCGCAATCATTCACTCAAGCTCTGTCTGTATCGGCATTTTGATGAGCTTTATGAATGAAGGCATTATCGGACTGACACAGGCGATGAGCGTCGTGCTCGGTTCAAACATCGGGACATGCATTACAGCTGTCATGGCTGCTGTATCCGGCGGATATGCGGCGAAACAGACAGCGTATGCCCATGTGGTGTTTAACGTGCTGGGCGTGGCTCTTGTATTTCCTTTTCTGACGGCAGCGACCGGTTTTGTAGAACAGTTATCACCTGATCCCGCACAAAGGATCGCACATTTCAGCCTTTTATTTAATGTGGTGACAGCTCTTTTATTTCTTCCGCTTACAAACTTGTTTTACCGCTTGATTCACTTTCTTATTCCAGCTAAATAAAAAAACCCGGTACATGTAGATGCACCGGGTTTAGATTAAGAAGACAAACGCATGTGTTCAGTTATTTCATCCTCAACAACACGGACAAATTGCCCTTCATTGTAAGGATAGCCTGCTTTTAGGATTTTGACTTTCACGATTTTGCCGATCATATCTTCCGCACCTTTAAAAACAACCTTCATATAGTTATCTGTGTAACCGACAAACATGTTCTCTTCTTCCGTTTCCTTATACGCTTCCTCAGGGATGATCTCAAGCACTTCATTTTCATACTGAGAAGCATATTCCTTCGCAAGCTGGTTAGATAGAGCAATCAGGCGGTGTACACGTTCATTTTTTACGTTTTCATCTACTTGGTCTTCCATTCGTGCAGCTGGCGTTCCTGTACGTTTACTGTAAGGGAAAACATGCAGTTCAGAGAATTTATGTTCTTTAATAAAGTTATAGGTTTCCATAAATTCTTCTTCTGTTTCGCCAGGGAACCCTACAATGACATCAGAAGTAACAGCTAAGCCTGGCAATGCTTTTTTCAGTTTGTTTAAACGGTCTGCAAAAAACTCCATCGTATATTTACGTCTCATCCGTTTAAGAACTGTGTTTGATCCAGATTGGATAGGAATATGCAAATGATTTACAATCTTATCTGAGCGGTCTAAGACTTCGATCACTTCGTCTGTGATTTGGCTGGCTTCAATTGAAGAAATTCTAATTCGTTTAACACCTTCAACACGAGTGTCTAATTCGCTCAAGAGCTTCGCAAAGTTGTAATCTTTCATATCTTCGCCGTAGCCGCCTGTATGAATACCTGTAAGAACAATTTCTTTATATCCGGCATCGACGAGCTGCTGCGCTTGTTTAATGACTTCTTCAGGGTCGCGGGACCGGAGCAGGCCGCGCGCCCACGGAATGATACAGAATGTGCAGAAATTATTGCAGCCTTCCTGTATTTTCAATGACGCTCTTGTCCGGTCAGTGAAAGCAGGTACATCAAGCTCTTCATACACTCTTGCTTTCATGATGTTGCTGACGCCGTTAATCGGCTGGCGTTCTTCACGGTATTGGTCGATGTAGCCGAGCATTTTTTCCCGATCCTGTGTTCCGACTACAATATCGACACCAGGGATCGCCATAATCTCAGCAGGCGAGGTTTGCGCATAGCAGCCTGTGACACAGATGACACCGTCAGGATTTTGACGAATGGCGCGTCTGATCACTTGGCGGCTTTTTTTATCCCCCGTATTTGTTACCGTACATGTATTAATGACATATACATCAGCTGTTTGTTCAAAGTCTCTTCTTTCATAGCCCGCTTCTTTGAAAAGCTGCCAGATTGCTTCTGTTTCATAATGGTTGACTTTACAGCCAAGCGTATGGAAAGCAACAGTTGCCATTACTGATCACCTCTTAATAACTCTGTTTGATAAGAAATCGCACTCAACGCGTATAGCGGAGCGGTTTCTGTCCTTAAAATTCTCGGTCCAAGGCCGCACGGCACACTGTCTTTCTCTGTGAGCCGTTCAACCTCCGCTTCTGTTAAACCGCCTTCGGGACCAAATACGATCAAAAGGGATGATCCTTTCGGAAGGCTTCGTACAACTGCGCTGAATGCGCTTATTTCACCTTTCTTCGATGACTCCTCGTATGCAACGACACATTTATCGAAATCTTGCATCCATTGAAGAAGCTGCTGAAAAGAATGGACATCCATCACTTGCGGCACTTCGTTACGGTACGATTGTTCAGCCGCTTCCTTCGCAATTTTCGCCCATCTTTCCCGCTTTTTCTTTGCCTTTTTGTCATCCAGCTTAACAACAGAACGCGCGGCTTGAAAAGGAATAAAGGCGTGAGCTCCGAGCTCAGTCCCCTTTTGGATAATCCATTCAAGTTTATCTCCTTTCGGGAGGCCGCACGCAATATAGACCTTTATCGGAAGCTCTCTGTTTTCATTCGTCCATTCTACCACAAGGCAGGACACATTATCTTTGGAAACAGATTGAAGTTCACATTTTGCCTCGAAGCCGTCCTGAGAACAGCAGATAATCTGATCTCCCTCATTCATTCTCATCACGTTCACAATATGATGAACATCTTCGCCGGTAACCGAAAAAGCCGGCGCTTCCTCCATTTGCTGCTTCGTGAGCTCGATAAAATATCGTTGCATACGCAGTGACACCTACTAACTGTTATTTTTTCGCAATAATGCTGACCCAATCTTCCATTGAAAGGATTTCTACAATGGTAAAGCCAGCTTGTTCCAGTGATTCTTTTACTTCTTGTTTTTTATGCCCGATGATTCCTGATGTAATAAAATGGCCGTCTTCTTTTAACAGGCTGTACGCTTGTGAGGTAAAGCGAAGAATGACTTCAGCCAAAATGTTGGCAACAATCACATCATGCTCCCCTTCAATCCCGTCTAACAAATTGTTTTGCTTGACTTGAGCAATATCGCTCACTTTGTTCAGCTTGAGATTGAGGCGTGCACTTTCTACAGCCACGGGATCAAGATCGTAAGCATGGACCGATTCAGCCTCAAGCATTGCAGCCGCAATACTTAAAATGCCAGAACCTGTACCGACATCAATCACCTTATCACCCTTTTGCACAATGCGTTCAAGCGCCTGAATGCAGAGGACGGTTGTCGGGTGTGTGCCTGTGCCGAAAGCCATACCAGGGTCCATTTCTATAATCAGTTCATCAGTATGGACCGGCGTATATTCCTCCCACGTCGGCACAATTGTAAACTTTTCAGAAATTTTCACAGGATGATAATACTTTTTCCAGGCAGTCGCCCACTCTTCTTCATTCACTTCAGAAATGGTGATGTGATTTCTGCCCAAATCAATATTATAGAGAAGCAGATTATTAATCGTTTCTTTAATGCCGTCCACCGTTTCGCCTAGAAAACTGTTAACCGGCAGGTATGCTTTGACAATGACACCCTCGTCTGGATAATCATTGGGGTCGAGCTGGTAGATTTCCCCGTACACATTCTCACGTTCTTTAATTAAATCAAGCGGGTCCTCTATCACAACCCCACTTGCACCAGCTTCATGCAATATATTTGAGATAGGTTCGACCGCTTCATGTGTTGTGTGAATGCTTAATTCGGACCATTTCAAAACTACCAACTCCTCATCCAATAATTAATCGCCTTTAAACGCGCGTTTTACCTTGTCAAAGAAACTCATTTCCTGTTCGTCAGGCAGGTTTCCGCTGACCTCGGCAAATTCGCGGATAATGTCTTTTTGTTTATCTGTCAGGTTTGTCGGCGTAACGACGCGGACGACGATATGCTGGTCACCCTGTCCATAGCCTCTGACATTTTGAACGCCTTTTCCTCTTAATCTGAATTTTGTCCCTGTTTGTGTACCGGCAGGAATTTTCAATTTCACTTTTCCATGCAGCGTCGGAACTTCCACTTCATCACCAAGAGCAGCCTGAGCAAACGTTAACGGCATTTCACAGTAAATATCATCGCCGTCACGCTCGAAGAACTCGTGGGCGCGCACGTGGAACACGACAAATAAATCCCCGGCAGGGCCGCCGTTTACTCCTGGTTCACCCTGTCCCGAGAGACGAAGCTGCTGTCCGTCATCTACACCGGCTGGAATTGTCACGTTAATTTTTTTGCGTTTTTTGATTTTTCCTTTGCCGCCGCAATCCGCACATTTGTCTTTAATAATTTTGCCCGTACCTTCACAGTGGTGGCAGACCCGTCTGTTCACGACTTTTCCAAACGGCGTATTTTGCTCCACGTTTAACTGGCCGGAGCCTCCACAGTGGGAGCACGTTTCCGGGTTTGTTCCAGGTTTCGCACCTGAACCTTTACATGTGTCGCACGTTTCCTCACGCGGAATTTCGATGGTTGTTTCTTTACCGAAAGCGGCATCCTCAAACGACAAGGTCATCGTATATTGCAAATCGGCACCTTGGCGCGGTGCGTTTGGATCTCTTCGTCTTGTGCCTCCGCCGAAAATACTTGAAAAAATATCATCGAAACCAAAACCGCCGAAATCGCCGCCGCCAAAACCTCCGCCGCCGAAGCCCTGATTAGGATCAGTATGCCCAAATTGGTCGTAATGCGCACGTTTTTGGTCATCTGACAGCGCTTCGTACGCTTCTTTTACCTCTTTAAATTTTTCATCTGATCCGGCTTCTTTATTAATATCTGGATGATATTTTTTTGACAGCTTCCGATAAGCTTTTTTAATTTCATCCTTTGAAGCGCTCTTACTTACTCCCAGCACTTCATAGTAATCACGCTTACTCATCTCGCTTCACTCTCCCGAATTTCTCACATAAATTAGATTGTATCATTTTGAATTATGATTTTTCAATTCCTTTTATCCCGGGCAAGAAAAAAAGTCAAAGCCAAGAGATGCCTGACTTTGACTTTCTAATCATTGAATCAGATTATGAAATGTGCTCTTTTGGTCAGCCCCAGAAGCGGGACTGACTCGGAGAAGAACTTATTTTTTGTTTTGGTCGTCGTTTACTTCTTCGTATTCAGCGTCAACAACGTTGTCATCCGCTTTGCCTTCAGCGTTTGCTCCGCCTTGAGCTTGCTGTGCTTTGGCAGCTTCTTCATAAAGCTTCATAGAAAGCTCTTGAACGATTGCTTGAAGCTCATCTTTTTTCGCTTTGATCTCTTCAAATTCATTTTTCTCAATCGCTGCTTTTAAAGCGTCTTTGGCATCATTGGCTTTTTTCACTTGTTCTTCGTCCACTTTGCCTTCAAGATCTTTTAATGTTTTCTCAGTTTGGAAAACAAGCTGATCTGCTTCGTTGCGGACTTCGATTTCTTCTTTTTTCTTCGCATCAGCGTCAGCATTTTCTTCCGCTTCTTTTACCATGCGTTCGATCTCATCATCAGAAAGACCTGAAGAAGATTTGATTGTAATGTTTTGCTCTTTTCCTGTGCCTAAGTCTTTTGCTCTTACGTTTACGATACCGTTTTTGTCAATATCGAAAGAAACTTCGATTTGAGGTACGCCGCGCGGTGCTGGCGGGATATCAGTAAGCTGGAAGCGGCCGAGTGTTTTGTTGTCGGCAGACATAGGGCGCTCACCTTGAAGAACATGGATATCAACAGCTGTTTGGTTATCAGCAGCAGTTGAGAACACTTGAGATTTGCTTGTCGGGATCGTCGTATTGCGGTCGATCAGTTTTGTGAACACGCCGCCCATTGTTTCGATACCGAGAGAAAGCGGTGTAACGTCAAGAAGAACTACGTCTTTTACGTCACCAGTGATAACACCGCCCTGAATCGCAGCACCAAGCGCCACAACTTCATCTGGGTTTACGCCTTTATGCGCTTCTTTTCCAGTTTCTTTTTTGATTGCTTCTTGTACGGCAGGGATACGAGTTGATCCGCCGACAAGGATAACTTTGTCGATTTCGCTTGCAGAAAGCCCTGCATCTTGAAGCGCTTGACGGACAGGACCCATTGTGCGCTCTACTAAATGAGAAGAAAGCTCTTCGAATTTAGCGCGAGTTAATGTAAGTTCAAGGTGAAGCGGTCCTGCTTCTCCAGCTGTGATAAACGGTAAAGAAATTTGCGTAGAAGATACGCCGGAAAGATCTTTTTTCGCTTTTTCAGCTGCGTCTTTCAAACGTTGAAGCGCCATTTTGTCTTTTGACAGATCAATGCCGTTTTCTTTTTTGAATTCAGACACAAGGTGATCGATGATGACTTGGTCAAAATCGTCACCGCCCAGACGGTTGTCACCGGCAGTTGAACGAACTTCGAATACACCGTCGCCAAGTTCAAGGATTGAAACGTCGAATGTACCGCCACCAAGGTCGTATACTAGGATCGTTTGATCTTCATCTGTTTTATCAAGTCCGTATGCAAGCGCTGCTGCAGTCGGCTCGTTGATGATACGTTCTACTTCAAGACCTGCAATTTTACCAGCGTCTTTTGTCGCTTGACGCTCAGCATCGTTAAAGTAAGCAGGAACTGTGATAACTGCTTTTGATACTGTTTCGCCAAGATAGCTTTCAGCGTATGATTTAAGGTGTTGAAGGATGATAGCAGACACTTCTTGAGGAGTGTAATCTTTTCCTTCAATTTCCACTTTATAGTCAGTACCCATATGGCGTTTAACAGACATGATTGTGTTAGGGTTTGTGATAGATTGGCGTTTAGCCACTTCCCCTACTTGGCGTTCGCCGTTTTTGAATGCAACAACTGATGGCGTTGTGCGGTTTCCTTCAGCGTTAGCAATAACTTTAGGCTCGCCGCCTTCAAGCACTGCCACACATGAGTTTGTTGTTCCTAAGTCGATTCCGATAACTTTACTCACTTGAATAACCTCCTGCTATGTAATTATTGATTCACTTTTACCATGGAAGGGCGAATGACGCGATCCTTCAGCTTATAGCCTTTTTGCATTTCCTCAACAACAATGTTGGAGCCATAGTTTTCATCTTCAGCCTGCATAACGGCTTGATGCAGATTAGGATCAAATTCCTGCCCTACAGCTTCGATGGCTTCCACGCCTTCTTTTTTCAAGGCTTCTACGAGCTGACGGTGGACCATTTCCATTCCCTGGAGCAAACTTTTCGTCTGTTCATTGTCGGCTTCAACTTGAAGCGCTCTTTCAAAGCTGTCAAGAGCCGGCAGCAAATCAGCCACGATGTTTTGAGAACGGTATTTTTGGGACGCTTCCATCTCTAAACGGCTGCGTCGTTTATAGTTTTCAAAGTCTGCTTGAACACGCAAAAGTTTGTTTTCTTTTTCCTCAAGCAAACCTTGCAATTCGTTAATTTGATTTTGAAGAAGTTCGCTTTCATTTGTTTCTTCCTGCTGTTCTTCAGCGGCAGCTTGTTCTTCAATGACTTCTTGCTCTTCTGTTTC
The DNA here is from genome assembly GCF_055721145.1 of Bacillus sp. VA15. NCBI lineage: Bacteria > Bacillati > Bacillota > Bacilli > Caryophanales > Bacillaceae > Bacillus > Bacillus sp. VA15. The sequence goes on along the minus strand of NZ_JBVQPQ010000001.1, from coordinate 469,377 downwards.
GTTTTGTTCAACGGTTTGTTTTTCTTCTGACATTGTGTTCACCTCCCTCAAAGTGTAAGGAGAAGGGCGGTTGCTGCCCTTCGATAAAATTTGCCAAAATTCCCTTATTCATCATACAAACTTGTTAATGCTTTTGACAAGTCCGAAGTCACATGCTGAAGCAGGCTGACAACCCTGGAATAATTCATGCGGGTTGGACCGATGATCGCAATTGAGCCGATCTGCTTCTGATCAACGGAATAAGAAGCCGTAATCAGACTGCAGTTTTCCATCTCTTCATAGTCGTTTTCTTTCCCGATTTTAATCGAAATTCCCGTGTGTGGGGATTGAACGAGCTTTAAAACATCCTGTTCTTTTTCGATTAATGAGAGCAGTGACCGAACTCTAGTGATATCATGGAACTCTGGCTGGTTCAGCATATTGATTTTTCCGCCGAAAAACAATTTTTCAACGTGATTTGTGGAATGAAAAGTTGAACGAAGCGCGTCAAGAATATTGTCATAGTTCTTAATGTGCTGTCTTAAGTACATGACGACTTCCTTAAATATACGCTCATTCAGTTCATCCATTGGAACGCCGCTTAAACGGTCGTTCAATATATTTACCAGCTTTTCAATATCAGACAGATCCATTTTGGCTGGAAAATTAATCGTTTTGTTTTCCACATGCCCTGTATTGGTAACGAGAATTGCTACCGCCATATCAGGTTGAATCGGTATGATTTGAATCTGTTTAAGGTAATTCTCACTCAGCTTCGGCCCGAGTACGATGGATGTGTAATTCGTCAGATCGGACAATATTTGCGCTGATTTTTGAACTGTCTTCTCCAGCTCGAAAATTTTCTCTTTGAAGATCGAGTGGATTTGGTCCAGGTCGCTTTTTGTCAGTTTGACGGGTGAAAGCAAATGGTCAACATAGTACCGGTACCCTTTTTCCGACGGAACACGTCCTGAGGATGAATGGGTTTTTTCAATGAAGCCCAATTCTTCCAAGTCAGCCATCTCGTTTCTTATTGTTGCAGAGCTAAATGTGATTTCATCTTTTTTCGAAAGAGTTCTTGATCCTACCGGCTGTGCCGATTTAATAAAATCGTTGATTATGACCTGAAGGATCAGCAGCTGACGATTTGTTAACATCATCATCACCTCTGTTAGCACTCTCAATAAGCGAGTGCTAATTCTATAACAAAAGTATCAAACCACAAGAAAAATGTCAATTATAACTCACCCAAAAAAGCGCCAAAAACTTCATTACCTAATAATTTCCCCTGATGAGTCAAACAAACGGCAGACTCCGAATTGTGAATCAGCCCTTTTTCAGTGAGGTCTTTTAATACGTTTGGAAAAAGTTCATCCAGTGAACGACCGTATTTTTCTGCAAATCGTTTTTTGCTGACACCGGCTGTTTTTCTCAACCCCAAAAACATTTCTTCTTCAATTTGTTCCTCTGTTGTCACGTCATGTGTATCTCTATACGGAAAGCCTTTTTCGGCTATCAGGTCAATGTAATGTTTGACAGGTCCTACGTTTACTGTCCGTGTGCCGCTGATATATCCGTGGGCCCCTGCTCCGAAGCCGAAATATTCCTCGTTGCTCCAATACGTCAGATTGTGCTTTGATTCCAAATCTGCCTTGGCAAAGTTGCTGATTTCATATTGATGAATGCCGTGAGCTTCCATACGTCTCATCACCATTTCATACATTTCGGCTTCCTGCTCCTGCGGCGGAAGATGAAGCCGCCCTTTTTGCATCAAATTATAAAATACCGTTTTCGGCTCTACAATGAGGGAGTATACGGAATAATGCTCGGCATCCAGCGATAAAGCAGTGTTTAAAGAATGATCCAGATGCTTGAGGGTTTGTCCCGGGAGCCCGAACATTAAATCAAGACTGATATTGTCAAAACCGATTTCCCGCGCCCTTTCAAAAGAGGCAAATACATCTTTTTGCTTGTGCACCCGGCCGATTTTTTCTAACAGATCGTCTTCGAACGTTTGGACACCAAAGCTGAGGCGATTTACGCCGGCTTCTTTTAATATGTTTAATTTCTCTGCGGACAAGTCGTCCGGATTCGCTTCAACCGCAAATTCCGATAATGCGCTTGAGGGCTTCAGCACTCGTATGATCATGTCCATCAACTTTTTGAGCTGTTCCTCAGTGAGAGAGGTCGGCGTGCCTCCTCCGATAAAGATCGTTTTGAGGTCAGGCTTCCCTGTTTTTGCTATTGTATTTATCATTTCCTGTTCGAGTGCGTTTAAATACTCGTCAACAGGCTGGCTTTGAATAAAATATTTATTGAAATCGCAGTAGTGGCAAATGTGCTCACAAAATGGGATATGGATATAAGCTGATTTCAACGAATTCACCTTCTTTACAGAAAGAAGCCGCAGTACAGGACTGCGGCGGCTTCTATTATTTTTTCGGACTGTCGTCCATTTTCAGGACCGCCATAAATGCTTCTTGCGGCACTTCAACTGAGCCGACCTGCTTCATTCGGCGTTTTCCTTCTTTTTGTTTTTCAAGAAGCTTCCGTTTCCGCGAGATGTCTCCGCCGTAACATTTAGCCAATACGTTTTTACGCATCGCTTTAATGGTAGAGCGGGCCACGATTTTCTGGCCGATCGCCGCTTGAATCGGTACTTCAAAGTGCTGGCGCGGAATGAGCTCTTTCAGTTTTTCTACAATTACTTTTCCGCGTTCGTACGCGTAATCGCGATGCACAATAAATGAAAGGGCGTCGATTTTTTCTCCGTTCAGCATAATGTCCATCTTGACAAGTTTAGACGGTTTGTAGCCGATCAGTTCGTAATCAAAGGACGCGTAGCCTTTTGTGCTTGATTTCAGCTGATCAAAAAACTCATAGACGATTTCCGCTAATGGCATGTCATAAACAATGCTGACGCGATTAGCGTCTAAATATTGCATGTCGATAAAATTGCCGCGTTTTCCTTGGCAAAGCTCCATCACTGCACCGACATAATCGTTCGGCACCATCATTGTCGCTTTTACATACGGCTCTTCTATCCGTTCAATCTTTTGAGGGTCAGGCATATTTGACGGATTATCAACCACCACTTTTTCTCCGTCTGTCATATACACATCATATATAACACTCGGTGCTGTGGTGATCAGGTCAATTTTAAACTCACGCTCAATCCGCTCCTGGATGATTTCCATGTGAAGCATACCTAAAAATCCGCAGCGGAAACCGAATCCGAGCGCTTGGGATGTCTCTGCTTCATATTGAAGCGATGAGTCATTCAGCTCAAGCTTTTCAAGAGCTTCCCTTAAATCGTTGTATTTGGCCGTATCGATCGGATATAAACCGCAATACACCATCGGGTTCAGCTTGCGATATCCAGGCAATGCTTCGGCAGCCTGATCGGCCGCGCTTGTTATCGTGTCACCGACGCGTGTGTCACCGACATTTTTGATCGCGGCAGTTAAAAAGCCTACATCACCGACCGTCAGTTCATCTGTCGGAGTTGCTTTCGGCGTGAACACACCGACTTCTGTCACTTCAAACTCTTTGCCGGTCGCCATCATTTTGATTTTTTGCCCCGGCTTTACCGTTCCTTCAACAACTCTGATATACGCCACGACACCGCGGTAAGCGTCATAAAGCGAGTCGAAGATCAGCGCTTTGAGCGGCGCCTCCGGATCTCCGGTCGGAGCGGGCACCTTTTCTACGATCTGTTCTAAAATCTCCTCAATCCCGATACCGGCTTTTGCTGAAGCAAGCACGGCTTCTGATGCGTCAAGGCCAATAACATCCTCTACCTCTTGGCGCACGCGTTCCGGCTCGGCGCTCGGCAGATCGATTTTATTGATGACCGGAAGTATTTCAAGATCGTTGTCAAGCGCTAAGTAGACATTGGCGAGCGTCTGCGCTTCAATTCCCTGTGCTGCATCCACGACAAGAATCGCTCCTTCGCAGGCAGCAAGGCTTCGGGATACTTCGTACGTGAAGTCGACGTGTCCTGGCGTATCAATCAGATGAAAAATGTATTCCTCTCCGTCTTTTGCTTTGTATTTAAGCTGAACAGAGTTTAACTTAATCGTTATACCCCGTTCACGTTCAAGATCCATAGAATCGAGCAATTGTTCTTTCATTTCTCGTTGAGTGATTGCCGACGTTTTTTCTAAAATACGATCCGCTAAGGTCGATTTTCCGTGGTCAATATGGGCAATGATAGAGAAGTTCCGTATTCTCGACTGCCTCTCTAAACGCTTTTCTTTATCTGTCACAATCTATCACTCCTACTATTAAACGCAAAATACACTAGCTTAGATTATATCAATAGGATTGTAAAGATTCAATGTAAAACAAGAAAGAGAAAAGTTCCCTGCCATACCTGGGCTGCTTTTCTCTTTCACGCACCTATTGATTCAGATCCCGTATCCATTCATACATTGACTGGGCTGTGTTGGTTACGGTGTCCGAAAGCGCTTTTCCGGCTTTAGAGAACACATTGAATGTTTCCACCTGTTCCAGTTCTTTTTGTTTTTCTTCTAAATCTTTCGCCGTGACTGTTTCTCCTAAGATCGAGGCTTCTTTTTCATTGTTTTTTCCGTCAGTGAGCGTAAACGCCCCCTTAAGTGAAGGGTCATGATAACCTTTCATACTGAGCATCCCGTTATTCGCCTGCTGCATGCCGAACAGAACACCTAAAAACATGATTGTGACAAGCAGCAAGCATTTGCCAAAGTATGCAATCAAATCAACCACCTATTTCTTATTGTTTTTTCGTCTCGCCGCTCTCCGCGTTGACCTTTTCAGCATCCCAGTACAATTCGCTGAATACATCCGCGGCTGCGTCAGCCGCACGCTGCAGCTCTTCGAGATTATTATCCACTCCGCCAAATTCGAGCAAAAGCGCTCTGTCAGTTAAATCCTGGTTGTAAACACCATTATCACCTGGCGAGCCTTTTGAAAAGACACCTGTGCTGAGTCCGGGGTATTTTTTCTCCATCAGCTTATGAAGCTCGCTCGCAATTTTATAGTTTTCTTCGAAGTTTTTGCTTTTTTTGCCAACGACAAAGGCTACCCGGGCATAGCTTTTCCCCTTAATCGTTGCCGTCGTATCTTTTTTGCGCCGTGAGTCTCTGTGGATGTCAATGATATATTGCAGATTTTTGTTTGAGGCGAGCGCATCTTTGACGACCGGTCTTGATTCATCATAGGATCTGGCATAGTTTAAGCCTTTTTTGTTCAGCTTTGCCTGTATATCGGTTTTGTTCACTGTGGCTCCGATGCCTTGAGATTCAAGCGCTTTTCCGAACATATCTCCTACGAGCGTGACGTTGGCTTTAGAATGGCGCGCCATATCAGGATCGGTCTCGCCTTTTAATAGAGGAAGATATGATTCCGTATTGTGCGTGTGATAGATAAAGACAACCTTTTTATCACCAGTTGTTTGTTTCGGCGGATCTTTTTGCGCATTGTCTGATTGTGTTTGCTGTTTTTCAATCTCTGCCAAATTCGCTTCTCTTTCTTCCTCCATTACCTTAGACGGCGGCGGGGATTCCGCCGGCATATTCGTATAGTCCGTGCCTTGTCCAGCTAACAGAATCTCAGTATCAAATTGCGCAAACCCCGGCAGCTCCCGGCCGAGAAAGCTCCGCGGATCTTCGAGGTTAATACTTGTCGCCAGCTTCAAAGAAAGACGCGAAAGATGAAATGAGCTATCGGTTTGAGATAGATCAGAAGCGAAATAATGGTTTTCCATCCGCAGCAAGTGTGCAAACACGTCACCCGGCAATTCTTCAGCAATTCCGTAAAAAGAGTCAGACGACGGCCTGAGTTCCGGCCGGAGAGACGTCAGCACACCGGATAGAACAAAAATCACGATAAGGCTTGCGATAAATAGAAAGATGGCTTTTACCGCTTTCCCGCCATTTACCGCAACAACAATTTGTCTGTTTCTGCGTTTATTTCTCATTGAATCCCTCCAGCGCTTGTCTAGTAATTACTCTATGAACAAGCTAGAGGAAGTAGAACCGTTTAGTGATTGTAGGAGCCTTTGTTTTCTTGTGACACTTTTTCGTGAAGCGCTGTGTTTAACCCATTCGCCAGCACATTTGCCATATCGTCGATAAAAGAATCAACTTCCTTCGGCGTAACCATTAAGTTGTGGCCTAAAGGCGAAAGCACCTCGTGAATGAGCTGTCGTTTTTCATCTTCTTGAAGGGTTCCGACAATGCCGAGGAACGATTGACGCTGCTTTTGATCAGGAAGATCTTCTTCAGTGAGCACTTTCTTTTTCCCAAACGTCATGCCAGCCGGAACAAGCGATCTTGACGGCCTGTTATCCTTCATTTCTCTGCCAAAATGTTTTAATATGTAGTCCACCGTATCGCTGGCAATCGTCACGGCATCAACGACCGTCGGAACTCCGATTGCAATCACCGGTACGCCAAGCGTGTCTTTGCTTAAATCTTTTCGTTTATTCCCCACCCCTGATCCCGGGTGAATGCCTGTATCCGATATTTGAATGGTAGTGTTGACCCTTTCCACCGCCCGCGCCGCCAATGCATCAATGGCAATGACAAAATCAGGCTTCGATTGCTCAATCACACCTTTAATAATGTCGCTTGTTTCGATTCCCGTAATCCCCATCACACCAGGTGCAAACGCACTGACGGGCCTGTAGCCCTCCTGCACATTTTCCGGCTGAAGCTTAAACAAGTGCCTTGTGACCAAAAGATTTTCTACAGCCATCGGTCCCAGCGCGTCAGGTGTTACGTTCCAGTTGCCGAGCCCGACGATCAAACAGCTCGCATCTTTTGAGATATTAAGGCTTTCAAGAAAAGCCGAGAATTCCTCCGCAAAGACAGCAGAGACCTTTTCCTGCATTTCCGAATCATTCTCTCTGATTCCTTGTGCCTCAAGCGTTAAATAGCGCCCTTCTTTTTTTCCCGAGAGCTCCGCGCCTTCCTTTGTAATATCAACAGTGCGGATTTTAATGCCGCCGCGATCGCGTTCTTTTTCAATAAAACCTTTAATTTCTTTTGTCGGCACAGCCTGCTGATTGGCCATCGCTTCCTTCGTTTCAACTGCTAAATCGGTACGTATCAAATACTGATTAACATCTAGCTCACTCTTTTTCATCAGGGGGCCTCCTTCACATTAAGTACCTATATTGTTGCCATTTGCTGAATGAATCATGCTAAAAAGAGACCCTTCAATGAAAAATACTTTACATTTATATTGCAATCTAAAGATGTGTTTGATAGAATACAATTTGTTCTATTGTGAAGAAGATTTAACCTTAAGACACTGTGCTACAGGTTGTATCTTAGGAGGTGAAACACATGCCAAACATTAAATCAGCGATTAAACGTACAAAAACAAACAACGAACGCCGCGTTCATAACGCGACAATCAAATCTGCTATGCGTACTGCAATCAAACAAGTTGAAGCTTCTGTTGCCAACAACGAAGCTGACAAAGCGAAAACTGCTCTTACTGAAGCAGCTAAACGTATTGATAAAGCAGTGAAAACAGGTCTCGTACACAAAAATACCGCAGCTCGTTACAAATCAAGACTAGCGAAAAAAGTGAACGGACTTTCTGCATAATATAAAAACGATCCTCAATAATGGGGATCGTTTTTTTCATTTCTTTTTAACAGCTGTAAAAGGAACAGTTCGAGCAGGAGCTGCTTGTCCTTTTTCCCTGTTTTCATCTCATAGTCCATGACGGCAAGCTGTTCAATAATTGACCGGAGCTCGGCTTCTGAAAAAAGCCTTGCTTGATCCATCGCCAGCTTTACCCGAAATGGATGAACTTTTAAGTTAGAAGCGATTTGCTTTTGTCCGTATCCTTGTTCCGCGAAGTACTTTGTTTGCAGGATCAGCCGGAACTGGTTCGAAATAAGCGCCATGATTTTGATTGGTTCTTCATTTTGTTTGAGCAAATCATAAAAAATTTGCAGACTCTCCGTTCGTTTTCGGTTGACGATTTTATTAATCAGCTCAAAAATATTTTGTTCAAGGCTTCTCGCAACAAGCATTTTCACATCATCCAGCGTAATTTCTTCACGATCTCCAATAAACGTGCAGAGCTTTTGAATCTCCTGAAAAATCGATGACAGATGTCCATTCACAAGCAGAACCAAATGCTCCGCCGCTTCCGTGCCGATTGTTTTCTGCTCGGTTTTTGCAAGGTTGACAGTAAAATCTGTCGTCTCCTTTGCGTTTAATTCCTTCGCCTCCACCATAAATGCGTGCTTCTTTAGCGCTTTCGTCAGTTTTTTCCGCTCATCCAGCTTTTCATACGGGGCAAGCAGGACAAAGACCGTGTAAGGCGCAGGAGATTGTATATATGTTTCAAGCGCACTGACGTTGTGCTCAATTTTTTCTTTTTTCTTTTCACCTGTTAAAAAGTATGGATTTTTCACAATAACAAGACGCCGCTCCCCCATAAACGGGAACGTTTCAGCATCTGCAATTGCTTGATCCAGCGGGTCCTCTTCCAGATCAAAAACGGATAGATTGAAATCCTTTGTCTCCTGATCAATGACCGTCTGTCTGATCCTATTGACGGTTTCTTGCAACAGATACGTCTCTTTTCCGTATAAACAATAAACTGGATGAACATCTCCCTTTTTCAGGCTTTTCCACACATCAAATACCATTGTTGTACGACTTCCTCTCTTTCATCATCCCCTTCTATCCTAAATTGAGTTTGCAAAATAGTAAAGAGGAAGCCTGACTGCTGCTTCCCCATTTATATTAAACGCCTGTTCGCAAGCCCCCGGGACAGCTTGTAAAAAGGCGATAATCACCAGAACAGAAAACGTTACCTTAGCTTCTAGATTTTTCAAAACGATTCCATTATACTTAAATCAGTCAGGAGGGATAAAGTTGAATGATTTTGAAAAAAACGTTCAAAGCAAACGAAATGATGCTGTAGATTCAGCTGTTGGTTTTGTTGTGTCCTTCGGATTTTTCGCCTTCTTGTTTGTTATGGCAACGGTTATTCACCTGGTTGGTTCATAACAGCGACTGCCCGGGCTGCTGATTTCTCAGCAGTCTTTTTTTAGTTCGTCTCTGTTATATCTGATGTATCATATGGAGGATAGACAGAAAAGGTTCCAACTCTGTTTTTATATCTATATTGGATTGTTCCGTTTTGATCGGTGCGGAGCACGCGGATGGAATGTCTCTGTAATATTTGCAGAACTTCTTGATGGGGATGATGGTACCGATTGTTTGCCCCCACCGAGATAATGGCCGTTTTCGGCTGAAGCTGTTTGATGAATTCTTCACCGGTAGAGCCTTTGCTTCCATGGTGCCCCACCTTTAATACGTCCGCTTTTATATTCGGAAACACGTTCATTACCTCCTGTTCCCCTTCTTTCTCCAGATCCCCCGTCAAGATCCAGCTCATACCGCCCGTTTTCATCCACAGAACAAGAGAAGAATTATTTTTGCTCGCCGGATCAGGTGTTTCCGGTGACAGTACATGGAACTGCAAATCCTTTATTTGCAATACATCGCCTCGCTTCACCTCTTCAATTGGGACTCCCTCCTCTCTGGCAGCCTGCAGCACTTTTTCGTCTTTAGGTTCCGACACGAACCCTTTCGGAATCACGAGGCGTTTCACTTTATGATGCTTCAGCAGAGTCTCCGCCTCTCCAATATGATCTTGGTCAGCATGCGTCAGAATTAAAGCATCAAGCTGTTTAATTCCCTTAGCAGTTAAAAACGGAATCAGCACCTTTTCTCCCAGTGAAAACGGGTGCTGTTTTTGCCGCCAAGGCTCTGACAAGTAAGACAAAGTGCCGCCAGTATCAATTAAGACATGGCCCCGCTGATGCGGAGCACCTACATACATGCTGTCACCCTGTCCAATATCAATCATATCGGCCTCTCCTTCAGAACTAAGACGAGGATAAATAAAGAGAAGACTGAGCACAGCGCAGCACATGCCGCCAGTTACCATCAGCTGCGAAAAGGAGCGTTTTTCAATCGCCATAAGCAATAGGATGATCGTAACCGTGAACAAAAAGAGCAGAGCAGGTGCGGGACGTGCAATGATGATCGTGAATACATCAATCTCTGCAATTTTTGTGATGAGCTTGTTGGTCCAGCTTATCAAGAAATCAAACCAGCTGAAAAACAATCGACCGGCCGAAGCGAAAAGGCTTAATAGAAAAACACCTGCTACAGCCCCCGGCAAAACACAGAAGGTATAAAAAGGAACCAGCACCATGTTCATCGGTATGCTGATCATGGAAAACTGCTGGAAATGATACAGGAGAACAGGAAGTGAGCCCAGCTGAGCGATCATCGATACCATTGCCAGCTGACCTAAGAAGGTTTTGACTTGCTGAAAAATAGAAGAGGATAGTATTAAAGAAAAACTGACGGCGAACGACAGCTGAAAACCGGCTTCGAAGAGATGGTAAGGATTGAAGAGCAAGAGGACGATATATGAAAGACAGATTGCACCTGCTGAATGTACACGCCATTTCACGAGACTTCCAGCTAAGTAAATGCCCGACATCAGAGCGGCGCGAAGCACTGAAGGAGCAGCGCCCGTCAACATCACATAGAGCGGCAGAAATAACAGCAACATGATTGCCGCCTTTTCTCTTGTTACCCCAATACGGATCATGATATAAAACAAGCCGGCTGTCAAAATGCCGATGTGGAGTCCTGAAATCGCCAAGAGATGGACGACACCAAGCTTTTGATACGCGTTAAGCACTTCGTCTTCCACATAAAATCTGTCACCGACTGTAAGTGCTTGTACGATTCCTGCCGAATTAGGAGGCAGCAGGTCGTTTGTGAATGATACAATGTATTTTCTCAAACTGAGCAGCTTATGCTTAAAATTTGCAGGGTCGCTGCAATTTTGGATCGATGTGACAGAATAGTTCCAGTGAATATGCTGTCGGTAAAGATATTCGTTATAATCAAATGTACCCGGCACAGTTGAATGTTTCGGTTCTTCCAATGAACCAGTTAATTCACATGCCATTCCTGGTTCTATGTATGAAAGCCGATCTTTTTCATCAGCAGACTGAATGCGATACGATGCGGCCCATTTTTCACTATCAGGCGTCTTAACGACCATAGACATACGGTCACCATCAATTTTAGGAATACTGTCAATCACTGCCTTGAATTGATAGGTGCCCCGCTGATATAAAGAGACATTCTGGGAATCTGTCACTGCATACAGTGCAAAAAACAATATAAAAGAGAAGAAACAAACAAAAATGAGAAAAGCGTGTCTCGTTTTGATTAAAACGATGAGGAGAAAGAGGAGGAAGAGAAAAACAGCGGAGAAATAAGCGGCGGCAGTAATTCCAGCCGTTGCCGAAGCTGCCGCCAAAGGCAATACCAAACGCGAATTACGCATTAATCACACGTAGCTCGTGAAAAGTCTATTAGCCTGTTCATGTATCTTTTTCAAATCTTCCTCTGCTAGACCGGCATCCGCTAGTTTCTCTAAAAGACCCGCTACAAATGAAAGCTTTTCTCTGTTTTTCAGATCAACGATCATTTCATCGAGTTCAACCTGTTCAACAGTTACACCCGCCTGTTCAAATAATTCCTGTGCATAAGGATTTGATTTGTAATCCTCAGCATAATAAACCGTTTTGATACCAGCTTGAATGATAGATTTGCAGCATTGAATGCATGGATAATGCGTTACATAAATCTCTGCTCCATCAGTCGGCACTCCGAACTTAGAGCATTGAAGAATTGCATTCATTTCCGCATGAATCGTTCTTGCGCAATGATCATCTATCATGAGGCATCCTTCATCTGCACAATGCACACCGCCCGCGATTGACCCGTTATAGCCTCCAGCAATCATACGTTTATCTCTGACTATAGTAGCGCCGACAGACAATCTCGGGCAGGTGCTGCGCAGCGCCAGTAAATGGCTTTGAGCCATAAAGTATTGATTCCATGAAATTCTTTCCACGTTGTTCCCTCCAAATGTTGTGTTGCCTGACCTTTAGTTTACCTATCAATATGCATGACCGTCAAATCACTTTACTGTAATGGAAGACTTTATTTTCTCAAACGACTTTTCACCGATTCCTGAAACCTTCGTGATATCTTCAGTTGTCTGGAAACGCCCATTTTCTTCCCGATATGCAATAATAGCTTCAGCTTTGGATGGCGCCTCCGACTCCTTGATGCACCGCTGTCTCCTCACCCCTTTTCGGGATGTACACCACTGTCCCGTCCTGCAGCAGCTCCGCCAAATTCACTTGCATTTCGTCTGCTTGTTCACTGGTCCCGCCGGCTTTCTCAATTGCCTGAGATAATCTGTCCCCTGTTCGCATTTCATAAACACCAGGATGCTTAACAGCACCTTTGATGTCAATCACAATCGTTTCGTTTGACTCGTCTTTGAATGCTTCCTGCTTTACCTCCGTATTTTCTGTCTCAGTTGATACAGTCTGCTTCATCGGTTCTTTGTTTTTCCCACTGGCCAGGAAGAAAATAACCGCTATGAAAACAGCCGCAGAAGCCGCTAAAATAATTGCTTTCTTATGCTGGTTCAACCAATTCATCGTGCATGTTCCCCACTTTCGTCATATTTTATTTTGGTAACACATATGGTTTAGAGGATAATAGCTAAAAGGAGGGGAAACCATTGAAGATAGGCTTTATCGGCACAGGAAATATGGGTACGATCCTTATAGAATCATTTATTGAATCAAAAGCAGCCGATCCCTCAAACATGACAATCACAAACCGCACAATTGAAAAAGCGTTGCACATAAAAAACCGCTACAACAGCATAAACGTAACAGAAAGTCTGGAAAATCTTGTATCTGAGAACGAGATGATTTTTATTTGTGTTAAGCCGCTTGATATATACCCTTTACTTGCAAGAGCGTTACCTTATTTGAGAAAGGATCATATTCTCATTTCAATTACAAGCCCAGTTCAAACCGAACAGCTCGAACAGTATGTGCCATGTCAAGTAGCGCGAGTGATCCCAAGTATTACGAACAGGGCGCTGGCAGGCGTTTCTCTCGTCACTTTCGGCACAAGCTGCGGAGAATCTGCAAAAGCGAAAATCAATGAGCTGATGAAGCATATCTCTCATCCGCTGCAAATTGAAAGTGACATCACGAGGGTGGCATCAGATATCGTAAGCTGTGGTCCCGCTTTTATGAGCTATCTGATTCAGCGGTTTATAGATGCAGCCGTTTCTGAAACGTCAGTGTCCAAACAGGACGCCATTCTGATGTGTAAGGAAATGCTTGTCGGAATGGGGAAACTGTTAGAAACCGAATTGTATACCCTGCCTGCATTACAGGAAAAGGTTTGCGTTAAAGGCGGAGTGACCGGAGAAGGCATTAAAGCGCTGGAAAGCGGTGTGCAGGATATGTTTCACCGGGTATTTCAAAATACTCATTTGAAGTACGAAGAGGATATATCCGCAGTGAAGAAGCAGTTTCATGTGTAGACGAGTATGTCATACGTTTGTCTGTACTGCAAAAGCATAAAAAAGCATTTTAAAAAACCATCGTCTTAGGAAACGATGGTTTTTGATTTCTGCGCCTTGAAAAATAGGCGTTCTGATTGTGCTGATGGCTCTGAATCCGTAAAATCAGCTGTCACGCGATGAAGCTGAAAGCCGCAGCTCTTCAGCATTTCTTCGTATTCATCCACTGGGAATGTTCTTTGCTCGTGCGTCTCATCAAAGCGGTCATACGCTTCTCCGTTCCACACAAAAAACGACATGTCATGAATGACAGACAGCTCTTCACTTCCGGCAAAGCTCTGCCAAATATAGCTGATATCTTCGTCCTGGTCAGCAAATGTGCTATCCGGAAAGACTTCGGCCATTTTATAAGATGAATGAACATCAAACAGCAAAATGCCTTCGGGCTTCAACACCCGAAATACACTTTTAAAGGTTTCGATTACATCATTTTTCGTTTTTAAATAATTTAACGAGTCACAGCATATCGCAACAGCGTCAAACTGGCCGTCAAAGCCGGTAATCTCTCTCATATCCTGCTGCAGAAAAAGAATAGGCTGGTTACTAGAGACCTTTTGCTGGGCATAGGAAAGCATTTCTTCACTGAGGTCGATCCCCGTGACCTCGAAGCCTTTTTCGGCAAGCCGGATTGAGATTTCTCCCGTGCCGCATGCCAAATCGAGGATACGTCCTTTTTCCGGGAGAGATGCTTCAACCCACTTTGTCCATTGATCGTAAGGTGCGTGTGACATTAACTCGTCATACACGCTTGCAAAGCCTTGGTAAATCATTGGTTCATTCCAAGCTCAAGATCTGCGAGCGGAGCGTCTCCCCACAGCTTTTCAAGGTTGTAGTAGCTTCTTTCGTCCTTGTGGAAGACATGGACAATCACATCGCCAAGGTCAACGAGCACCCATCTTGCTTCATCGAAGCCTTCCATCTTTTTGACTTGAATGCCGTTTTCTTCAGCCTGATCCTTGATTTCACGGGCGATCGCCTGCACCTGTTTATCTGAATTCCCGTGGCAGATCAGAAAATAATCAGCAACCAGAGAAATGCCTTCCATATCCAGTGCTAAAATATCCTCTGCCCGTTTATCATCGCAAGCCGCAGCTGCGATCTTTAAAATGGACTTTTGATTCATTCACAAATTCCTCCTGTTCAGTTGCCAGACACAAGCCAGTTATATGTTGAAAATGTATCTGGAAAAACCGGTTGATTTTTTTTCATAAGAAACATCATGGTATTTTTGATGGATTGAATCAGCGCTTGATTCAAATCTGTCTCAGCAAGCTTACGCACCTCATCGACCCCAGGAAATGCCCGATTGGGCTCAATGTAATCGGCAACGTAAATGACTTTTTCTAAAAGTGTCATGCCAGGCCGCCCAGAGGTATGATACCTGATGGCGTCAAGAATGTCTTCATCTTGAACCCCCGCTTCTCTTTGGACCAAATAAGCGCCGACCGGAGCGTGCCACAGCTCCGGATTATGATCCAATAAATGCGAAGGCATTTTTTCACGCGCAATAATTTGTTTCATCTCTTCTTTCGGACGGAATTTGGCGTAATCATGAAAAATAGCCGCTGTTTCCGCTTTTTTAGGATCGGCTCCAAAACGCTCCGAAAGTTCGATCGCCGTGTTCATCACGCCAATCGTGTGGATATATCGGTGTTCGGTCAATTGCTGCTTAACGCATGCAAGTGCCTCCTCACGATTCATATAAACCATTCTCCTCTACATACTTCTTCACTTTATCAGGGATTAAGTAGTCAGTGGGCTTCTTGCTTTTAAACCGTTCCCTTATCATAGTTGATGATACCTCAAATTCCGGAACGTCTGCAAAGAGAAGCGGATAAGGGGTTTCAATATGAAAACCGGGGCGCTTTACTCCAATAAATTGAATGAGGTTCAGCAGCTCGTCCAGCTTATACCATTTCGGCAAATATTCAATCATATCAGCACCGATAATAAAGAACAGCTGATCATTCGGATAACGCTGCTTCAGTAAAGTAACGGTATCAAAGGTATATGAAGGCCCTTCTCTTTCCATTTCAGCCAGCTCCAGCTTAAAGGACGGATTAGACTGAATCGCAAGCTTCAGCATTTCCACGCGATGAAAGCTGTCCGTATAGTCTTCGTCCTGTTTATGCGGCGGAATTTGATTAGGCATAAACCAAATTTCATCAAGCACCGCTTGATACAGCACCTCATTGGCCATTAAGAGGTGACCGTTATGCGGAGGATCAAACGTGCCTCCGAAAATTCCGATTTTCTTCATTTCAACCACCTTTAAGGAAGCTCGATTTGTTTATTTTCCTTTGATTCTTTATATAACACAATCGTATTGCCGATTGTCTGCACCAATTGAGAGCGGCTTCCTTTTACCAGGGCTTCCGCTACATCATTTTTATCATCTTCGCAATTCTGAAGAACACTGACTTTAATCAGCTCTCTCGCTTCAAGCGCCTCAGCAATTTGCTTAATCATGTTGTCGTTTACTCCGCCTTTACCTACTTGAAAAATCGGCGTTAAATGATGCGCTTTTGAACGCAAAAAACGTTTTTGTTTACCTGTTAACATTCTGTTCCTCCTAATTTTCCTATGACAATTGATCTCATTTTTTCAATATCAGGCTCTTGTCCAGTCCACAGCTGGAAAGACAATGCTGCCTGTTCAACAAACATGCCCACTCCATCGAGTGTTTTCAGGCCTTTTTGGTGTGCTTCTTTTAAAAGAGCCGTCTGAATTGGATTATACACGATATCACATACGACGGCACTGCTTGCAGCACGCTGTAATGAAATCGGCACATCGTCCACGTTCGGATACATGCCCACAGACGTTGTATGGATAATTACATCATACTGCTCAAGCCGTTCTTCTGCTTCTTTTATGCTTAACACTTCTTTATTGTGAAACGAGGGAGTGGATTCTGTAAGCTGCTTTGCTTTTTCCAACGTCCGGTTGCAAATGTCAAACTTTTTCGGGACATTGCGGGCAATTGTTGTAAAGATGGCTCTTGCCGCCCCGCCCGCGCCGATTATTAAGAATGACAGTTCAGAGATGGGCTTGTCCAATACCTTCATTAATGACTTCACAAAGCCTTCCCCGTCGGTATTGTATCCAACAAGCTTGTCTCCCTCTCTTCTGACCGTGTTTACGGCACCGATCACTTTTGCACTATCATCAATATGATCCAGATAATCCATAATGGAAACCTTATGCGGAACAGTGACATTGATTCCATGTACGCCGAGTGCTCTTATTCCTTTTACCGCATCTTCCAGATCATCCTCTTCTACTTTGAAGGCATGGTAATGTCCGTCTAGACTGAGATCTTTCAATGATGCGTTATGAATATCAGGTGACATGGAATGGCCAATCGGATTTCCGATAACCCCGTACAGCTTTTTCATACTCCTCTCCCCTTTTCATTAAATTAATGAGCGCCGAACAAATACGTGAACGCCTTTTGGCGCGTAAGCAGTTACTTTTTTATCGGCGTCATGCACTGTTACCCAGCCTAACCCTGAGAAAACGATATCTGTCTTTGTGTCTTTTATCGTAAACGTATGGGCGATCAATTCCGGAAACTCATCCATTTCATCTTTTCCCGGAGGTGTGAGCAATTCCCCTGCATGCTTTTCATAAAGTACATCTGCATTTTCCAGTTTTGTTCTATGAATCATCAGCTCATTCGGCATATAGCAAATAAAAGGAGACCTTTCCCCTGACACATAATCAAACCTTGCAAGTCCGCCGAAATACAGTGTTTGCTGATCATTAAGCTGGAATGTGCGAGGTTTCAGCTCCTTTTTAGGAGATAGTATTTTCAGGTCCTTTTTATTGACATAATGCGCCATTTGATGGTGGTTGATAATTCCCGGTGTATCATAAAGCGCTGAGCCGTCGTCCAGCGGGATTTCAATTGCATCAAGGGTTGTGCCAGGAAATTGGGATGTCGTAATAATATCTTCTTCACCTGATACTTCTTTAATAACCCGGTTAATAAAGGTTGACTTCCCTACATTGGTACATCCGACAACATAGACGTCTTTGCCGTTTCGATAATGCTCAATCGCATCAATTACTTCTCTGATCCCCTGACCGCGTCCCGCACTGACCAAAAACACGTCAACCGGTTTTAAGCCAAGCTCTTTCGCCTCACGCTTCATCCACTGGATCAGACGCTCCCTTTTCAAAGACTTAGGCAAAATATCCGCTTTATTCCCAACCAATAAGATAGGGTTTCCACCCACTAAGCGTTGCAGCCCATTGATCCAGCTGCCGTTAAAATCAAAAATATCAACAATTTTAACAACAAGAGAATCCGTTTCCCCAATACCGTGAAGAATGTTTAAGAAATCATCATCCGTTAAGGAAACATCTTGTATTTCATTATAGTTTTTCAGTCTGAAGCAGCGCTGGCAAATCACATTTTCTTTCGTAAGCGATGCAGGCGGCGCGTATCCCAGACCTGTTTTGTCCTCGGTTTGGATTGTAACTCCGCAGCCGATACAAACAACCTTATCCATTTCTTACTCCTCCCACTGAATGTGCCCTTTTCGTTTGAGAGCACTCAGTATTCTGCGTTCGACCTGGCGGTTAAAGCGCGTAATGAATCCGTCAGAAGAAGCGACAGGCACGACCAAAATTGTATGGTAGCCATTTCGGTTTCCTCCGAGTACATCAGTCAGCAGCTGGTCTCCGATGACAACGCAGTCCTCTTTTTTCAGCTCCATATTGCGCACCGCTCTGTTAAAGGCTTTGCCCATCGGTTTTCTTGCTTTATAAATGAATGGGATTCCAAGCGGTTCTGAGAAAAGTTTTACTCTTCTCTCATTATTATTAGAGACAATTGTCACTTTAATGCCGTGCTCCTTCATTTCTTCAAACCACTCGATCAAACGCGGCGTCGCGTTCGGTCTGTCCCACTCAACAAGCGTATTATCCAGGTCAGTAATAATTCCTTTTACATTTCGTTCCTTTAATTTCTCAGGTGTAATATGAAAAATATTTTTTACAAACTCGTCAGGTAAAAAAAACTTTTTTAACAAAACCCGCACCCTTCCCTTTTCTTTCTCTCAAAATGATTGTCGAAAAAAATCGAACTTGCGCCTAAAGAAAAACTGAGCAAAAAAATTTCGACAAAAATTGGGTTTCTTCACCAGGTGTGGATAAAATTACACACACTATCCACTCTTATTACATCACTCTTTAGACAAATTATAAACACGATACTCACAAGTTATCCACTTTCTGGTGTGGATAACAGAACGATTGTTCTTATATGCAATTCATGGTAGATTAAAGATAACTTCAGCCACAGATGAACGCAACTTATCAATGTATGCGTTAAAATCATGAATGATTCCAACTTTTAAG
The DNA here is from genome assembly GCF_055721145.1 of Bacillus sp. VA15. Classification (NCBI taxonomy): domain Bacteria; kingdom Bacillati; phylum Bacillota; class Bacilli; order Caryophanales; family Bacillaceae; genus Bacillus; species Bacillus sp. VA15. The sequence continues at coordinate 450,522 of NZ_JBVQPQ010000001.1, read as the reverse complement.
GAGGTGTCTCTCCCATTAATTGGGTTCCTAGCATGAGAAAACTGTCTGATGAATTACTAATAGAATCTTATTTCAAAGCCACCGAAATGAATTTAAACCGTGACTTTATCGAGTTAATTGAAAACGAAATAAAAAGAAGATCGCTCGGACATATTATTTCCGTATCTTCTTAATAGGAACTTGTCTATTTTTTCCGGGCGTATTTCCTTTTTTTACTCAGATGACTGATATTATATCACTTCGGTTACGGGCTTTACTACTGTTTTCAGTAAAAAACACCCCTAAAAAGAGGTGTTTTAAAGAGCTGGTTACTATGCTAACCAATATATGCCGCCCACAACCAGGAGAACAACAACTAAAACAACGATAAAAGCGTATCCATATGCTCTGCCTGCGCCATACATGTGAAGCGCCTCCTTAAATAAGGTTTATAACAGCCTATGTAGGAGAAATAAAACGGCTTAGGCCGTTGTCCGGCTCAGTACTTCAAAACCTGCCCATCTTGTATTCCTTCATATACAATCCTTGCCCCTTTAGGTGTCATATGATTGCCTGAAGGATCTATCAGACCGGATTGGATAAGCGCTTCATCAGTTGCTTTTCCGCCGTCTGCTTCTATAAAATGCTTCCAGTTGTCTACAAGAGGGACATCCAGGCGCTTCGACACATCTCTTGTAATATCGTTGTATGAGTTGTGCCATTTCCTCGCCCCGCCTTTCGGTTCAAAAGCAGCTGCTTTATATCTCGAATAGTAAAACAGATGATGCTTCCCGTTTCCTTCAATAATTGGGATACATGTCATTAGGATGGGCTTGATCCCGTGTTTTCTGCTTTCTTTAATAAAATAAACCAGATTTTCTCTAAAACGCTGCTTCGACACTCGCGGTTTCCCCTCAGTCAGTATCGCGGCATCATTCGTGCCGAACATAATAAACAAATGCTTCGGTTTTTGATCCAGAACATCTGTCTGAAACCGCAGACGGGCATCCTCTGTCGTCTGTCCGCCGATTCCCGCATTGAGTATATCAAGCTTTCCGCGCTCAGCCGTTTTTAATATATTGACCCACTGTTGTGCTTTTGGATAATCGCGATAATCCCAATTAGAGCCTCGCGTATTGCTGTCACCAAATGCTACAACGTCTTCATATCCCCTTCCTTCGCATCCTGCTGTAACAAACAGCAGAAGAAAAAGGATGAAAAAATGCTTCATCTTTACACCCCCAAAAGCCTTACCTTAATGTTATACCTCTGTTTCCCTTCATTCAACGAAGAGTTTTTTCGTTATCACTATTGTTAACGTGTCCCCCTCTATGAAAATCATTCTTTTAATGCGGCATATCAGGTGATTCTTTTCAAATTCCCTTCTCCTCAATCGAAAAAACACACAATTAAAAGGAAAGAAAATAACCTGAATCCACACTGGAAACAGGCTATCCCTTAAGTCCCACATTCACTTTAACTTCGATTTGATCTTGGCCTTCGTTTTTGGTCCATAGATACCGTCTGCCGTTAATCCGTTCATGAGCTGAAAACGCTTGACGGCATTCGCTGTTTTCGGTCCATAAACCCCGTCTATTCCATTATTTTTGGCGCCCTTATCAGGATAAAAATGAAGCGCGGCTAAAGCCTTTTGCAGCTGCAGGACGTTCGTGCCCTTTCGATAAGGCGAAGTGAGTTTGATAACCCCTGACGGCAGCGGATATGTTGGAGATGACTCCTTTGGAGGTGTATTGGAGGAAGAAATTCCGTTTATAAAAGAACTCCACTGATCCAAGAGTTTTCGCGGACATTCTTTCCCGGACCATTTTTTATGGGGAACGACATGTTTCAGCGGAATATTGTTTTCCTTCATTAGTTTTCGGATCAGCCACTGGGCATTTGCTGTTGCTTTTTCAAAATCGCCGTCAGCATTTTCGCAGATTTCAATCCCAATCGATTTGCGGTTCCCTGTCCCATTTGTGCCGTCACCCGCATGCCAGCCGTTTTCATCTATCGGGAGATGCTGATAAATGACTGAATCGTCAACTGTATAATGCCAGCTTTCAGATGTGCTTGGATTTTTCACATAATTGGCATGCATTTTCGCATCCGCGCCTTTTGCGGTATTCGCTGTATTATGCACCGTAATGTAAGCTGGTGTCATCGCATAGCCAGGACGATTATCGTTCGATGCCGGTATAAAATCCTTTTTTATCGTGACCATTTCTATCCCTCCCTACTATTAAGAAATGCAGAAAACAGAAAGTTGGACAGCCTATTTTACAAGATACAAAAGAATTGTGTTCCCAATCCATACACGGTTTTCAGTTGAACCGCTGAAATGACACCAGTTATACTAATCCTAGATGACGGAGATTTTGGCTCCTGACATCACCTTAGTTGGGAGTGACCATAGAAATGTTAAAAAAGATACTAGGTATCATCGTGATGATTACTATCATTGCAGTCGGTTTTTTTCAGAAAGAAGCTTGGCTTGATGCAATCAAAGCAGGAGGGCTGTTTTCTGTTTTATTCAGTATGCTGCTGATTGCCGCTGATGTCTTTTTTCCAATTGTGCCGTTTGCTTTGGTTGCCGCTTTAAATGGCGCTGTGTTCGGAATGGCCAATGGGATTTGGATTACATTAACTGGCTCAATGCTTGGTACAATGATGCTGTTTTTTTTCGCCAGGTACAGCTTTAGAGACTGGGCCAGAAAAAAAGTTCAGGCCTATCCTGCCATCCAAAGCTACGAGGCTTCCTTCCACAAAAATGCTTTTGCCGCTGTTTTACTAGGAAGACTCATTCCGGTTATTCCTTCTCTTGTCATGAACGTAATATGCGGACTGAGTCAGGTTCGCTGGCATGTTTTTTTCTTCGCGTCTTTCATAGGAAAAATCCCGAATATTATCGTTGTCACTATTGCAGGCGCTCATTTTACCAGCAATAAATTACTGTCTTTCAGTATTTACGGAGCCTACATTCTGATCATGATGCTGATCATTTATAAAAAGTTCCCTCATCTGCTGAAAGTGCAAAAAAAATAAGGAGGCCTGTTCGCCCCCTTACTTTTTCTCTGTCGCATGGCCTCCGAATTCATTTCGAAGCGCAGCGACAACCTTTCCTGTAAACGTATCGTTTGTTAAAGAACGGTATCTCATCAGCAGCGACATAGCGATCACCGGAGTTGCCGTCTGCAGATCAAGCGCGGTTTCCACCGTCCATTTCCCTTCACCTGAGGAATGCATAATGCCTTTGATCTGATCCAGCTTCGCATCTTTAGAGAACGCTCGCTCAGTCAGCCCCATGAGCCAAGAGCGAATGACAGAGCCATGATTCCACACTCTCGCAACCTTTTCGTAGTCAAAATCAAATTGGCTGTTTTCAAGCACTTCGAATCCTTCACCGATCGCCGCCATTATTCCGTACTCAATGCCATTATGGATCATCTTTAAGAAATGTCCGCTTCCCGCTTCACCTGCGTATAGATATCCGTTTTCGACAGCAGTATCCCGAAACAGCGGCTCTACAATCTCCCATGCTTCGGGGTCACCTCCCACCATAAAACAGGCTCCATGGCGCGCACCTTCCATTCCGCCCGACGTTCCGGCATCGAGATAATGAATACCCGCTTCTTTCATTTGATTGTAGCGGCGAATCGATTCTTTATAATGAGAGTTTCCGGCTTCAATGACAATATCGCCTTTGCTTAATAAAGGTGTCACATCACGCAAAACAGCATCGACAACGCCATGCGGCACCATAACCCATAGTATACGCGGCGTGTCTAATGAAGAAATCAACTCTTTTAGATTCGTTGTCCCCTCAGCCCCATATGCTTTCAGTTCATCAACAGCCGCTTGGTTTACATCATACCCGACCGCTTGATGATTGCGGTCTATGAATTGCTTTCCTATGTTTATGCCCATTTTCCCTAAGCCGATTAATCCGATTTTCATGTCTGTTCCTCCTGGTTGTCTAAAAAGCCTTTACTCTTTATGTTCCCTTTGAAATGTATTGTGATACGCAAAAAACAAAAGGCTTACAGGATTTCACTGTGCCTTCCTCCATTTTAATTTGCGTTGTTCAGCATCAGATTTTTTTCCGAAGCGCTTTATCGATTTTACTTGCACGACTGCAAAATCAGGTGCATTTCTTATGTTTTTGTTCCCCCATTACCGACTCTCCTTTTATAACAAAAACCATCAGTTTATCCTTGATTTACCACCACTTTAAGTTAAAATATGGGAAGAGAATTCGATTTTTTCAGTAAAGAAGGTGACATGTTGCGCGATCAATCTCACACTCTCATTGGAGTTACGAAAACCACTGCATACTTTTTATACGCCTTACTTGCAATCATCGGACTTACAATCGGGTATTTTATCCCGCAATTTGCGAAATGGGCATTATCCCTCCCGTGGATTCCTTTTGAAGGACCGCTCCGGCTGGTCACCTCTTTTCAGGCAGCTGCATTTATTACTGCCCTGCTCGGAATGTCTGCGGGGATTTGGTTCGCTCACTCTGTTATTGCAATGCTGTTGTCTGTAAAGATAACAGATGACACAGTGGAATTAACCAAAGGAAAGAAAGTACAGACGATTCGTTCCGACGACATCGCTCTTGTGTTTATCGATCACAAACGGCTTGTCCTCTTAGGAACAGCCGGATATGAATTAGTACGGGAAGAAATTGATGAAAAACCAGTAAACGTCGAGAAGGCCTTTAGACAGCATCATTACGAATGGTCAACAGATGGTGATCCGTTTAAAGATCAATATCGCCGGTGGATACCTGATGCACCAGACCTCTCGCCAGGCGCCCATGCTTTATTGAAAGCTCGTCACCATGCACTGAAAGACGAGGAAACAGACGATGTGGAAGAATTCCGTCTCGAACTGGCACAGCTGGGTATCGTTGTTCGAGACGAAGGAACACGCCAGTATTGGAGAAAAGCACAAACCTATCCTCCGAACATTCAGCATCGCGAAGGAACGTAACAACAGAGGCTCAAGAAAGAGCCTCTTCTTGATTACTGCACAATAAAGAGCACTCTGGTGCCGTCAGGATAACCGCTCATTTGATTCCCTACCCACGAGCCGGCCCCGCGATTATCAGAAGGCGTGACATATCGGACATCAGCTCCTGCGCCGCCTTCCTCACAAACCGCCATCGGCCACTCATCCCGATCATAGCCCGGCTTCGTCGGAATTCCTTTTAATGATTCCTGCCGCCTTTTGTCCGCTCCATCCCTGTCGATGGTGCAAATATCAGAATGACCATCTGCAATCGCATCTTTAATATGATCCCCCGTTTCCGGATAACGAGACAACGGAAAATACAACACTTTGTCATACAAAGAAGCGCCTTGGATCTGTTGCGGAACCATTAAACAAAGAAGAACTGCTGCAGCAAGAAACAGGCCTGCCATCCATTTTTTCATTCTCATCCCCCCATACATTTGTTCATTTCAATGTATGGGCGCTTGATAAAGATTATTTTTAAAATTTGAAATTCATATGCTGCTTACAAAAGCCAAGCTCCCCTGCGAGAAATTTCCCGGTACAGACACAGACAGCCTCCCGCTCACATACATTTACATATAGGCTTTTGCCTACATACTTTTGTGGAGGTGACGATGGTGACAGGTGTTTTCGCAGCGCTCGGCTTTGTTGTTAAAGAGCTTGTCTTTTTAGTATCTTACGTGAAAAACAATGCCTTTCCACAACCGCTCTCAAGCAGCGAGGAAAAAAAATACTTAGAGCTCATGGCTAAAGGGGATGAACATGCCAGAAACATGCTGATTGAGCATAATCTTCGCTTGGTCGCCCATATTGTGAAAAAGTTCGAAAATACAGGTGAAGATGCAGAGGACTTAATCTCCATCGGAACAATCGGGCTGATCAAAGGAATTGAAAGCTATTCCGCCGGAAAAGGGACAAAGCTGGCGACGTATGCCGCGCGGTGTATTGAAAATGAAATCCTCATGCATTTGCGCGCATTGAAAAAAACAAAAAAAGACGTTTCCCTTCATGATCCGATCGGGCAGGATAAGGAAGGGAATGAAATAAGCCTGATTGACGTTTTGAAATCAGAAAACGAAGACGTGATAGATACGATCCAACTCAATATGGAGCTTGAAAAAGTGAAACAATACATTGACATTTTAGATGACCGTGAGAAAGAAGTGATTGTCGGGCGGTTTGGGCTTGATTTGAAGAAGGAAAAAACGCAGCGTGAGATTGCCAAAGAACTCGGTATTTCGCGCAGCTATGTATCACGGATTGAAAAGCGGGCGCTGATGAAGATGTTTCATGAGTTTTACCGGGCGGAGAAGGAAAAGCGGAAGAAAGCGAAGGGGAAATGATTTGGGGAGGCCGGGTTTAACATTCCGGCTTTTCTCTATTTCATTAAAGTTTCTTTTAAAAGAATTAGAGAAAGAATATATGAAAGAGTTATAAAAATCATTTTTTGTCATCGCTGATAAGCTCTCAGGATCGTAACAAATGACTTGACTTATAAGTCCTTTGCTTGCGTCCTCCCTCAAGCGATTCAAAGCCGGACGTTCTAAAAGCTCCCCAGAAAATCCTTCATCGGCATACTTCAACACATCCTTAGTCCCTGCTTTCTTGATACAGGCCTCGATCTGGCTGTCGATGCTCGATCCCTTGATCGCTTGCTCCTCGGTCGATACCCTTACATATATTGCTATCACCCTGGATCTCCTTCCTATAAAGTTTTATTAAATAATGATAGCAATCGTTAATGCATTTGTCAGCATGAGGTCCCTCGATGATTATTACCTTCATAAAATGCATCACCCCTTGGGTAATGCTATGTAATAACTGTTTGTCCTAATGAGGTGATTTTCAATGAGTATAAAAAAGCAGTAAAAAAACCGATAGTTAAAATCATCGGTTTTTCGACACCCACTAGGCCCTCAATAAAGTGAAACTGTGTTTTCTGTTAAAAAACCTTTATATATCAGTGTTTATTTATTTTGATTATGTTGTTTTGCAATGATTTATTCATATTGTGGAGTAAAAATGGAGTAGGTTTTTCATCACCAGAAAGATACATGACATGTTATTGGTGACAAGTCATGAACTCCTATAATAAATATAAAGCAAAAAAGATACCAATATGATTTGGTATCTTCATCTAAATCGAGTCCCTCAACATAGTAAATCCATATCATTGGTTATTCTGAATAATTGGTATAGTTATCAAATAGTTACTGCAGCTAATTAATGTTTCTCTATCTGGACTTTCCCAGAAATTTATTTCTCTAAAGGAATATTTACACAAAAGTCATTCATAAATTTTGACACTTTTCATATTCTTTATTTTGAGTCCTTACATTAAGTTAAAGAAGTTACTTTTTAATCGAATATCGTATTTCCTCTGACTTTATTTGTTTAGCTATAATGTTAATAACGTTCCTCAGAAATTCCTTTTTTGTTAATGACGCAGTCCCTCCACCTTGAGCTAACGTTTTATTTCCCCCCCCTTTTCCATTAATAAGAGAAAGGCTTTCTTGCATAAGGGTTCTCATGTCCATTTTATTTGTTGATCCTCGCCCACAAACCAGTTGGTAGCGATTATCGTTCTCTGATAAGAGAAAAATAAGGGATCGTTTTTCTTGCTCGGCAATCATTTTTGCTAGCTTTTGAAGTTCTTGGATAGATCGATCTGAAAAGGTTTCTATAATAACTACAGTATCATTTTGAATTGTGCTGTTGGCTAATAAATCATTGGCTTCATACTGAAGTATTTTTTCATTAGATTCTAGAAGCTCTTTCTCTAGCTTCTTTACATTTTCAAGTGAACGTTTTACAGCTTCACTTAATTCCCCTTCAGGACGATTAAGCAATCCAGTCAATTCAACCAATACCTTTTGTTTTTGATCGAATTGGGCTATTACCCGATTACCACATACAAAATACAAACGAATTTTTTTTCTTTGTCTTTCCCAATTCAATACTTTAATTGCTCCGACTTCCCCTGTAGCACTAGGATGTGTTCCACCGCATCCGTTATAATCAAATTCATCGATAATGACAAGACGAATATTTTCTTTTACAGATGGGGTTTTACGAATTGGATAATTTACTAAGTCATCATATTCTATCCACTTTGTAACTATTGGTCTATTGTCCATTATCATGTCGTTTGCAAGCTTCTCTGCTTTTCCTACTATTTCCTCTGTTAATTCTGATATGTCAAGGTCAATGGTAACTATATCTTTTCCAAGATGAAATCCAACTGTATGAATATCATACAACTGTGCAAATGCCGCTGACAAAATATGCTGACCCGTGTGCTGTTGCATGTGATCAAAGCGTCGTTCCCAGTCAATAACCCCAACGACCTTATCATCTGAATGTGGTAAAGCCCTTTCTATATAATGACGAATTTCTCCATCTACCTCTTCAACGTTTAAAACTTTGACTCCATTCAATGTCCCTATATCATGTGGCTGGCCACCGCCGGTTGGATAAAAGGCTGTTTTCTCTAAGGTAATGTAAACATCACCTTTTTTGTCCTGTTGTTGTTTCAAGATTTTCGTTTCAAACGTTTTTAGATAGGGATCTTTGTAAAATAGTTTGTGATTACGTATGCTCATGCCTATCCCCTTATATATGAAGTTTTCCAAATACGTTATGGATATTTTTAAAAAGGCTCTTCATGCTATAATTATTGAAGTCTGCCTCTAGCCTCAATGTCTACTTCGTCTACAACTTCTCCATTAGAGACTAGATAGGCTTTTTCATGTAAATTAACAACCGGACAAATGTGATTAGGAATAATTTGAACCTTATCTCCTATATTCACTTGGTTTCTAAAGTCTGCATTGTAAATAATAGCATGTTCGTCGAATACTCCATGAATGTAAACGCCCTCGTATTCTTTGATACGACCAAGCCCTTTGGTTGCTGTAAGCCCTTCACTTCGTGTTTGGGCGGTAATTCCCTTTGCCCCTACATCTGTAATGACTCGTTCTTTTGTTGGTTTACTAATCACGGTTGTGAGTACAGAAGCTGCACAGCGATCATACGTACCAATTACATTTGCCTGTGAGGCATCCATAAAAATGTAAGTACCAGGTCTAATTTCTGTAACTCCTTCTGGAATATCAAACTTAAACATGAAGGGAGGGGTAGAGCCAATACTTATTACTTTCGGCTTAAGGTTCATTTCTTCCGCTATTCGAGCAAAATGTAATGTTCGTTCTACACTTTCTCTATAAAGCTCTTTACAATGTTCTATACTTTTCGCTTTATAAGAATGCCCGTCATGTGAGAAGATTCCTTTAAGATCGACATTTTTACACGTTTTGATTAATTCTAATAAAGTACGAAAATCATGTTCTTCAATAATCCCAGAGCGTTGTTCTCCTACTTCAATTTCCACTAACACCTGGGCTTTCTTTGTGGCTCCTTCAAATACTTCTTCAATCTCATGCACTTGATACACACTGTCAATACCAAAGGAGATATCAATTGTTTCAGATAGTTTTTTAATACGTTCAATCTTTGATTTCCCAACAATCTCATTTGCAATAAAAATATCCTTCAAACCATTTATGGCCATTATTTCAGCTTCTCCTACTTTCGCCACAGCGATTCCTATAGCTCCCATTTCCTCTTGTAGTTTAGCTAATTTAGGCATTTTATGTGTTTTTGTATGAGGTCGTAAGTTTACTTTCTGTTCATTAGCGTAATTTTGCATATACTTCATATTGCCTTGCATCACGTCTTTATCGATTAAAAGAGCTGGTGTATCTAATTCTATATAATTCATTGTACCTCCTCCTTTATCGCTGCAATGGCTTCAACTTCAACCAGACATCCGGCATATAAATGATTTGATGGAACAACTACTCTTGCCGGTTTATGATTGCCGAAGAAATGAGCATAAACCTCATTGATATCCGGCCAATACTTTACATCTGGGGTATAAAGTCTGCATAATATCACATCTTCCTTGGCTAATCCCCGTTCCTTGAGGACAAACTCCATATTTGCCAATGCCTGTTTTGCTTCTTCTTTTATGCCCCCAGCTGGAATTTTCCCCGTTTCCGGATTCATCGACAACTGCCCTGAAATATAGAGAACATCATTGTGTTCCATAGCTGGCACGTAATGGCCCCCATCCCGTGTTGAATACTTAGTGTGTACAGGCTTCAATATAATCTCCCCCTATTATTCTTAATATTTAAAGCTAGCCTCATCAATCTTCTGTCCAGCAGCCAGCAAAACAGCGAGTTTGATCCTTGCTTTCTTACTGTCATAGCTGCCGCCTAGTATAATTCCGGCATCTGCATATGTTGAAGCACTTCCTTTGAATCCATATACTCCCTTGACTTCACCTTCGTCAGCACTTGTTGTCAGAACGACAGGAATCCCTTTCTCTACGGCTTTCTTTGCACTTTCTAATATTGCTGGAGCCGTATGCCCTCTTCCCGGCGCCTCAATAATGATTCCTGCACTTCCGCACTTAACTGCATAATCTATAAACTTTCCGTCTGATCCAAGTGAACACTTAATAAGTTCTACATTTGGCAATGGTTGAATTAGTTGATACGTCTCACGCTTGATTAACCTTTGATGAATTGCGATCTCATCTTGATCAGCCGTTCCCAAATAACCGAATCCCGGAGAGAAAAAACCATCAACATTTGACGCATGCTGTTTTTTCACATATCGAGCAGCAAAGACCCTCTCATTAAACAACACTGTTACACCTAAGCCTCGCGCATCAGGATGTGCCGCTAATAAGAAAGCTTGTCTTAGGTTCACAAATGCATCTGTACCTTCAAGTGTCGGTCCTCTTTGTGACCCCGTTAACACGACCGGCCTTTCATCAGAAATAACCAGATCAAGGAAATACGAAGTCTCTTCAAGGGTATCTGTTCCATGCGATATCACAATTCCGGCAACATCCTCATTCCGGAAGAAACTCTCTATATTTTGCTTCAGAATGTCAAGGTGATGAAAAGTCATATGACTGCTTGACATTTGAAAGACTGACTTGATTTCAATCTCTATATGAGAAGGCAGTCGACACATTTCAGAAAGCTCTTCACCTGTCATAGCACCTGCTTCTAATAGACCTGTTTCAGGATCAGGCTTACTTGCAATTGTACCGCCGGTACTCAGTAAAATGATTTTCTTGTTTTCCATGATAACTCCCCCATTTTCATATTAAATGTTTCTCTCTTCGTTCCTAATTAGATTTAATCCCAGCCCCGCATAATGGAATCACGATTTTTTCATCAGAAGAATGATCGTATTTTAAATATCCTGCATAGTTAGCTGCTGTTGTTGGCTCAACATAAAAGCCTTTACTTGCTAATGCTGTACGAGCTTTTAGAATCTCTTCCTCATTGGTTGTAATGATTTGACCTTTTGTGGCACGGATGGCTTCTAATATTTGAGCTGATCTTGCCGGTTTGGCAATCGAGATGCCCTCTGCAAGTGTTCCCCTGTTTTCGACGGGTTGAGCAACTTGTTGATTGTTGATAAATGCCTTTGCTAACGGCGCACAATTCTCTGCCTGTATCGCAACCAGTCTTGGCATTTTGTCTATACATTTGTTCTCTAGTAATTCTTTAAATCCATAGTAAACCCCAAGTAATAACGTACCATTGCCAACTGGAATAATAAGCGTATCCGGCGCTCCATTCATTTGTTCCCAAATCTCAAAGGCATACGTTTTTGTTCCTTCATAGAAATATGGATTAAAAACGTGACTTGCATAGAATTTTTTCTCTATATTCACAGCCTTTTGCGCTGCTTCGGCCACATCTTCTCTTGTGCCTTCAATTTCGCGAACGTTGGCCCCATGCGCTTTCACCTGCGCGATTTTCTTAGGTGATGTACCCTTCCCAAGAAATATGTCACATGCGATGTTAGCCCGCTTGGCGTAAGCTGCAATAGATGTCCCTGCATTTCCACTGCTGTCAGCTATCACATGCTTCACTCCCAGCTCCTTTGCCTTAGCTATTAATACAGCAGCACCGCGATCTTTAAAAGACAAAGTAGGCATCATATATTCCACTTTCACAAGAGTGTTCGGCTCCCCGCTGTCTAACACGATTAAAGGTGTGTATCCCTCCCCCATAGTGATGCCGCTCCATATGGTGGAGTCGCGATCAAATGGCATAGCATCAATATATCTCCACATAGAAGGAATATCTTTGAGCACTTTTGAATCGGACCATTCTACTTTTTCTTTTACAAGGTCTAACACTCCGCCACACTGGCATTTCCACACCTGTTCAGACACATTGTATTTCGTACGGCAAGAATGACATTGATACTGTTCCATTATTTTTAGACCCTCCTATTATATATTTTTTTATATTTTATATATTTTTTTATATGTTTTAGACAAAAAAATATATTACAGACTGGCGATTGCTTCAATTTCAACCTGAAAACCGTAATGCAGCTCGTTCGTCGAAACAACTGACCGTGCTGGGCGATAATCGTGAAAAAAACCCTGACAGACATTGTCAACACGGTCTAACAAATTGATATCGTGAAGATATAAGGTTATCTTTAAAGTTTTTCCTTTATGACTGCCGGCTTTTTTTAAGATATACTCTATATTTGACAATACCTGCAAAGTCTCTTCTTCAATGGTGCCAAATTTCTTTTCCTGCGTGATTGGATCAATGGCAAATTGCCCTGATACATAGACCGTGTTTTGATGAATCACAGCTAAGGCATAATGACCGTTCGATTTTAAATTCCCTGCCTCAAAAATACTCTCCACTCTACTCACTCCTATTGTCTTTTTTTCACTTCATCCAAATAACTATAGACAGTTACCTTTGAAATACCTAATTGTTCTGCCACTTTATCAACCGCACCTTTCATGAGGAATATCCCCTTTTCATCCATAAATCTAATCAGCTCGATTTTTTCCGGGCGTTTCATCAGAGAATGTTTGCGGTTCGCTACAATTTGTTCAATTAACTGATTCGTGATCTCTTCTACATTCTGAATGGAAGCTTCCTGTTCCACCGTATTTGGAGCTTGTATTTGATTGTTCTTTTCAGTGCCAGGTATAAATGCATCTAGTACTTCTTTCATTTGAATCATGACATTCATATCATAGTTGATGCAAAATGCCCCAATCACCTGCTGGTGGCCATCTCTAATGAGGGTAGTCGATGATTTTATTGTTCTCCGATCATCAGTTTGGATTTCATATCCTGCTAAGTAATCACCTTTAAATTCGTTGGATAAAAGAACCTTTCTCACTAAGTGATCAAAGGATTGGCCAACCTCTCTTCCCGTCACATGGTTATTCATTGTAAAAATGACGGAAGACTGCGGTGTTGTCAAATCATGAATGACGACTTCACAATTTGACCCAAACATTTCCCCTATCGTTTTTGCAAATGGTATATAACTTTTTAATATCTGTTTTGCTTCAGTCAAACCCTAAACACCTAACTTTCACTTTTCCTTTAATCGATTTTATTATATATTTTTTTATATGAAAATGAAAGAAAAATATATTTTTTTATATAATTAGATTAACCCTTCTTCTTTCCCCAGTAAATAATATCGGTTATTAAAATTGTTGTGCCAATGTCATTGGTGTCCTGGCATGAACTCCAAAAGAGGTTTAATAACTCCAACAACAAAAAAGATACCAATATGCTTTGGTATCTTCATCTAAATCGAGTCCCTTAATAAAGTGGATCAGTTACAAAAGCCTGTATATTTATTTGAATCATTTTTTACTCAATACGGGGATAATATGGGCACTGTTTTTAATCCGTCCAATTAAAAAAATGAAGGTTCTTCCCCTTCCCATTAGTCCCAAACTTGATCTCCTGCAATTTTAAAACCAGCTTTTGAAGGTCTATCTTATCTACGAAGTGAGTTTTTTAATGAACTAATCTCCAAAACCACCTAATTCCCCATCGCACAGATTCTTCATGAGAACCAAAAAGTTATTGCGGTCTCACCGAAAATTTAAATTGCGGTGCCTTATTGCCTTTTTCTGCAAACGAAAACTTGTTAATATTTACATTACTAGTAGAGTTAAGGGAAGGGTGAATATCTTGATATCAATCACATCAGCTGAAGTGGGAATGAAGATTAATGAATGGCATAGGCATATTCAAAAATTCAACGTTACTGATGCTGAAATGTTAAAAGCTGAAATAGAACGTGATATAGAGGTTATGGAAGAAGATCAAGATTTGCTTATTTATTATCAATTGATGGCCTTTCGCCATAAAATTATGTTAGAATACACGCTGCCAACTGATGAAAATCGAATGTAACTTTCAGAATATTTAAATAAAATAGAAGGGCATAAGAAAAAACTAGATAATATGCGCGCTTATTATTATAACTTCTTCCGCGGGATGTATGAGTTTAGAAACGGTGAATACACAAAGGCCATTACATATTACAAAAAAGCTGAACGCAAAATTCCAACGATCTCCGACAAGATTGAAAAAGCTGAGTTTTATTTTAAATTATCCGAAGTCTATTATCATATGAAAATGACTCATATCTCAATGCACTACGCCGAGCTTTCATACAATATCTATAAAAAACATGAACTTTATTCTGTTCGGCGTATACAGTGCCATTTTGTCATAGCCGGTAACTACGATGACCTTGAAAACCATGAAAAAGCTCTCCCCCACCTTCAAGAAGCTTTAAAAGGAGCTGAGCTGCTTAAAAGTAAAAATACTCACATCTATGCCACCGCATTTTTCAATCTCGGCAATTGCTATCACAAAATGGACAACTTAAATAAGGCTGCTCGTTACATCGAACAAGCCTTGGTTCAATACAGAAAAATTAACTCTGACGTACTTCCGCAAGCTTATCATGACCTAGCATTGATTTATTTTAAACAAGGCAAAAAAGAACAAGCAATGGATTGCTTCCGCAAAGGAATTAGAAGTGCTGTAGATTTTAAAGACGAACTTTTTATGAACTTATTTGAAGCATTAGACGTTCTTTATATAAGAAATGGCGATACACCTAAACTCCTCAACATTTTCTCTCGTTTAGAGAACGGCAAAGGATACCCTTATCTGGAAGATCTGGCATTGTTAGGAGGCAACCTTTTCGATTATAATGGAAAAATAGAGGATAGCATCATCTGTTTCAAGAAGATGGTATATGCTCAAAAGCAAATATCGAAAGGGGAATGCATGTATGAAATCTAAATTGTTTATCAGTTTATCCGCCGTTTTAATTGGACTTGCCTTTTTCGGATCTATGTCTAATGGCGAAATGAAGGAAGCATCCCGGAATGTAACTCTAGCACCTACTCATGAATTCCTTGTTTGATTCGATAAACAACATTAGTTATGATTCCCTTTAGCCGTTTCTAACGGCTTTTTCTTATTTTTAAGAAAGATAAGCGAATCTTGTTCACCTACATATTGTTTATACTGAAGTCGCATCTGTATGCGACTTCTTGATTTGAACTACACATTATATAAATTCAGATTCTCTTTACGATCTTTCCCTGGAGGCTTGCCAAACATCTTTCTATACTCTCTATTAAAATAAGAAGGACTTTCATAGCCAACTTGAAAAGCAGCATCAGCAACCCTCATATCTTTCCCGAAAATCAACCGCCTTGCTTCATGAAGACGTAAAGCTCTCTGGTATTGGATCGGAGTCATCATTGTAACTTGTTTAAAATGATGATATAAAGCTGATGGGCTAAGGTTTACTTTTTTAGCTAGTGCATCTATCTTTATTTCCTGAGAAAAATGATTTCTTAAATAATCCAGAGCAACAGCCACTTCAGATAATTTACTCCCCTTGGCAACAAGGCTTTTTACTGTGTGACCATGCTTTCCCTGCATAATGCGGTATAGAATTTCCTTAATGATTAAAGGTGCAAGTATTTCTGTATCTTCAGGGGTATGAAGTAGTTTCACGAGTCGGATAAGTGCATCCAGAATGACCTCATCTGTCTGATCAACAAATATTCCTCGCCCTGTAACATTATGATTAGTGCTATGTTGCTTATACTCTTTTGAGACCTCTGCAATTTGCATTAAGTTAAAATTCAATCGAAGACATAAATAAGGTTCCATCTCACTTGCTTTTAAAATTTCCCCGATAACTGGCAGATCGACTGCCACGACTAAGTATTCCCCTTTTCCGTAAAAGAAGTCTTCTCCAATTATAGAAATCACTTTTCTTCCTTGCAGAACAATACACAAAGCAGGTTCATGCATAGTATGTACAGGCACCAGCGGCTTGGCAGATCGAATAAATTCCAACCCAGAGATTGACGTTACGTTCGTACCCTCCTTGGCTGCAAAGGATGACACAAGATTAGTAAGCTCCTCTTCTTTCGATTGCAATTGTTCTTCCAGAGACATGAAATCCCTCCTTTTATAAGGCTTATCGACTCTTGGAGGATAAGGCAAGAATTAAAGAGATACCGGCTACCACTCTATGCTATCTTTCCCTGATACTAATAGTAGAACAGGAAAGGAGTTGATGATGTATGAAAAAAACCACTCATTCTTATGCTGGACTTTGGGTTACCAAAGATCGGTATATCAGGCATGAACTACTGTCCGATGGACGCTATGTTGAAGCTCGCGGCAATGTCGAATGTGCATATATAGGCAATTACCAAATTACAGGTGACCACATTGAATATCAAGATGATACAGGATTCACAGCTGATGGAGATTTTATAAACGGAATTCTATATCACGCAGGGATGGTACTGCATCGTGAAAGAAGCTAAAGATTCCTTAAAGAAAAATTACTTAAAAGAGGATGATACAAAGATGAGTATAAAGAATAAAGTTGTTCTTGTCACTGGTGGAAGCAGCGGTATTGGAGCAGCAACTGTTGATTTATTAGCTGGAAATGGAGCTACGGTAATAGCAGCAGCGCGGAGAACAGATAAGTTAGAAACACTCGTATCCACTCTTCTCCAAAAAGGATATAGTGCAGATTATAAGCAACTGGATGTCACAGACTTTGAACAAATGCAGCATATCGTCCAAGAAATTATAGAAGCATACGGAAAAATCGATGTCATTGTAAATAATGCGGGTGTAATGCCATTATCTAAATTGGAATCTCTGAAAATCGCTGAATGGAATCGTATGATCGATGTAAATATCCGTGGAGTCCTGCATGGTATTGGAGCAGTTTTGCCTATAATGAAAGAGCAGAATAGCGGACATATCGTCAATATAGCTTCCATAGGCGCATATGAGGTTACCCCCACTGCAGCAGTTTATTGCGCAACCAAGTATGCCGTCCGTGCCATCACAGAAGGCTTACGACAGGAAGCAACTAATAATATTCGAACAACTGTAATTGCACCGGGCGTAACGGAATCAGAACTAGCCGATCATATTACCGATAAACAGGCGAGTGAGGCTATGATCGAATACCGAAGACAAGCGCTTCCTGCTTCTGCTATTGCACATGCAATTTTTTATGCAATCTCGCAGCCAGTAGAGATCGATGTAAGTGAATTAATTGTAAGACCTACTCTATCACTATAAAAAGAGTCTCATTATGTATGAGAAATAGAATCATAAGAGGATTGAAGCTAAGAATTAATGTTGATACTAATAAGAAACTGAGTTAGGTGGGGCCGAGAAATTGAACTCGGCCTTTTAAGCTAGAGCATTATGGTATTGGAATACGCTGTGTTCAATTATTAAGAGGGCGGTATGGTGACTGCAGCGAGTATGGCGGAAGAGTACCATTCATAACCTCCCTTTTGGGATTTGAATCGATTATAGCATATGCAAATGTAAAACGGATTCACAGGACCCCCTCCTTATGCCTTCTATGTAATATTCCAACTTTTTGAGAAAGTGTTACACCCGCAAATAAACCGCAAACTTTTTCGTCTATATCTTTTGATATGATTAATCAAGATAATTTTAAGTTCGTTTCTTCTTTCTTCCATGGTAATATTTTGTTATATGATTAAATGAGAGGGTATGAATATGAAAGTCTTTGAAGCTAAAACACTTATGTCTGAAGCTACAGACCGCGCCAAAGAATATAAAGAACTAAGGACGCAAATGGTCAACTTGAGAAAAGCTTTACAAAGCGTCGCTGAACTTGACGACAGCGAATTCTCAGGTAAAGGCGCTAATAACATTAAAGCATTCTATCACGATCATGTTGGTGTCACTGATCAATGGATCGACTACATTGACATGAAGATCGCATTTTTTAACAGCATTGCCGGAGCTGTCGAGGACAAAGGCCTCTCTGATGCTTATATTGAAGAATCTTTTTTAGAACATGAACTGGCTAACGCCCATAAAAAATCAAAATCAATCATGTCTGAACAGAAAACAGCCATGAAAGATATCCTAAACGACATTGACGACATCCTTCCGCTCGACCTGTTTTCAACAGAAACCTTCAAGAATGAGCTTGCGGATGCCAATGACAAACGTAAAAAAACAACTGAAAAACTAAGTGACCTTGACGAGGACTTACTGACAGAATATGCTCTGTCAGAACCAAATGAACAATTCATCAAGTCAGATTTCCAAAAGCTCCAAGAAGCAACGGGAAAAGGCAAAAACGCTACGCCCATTCACTACAACGCCAAGGCGTACCGTGAGAGTGATATACATAAGAAAAAAGGTGATATTGAGAAGCATACAGAGGCTTATTTGACGATTAAGAAAGAGGAAGCGAAAGAAAGAGAAATCAAAGAGCTGAAGAAGAAGCTAACTGACGGAGTGACGGATCCGGATGAATACTTAGAAATTGCCAAGAAGATCGGGTATGAGAACCTTGAGCCTGCACAGTTACAATATGTGGTGCAGCTTGAACAAGCAAAACAGCTCGAAGAAGTTGGTGAAAGTGTTATCAATGCCGGTAAGGCAGCAATTGATTTCATCGATGGAGTTAATGATGGGCTTAACGATGCGATTGACGATACGATATATGGCGTCAAAGACTTGGTTGTGGGCGCCTGGGAATATTCACAGCTTCCTACCGAATTAAAACTTACAAAAACAATAACAACAGTATTAAGCGTCCCCTCTTATTCAAAAATCATCTGGACAAACCTGGTCGACTCATGGAATGATAAAATGGTAAATGGTGATGCATACGAAAAAGGGCATTATATCAGTTATGCGATAGGAAATATTGTTGGGCCAAAAGGTGCGGGCGCCGCAGTGCAAACCACTACCAAGCTTTCTAAAGTAGGTAAAGTGGTTGAAGGTGGAACAGCTGCTGCTCATGTTAATAAAGGGATAAACAAAGGCAAAGCTTACATCAATTCTATTGTTAGAAATAAGAATGATCTTGCACTTGTCGGGATTGCCCAAGACATCGACAATACATATAATGCAAAGAATACGCCTTTATTAAAAAGTATTATTGAAGATAAAAAAGAGAGTGTACTTAGAAAATCTGAGACGTCTAACAACATGGGTATAGGTAATGTCAAACAAGGTGATAGTACCCCTCTCGCACCTGGCGGAGGATTAGCTGCTCATGAAGCAAAAGGCGGGCATCTTATAGAAAGACATGTTGGGAAGACTGATGGCGAATTATTTCAACGTTTAATAAAAGATACAAAAATCTCTGGGTCTTCTTCATTTAAAGATAGAGCTACTGCAGAAAAAGTCGCCAGTTCAGTTCTAAGTGATCCAAAAAACATTAGTAAAATAACAAAATGGCTCTCAAATCCTAACAGTAGACCTACTCTTCCTTTAAGATACAAAGGTGATGGAGAAGTTCTCGGCAGAAGGGTAGAAAAAGGTTCAAATGTTGTTAAGGATGCTACCAACGCCACAATAGTATTGAAAAAGAGTAAAAATGGGGAGTTTATTTTAACTGGCTATCCTACAAAATAAAAGGAGTTCTGAATAACAATGTACGAGAATTATGATACTATGGAAGAATTAAGTGATTTTTTAGAAGGAACATTTCACCAGGACATGGGTTCACCAGAACAAGCTTTGAAAGAATTTATAGCTGAATCAAGTAAAGAATGCTTAGTTTTCACAATAAAATTTTGTGAAGAGTTTTTAAATGAAAACATATCTGATCAAGAGAAAGAAAGTTTTATAAAATCAAATACGGAGATTTATTTTCCGGCAATCGATTTAACTCCTTTACAATGGTTGAAAAAAGTAATTACAGAAATAAAAGAGGCTATTTAGTATATAAGCAATGATTGAAATTAAAGTTTCTGATACTGTATTTAGATTTCTCGGTGGACATTTCCACCAAGATATAGAGTCTCCGGAAAAGTCCCTTGATGAATATTTAAATGAAGCAGCACAAAAACTAAAAGAAAGAGATTTAATAGCACTAACTGAGTTTGTAAATAGTGATTATTCAGAAGAAGACAAGATTGAATTTATAGAAGAAGCAGCTGATGGTATATACTTTCCTGAAGATGATATAACTCCATTAGAATGGCTTAAGCAAGTCATTGAACAAATTAAAGAACACCTTAAAACAATATAGTTAGAAAAAGAGCCCCTCTTTTAAGAAGGGCTTCTTTTATTATTTCAAGAACTCTTCAAGTTTCGCTTTAGTATTAGGTCCATAAATGCCATTGGCTGAATGCCCATGCATTAACTGAAACTACTTATTTAAGATACGAGAGAAATTGTAAAATTCCAAATGCGAATCTAGTCTATTTTTGTCGAAATTCACCAAATAAAAATTATTTCAGTTATTATAGATGTAAATATCTTGATTTAATCCCAAAACGTTCCTTGCAGCAAAAGACGGTGAGGTAACAGATGAGATCTTACAGGCTGCTTTGGAGATTATAACGGAGCAATTAAAGGAAAGACGGAAATCAGATAAATAAACGCAGTTAGTTTATTATTATTTATTTCTGTTTATTATGTTTAATTCTGTTTACTAATAAGATTTAGATTCTCATTTATATTTTCATTAGAATTACAGATCCAGATCTTCGAAAAAAAGTGATGGAACTTTCTGCGAATCAGCCTTATATTGAAGAGGCAGCAGAGTTTTGGATTTTTTGTGCCGATTTTAACCGAAATCATCAAATTGCTCCCAATGTAGACCTTGAGTATATTGAATACCTTCTAATAGGTACATTTGATGCTGGGCTAATGGCTCAAAATGCTTTGACCGCAGCCGAATCAATGGGACTCGGTGGTGTATATATCGGTGGAGTAAGACTTCATATTACAGAATTAACTGAGGTATTACATTTACCAAAGCATGTGATTCCTTTAGTGGGGCTATGCATAGGCCATCCTGCTGGAGAGAACCCCGGACTAAAACCACGTTTGCCTCAATCAATGGTCATGTTTGATAATCAGTACCAGCCACTAGACGAAGAAACATTAGCAACCTATGATCAACAGATGCGTGAGTATTACCGAGAACGCCCAGTTAAAGCGCCTTTCACAGTGAAAAAAGTAAAGGGATGGAAAGATCATATCGAGGATCATCTTGAAAGAAGCAAACTCCCCTTCATGCTTGAGTATTTAAATAAACAGGGATTTGCTAAAAAATAAATTTTTTACAAGAGGACATTTCTGCATTCCATCCACATAAAAGAGGAAGAGTTTTGACGCTCTTCCTCTTTATGCACCAACTCGATCTGCGGAAATTTTGAAATCACCGTTTGAAGCGCTGTATTCATTTACGAAGTGAGTTTTTTAATGAGCTAATCCCCAAAACTCTTGATCCCATTGAGAGATTTTCCATGAGAACCAAAAAGTCTACTCTACTATTATTTTAAACTCATCCTCTAATTCCTCTTGAGCCTCTTGTAAAACTTCTAATACATCATCAGCGTATGAACCTAAAAACTTTTTACTAAACTCAAAATTTCTCCAGACTAAAGTTAACGGCAACTCTATCCACCCTGTAAGGCAATCCCATAAAGCGTCTAAATTTTTCCCATAGTAGTCTGGGAAGTCTAATTTATCTTTTAAAGCTTCATGTAAAACTTCTTTATTTTCAAAGTCTTTTCCGTTTATAATTATTTTTTTCATTAAAAAATATGTCCTCCATTATTTTAACTAACATTTTAGAATGATCTGTTTTAATACATCATTCGAATAAAGTATCCTTTCATACTTATATGCCTGTTTTCCTTAAAAAAATTTCCTAAATTATTATTTTAGTATGATAAGGAAATTTTAAGGGAATTGATAGCAAAAATATGGTATCGTTATTTCCGTTGTTTAAGACTTTAAAATTATCAGTTCACAGATATTAAATTGGAGGAGCGTTATATGAAAAAAATAGCTCTTGTTCTTTTAGCTCTAATCATTATTATCGGGGGCATTTCCTTAATTGTTCATTTTAACAATCGAAAAGTAGCTGAAGATAAGATCGACCAGTATATTGCTGATTATGGTATTCCCAAAAAAGAGATTAAATCAGAGGATTATCCTATGCTTAATTCTTTGAGTTCACCTAAAAGGTTCTTTAAAACTGTTTATGTAAAGAATGAAACTGACAAAAACAACTATTACATTTTTCACTACGATCCTTCTAACAAAAAAGTTTCGTTTTCAGGTGTTGTAGATGGAAATGAAGTATCAATCAATGATAAATTGGTTAAAAAATTGAAGTATCAACCCTCTAATAAGGTATTGAAATAAAGCCCTCGCTTGAGGGCTTTATCATTTTAATAATAACTCCAAGTTTCGCTTTAGTCTTAGGCCCATAAATTCCATCAGGAGAAAGCCCATGCATTAACTAAAATCGTCTAATTGCATCTGCTGTTTTTGGTCCATATACGCCGTCAATTCAAATAAAGAGCTGCCAGCGCTTTTTGAATCTGCCGCACTTCTTTGCCCCTTGTCCAATTATTTTACATATCATTTTTGCATGAGAAAGAGACATAGCAGTGATGAGAATCTTTTTTCAACTTGCTGTCGCAATGCAGTATCACTGCTTGCTCAATGATCAATTTCTGAGAAAGACGGTCAGGATCGTAGCAGTTGACTTCGCTTATGGGTCCTTACTTGCAGAGTATAAAAAACACCGATAGTTAGAAATTATCGGTGTTTTCTCGGACAATTATTACGCCCACTAGGCCCCTCAATAAAGGTGGAAGCTTATTGTAAGCATTAAAGCACTTGAAATCATTCATCTCTATTTACTCTGTTTTATATTCATTTTGGGCACAATTTTTCCGTATAAAAAATCTCGTAATCAAAATCACAGTAACTTGTTATATTGTCGATTTTAAAATCAACGTTACACCTCCTTAACTTGAAGGAGGATTTTTGCATATGTATTTTCATACCCGTCAACTACCATCTCATCCAGCATATATTCCTCATATGCATTTTCTCCTATTTGCATTCCATTCTTTTCAATGAACTCAATGATTCTGCGGTAAGCCTCTTCAGTGTTTCCACCTATTTCATAACCAACAGCATACAGGCCTTTTGGCCGTATATGATAATTTATTTTCTCTATCCCATCTTTTACTTTTATATAAAAGTAACTGTAATTGTAAAAGTCTTTTTCTAATATTTGTTCCCGTGCAAAGATTCCGCCTATCGGATATCCTTCATCTAACTCATACTGTTGAACTTCATGAATGAGTTCTGAAATGGCAGCCACATATTTTCGTTCTGGTAAGTTTAATGTTTTTCGGCTTAACATGAATTTTTCTTCATTTAAATATTCAAAAGAAATCGAGGAAAAATCAGTCTCAAGTGCTTGTTCAGTAAGCGCCACTTTTGTATGTAAGATCGTTTGCAATTGCTTAAGCTCATTTATTTTTTTATCAATCTCAATAGACTTTTCTTTTAGAACATGCAATATTTTGTCTGGTGTTTTGTCTTTTATTAGACGCTTTATTTCTTTTAAAGGAACGCCAAGCTCTTTAAATAGACTGATGACTTGAAAAATCTCAAATTGATGATAGGAATAATACCTATACCCATTTTCTTTTTTTATTTCCGGAGAGAATAGACCAATCTCGTCATAATGAAATAAGGTTTGTTTTTTTACACGACAGAGCTTCGAAAACTCACCTGTTGTGAAATACTTCCTCACATCTTCGCTCATAAAAACCTCCTTGACTATACGGTAACCATATACCTTATGATTTGATTGTACTTGAAAAGAGCTTCAATCTACAAAGAAAAGGATAGGATAGGTAACAAGGGTTTCAATTTAGTAAAGGGGAATTCAGATGAAAAAATCAATAAATGATCAAAAAATGATATTCATTATACTATTAAGCAACATCTTCGTAGCATTTCTTGGTATCGGTTTAATTATCCCAGTTATGCCTTCTTTTATGAAAATCATGCATTTATCTGGCAGCACTATGGGTTATCTTGTTGCGGCTTTCGCCATTTCTCAGTTAATTACTTCACCTTTTGCGGGAAGGTGGGTTGACCGTTTCGGGAGAAAAAAAATGATTGTTCTCGGGTTGCTTATTTTCAGTTTATCAGAGTTGATTTTCGGATTAGGGACTCATGTTTCAATATTTTATTTTTCGAGGATACTGGGTGGCATAAGCGCTGCTTTTATCATGCCCGCGGTAACAGCATATGTAGCTGATATTACAACCGTAAAGGAAAGATCAAAGGCTATGGGATATGTTTCGGCTGCAATTAGCACCGGCTTTATTATTGGACCAGGTGCGGGAGGGTTTATTGCCGGCTTTGGCATCCGCATGCCGTTTTTCTTCGCTTCCGCCATAGCATTAATGGCAGCTGTATCTTCCGTTTTTATACTAAAAGAGTCATTGTCAAAAGAAGAACGCCATCAGCTCTCGTCTCATACAAAGGAATCAAATTTTTTAAAAGACTTGAAGAGGTCCATTCATCCAGTCTATTTTATTGCATTTATTATCGTCTTTGTAATGGCTTTCGGTTTATCAGCTTATGAAACGGTATTCAGCTTGTTTTCTGATCATAAATTTGGCTTCACGCCAAAAGATATCGCAACCATTATTACGATAAGTTCCATTGTTGCGGTAGTTATTCAAGTTTTACTATTCGGGAAATTGGTCAACAAACTTGGAGAGAAAAGAATGATTCAGCTTTGCTTAATAGTCGGTGCGATCTTAGCTTTCGTGTCTACTGTTATGTCAGGATTTATAACTGTTTTGCTTGTAACTTGTTTTATTTTTCTGGCGTTCGATTTGCTACGCCCGGCCTTAACTACTCATTTATCCAATATGGCCGGTAACCAGCAGGGGTTCGTAGCAGGCATGAACTCCACATACACCAGCCTGGGAAATATATTTGGTCCTGCTCTAGGCGGTATACTATTTGATCTTAACATTCATTATCCTTTCCTTTTTGCAGGTTTCGTTATGATTGTCGGTCTTGGTCTTACAATGGTTTGGAAAGAAAAATGGAATGATGTTTCAACCTTGAATTAACTCTATTCTCTATAAAATCAAATTTTGACATTTAGATAGCAGGGAATGCCTCAGATTAGGCACAAGAAGGAAAGGTTCTTTATTTGATCAGCTACATGTTCCTTGAGGTGAATATAGTTTATGCTGAGTATTGTCAAGCTGTCAGCAATCTTAGGATTTCATCTGCCATCACCCTAAACAGAAGCCAGATTTTATTGATACCTTTCCTCTTGATTCTTCCTATATTTCTCGGAAGCATGTCCATGTGTCTTGCATGTCCGTTAGCCTGGGGTTATTTATTATCATCCCTTGAAAATATATTATCCTTTTCGGAATAAGAAAATAAGGAGAATGTAGTATGAGTATAAAAATAAAAGCAGTTACTGACGATAATCGTACTGCAATTCTTGCTCTACATGTCAGCGAGAATCAAATATCATATATTGAATCAACAAAAGCATGTTTAGAGGATGCAAAAGAATGTCACTATTATAAACCTGTCGGGCTTTACTATGAAGGAGATCTAGTCGGTTTTGCAATGTATGGATTGTTTCCTGAATATGATGAAGATAATAAAAATGGAAGAGTCTGGCTTGATCGATTCTTTATTGACGAACACTATCAGGGAAAAGGATTAGGAAAGAAAATGCTTAAAGCTCTCATTCAACACCTTGCTGAGTTATATAAATGTAAGAGGATTTATTTAAGTATATTTGAAAATAATATTCATGCTCTTCGCCTTTATCAAAGGTTTGGTTTTCAATTTAATGGTGAACTCGATTTTAGTGGCGAAAAAGTAATGGTAAAAGAGCTATAGGTTCTTAAATGGTTTCCAAGCCCCCTTCGTTTGCTAAGAAACGTTTGAACCTTAATTACAGGAAGCTGACTCATCATTATTATAGCTATTTGTCATAATGAGGGGATTTTCATAAGTATAAAAACAGATAAAAAAGCCTGGATAAAAAAACTAATTCATCTCATACTTTAAGATCTCATAAGAAAAAATCTCACTTAATTTTATCCAGATGTTATTCTTTTCTTCGTACAACTTCTAAATAATTAATATGTCGCCCAACTATTTTATGCACTTTGAAAATATACCCTTCAGCTTCTAAAACAGATCCAACTGTAGCGTCTATATGTTGAGTCATAAACCAGCCGTCTATCGTATCCACTTCGTCACTCACTAACGCCGTTCCCAATAAATCATTTACATCCTCAATGAGCACTTTCGAATCTAAGATATAATGATTAGTGTTTACTTGTATCTATTAAGGGTATAACTTATAGTTATACTCTATGAAAAGCATTTAATTTTTTTATAAGATTCTTGGCTATATAATTTTCAAAGATGGATTTTCCAAATGATGATATACAAGTTCAAGGTTATGTTGGCTATTTGCATAAAGATATAAATTTCTTTTCAACTCTTTATTCTCAATATTTATAAATTCCAGATTGTCATAGGAGTAATGCTGAAGAATGAGCATCGGTAAATACGTTATGCCGTATCCTTTCATAACATAATCAATAATTGCATGGTATGGGACGGAAATGATTTTAGCATCGAGAATGCCAGCCTTCTTTAATTTAGAAAGAATATTAACGGCTTTCTTTGGGCAAGACCTGAGGGTATCTCAAACATTCCCCTAATTCAACAGTTTCTTTGGGGTAAGGGGTGTCCTTTGGGCGCGACTAATTGAAATTCTTCTTCATAAAGAAATTTAGAAAACAGGCTTTGATGAATTGGATAATATTGTAAGATAACCGAATCAATTTCTCCCCTGATTCCAGCATTTGAATAAATTCAAAACATTCTTCCTTTGTAACAGTAAGATCTACCTTTATATTCGGTCCTTCTAATTCCGGTAGATAATACGTTGCCAAAAAGGGCGAAACACCAAAACGGATCTTATTCACGGTGCTCACTTATTTTACGTTTTAAAGCATACAAAAGTGGCTGGATATCCATCAATTAGTTTTTTCCTTTTTCCGTAAGGATTATGCCGCTTGGTGAACGAACAAATAGCTTACAGCCTATCTCTTTTTCAAATAACTTTATTTGTTTACTCAAAGCTGGTTGAGTTACATAGAGGTGATTGAGCCTGAGTAAGTGAACCATACACTGCAACCGCAATAAATACTCAATAGATTTCACTTCAAAGATAAACACTTCCTTAGAAAAGGGGGAATTAAAATATAGACAGGCAAACCACTTTGAAGATTCGGAATCTCCATTGCTTAAATACTTTTAAGCTCTTTTTTGACGTCTTTTTTCCGTGCTTGTTTAACTTTGCACGCGCACCCGAAGCTAGGCCTTGTTAATGTATCGGAGACTGTTTCAAGGATACTGAAACACGCCATATTTGCTGATGCCCGCATTTCCCACTAAATAAGTGGATTTTATTTTTCTTTTACGAAATCCCAAACAAATATACTTTTTCGTTCATGTTCGTTAGCTCCTTTGATATTAAAATCAAAGTTTCAGAACAAAAAAAGACAACCACAAAATGGTTGTCTAGTGTATAATTATTCCTGTACATTTACACGGCTAACTCAAAGGTGGTTTGCTGGCTAAATCCCCTAAAAGGGGGTGACGCCTATGTCAACATTTCAAGCTCTTAGTTTAATGCTTGCGTTTGGGATGTTTATCCTTGCTTTGTTGACGTATTTAGACAAAAAGAAATAGCCCCCCCTTTGAGGCCTAGGAAACTTCTAGGGTTGGTCCATATCTAAATACACCGATAGCCAGCGCCCCAATGGGAGCCAGATTTGTACACAGGCCGGAGTGTTGCAGCACTCCGGTATTTTTTATTTTATGCATTTCTTTTGAAATAAATGCATATTCCTTAGTGAAGCATGTTGAAATGGATTACTATTAAATTAATCTTACCACATTTTTTCTAGAATATCTCGTGAGATTTTCGGTTTTTCTTTCGTTAAAGTACGCAGTTTTTCGTGAAAATGATTAGAATATGGATTTTTATGTTCTAGCACATCAAAATCTTC
Source organism: Bacillus sp. VA15 (assembly GCF_055721145.1). Lineage (NCBI taxonomy): Bacteria > Bacillati > Bacillota > Bacilli > Caryophanales > Bacillaceae > Bacillus > Bacillus sp. VA15. Next base: position 422,177 of record NZ_JBVQPQ010000001.1, on the reverse strand, counting down.
AAAGATAAACGGCACTCTTCCTCTAATGCTTCTGATCCCACATCAAGACCAGCGATTTTCGCAGAATTTACTGGATGACACATCGACGTGGCACTGAATGGCTCACCTTGTAGGATGTGAACAGCTGGTAAAGTGAAGTAAGGATCACTTCCCTTTTCCCTTTTTCACATAGTTTTCAATTTTTTCTTCCTGTAATCGTTTGTTTTCCATTAGCGGACCGTGCTGCTTGTGACGCCAATGTCTTTTCACTTCTTAGTTCCGCCGCTCTCTTCACACAAGTCTCTGCGGTCTTGGCATTACATCTTCCACCCCTAGATCTCTATAATTATTCTACTTAGACTAAAAAATCATTTTACAATCAATTAAACTATCATCACTATCGAATGAGCTCGATCAGCATATCATGTATTATCCTCTTTTAAGGAAGGTGATGTTATGCGGTCATTTCCATTAATAGTGGTGCTATTCATCCTGTTAATCATCGTTGGGACTTCTTTCTTCGGTGGCTATTAAGAACTCACCTTACCCCATATCCAACAGACGCCATAAGAAATCTTTATGGCGTTTGTTTTGTTATGTGATTAACTCACCATATGCTGACAAAGTTTCTTAACCAGTGAGTGAAAAATTAGACCATTTTTCACAAAACTTCATCTATTTTCCTGCCCATGAGCTTTTTTAAATTATCCACAGTGTTTACCTTAATACAATTCACTATTGATTTAGAAGCCATTTTATACGCTCAGCTTGTTTTTCCTAATTCAGAATATATGCCTCCTTCAAAGCTAAGGGCTGCTCCTGCTAGAAATGCTAATAAAAGAGAAATAACGCATTACATGATTCTCCTTTTTCTCAAAATATTGATAAGAACTATGCAAATATAAGTCCTACCGTAACTATAGTGTCAAGTACCCTTCATTTTGTGTGAGGAAGTGTTCTTTCCTTTATGAACTATAGTTGATAGGAAGAAAAAAAATAGAATATATATTTCCACGGTAAGATGAATTGAGTCTTAGAATATAAAAGACCGCAAAGCTATCTTAAATAAGCTTTGCGGTCTTTGGGTCTCTTTTTTGCTTAATATAAGTCAATGGTTCCAGCGGAATCCACTGCACATACATCCACTGATTTTTTATTTTGATTAAGGTTTCCTCTACTCTATCGTGTGAGATGAACTCAAGGTATGCCACGTAACCATGAAGGTGGAGGAACCTGCATGTTTCAATCAGTTTTGGGGTAAAAGGCGTGTTGACGTTCCTCTGCTTTACTATTTAATATTCGGTAGCTAGACTTTCCAATATGAAGCGGAATATCCAATTTTTCTAAATTTGGCATTCCATTTTTTAAGAAAAGCTCTTTATCTTGATATCTCTGTAAAACTTCTCCCACAATCCACTCTTGATCGCCCAAAGTGGAAATACTGTGTACTTTACACTCATAAGCAAAATACGCATCAGTTAAAATCGGTATCTCAGCTTTTAGCCCTTCTTCGTATTGAATATTAAATTCTTCAAACTTATTGATATCTCTACCACTATGGGTGCCTAATGCTTGGATTAATTCCGAATATCTTCCTGGAAGAAAATTCACACCGAAAACACCACTTTTCTCAATCATTTTGTAAGTATATGTCTCTTTGTTTACTGATATCCCATACATCCCAGGAGAAGATCCGATATACGTATGCCAACCGGAAGCCATTGCGTTTTTTTCACCTTCATATTGAGCCGTAACGACAGCTACCATTCCAGGGTAGGCGTACCAAATAGGTTCATCTATCGGTGCTCTCATCTTCATCGCTCCTTTTGTTTAAGATTCATTTTTTATTAGAACTTGAGAGGCTCGCATCTAAATCGTCAGGTACTTCTTCAAATGGACCATTCGTTTTAGATGCAGACCAGTTTAATAAATGGGCTCCCGGCAGATTGGTTTCGACTTGCCATTGCGGCATGAGTAACCGAAGCGTCTTATCTTCTGCCATCTTATACATCCTTCCTTTCAAATATTCATAAGAAGATGCACAAATCATAAACCCTATAGCAACTATAGGGTCAAGGGTTAGTTATTTTTTTAGCACTCTTAATTCTGTGAGGAAGTTTTCTTCTCTTAATGAGTTAAAGTCGATTGGAAGAGAAACTTGATATACGTTTCCATCTGTTTGAATGCCATGAGATTCAATATATTGATAAAGTTTTTGATAATATTCATCATAATTTTTTGCAGACCAATCAAATGCGATACATACATATTCACCTGACGGGATCGTGTCTAACCTTATGTTTTTTTCTCCTATGTCTATCTTTTTTTCATTGCAAACAGTGGTATAAATACTGTTGCAATAAATGTCACGAGAATCCTTATAGGGCTTGAAATCATAAATGAATCCATAATAGTTATCTACTACATCTCCTATTTTTTCAATAACATCAGCCAGCTTTCTGTAATACAAATCCGATTGATCATGAGGATTAACTTGAGGCGTCTCTACTTTTAATATGGTTTGTTCATCTAAATACCGAAAATAAACGAAACCTTCATCTTTTTTCCTGCATATGTCTAATTGTTCATTAAGCTGATTCCTTCTCCTATGAAGTAATTGACGAGCACGTTCGAGTTTTTCCATTTCTTGCACAATAACACTTTCTTGCTCCTCAAGAAAGTGTTGTATATCTTCAGGGGTACAAGTATATGAGCCGAAACGCTTGATTTCTTCCAGAGGTGTTCTAATATATTTTAGATACTTGATAATATCTAAATAAAAGAACTGTTTCACATGGTAATATCGATAGCCATTCTCCTGATCTGTATAATAAGGCTTGAAAATTCCGATCCTATCATAATAGCGCAATGTTTGAATTGAGATGTTATTGAGACGGGCTGTTTCTCCAATTGTAAAATATTCCTTCATCAATCTCATCCTTTCTTCTAAGTTCTAAGAATTCTTTCTTCCACTATACACGGTTACCTTCAAAATCCTAACTGAACGAACTTGAGAAAAACCTGTTTAAGGAAAACCTGCCGAGGAGGAAATAAGTCTTCGTCCAGGAATGCTAGAAGGAAAGCTGGGTGAAGGAATTATTTCTATGAACACAGCTATTGATGTCATTACTGAAGTAAAGAGCTGTGAAGACATCGTTAAGGAATTAATGGCTGACTTTATGAAGTAATATATTTAAGATTGATAGGCATAGATTATGCATATGGGTCATTCCTTCAGACGTTAAATATAATTGAACTTTTTAAAAAAAGCTTAATCCTTAAAAAGATTAAGCTTTTTCCCTTTACTATGTTCAAACCAGTTGCCATCTTACACTTTATAGATTCCATATAATGCGACACAATGCTCTTGTAGCACTTCAAGGTTTTATACCCTCTCCCTCGGGTCTATCGCTTAGTTCGTTTTAGTTAACATGTAGCTTTGTTTTATCATATCGTATATGTCTTCATCTGGAACAGTTCCGTCAAGAATGATAGAATTCCAATGGTCTTTATTGAGATGAAATGCTGGAACTACCGAAGTGTATTTGTGTCTCCAGAAATCGAGAAAACCGGGTTCACACTTCACATTGATCCAAATATGATCATTTTTTTCAAATATCCACGCAAACACTTTTCTGTTTTTAGCGTGTCGCATTAATGTCCAATTCTTATCACGAAATGGATAATCTTCATATGCATCTTTAAAACTCAAACAATAATCAATTGCTTCCTCTCTATTATTCATTGGTTGTCTCTCCTTCAACAGTTAACTGCCTAAGTTTTTTCTCTACTTTATTTAACCAAAAATGAATAAGTGAATAAAACAACCTTATTGGTCAATTTGCAAGATCAGCACTATCTAAATCATATCTCTATACTCTTTCCCGCACATAAAAAAATTTTCCAACGCTAAATTGTTAGTTGCTTTTTTCAACGTTTTTGCTATGTTCCTACTCAAAGGGAGCATTGAACAAATAGAAGCTCTCGTTGGTTCTACTGACTATGTATTTTTCCCGGCGGTCCGTCAGCCTGTTCACCGTCATCAATCATCACGAGCTCCGATAAACATAAAACAAGCTGGCGGCAATAAGCACCAGCTTGAAAACTATTCTTATTGAATAAATTCCCCCAAGTAATGACCATTGCTCATTTTTTAAGTTGCAGATACTGGGATACAAACTAATTTGCCCTGACTTTTAATTGGATACTGTTGGACTTATAGACGATCTTCACTTTGTACTTGCTTGGTAAACCTACAGTCTCAATTGATGAAAATGATCCATGACGTTTATGATAGGTGATGATCGTGGATCCGTCTGCCGGTACATAATTGTTCGAAAAATGGAGTCGTAATATTCCTTTCATTTTTGCCTTGCCTTTAATGTGAAGCAGGTCATTTTTCCCGCTGAGATTCAGCTCAAGTATACCCTTGGCAGATTGTTTATAGTCTCCTCCGATGATCAGTTTTCCTGACACATCTTCCTTCAGGGTGCCTCCGTTGTTTGAAACATCACCTCTTCCAAATGCTGTCTTCGAGTCGCCCTCAAGTGTCCCCTGATCAATCCGCGTACCGCCGGAATATGTATTGTTCCCCTCCAGCTTTAACGTGCCTGTCCCCTTTTTGGTCAGCTTTCCGGAGCCGGAGATATCGTTGCGCCAGCGATCCAATGCATGGAAGCCGCCTTTTGAAGAATCCATATTCACGGTAACGTCTTTGGCAAAAGCGCCATATCCATCGGCAGCCGAAAAGAGATTAAGCCGTCCCCATCCTTCAGCGTCATTAAGAACAGGATAGCCGGCAGGAAGACCGGTAGTAGCTAAAATCCAGCGGCGCTGCGTTTTATCAAGGTAAGGAAAACGGGTTTCCAGCAGGACTTCAGCTCCCTTAGGAACCACCATTGGTTTAGCAGTTGGATTGATTTGCCCAAATCCGTATGTCAATCGTTGAAAATATTGTTTTTTATTCATGTCATAATCGCTGAATCGATCTTCCGCTGTACCAGTTTGTGTTAACAACTTACTGTGAGCTTCATCATAAGCAGCCTTTTTCAAACGATTATTGGCTGGATCAGATAAAATAGCAGCCGCCAAGCCAGTTGCCATGACACGTCCTCCCATTACATCAAGCGGGGAATGCATGCCGGCAACAATGCGGTTATTTCCGAGTTCCGAAGCTCGGGTAAGGAGTTCCTGATAACGCTCCGGTACGGCATAAGCCATAGCAAAAGCGCTGAGATATGCGGCATTCGTATGCCCACTGGGAAAACCTCCGTCTTTGTCTGGATCAGGATTGATAGCAGGAACAAGGGTCGGAACAAGAATAGAATTGCTTTCCCAGCGAAACGGGCGGGGATAATGAAAGTATCCCTTAGCCGGGTTCGTTGAAGAATAAGGGCCGCGTAACGTATTGACCAAACTCACGACGCTGCCGAGACTGGAACTCGTGCTGCCAGAATTGGTTCCTTCATCATGATATTTTTTGATCGTGGCATCTGCCGGAATACTGTTAATCGTTGTTGTCGCCTCCGCCTTCATTCGATATACATCAGTAAGCGGACCAAGACCGTCAATCACACTGTAGCTCTGATTCCTGCGATCATCAAAATATGCGGCATTTTCCTCACTGAAAGTACGGCGTTCTGCAATGTCTACAACTTTTTGAATGTTGGCATCCAATACGCTGCTGTTCAGTTTGGCTCCGCTATCCCAGGTATTTCCGGGCGTCCAAAGCTTATTAAATTCGGAAAGCACCCCGATTGCAGGATTAGAATTCACTGTAGTATTAGCAGAGCTGTTATTTTTGTAATGATCTACGAAGTATCCTGAAGCAGGGGGCGGCGGCGGAGTTACTGTTTTTGCTTTCGCTGTTGTGCTCGCATAACATACACTCACAGAACTTTGAAATAATATCAGAGAAAATAAAGCCACTACTAAATGCTTCTTCATCCTTAGTAATTTCATTTTTTCATCATACTCTCCCTTACTCTTAATCGATCTCTCCAAAACACTTTTTTCCCACCCGTCAAGTTATTATTGATCGTATCTTAACTTTGTTAATGAAATAGCGCTGTTTTATTAATGTTTTGTTTATTTTATCTAGGCGCCATTGCTATAGAAGTTGCCCTCGGGCTGAGAGAAAGGAAAGGAAGAAAATTAAAGAGGGCAAAAAAGCTGCTGACGAGGAGTCAGCAGCTAACAAAGGGCTATCTAAGTATTCAATCTACTTAAAGGCTAGGCGTGTTTCCCAAAATGACCGTTTGTGTAAAAGAAATACCATACTTCATGGCCATGTTACTCCTCAATTAATGCGCCATCATCTCATGGGCAATATCGTGGCCGTCCATTTCTGACGGGTAGTAGGTAGGCCAGTTTTTAACTTCATCGAGTAAAGCTTTACGGTCATCACCCCAATACAGATGGTAATGACTGGATTTAGTCGGATAGATACTATGATCACTAAACTGAATATACTGAGGAAGTTCTTCAGCTTTTTTAGCTAGTTTGAATATGTATCTTACCCCTCTATTACCCGCATCATATGTTAGAATTTCGTACCCATCATACGTATACTTACCAGAATATTCTTTTCCATTTTTGAAGAACGTTACAGTATCTTGTTTGATTAAGATACGGTCAACATCTGTTTTATACCCTTTTTTATAGTACTCTTTATATTCTTCAGCTGTCTTGTCACCTTCATGTTCTGATTTATATGAAAATACTTCGTCAAGAGTACCATCTTGCAGGTATGGATATACAGATTGCCAGTCTCCCTCCCAATCAGAAAGTGACCGATCCTTTACTTGACTGTCTTTAAAATAGCCTTCATAAATTTTTTCTGTTTCTTCATCATGTGCATGACTATGATCGTGATCATGATTATGAGATTCTGATGTTTGTTCTTGCGTTTTAGAAGAGTCTTCTTCAACTGCTGAGGATGATGCTGTTTTATTAGACTCACCTTTAGATGAACCTGAAGTCTGACATCCTGCCAATACTAGTAATGAACCAATCGCTAATATCCCTAACCTCTTTGCAAATAAAATTTTCATTATAACACTCCTTTTCCCCAAAACGAAATAATTACGATTTGTATTATACATCTATCTTGTGCAAAGATCAAAGAGAAAATGAGATGTTTTCATGATTTCATCATCTTACTTTCTGCCCTCTTGACTGTTCATACAAATACAAACACAATTTCCTCGGTCTTTCATTTATGTACTTAAAGTTATCATTAATGAGTGGGCTATCCTAGCGATTGAGGTATTTATAAACAGGAAAAACCACACCAACAAAGTTGGTATGGTTTATTCAGATAGGCCCTGTAGAAGAGACTCAATTGTACGGAGTATACAGCTAATTGCATTTGTAACCGACAGGGCCGTCTGAACCTGTGTACACATATGTGTCAGAAACATATCCAATATTCACGACACCCCGAGAATCTTTCCACTGGATTTGATCCCAAATATTACTCGTTCCATACTTCCCTGTAACAGTCGTTCCATAAGCATAACAATAGTAAGGAACACGCGAGCCGCTTGGAATGGAAAGCATAATAGGATAATTTGTACCTGGACCGCTACGCATATTTACAGGCGCACCGCTGCTTGTTGAGACCGTAAAGTACTGAACGGCAAGTGCCTGACTGGAAAAAATGAATAATGATGCTATCATAACGGTTAACATACTCAGCATTTTCAGTTTTGTCAATGTCATCCCTCTTTCTTCAATTCCTTCATTTTAAAGCGATAGAACATATGCTACCAGCTGCATTTAGGAACAACCGGACCGTCTGAACCCGTGTAGACATATGTATCAGAGACAAACCCATAAACGACCTCTCCGCTGGCAAGCGTTCGCTCTGTGTAATTCCAAATATTACTCGTTCCATACTTTCCAGTTACAGTTGTACCGGTTTTGTAGCAAAAGATCGGGATACGGCTGCCGCTCGGAATAGTCGTTACAATCCCCCAACTTGTACCTGGGCCGCTGCGCATATTTACAGGCGCACCGCTGCTTGTTGAGACCGTATAATACTGAGCGGCAAGTGCATGGCTAGAAAAAATGAGCAATGATGCAATCATAACCGTAAGTGTACTTAGCATTTTTAGCTTATTCACCTTATACTCTCCCCCTTATAATACGTCTGCTTTCTTACATCCAGTAAAAGAAATTACCTTTCAGAAAACCACGCCCCTCCCCTTCCATATATTTATCAATGTACCATAAACTAGATCTTTAAAAAGTGGAATTACTCCTATGTTTTCGACAAAAAAAACGTGACATTTCGCATTTTCCGAATGTGCAAATATGACCTGTCCATTTTTAATAAGACAAGGCTTTTATACACTTTTTGTGATCATTTCATTAACCGGCGCAACAGAAGCTGTTTAGATAAACAACTGTGTATAAGCGTTTTGTGTGCTTGATGAGAATAAAGCGACTTGTGATCATTCCGTATATGTCATTTTTAGCGGAGAAAAGTTCTTTCTGTATGCTACACCCTAATTTCGGGAAATGTAACGTTGATTAAAGGAGGTTAAATCACTATGGATCATCAAACATTAGCTGCCCACGAGGCTGTAGACTTACATGAAATCGTTAACTTTAAAACACTTTGTATAGCGAAATCGAAGTTAATGCAGGGACTTGTATTTGACCAAGATCTTAAGGACTTGATGCAAAAAGATGTGCAGCAATCCATTCAAGACCTTACTGATTTACAAGCGGTTTATGAGCGTGCCCCATTTCAGGCCCCTGTCCCACAAAGCCGCCCAACGCCAATCATCAATTGAAAGGAAGGTAAGCACCTTTGAATCATGATCACTTAGACCCTATTAATTCGCTACATGTGCCTGAACTTGCAGACACTACATTTGTGATGGATTTTCTTATTCGAACAAAAGAAGGCGTGAGAAATACTGCTGTCGCTTTGACTGAAATCGCTTCACCAGATGTAAGAGCCTTGTTGCGGAAGCAGCTGATGCAAGGAATCGCGATGCACCAAGAGATTACGGAACTGATGATAAGCAAAAAATGGTTCCATCCGTATGAGCTGAGCGAACAGTATAAGCTGGATCAGCTCTCTGCAAAAAACTCGATCATGGTCGGCAACATGAACCTTTTTCCTGATGAAACAAATCGAAAAGGGATGTTTGACCGGACACCTGATGAACACTAACACTGGAGGTTTTACAGCATGAAGGCAGTAACGTATCAAGGCATTAAAAATGTTGTTGTCAAAGATGTGCCAGATCCAAAGATTGAAAAGTCAGATGACATGATTATAAAAGTCACCAGTACAGCCATTTGCGGATCAGATTTACATTTAATCCATGGATTGATTCCCAATCTGCATGAAGACTATGTCATCGGCCATGAACCAATGGGAATCGTTGAGGAAGTTGGGCCAGGGGTTACAAAGGTGAAAAAAGGTGACCGTGTCATTATTCCTTTTACGATCGCCTGCGGTGAATGCTTTTTTTGTAAAAACCAACTGGAAAGCCAATGTGATCAATCTAATGACAATGGAGAAATGGGTGCCTATTTCGGCTATTCAGGTCATACTGGCGGTTATCCAGGCGGGCAGGCTGAATATTTAAGAGTGCCATTTGCGAATTTTACCCATTTTAAAATTCCTGAAACTTGTGATGAGCCCGATGAGAAATTAAGCGTGATTGCCGATGCCATGACCACCGGCTTTTGGAGTGTTGACAACGCCGGGGTAAAAGACGGTGATACAGTTATCGTTCTCGGTTGCGGACCTGTCGGCCTGTTTGCCCAGAAGTTTTGTTGGCTAAAGGGCGCAAAACGCGTCATAGCAGTTGACTATGTAAACTATCGCTTACAGCATGCCAAACGAACCAACAAAGTCGAAATCGTTAATTTTGAAGACCATGAGAATACAGGGAGTTACTTGAAGGAAATCACCAAAGGCGGAGCAGATGTTGTCATTGACGCTGTTGGGATGGATGGGAAAATGAGCGACCTCGAGTTCCTTGCCAGCGGATTAAAGCTTCATGGCGGAACGATGAGTGCATTGGTCATTGCTTCCCAAGCCGTTCGCAAAGGAGGAACCATACAAATTACAGGAGTGTATGGCGGCAGATATAACGGTTTTCCGTTAGGTGATATCATGCAGCGAAACATCAATATACGCTCTGGACAGGCTCCGGTGATCCACTACATGCCATACATGTTTGAATTAGTGTCGACGGGTAAAATTGATCCTGGAGATGTTGTAAGCCATGTCCTGCCGCTTAATGAAGCAAAGCATGGTTATGACATTTTCGATTCAAAAATGGATGATTGTATAAAAGTTGTGTTAAAACCTTAAAAAAACGGGGGTGACAGAAATGGAATACGCCTTACATGAAGTGCTTGAGGTCCAAGAAATGACTGCATTTAAGACACTTTGTTTAACAAAATCCAAAACAATGAAGGCGCTGGTATCTGATCCGAAGCTTAAAGAAATCATGCAGCAAGACGTTGACACCACCACACGGCAGCTACAGGAATTTGCCTCTATTTTATCTAATGCAAAGCATGAATGAGGAGATGAATGATTAATGAATCCTATCATTGAATATCTGACCGGCATGAATGTTTTAACAGACCAAATCATTGCCATGGACTTATTAATTGCAGCAAAAAACGGAGTCAGAAATTATGCGATGGCCGCAACGGAAGCTGGAACGCCTGAAGTGAAAGAGATCCTTACCCGGCATTTAGAGGAAGCCCTCGATATGCACGAACAAATCTCAAGCTATATGGTGGAAAAGGGCTGGTACCATCCTTGGAACACAGACGAACAAGTCAAGCTGAATTTACAAAATATCGAAACCGCGATTCAGTTGCCAACCCTTTAACATACCATTGATTTGCTGAGGAACAGTATTGATTGACCACAACTGTCCCTCAGCTTCTGTTTTTTAAAAGTTATATCGCCATGCGCCCGATTCAATTCCAAAAACAGCTGAGATTGCAGGAAGCCAGACGCCTGTTATTCATGAAGTCAACAGATGCCGCAGATGCTGCATTCCGGGTCGGCTATGAAAGCCCATCACAATTCAGCCGTGAATACTCCCGCATGTTTGGTTTTCCGCCTAAAGAAGATATCAAACGGCTGAGGGGAAAATCTGACTAAATGAACAACGGGGATCTATATTTTTTATAAACTATACTAACTGTTTTTTTGATAGCAAAAGTAAACGTTCGACTTAACGTCAAATATAAAAGCTGGTTTCCTTCTCATCAATAAACAATAAAATAGGCTGAAGGGAATTTTCATTTTTAAAAATCACCTTCAGCCTTAAACCATTTGTTTTTATGACTGTTCCTCTTCATTTGGATAAAGGACAAACTCATATTGATCCCCCTTTATCTGGTCCTTATAGCATTCAATCTTACGGTTTAATACTTGCAGGTTTTGCTGTAAAGTTGAATTTCTATTTCTACCATGTGCTTACGCTTTTCAAGTAAATGCATTCTCTCATGAATCGTTTCCTCACCCATTGCTCGCCCATGCTGTATATTGTTTTAGCTCTGTCCTCGTCATTCCTGAATCTTTCAAATGGAGCAAAAACCGCACCCAGCCGATATCATGATCCGTAAATTCCCGTATATTATTCTCATTTCGATGAGGATTCAGGAGCCCTTCCTTTTCATAATACCTTAGGGTACTTGTTGTCACACTGATGATGTTTGCAAATTCTCCAATCGAATAAGGAATGTAACCACCTCTTTCGGTATCCATTTCTTGTCGGAGAAACAAGTTCGAAACAAAATCCTTATTTTTAACCTGCCCCCTCGGACACAAAGAATGCTATCTTGCGTCACTTATCCGTGAAGACTTTCCGTTTTAGGCCTGCTTTTGAGTTTAGCCTCATTTTCACGCAATTTCCCATCATAATCGTCAATTTTTGTATCTAATCTTTTAATTGTTTCATCAATTTCTTTCCGCTTCTCTATGAGCCGCTGTCTTTCATCAGCCAAGATATTTTTGCGAGCTTCTACCGTACGATCTCCTTCAGTAAATAACGTTGTATATTCAATTAACGCTTCTATCGATAGTCCTGCATTTCGCATGCATTTAATGAATTCAATCCATTTGATATCTTCTTCATCATAATCGCGAATGCCGCTTTCTTTTCGTTTTACCGGCGGGATCAATCCTACACGTTCGTAATATCTGAGTGTTGCAGCTGTTAGGCCAAACTGCTTTGCCACCTGCGCAATATTCATACTCTTCACCTCTCTGTCCTCGTCCTGCATGTTTTGAAGGTAACACTTAAAGTTAACTTTAAGTCAAGCAGAAACAAGTTTTAGCTGCTGAAATCTTTTTTTCAAAAATACAGGGCTTGCCTTAAAGCACACTTTAAGCTCTATACTTCTCCATGCAATAAAAACAGTTTAGATGGAGGGATTGCTAAATGGCAAAAAAACAAACTGCTGGACGAGATATACTAGGAGAATTCGCGCCAAAGTTTGCTGAACTTAACGATGATGTTCTGTTCGGTGACATTTGGGCAAGAGAGGAAGAACTGTCTCCACGGGATCGCAGCATGATTACAGTTTCTGCGTTAATTGCTGGAGGAAGCTTCGAACAATTGACTCCGCATCTTCAAAAAGCGAAGGAAAACGGATTAACAAAAGAGGAAATTGCAGAAATCATCACTCACCTCTCGTTTTATGCCGGATGGCCCAAAGCTTGGTCAGCATTTCATATCGCAAAAGACATCTTTAAAAATGAAAAGAAAACAGGTCAATACATGACATCTGGTCAATTAAGCAATAGCACAATCTTTCCGATAGGTGAAAAAGTTGAAGCGAACTTTACCGGGGATGCATATTTACAAATGATATTTACCGATGAGACGCCTCTCAATGCTTCAATCGGGAATGTCACCTTTGCTCCGGGGGCCCGCAATTACTGGCATTCTCATAAAATTGGGCAAGTTTTGTTAGTGACAGGCGGTGAAGGCTGGTATCAAGAAGAAGGAAAACCAGCTCAATTACTCAAAACCGGAGATGTCATAAATATTCCGCCCCATGTAACACATTGGCACGGTGCGGCGAAAGACAGTTGGTTTGTGCACTTAGCCATTACGCCGGGGGCAACGGATTGGTTAGAGCCTGTTCATGATGACCTGTACCATACCTTATAAAAAATGTACGCCTCGGATCAAATGATTCGGTGCGATTTTACTATAAGGGTTCAACCAAGCCGATCATATGAGATTTTTTCAAAAAACCCTTGCCTTAAAGCGGACTTTAAGGTTTATCGTTATGTTGAAGACACGATAAAACTTAAATAAGTGCATGTTTTTATTTACAGCACTTATGATGAAGAAAGGATAGGTTCATATGTGTAATCAACATCATACCCGTGTATTAAGCGTATCACATGCAAAAGCCAAATTTGAGCAAACGACGATTGAACGAAGAGAATTACGGCCGCATGATGTCTTAATTGATATTCAATTCAGCGGTATTTGCCATTCAGACATCCATAGTGCATTTGATGAATGGGGCGGGGGCATCTTCCCCATGGTACCCGGACATGAAATAGCCGGTGTCGTAACAGCCGTTGGAGCAGAAGTTACCAAGTTTGCTGTCGGGGACCGAGTTGGTGTCGGCTGTTTTGTTGACTCCTGCGGAGAATGCGAATACTGTCTCAGCGGTGAGGAACAGTTCTGCACAAAGGGTGTTGTGCAGACTTACAACTCATTAGACTACGATGGAAATCCGACGTATGGCGGGTACAGCCAAAAAATCGTTGTCACTGAGAGATTTGTTGTCCGAATTCCAGACAGTTTGGAAATGGATGTTGCCAGTCCGCTGTTGTGTGCAGGTATCACAACGTATTCCCCGCTGAAACACTGGAATGTTGGGCCAGGTAAAAAGGTTGCCATTGTAGGAGTTGGAGGTCTTGGACATTTGGCAATTCAATTTGCACATGCGATGGGTGCAGAGGTAACCGTCCTGAGCCGCTCCATGAATAAAAAAGAGGAAGCTCTGGAACTTGGGGCAGATCATTACTTTGCAACTAGCGACCCAGCTACATTCACTGCATTGGCCGGGCGGTTTGACGTGATCTTAAATACAGTATCCGCGAATCTTGATGTAGACGCCTATTTATCAATGCTTCGTATAGACGGAACACTTGTAAATGTCGGAGCACCTGCTGAGCAGGACACATACAGTGTGTTTTCTTTAATCATGGGACGCCGCAGCCTTGCAGGTTCTCTTGTCGGCGGAATTGCAGAAACTCAAGAGATGCTTGATTTCGCTGCTGAGCATGGCATCGCACCTAAAATCGAAGTCATCCGCGCTGACCAAGTGGACGAAGCATACGAACGTATCCTCCGAAGTGATGTCCGGTATCGATTTGTGATTGATATTTCCACATTGTAAGTCTAAAAAATGGGTTAGTCCTTAAATGGGCTGACCCGCTTTTATTTACTGGAAATTCACGAAAAACGATCTCCTTAAGCAAATGGTTTGAAGGCCGGTCAATCTTCCTGTTATTCTATGGGCATAAAGAGGTTATAGGAGGTTTTTGATATGAGCAAAAAAATTGCAGTTCTCGTTACAGACCAATTCGAAGATATCGAATATACAAGTCCGGTAAAAGCATACGAAGAAGCTGGCTACAGTGTCGTAGCTATCGATTTGGAAGCCGGCAAAGAAGTTACCGGTAAGCATGGCGAGAAAGTGAAGATCGAAAAAGCAATCTCAGATGTGGATGCTAATGAATTTGATGCACTTTTAATTCCTGGGGGATTCTCTCCAGATTTGCTTCGTGCAGATGATCGTCCGGGAGAATTTGCGAAAGCGTTTGTCGAAAATGAAAAGCCTGTTTTCGCTATTTGCCACGGTCCGCAAGTATTGATTGATACGGATCTTCTGAAAGGCAAAGATATCACAGGCTACCGCAGCATCCGCAAAGATTTAATCAATGCCGGCGCAAACTACAAAGATGCAGAAGTAGTCGTCAGCCACAACATTGTTACAAGCAGAACACCTGATGATTTGGAAGCATTTAACCGCGAATCATTAAATTTGTTGAAATAAACGAGAAGGCACAGACTGTTTAGGTCTGTGCCTTTTTTCAAGTTAAGACTATTTGTTTACATTCTGAAAGACAGCAGTCGCATCCCACACATTTAAGCCAAAATGACCTTCTGAGAATGCGGAATCATTTGCATCGATCACAAGACGGTCATCTAAATAGATTTTAAAGTGATCGCCTTGAGCTTCCGTTTTCAGATGATACTTTTTATTTACGTCTATCGGCGTTTTGTATTCGGCAATAACAGAAGCGACACCGTTCTCAAATTTAAAGAATTTCACTAGGTCATGCTTCGCATCCACGTTGGCAAGATAACCGTTTTTGGCATCTTTGTCAGAGCGGAACATAAGCGCTCCTGCTCCTCTTCCGTTTCCATCCTTAATGGTAATATCAGATTCATAGGTGAAGTCAGATCCGGATGCTGAAGACATGATAAAGGAATCGCCGTCCGATCTCCCTAGTTTCCCCTCAATTGTGTCGGCCCACGTGCCATTTACATTCGTCCAATCAGTCAAATTTGAGATAAAAGGTGACGTTCCCCACACCTTTTTTAAAGGATATATCGTTAAAGATTTTAGCTTTACACTGCCATTTGCAGCAAATAATTCAAGACCCTTGCTAGATCTATCCGGGAGAATGATATCGGTTATGACCTGCTGTCCGTCATTCCCAAATACTTCAACTGAAGAGCGGTCGACAAAAATGCGCATCTTTACCTTTCCATTTACCGGTTTCAGCGGAGCTGTTTGTTTTCCGGTGTTAAAGGTCGGATTAAAGGTGACGTTCCCCGACTCGCTCCGGTCAACGAACAGTTTGGCGTTCTTTTGATCATAGCCGACTTTTGTAAATTGATTTCTGCCTGTTCGGACTTTAAAACCAAATTCAGTTGCTGAACCTGGGGTCACTTGAAATTCTGCATGTAATTCATACGTATCTCCAGATAGGCCTGCTAACAAATTTTGGCTTGCGGGCGATATGGTCTGATTCTTCCACCTCTTAGAGGTCCCGCGAATGGTTTGCAGCTCTTTTACTGGTGTTTGGACGATCCTCACTCCTCCAGTAAGCGTTTTCAATTTCACCTCTCTTGGAATGGAGGTTGCACTTCTCCATGGGGATGTAGGAACATCATTCGCATATTGCCAATTGCTCATCCAGCCTAACCAAAGCCGCCGGCCGTCTGAGGATGGAATATCAGACCAGGATACAGCCGCATAAAAGTCTTTGCCGTAATCCGTCCAGAGAACTTTGTCTGACGGATTTTCATTGTTAAAATGAGTTCCATCAAAGTCCCCTATGAAATATTGCATGCCTGATCCTCCCGAAACCGCTCCGTTTCCGACACTGACCTGCATCACCCATTTTTTTTGATTCGGATTGCCGTCTACCGGAAGCTCAAACAAATCCGGGCACTCCCATACTCCCCCATGACTTCCTTGCCCCTGTCCAAATTCACTTGCATACGTCCACTGCTTCAAATTTTTGGACGTATAAATGAGGATTCGGTCTCCGGCCGCAAGCACCATCACCCACTTGTTTTCTTTTTCATACCAAAAGACTTTTGGATCGCGAAAATCTTTTTTTCCCGGGTTTGGAATGACAGGGTTGCCAGCGTATTTCGTCCACGTTCTTCCTTTGTCATTGCTATAGGCGATACTCTGCACTTGATGGCCTTCCCGATCCTGTGTATAAATAGCCACAAGCGGCTTCTCTTTGCCTGTCTGAAAACCGCTTGTGTTATTCCTGTCTACAACTGCGCTTCCTGAAAAGATCGTGCCTTTGTCATCCGGAGCCAGCGCAACAGGAAGGTGCTTCCACGTAACCAAATCTTCGCTCACGGCATGCCCCCAATGCATGGGGCCCCACTGAAGCCCGTATGGATGGTATTGATAGAACAAGTGATATTCTCCAGCATAATATACCATCCCGTTTGGATCATTCATCCAGTTTGCTTCCGGCGTGAAATGATATTGAGGACGATAATCCTCGTCATAGTAGCTTGAATCGGCTGCCTCAGCCGGAAATGCCATAGTCAACAGCAGGATGAACATGATCATGACTTGAATAAGTCTCTTTTTCATTTGTTCCTTCGCTCCTCTCTTCATGTTTGAACATTTTCAAGAGAGACTGCTGCACAAGTTGATCCGTTTCTCGCAATTCTCCTCTGTTTCACTGTTATCCAAATGATTGACTATATGATAGAGTGCTGCAGTTTCCCTCTTCTTTCTTACATCACACAGCTTATGCTAAGAATCCAGCCCAATACCCAAGAATCCCGATAATAAAGATCCCGCAAATAATGAGAAGAGGATTCACCCCTTTGCGCAGCATCCATGCCACCAATAACGTTAACCCTAGAGGCAGCGCACCCGGCATAATGCTGTCTAACACATTTTGTACGGTTTGAACATCCACTTTTCCACTTTCATCCTTAATCCTGGACACAACGATTGGAATGTTGATCGTGGTCCATTTGGAAACGAGAGCCCCCATTACAAATAACCCGAGAATCGAAGCACCCTCTGTAAGCTTTTGAATGCGATTCCCCGCTAAATCCTGCAGAATCTCCATTCCTTTCACATAGCCATACTTTAACCCGTAATATTTTGTGCTTAATCTTATGGCGTTCAGCAAGAAAAAGAATAGCAAAGGGCCGGCAATGTTTCCTCCTAAAGCAAGGGATGCCCCTAACGCAGCTAAGACCGGACGAATCGTTCCCCAGAAAATCGGATCGCCTACACCCGCTATCGGGCCCATCAAACCGATTTTCATTCCGCTTATTGCTTTTCCATCAATTCCTTTATTGTTCGCCATTTCTTCTTCCATGGCTGCCGTAACGCCAAATATAGGCGCAGTCAGCCACGGATGTGTATTAAACCATTCCAAATGCCGCTGCAAGGCTTCGTTTCTTTTCGCTCCGGGTCCGTACAGTTTTTTGATCGCCGGAATCATGACATAGCAATATCCCATGGCCTGCACACGTTCGAAGTTAAAGGAGCCGAGCAAAAAATTCGAACGAATAAACATGCTGAAAATTTCTTTTTTCGTTAATCTTTTTTCTTTCTCCATTTTTTCATCCCCCCTTATGGTTTAGGCATCAAGGTCATCATCATCGTCATCATAAACAGCCACATGACCACTGTCTGATGCGGCGGCGACTGCTCCGTGCGCGTTATGTTTTTGCATCACCTGCTGGTATAAAAGCGCCAGACAGAGACCAAGTGCTCCAAACCCTACTAAGTTAAAATCGGTAAACGCTGCCAATAAGAAACCTATATAGAAAAATGGCTTTAAATAAGGAATATTCATCATATTGATTACCATGGCATATCCGACAACAACGATAATGCCTCCGCCTATTTGCAGCCCTTTTGTAATGACATCCGGGATATTGCCCAAGAACGCCTGAACAGCGCTGACACTGATCAATGCGACAATTAATGTCGGTATCATTACGCGCAGCGCTTGAAACACCATCGCGGTAATATGCATAATTTCAATTCCTTTTATATTCCCTTTTTTTGCGTATTGATCAGCGCGGTGAATGAAAAAGACAGTGATCGTCCGCACAAAAATAGTCAGCGCCTGCCCCGCAGCTGCCAAAGCAACAGCGACGGCGATGCCTTCGCCAATTCCCTGATCAGCGGTAATAACTAAAATGGTTGAGATGACAGAGGCAATCGCTGTATCAGGCGCCATGGCAAGGCCGACGTTCATCCAGCCCAGCGCCATCAGCTCTAGTGTGCCTCCGAGAATAATTCCTGTTTTTAAGTCCCCGAGGACCAAGCCAACTAGCGTGCAGGCCACAAGCGGCCGGTGTGTCTGCCCTTCATCCAATACACTTGCGATGCCGGTGATTGCTGCAATAATTAACAACAAAATAATTTGTAATGAAGACATATTCTCATCCCCTTGATTATTTTGTTACGTTCCGTAAAATCTGTACAAAATCCTCGCTGGCATCTGAAGGCAGCTGCCTCAATTCCAGTGTCACGCCCAAGTCACTTAATGCTTCAAACGCCTTTATATCTTGCTCTGTGACGCTGACTGATTTTGTGATTTGCCTGCGATGATTTTCAAAACGCATTCCCCCGACGTTTACGGTTTTGATCGGCACACCTGCTTCAATAAGAGATACAATATCGGACGGATTTTCAAACAAGAGCATTGCCGTTACCCCTTCATAGCGCGGACTATGAAACGCTTTTGCCATTTTTGAAACCGAAACGGCACTCGCCTTTACATTTGAAGGTGCAACAGAAAGGATCAGCGTTTTTCTCATTTCGTCCTGTGCAACATCATCGGAGACAACGATAATTCGGTCTGCTGCATGGACTTTAATCCATCTTGTCAAGATTTGGCCGTGAATAAAGCGGTCATCAATTCTGGCTAACACAATGTTCATTACAATTCATCCTCTCTTGTTTCCTGATTGACAGTTTTTACTTTTTCTAAATGTTCACTGCACACTTGAAAGCTTTGCTGGCTCATTGCTTTTAAGTTGTTCAGCAAATCTTTAAGTGTCAGATGTTCTCTCAGGCTTAATACCTCCAGCAGAATCGGCAGGTTTACACCGGCTGCCATATCCATTCTTTGATCCTCAGCAATGAAAGAAGCTGCCGCGTTATATGGCGTTCCTCCAAAAATATCGACTAAAAAAAGCACTTCATTTTCTTCCGGAATGTCCTTGAGCGCCTGACGATATTTTTCTTGCAGCGTTTGAATGCCTTCCCCTTTAAAAAACGGCACTGCAAGCAGGTTATTTTCTTCACCGAATATCATCCCTGAAGACTCTTTTAATGCTATGGGAAAATCTCCATGACCACTGATAATAACTGAAATCATATACATTGCTCCTTTCCTGTTTTGTACATCCATATATAATGCAAGGATCGTGCCAACAAAGTTGTGTTAAGCGTTTTCATTAAGTTTTCAGCCAATGATAGTCTGTTGTTGAAACACTTGGAATCAAAAAAATAAACCTGTATTAAAATGGCGTTCCATTTAATACAGGTTCACATTAAAAAACTGCTTTTAAAACAGCTGGCCATGCACTTCTTCAGCGAAGATGGCGGCTATAAATAATTTTTCATCATCACTTATGCGAAGTCCAAGCTTTTGTTCATATGGCGCTAATGTCCGCTCTGTCACATTCACCATTTCTTTCATCTGATCATTTATTTCTTCTTCCTCTGAGAAAGCAATCGGATTCTGCTTAATCACCCTTTCAAAGGCGAACGCCGTATGCATGATGACTTTGATCAAAACTGCATTATTGAATATGGCTCCCAGCTCATCCTGAACAGTTTGCAGCCACTCTAATAACATTTCGATAATATGGTGGGGGTTCAAGAAGACAAGGTACTTTTTTAAGCTATCCTCACAAAGCTCCCTGACAATGATATTTGCTTCGTTCAATCCATTGCTCAAGGGGATGCTGCCTTTGGTAATCGCCTGTTGAATCAGCTTCTCTCCCTCCCCTTCAATTAACACTTCTAAAGATACATGCGGAGCATTGATTTTAGGGTCTTTCGTTCCGACTGTCGCAAGGATCTCATACTCTTTTTCGATTTCTTTTATCCGGTTTGCCAATTTAATAGATGAAACGGTCAATATGTGAATCGGGGTATCGGAGGCTTTGTTTACGATCGTGGTCAGGATGTCTTCCAGCTTTTTGGCCGTTCCGCTGCCTGTCGTGCAGATGGAGACCAGTGCTTTCTTTTTGCCAGATGCTGCTGGCTGCCGCTCCCATAATTCAATAAAATCCTTCGTGACCGATTGATAGATCGCATGCAAATTCAAATCCAAATAATTCACCTTTCTGACAGCATCCAGCACCATTGAGGTCGTAACATTGCTGATTGTTTTGATAGCAATGCCTGTTTTTTCCTCCAGCTTGCTCTCCAGCATTGCAAGTGACCCCATGTCTACCAGCATTAAAACACCTTCGCCTTCGTCAACCTGTTTCATTTTTTCCGCTACGCATTCGATAATGTCCGAAGGTGAAACAGAAAGCGGCATATCAACTGCTGCAATTGGAGTGCTTCCTAACAGTTCTGTCGCAACTTCAACCATTGAACTCGCCGTGCTATTTCCATGTGCAGCCACGATAATACCGACCCTTTTGTTCTCTTTTAACGATTTAATGGAGTGAATCAGCATCGTTAAGTAGATGACCTCTATTTCCGGAATAGCCACTTTAAAATATTCCTGAATTTTATCTTTAAAAATCATCGCCACCCGATATTCTTTCACATGAGTATCACGGATTTCATCAGTCTCCTGTGTGTTTAAAACATCAATTTGCTTACCGCGCTTTAAAAATGCGTCAATATGCATACTCAAGAAATAAATAAATTTACGGTCAAATGTGCAATCCAGCTCATGTTCAGCTATTTCTTTTAACTGTTTGGTCATTTGAATCACGTCATCTTCAACGAATGTCAGCAGGCTGTCCTTTTGAAACGCCCGATGCTGAAAAAAACTTCTGACATGCAAATGGATATCAGTCAAGATGTATTGATTAATATCCTTTTTAGATAACCCTTCTTTCATGAGGGTTTTCACTTTTTCCTCGATCAAATGATACAGATTAAATGAGAGATCTTCGTCAATTTTTGTTGTTTCATCTTCTACAATCGGAGAGATGATCGTTGTGATATTTACATATTCAGAAATCGCTTTGCTTCTTTGCATGTTTTTGCTGCTGGACATCCAGTCTTGCTTGATTTCATCCGGCAGATCCCGAACAGTCAGTTCAATAACCTCATTTCTGTCAAGGTTGTGCAAAAACCCGTGTGCACAAACTAACTGGACATTTGATTTCAGCTGTCCCACATTCCCAAATTTTGCAGAATGAATAAGCGCATTATAGACATCTATGTGCACACTCAGATTTTTCTTAATTCGCTCTGCTTCTTTCCCTAATAAAAACGTCGTCAAATCCACTCTTTCTTTAAGCGATCGTTCTTCAAGCGAAGGAATATGAATGGTCATTGGGATTCTTCGCAAAAATGTTTTTAATAGTGCAGAACTCGGATTTTCTGTAGTGGCGCAAATAAACAATACGTTTGATGTTCGTTTATGTTCAGATTCTCCAAGCCGGTTATAAGAACCGCTGTCAATAAAATAAAACAGCATTTCTTGTCCCTCAGGAGGGAGACGATGGATTTCATCCATAAAAAGAATCCCTCCATTGGCCTGTTCGACTAAACCAGCTTTATCCTCGCCGGCACCTGTAAATGAGCCTTTTTTGTGTCCGAATAATTGAGAAAGCAATAATTGAGGATTGTTGTAGTAATCTGCACAGTTAAATGTAATAAATGGAGCACCGGTCTTCAAAATGTCAGAGTAAATGGCAAACTGGTAAATCCGGTTTGCAAAAAGGGATTTACCGGAACCTGTTGGCCCTAAGAGGAGCATATGCAGACCGTTCGGCGGATAAAAGACAGCTGCCTTTGCCTGGGAGATTGCTTTCTTCAAGCTGCCTTTTGCCCCAATCATAAGCTCTAGAGGATTCGTGGAAATGTTTTGATGATTCTGTTTTGGATTCCCGGAAAACAGCTCCAGGCCTTTCACTTCCATCATCTCTGTATCCCATTTCTTGTTATATAACCTTTCCACTATTTCCACTGGGATATATCGCACAGGAAACGTTTTAATTTTTATGACCTTTTTAGATCGGACGAGATTGTTCAATTCAAAACTGACATTGGACCGCTCCATTTTCAGCTGCTCAGCAATTTCCTTTGCTGAATTCCCCTGTACTTTTAAAAGTTGATCTAAGCTGGAGTCATGAAAATTATGCATGAGCTGATGGTATATTTTATCTATTCTTTTCACGTCTATCATCCTTTGCCCTTATTAGATAAGCCCTTAACAAGAATATTCCGAATCTTTATGACAGACAGCCTTGAGATTATCTATTGATACACTTTCAGAAAGGTCTTTATAGCAGATTGACATACTGACCTTTTATGCCTATGTGTTTATCACTTCAAATTATTTATGTTTGATATTAGTATTTTAGATTCGCAGTTCTTCAAGACTGTGCTCCTTCCAAAGTAATAATCAGTAAACAGTTTATCATTCTTCAGGAACGTAATGATGGAAAAATCCCGAATGACAGAAAATAAATCTAATAGATCAGGACATTTTCCCCAAAATACATTCCCACTAGACATGACATCAATTGAAAACAAAAAAATGCCGGACACTCTATGTGTCCGCCACAGTGATTCACGATAAAAAATCAGGATGCAGCAACTGCCCGATCTTTCTCATTTCATTATGCAAAACTTCTTTATCCTTACAATACATCTGGAAGGTCAGTGAATCTGTAAACATAAAAACTTTATCTCCATCGGCAAAGAATAAATAATGATGATTTCTTGCAGCCATCTTGCCCAGGATTGAAAAATCACCGATATGAGCGATTTGATATCCCCTGCTGTTTTCAAGCAAAGTGGGCGTATGATCATACAAATCGTTACCTATTAAAAAAGCCTTATATTCTTCATAAACCTCAGCAAACTCATCATCCATCATATCGTCCAGATGACATCCTCCCTCCCAGTCATTACTTAGAAATGGCGTAACAACTGTTTGGCCGAATGTTGATAGATAAGGAGATATCCATTGAAAAAATAGATCCTCCATATGGACCCACTGTTTTTTCGAAACTTTTATGTTTGTATAAGGATTCTCGACTGAGTCAAAACCGAATGATTGATAAAAATCTTTTGTGATAAGCATATTCTTCGGGAGACATTTGGCACCTTTACGCACAAGCAAATGAAAATTATATTTTTAAAATTTAAAAATCAAACATTGTATTCTCTTAGATGGTATAATATCCGATAAAACTTTATTCATCTTTTATTATTGGAGGAAAACAAAATTGATAGGCAATTCTACCAAAGACAATTTTGGACAACAGCAAAAATTGTCTAGAGGCCTTAAAAACAGGCATATACAATTAATGGCGATTGGGGGTGCAATCGGGACAGGTTTATTCTTAGGCTCAGGAAAATCCATTCACTTTGCGGGACCATCCATTTTATTTGCTTACTTGATCACTGGAGTCTTTTGCTTTTTCATTATGCGTTCGCTAGGAGAACTGCTCTTATCAAATACGGGATATCACTCTTTCGTTGATTTTGTAAGGGACTATTTAGGCAACATGGCAGCGTTTATCACTGGCTGGACCTACTGGTTCTGCTGGATTTCTCTCGCGATGGCTGATTTAACCGCGGTCGGCATTTATACGCAATATTGGCTTCCCGATGTGCCTCAATGGCTGCCGGGTCTTCTTGCGCTTATCATCCTGCTGATCATGAATCTTGCCACCGTTAAACTTTTCGGAGAATTAGAATTCTGGTTTGCATTGATCAAAGTCATTGCCATATTGGCTCTTATCGTAACTGGTATTTTCTTGATTGCGAAAGGTTTTTCCACAGCTTCCGGCTCAGCCAGCCTCACGAATCTTTGGAAGCACGGCGGCATGTTTCCAAATGGATGGCATGGATTTATCCTTTCATTCCAAATGGTTGTCTTCGCTTTTGTGGGAATTGAACTTGTTGGACTGACAGCAGGTGAAACAGAAAATCCCCAAAAAGTGATCCCTAAAGCCATCAATCAAATCCCTGCCCGGATTTTACTTTTTTATGTCGGCGCACTTTTTGTCATTATGTGTATCTACCCTTGGAATGTTTTGAACCCAAATGAAAGCCCATTTGTTCAAGTCTTTTCTGTTGTAGGCATCGTTGCCGCTGCCAGTATGATCAATTTTGTTGTATTAACATCAGCGGCATCAGCGGCTAACAGCGCTTTATTCAGCACAAGCCGCATGGTCTATTCTCTAGCCAAGGATCATCACGCACCTGGATTATTGAAGAAATTGACTTCTTCTAAAGTTCCAAGTAATGCGCTGTTCTTTTCAACCATCGCCATTCTAATTGGCGTCAGCCTGAATTATATAATGCCCGAGCAAGTCTTTACACTGATTACAAGTGTTTCTACAATATGTTTCATTTTTATTTGGGGCATCACGGTGATTTGCCATTTGAAATATCGAAAAACAAGGCAGGATGAAGCGAAAACAAACAAATTTAAAATGCCTTTTTACCCATTATCCAACTACTTAACACTCGCATTTCTCGCGTTCGTTCTTGTCGTATTGGCACTGGCGAATGATACACGTGTTGCTTTGTTTGTCACTCCGGTCTGGTTTGTTTTATTGATTATTTTATATAAGGTGCAAACCCGCAGAGGATATAAGATGAAATAATAAAAAAGACAAGGGATACTCACTCCCTTGTCTTTTTTGTATGGGTCAGACATTAAGCTAAGCTTGAATATGAAATGTCAGCTTTTATTTGGCCTCTAAAATCGTTTACTTCATTTAGGCGTATCACCTCGAATATTAACTCAAACCAGTTTTGATGCCAAAACCTACTAATATCATTCCGGTTATTTTTTGAAACACTTTCTGGAACTTCGAGTTTTTCATCCATTTTTTTGCGAAATCAATAATATAAACGAGAAAGAGGAACCATAACACCGCTAATAAGGTTAGGATTGAAGCTAAAATGATGAGCTGCTGGTTTATATTCCCCTTCAGATTGATAAATTGGGGCATGATTGTAACATAAACCAAAACAGTTTTAGGATTGAGAATGTTACTAAGTGATCCTTGCATAAAGGAAGTTTTATAATAACGTTTCGGAGAATTTCCCGTAGTTGTTGCTTGGGATTGCATGTCATCTATAGAAAACATGCTTTTGGCAAAAAAACTTTTGATACCTAAATAAATTAAGTACGCTGCTCCCAAATATTTGATCGTTGTGAAAAGAAACACCGACTTTGCAATAACCACTGATAAACCTAAAATGGCGATAACGGTCCAAAAGGAAAGTCCTGTTGCTAATCCAAGAATGTTATAACGGCCAGCCTTTGCGCCGTATCTAAGGGTATTTTTCATCACAAGCATTGTATCTGCACCCGGTAAAATAACCATCATGGCAGCTATCGGTATGTATGTGAGTAAGCTGTGCATTTCTTCTCCCCCTTTAAAAAATCCTCACAACATATAGTGACTACAAAAGTAACTACTCATAAAATTGTATCAATGGGTTTGGAATAAATCAATATGGTTTGTTAAAATAGCGATTACAAAGGCAGCGATTGCTCTTTATATTGGAGGATATATGAAAGAAAATATGTTAGACATTTTAAAAAACCTCAATTTTACCGAATATGAATCAAAAGCATATCTTGCTTTATTGCAAGAATCACCTTTAACAGGCTATGCCGTCGCCAAAAAATCCGGAGTGCCCCGTTCTAAAATTTATGAAGTCCTGGAAAGCCTTGTTATCAGAGGAGATGTTTTTGTAAGTCATGGAAATACGCCTCAATATGTCCCTGTACCCGCTAAAGAACTGATTAAAAACCGCCGGCTCAAAGCGGAAGAGCATTTTGATCAGGCTGAGAAATACTTTGAAAAATTCGAGCAGACTGCAAATGACCGGGAAAATATCTGGAATATCACCGGACGCAATGAAATTCTTGAAAAGGTGAAGGCTTGTATCTTATCCGCCAAAAAAAGAATCCTCTTAGAAATATGGAAAGAGGATTTTGATGAGATAGAATCAGAGCTAAAACAGGCGGCAAATCAAGGTGTCATTGTCACCATTATTGCGTACGGAGACATCGTATCTGATTTTGCTACTGTTTACCTTCATGATATGAGCAGTGAAATTACAGAAGAGTATGACGGACGGTGGCTTGTCTATAGCGGGGATGATTCAGAAGTGGTAGCAGGTATCGTCTCTCTTGGCAACGACAGCCGTGCTGCATGGACAATGCATGTAGGTTTAGTCATGCCTATAACTGAAGTGATCATTCATGATCTGTACCTCATGGAAATTTTGAAAAAGCATAGAGGGCTTTTAGAAGAAAGCTTTGGAGAAAATCTCATTCGGTTACGCCGCAAATTTTCTATCCACTCAGATTTCAAAAAACATTATTTGGAATAGAGCAATAGTACAAAAACATGGCTTGTTGATACAAGTCATGTTTTTTTACGCATTCCTTTCTACAAAGTTTTTAGGATCCTCCCCCTCTGATCATTTCTTTTAAAAAAATGCGATTCTGCGCAAACTATTTTTCAGCCTTCCGCGTCTATCCTAGGTAACAGCCTATGATATACGTATATTCAAAAAGGAGCCCTTTATTGCAATGAAGAAAAAACAAACAACAAAAGCGTTGCTTGTCGCATGCATAACTGATCATAAGCAAGATTTCTACAGGTTGGCTTTCAGTTATGTGAAAAATCAAGATGACGCATTAGATATTATTCAGGAATCTATAAAAAAAGCGCTGAGCTCAGTAGAAACGGTTAGAAACCCTGAGACGATAAAAAGCTGGTTTTATAAAATTTTAGTACGGACAGCTATTGATTTTTTGCGCAAACAAAAAAAGGTAAAAGTGATGGATGACGAAACGATAGAGTTTTTAAGCAAAGGAAAGGAAGACCATTACAAGGATACCGATCTCCATGAAGCGCTTGACGAATTGCCGTACCGCTATAAGACCATTATTATTTTGCGTTTTTTTGAAGACCTCAAATTAGAAGAAATTGCGGAAATTACAGGAGAAAACACGAATACCGTCAAAACGCGCCTCTACAGAGCATTGAAGCTGATGCGCATTCAGTTGACGAAGGAGGATCTTTCTTAATGGATAAGAGATTGCAGCAATTAAGAGAAGAATATAAAAATGTTCAGATTCCTAAAGAACTTGATATCATTGTTGAAAAAGCCCTTCAGCAAAAACCAAAAAAGAAAAGAATCGTCATGTGGCCGACATCGGCAGCTGTCACGGCGGCTATTTTATTCACTGCACTTGTCAACATCAACCCTGACGCAGCTCAAGCGATGTCGAGAATCCCTGTCATCGGCAAGATTGTCAAAGCCATCACTTTTATTGAGATCAAAGAAGAGAAAGATCAATCGAGCATCGATGTCAAAACACCTGCTCTGTCCGGACTTTCTAATAAAGAGCTTGAAAACAGCATTAACCAGAAATACTTGAAAGAAAGCAAGCAGCTGTACAAGGAATTTATACAGTCCACATCTAAAAACAAAAAAGGGCATCTCAGCATCTATAGTGATTACGAGACAGTGACAGACACGCCAGATTTACTCTCTATCCGGCGAGATATTGAAAAAACACAAGCATCATCTTACACCCAAAGCCGTTATATCACAATTGACAAAAAGAATGATATCTTACTGACATTAAAAAGCTTATTCAAAGATGAACGCTATATCAACGTCATCAGCCAAAACATCAAAGAACAAATGAAACAGCAAATGAAGGAAGATCCAAATAAAATCTATTGGCTCACTGAAGAAGATGCAGAACCATTCAAAAAAATTCTTCCTGATCAAACGTTTTATATTAATGAAGACCATAAACTTGTGATCTCATTTGATGAATATGAAGTCGCTCCCGGCTATATGGGCGTTACCGAGTTTGAAATTCCAACCAGCGTCATATCAAGCTTGCTCGTGGGAGATCGTTACGTTCGATAATATAAAAAAACATCCAACTCATATGATGGATGTTTTCTCTCTTCTCTAAGTGAGATCGTAACCTAGCTATCAAAAACAACGAGAATATCTGCACACTATTGGAGGAATACCCATGTATCACAAGACACAACATCATCGATACATCCCTGGACTCGATGGCCTTCGGGCTTTTGCCGTCCTGTCAGTTATCGCTTATCACCTAAACCTCAATTGGGCTAACGGCGGCTTCATTGGAGTTGATATCTTTTTTGTTTTATCCGGCTATTTAATTACATCTATTCTATTGCCGGCACATGGAAATGATATCAGTCTTGATTTTCGGGATTTTTGGGTGCGCCGAATTCGGCGGCTTCTGCCAGCGGCTTACCTTATGATCTTTTCTGCTGTTATTTGGGTTGTATTGTTTGATAGGGAACTATTGCATACTGTACGCGGAGATGCCATTTCTTCTCTCTTATATATAAGTAATTGGTATTTTATTTTTCACAAACTATCATACTTTGATAGTTTTGGTTCCCCATCACCTTTAAAAAATCTTTGGTCGCTGGCGATTGAAGAACAATTTTATATGATATGGCCGATGTTCTTGGTTGTTGGGATGTACATATTTAAAAGCCGCGCCAGATTGGCGGCGGTGGTATCATTGCTTGCGCTTTGTTCAGCCGTGATGATGAGCATATTGTATGAACCCGGCGCAGATCCGAGCCGCGTGTATTACGGTACAGATACTCGGTCGTTTGAGCTTCTCATCGGATGTGCCTTGGCTTTGGTTTGGCCTATGAAAAGGCTGTCTTCCAACAGGCTGCCAAGTAAACTGAAGCACACATTGCACGCCACTGAACTTTCGGCATTTTGTATTTTAGTGTTGTGTGTCTATTTCACAGATGAATACGAGCCTTTTCTTTACAGAGGCGGAATGCTTTTGATTAGCATGGTCGCCGCAATCCTTATTGCATGTGTTTGTCATCCGAGCAGCTTTTTAGGCAATCTGCTTTCATGGAGGCCGCTTCGTTGGCTTGGAACGAGGTCTTACGGTATTTATCTTTGGCACTACCCTGTGATTGTGTTAAGCACGCCAGTTCAAGAAATCGGAAACCCTGTTTTTTGGCATATCGTGCTAAAGGTTATTGTGACATTTATACTTGCCGAGCTTTCCTATCATTTTATTGAGAAGCCGATACGAACACAGGGATTTAGATTCTTTTTCCGCCGCGTTTTTATACATAGAATCAGGGAATGGAAAACGACAACTGTCCTCAGTAAAATGTCAATTGGTTTCGTCATTCTCGCTGTACTTATTTTTGCGGGAGGGCTGTCTGGACTAGCCGGAGAGCAAAAGCACCCCACCAAATGGACGTATAGCTCACAAGAAACAAACGCTGATACCAGCCAGGCTTCTGAGGACAGAAAGAATGCTGCAGTCGATAAAGACAAGGAAAACGATGCCGAACAAAAGACAACAGACTCCCATCAAGATCAAAAGGAAAACAAAAATAATGGACAAGAGACTAGCAAAAATAAAGACACGCAATCTCAGCAGGAGAAAGAACCCGCAGACTCTGACAAAGAAGTGTTAGCTATAGGAGATTCCGTCATGCTTGATATTGCCTCACACCTTCGGCAGTCACTTTCACATGTTACGATTGATGGAAAGGTGGGGAGACAAATGTCTCAAGCTTTGGAGCTCACAAGGGAATACAAGTCTTTTAATCAGCCGAACAAAGCTGTCATCATTGAGCTGGGAACCAATGGTTACTTTACAGACAGCCAAATTGAACAATTGCTTCAAGCTTTCTCAAAAGCTCATATCTACCTTGTCAATACACGGGTCCCCCGTCAATGGGAAAGCAAGGTAAATGAATCTTTGAAGTACCAGGCAAGCGCACATAAAAATGTTACGTTAGTTGACTGGCATACAGAAGCTCTTCAGCATCCAGAATACTTTACACCTGATGGCGTACACTTGGTTCCTCAAGGGGCTAAAGCTTTGACTGGTCTTATTGTTGAGGCGATGGAATCGTTTTTATAAAAAAGAAGTCCTATTTAAAAACATTGTTGATCATTCTCTGACCCCTCCATTTTCCAAGGTAATTCTTATGTTTACATGTCGTTTGCGTGAGGGTAAGCCAAAATAGAATGGAGGGATGACAGTGGCAGCTAATGAAGAACATGACATCAAAAAAGAACTGCAACGAAACGAACTTTTTTTCAAAAAACGATATAAGATTCTTTATACCGTAAACGATTTTATCATTGGTGCTTTGTTTCTCGTCGGGAGCCTTTTCTTTTTTTATGACCAATTAATGTCGGCAGGGATATGGCTGTTTGCGATTGGGAGCTTGCTGCTGTTAATCAGGCCCACGATTCGGCTGATTCATGACTTTCATTACCGAAAACATGTGGAACGCCAATTTAAACATCGCTCTTCAACAGACGGCTCATCTTGAGGAATAGGCGAGAACAAAACACCAAAAAAAGATGTGCAAATCACAAAAACAAGACTTTTAGACTATTTAATTTAAAAATAAGGCAAAAAACCTAAACTTTTGTCCCTGTGTGACGATATTAACAATAAGGCCGGCACGATACTCCCTATAACATCCTTTTCAGTAGATTTCATTATCGTGCCGGTTTTCTCACATGCAAAGCAATCCCGCCAATCTAATTGATGGCGGGATTTTATTTTTATTACATTCCTGTCCAAACGTCTTTTACATAACGTTTTTGCGCTTGCAGCTTTTCCAGCCAATCGGCAGATTCTTCCTGACTTGCTCCTTTTTCAGCTTCATATGCCTGACGCAAAGTATTCTCCACATCAGGAGCCATTTGCGATCCATCACCGCATACGTAAATGTGAGCCCCTTTTTCAATGAGCGACATCAATTTCTGCGTATCTTGTTTGAGCAAGTGCTGGACATATCCTTTTGATTCGTTTTCGACGCGTGAGTAGCATCGGCGGATTGTCACCAAACCATCCTGTTCCGCTTGATCCAGCTCTTCTCTGTAAAGATCATCATGATCGGGGCGACGGCAGCCGAAGTATAAAAGAGCTTCACCAAGTGTGCTTCCTTCCTTCTTCAGAACAGATCTTGCCTGAATAAAGCCCCTGAATGGCGCAATTCCTGTACCCGGCCCGACCATAATCATAGGCGTTTCAGGGTCATCTGGCATCTGGAATCCGGATTGCGGCGTTCGGATGAAACAGGTTGCTGCATCACCTGTATTCAGCTCTGCTAAATAATTAGAGGCGACACCCCGGTATTCGCCTCGCCCGCTCCAGGCTGAGGCTTTAACAACGCCTACTGTCATGCTCACGATATTGGCATGGACTTTCGGAGAGCTTGAAATGGAATAATATCTCGGTTTTAGTGATGGCAAAAGTGCTAAAAACCGTTCAAACGGCATTTCGCAGGCCGGGTAATCCTCTAAAAGATCAAGCATAGTGAGACGTTTTGCCAGTACCTGCTCTTTATAAATGCCATCATCTGAAACGAGCTGTTCCAGCTCTTTTTTATGCGGCGGACAGACTGTATAAGAAGCCAGCTCCCGAAGCTGAAGCCTTGAAGCCGGGTCCTGCAGCTCCACATAGGACGCCAATAAATCCGTCAATTTGATCGGCCGATCCATCGGAAGATGAGCCATATGAGGGCCGCCGCTCATTTTCATCACATGATTGGACTGCAAATCGAATCGGCTGAGGACCCGCTGAACAAGCTTCTGGCTGTTTTTTGGCAATATGCCGATATGATCGCCTTCCTTATATGTTTTGGCGTCAGGAATCTGCAATTCAATATGGCGGGTGGAACGCGGGCTATCAGCCGTCTGGAGCTCCCGGTTCTCTAAAACGTTCCCTTCAAACGCGCCATATGCTTTGGCAAGCGGCGTTTCCGTCGCTTCACTGAGAAAAGTAATTGATAATGAAGGCCTGTCTTCTTTCTGAGCTATTTCGTTTATATGAAATGCTTCCATCGTTTCCTTCCAGAAGCGGTTTTCCCACGACTCGCGATGGCTTTCAAAATCATCGGCGGCATCGCCTTCCCCAATCGCTGTTAAACGTGATGCCCCCTTTGCTTTCATCATGTCATCTATCAGGCGGGGAATCCGCTGATACGTGCTGGCCCAGCTCCGGTTTCCGCAGCCGAATACCGCATAAGAGACACCTTTCAATTGTCCTTCCTCAAGCCCTTCCAGCCACTCTACAAAGCCTGCAGCATTATCAGGCGGCGCCCCATTATAAGAAGCCGTAACGATGACGACTGCGCCTTGTTCTGGAAGCTTGCCGATATAATCATCAAGCGGCGCCGTTTCGGCTGTAAAACCCATCTGGCGGCCGTAAGCAGCCAGTTCACCGGCTATTCCTTCTGCTGTCCCAAGATTCGAGCCGTAAAGAACGAGTAATGGTGTGCCGTGTTTAGGCTTTGTTTCTTTTGGCTTCGTTTCTGTTTTGATGTCAGCCTGTTCTTTTCTCTGTACATTGATTGCCGCTGTTTTCCGCGGTTTCACAGTAATCTTAAATTCATCCGGTTTGATCGTTAATGCCTCTTTGATTTTCAGTTCGTATCCAGTATGGTTCATCACATCAAAATGCTTTAATACAAGACCGAGAACCATTGTCGCTTCTTGGAGAGCAAACTGCATGCCAATACAAGCACGCTGCCCGTTTCCAAACGGCTTATACGCATGGTGAGGAATACGCGAAGGGTCTTCAAACCGTTCCGGACGAAAATCTTCTGCATCCTCTCCCCAAGCGTTTTGATCCCGGTGCAGTTTCGGAATCAAAACGGTGACAGGCTGCCCTTTGCTGATCGGATATTCCCCGCCTAAAACAGTATCTTCCTTGGCATAGAGAGAAAAGGCCGGAGCTGTTGGGTACAGCCTGAGTGTTTCATTTAAAATCATCCGAATGTATTTCAGCTGCTGGATTTGTCTATATTCCGGCGTGTCATCCGTTAACACGCGATCCGCTTCCTCTTGCGCTTTTTTCAGTTTTTCCGGATGTGTAAGCAGACAGTAAATCGCAAAGGAAAGCAAACCGCTTGTTGTTTCATGCCCTGCAATTAAAAACGTTATGATTTGGTATCGAATGTTTTCATCATCGAGCGTTTCACCTGTTACAGGATCTTTGGCATAAAGCATGAGTGATAAAAGATCCTTAATGTTTTCATCCGGATTCGCTTTTCGCTCCGCTATCAATCTATCGACCAGGGAGTTCATGACTTCTATATCCTTTTGGAACTGCAGCTTCGTTTTCACCATCATCTTATCTTGCAGGCCCAGTCTTTTCGATTGGTTCATCGCCTCTTTTAAGGCACGGAGCATACTGGTGATAAACGGATGCTGAGAATCACGGTAAAAGCTGTTGAAGCGATAGTTAAACCCGCATAACCCAATCGTATCAAGCGTCAGACGGGTCATGTCGTCCGCTACATCAATTTCTTCATTAGGATTAAGCCGGCTCCATTTTTGAATCAGCTGGGTTGCGATATCCAGCATCATAGAATGATAGCCTTTCATCGCTTTTTGACTGAAACTCGGCAGCAAAATGCGGTGGGCTTTTTGCCAATTCGGTTCGTGTGTCCAGCTTGTAAATAAGCCGTCTCCGCCGAATTCGCGCACCTTTAGCAAGCCTTTGCCAAGGTTTTTGTCAAAGCGGCTTTCATCACACACTTCAGCCACGAGATTGTGGCCGGATACAAAAACACTGGACACCCCTGGAAAATCGAAACGGAAAATCGGCCCCAATTCATCGGCTATCCGCCATAAGGATTGAGAAAGCTGCTCTTTTTCCAGATGCGGAAGATTTTTTAAAGGTCCGTATGTTTTGGGCTGAGGTATTGCACTTGCCTGTTTCATTAATACATCTTCCTTTCCTAATTTTGTGATGAATGAAGCTTAATGGCGTCCCAGCAGCATTGTTCCAATTCAGTAATTAAATCCATGTCCATCTCTATATCACCCGTTTGGACGAGTTGATATATCTTGAGAAATGCCCCTAACACAATCGCAATTAACACATTAGAGGGCAGGCTGCGAATTACACCTTCTGCTTTTCCCTTATTAAAATAGTCATCAAGCATATGAGTCAGATTTTCTATCATTTTTCTGCTTGTGTCATTTAAGTAATGAGCGTTTTTTTTCGTTTCAAGAAAAAAAAGCGCATAGTCACTCTCTTTCGTAAATTGAACGAGACAGCAAAATACGTGGTGGAAGCCTTCTCTGACAGGCAATTCCGAAAAATCTTGCTTCAGCTTTTCCGTAAAGCGCTGGATGCTTTCCTGAAACAATACGTTGACGAGTGTTTCTTTGCTGTCAAAATAACGATAGATCGTTCCTGTTCCCACATGAGCTCGTTCAGCTATCATAGGGATAGTGGTAGCATTAAATCCCCTTTCCGTAAAAAGTGAGACCGACGCTTTCATAATCATGTCGTATTTACTGCTGGATGCGGATAACATGTAATGTTACAACCTCCGATTTGTTACGGAATGAATATTCATTCCGCTTGTTCATAATGAATGCCCGATCTGTCTGATATCACCTCTTTACCCTTTCTTATGTTATCAGTTTATATGAAAAAAACTTTTTTTAATATAAAGTATATGCAAAAAATAAAAAATTAAGAAAATATACCCAAATCCCCATATAAGGGCTCTGGATATATTTCCCGAGAAATGATTTTATTTAACAGCCACAATGCAAAGACAGGAATCACGCCTAATGACAGAAAGATCCCTGAAATGCTGGTCTTTCAGCAGTTGAATATACATTTTCTCTTTTACATCAGTATTTGTATCAATACTGATGTAAAATCGGCCATCAATTTGAAGCACCCGGTAAATTTCTCTTAATGCAAGCCTAATATCAGTGCAGCTCTGAACCGTATGTAAGGAAAACACTTTATTAAAGGTACGGTCATCAAAGGGAATGTTCTCCGGATAGCCATGAAAAAGCTCCCCTTTTCCGATGTTTTTTCGATTCGCGCGTGATATTTGCCTTACCTTTCGCTTTGATGGGTCAATGCTTTTTAAGCTTCCCTTTTCCAGTTTCTCGGTTATGCTCTTAAAGACAGTGCCTTTTCCGACTCCAATTTCTAAAATTCTGTCATTTTCTTGTATGTCTATAGAGTCAATCATCATATGCTCAATTGTTTTGGTTTGCTTATATTTCCGAGAAAATAATTTCAAAAGATTCGATCGTTTATAGAGTCTATTTTCTAGCATTTTAAACACCTGCTTTTGGTTTCCTATGTTTATTTATTATATTCGAAAAATAAACATCACCTTCATTTCTAAATGGGAATGAAGATATCAACTAGACGGCAATGTGTTTAAAAATGTTTCAATGGAACTGAACTTTTTCATTTTAATCCGCAAAAAAAAGCAGAAAACAAAATGTTTTCTGCCCTCTTTCTAGTGCCAATGATAAGGGAATACATACAGCCTATGCTGCTGCATGGCCATCAGCCTCTGCTGACGGAATGGATTTCCATAACCATGTTTGAAGGAATGCGGCATGGACGCATAACCATGGCCTATCGACGGCAGCCTTTTTTGATAATCGTTCATCATGCCATCACCTGCCTTACCGTAACGTTGATTTATCATATGCAGGCCGGCATTTTCTTGACAGCTGTTTCGCTAAACTTGGTCCTTCTCCATTGTATAATGCATCAATAATTCCATTCTAAGCATATGTCATCTCCTCCTTCAGCTTTTCATTGCTTTTAGCGCCAGTTTGTTAAATAAAGATGCTTTAACTGAGACTCTTTCATTTCATCATAAATCTGCTCAATCTGCTGTTCTCGTTCGAATTCTTCCGGGCTTTTAAACCGTTTGTTAATCGTTAACGTTAAAAAGAATAGGTTAATCGTCATATCGCTCACCCCCTTCCAAAGTCCGCTTCAAGCGAAATAACCCGCGGCATCAGTCCTTCTGCCGCGGGCAAATAAAAACCGCAGACAAAAGAAGACACCAATGCCTCTACTGCCTGCGGGGAGTTGCGTATGTCCGACTAATTCCGATTTAATGCGTGCGATAAGCATCGGTTAAGGAAGGACACGAACTCTTCCACAGGCTGAATGAACCATGAACTTTTACTTGTGCATCACGTACAGGTTGACGTCGTTGTCTCATTGTCATTTTGTTCAGCCTCCTTTGCTTTTTTCTTACTTTGTAAGTATATCCACTAAATTCCATTTTGTAAACATCTTTTTCTAAAAATGGACGGAAATTGTGCAAATCATCGAATAGATTTATCCTTTGGTCATGATACCTGCTTCATTTCTTTTCTGGAGCGGTCTTTCTTATGATATGCGATAAAGTAAATGAGACCGACAAATACCGCTCCGCCGATGACATTGCCGATAAAAGCCGGAATGATGTTTCCGATAAACTGCCCCCACGTGAACGAGCCAGCAAAAATGGCAGCGGGAATCACAAACATGTTGGCGACAACGTGCTGAAATCCGATTGCCACAAAAGCCATTATTGGGAACCAGATGCCAAGAATTTTTCCTGCTCCGTCTTGAGCGCCGAAAGAAAGCCAAACGGCAAGACATACAAGCCAGTTACAGCCGATGCCGGAAACGAGAACCTTGCCGAAGCTCATATCGAGCTTTCCTTGTGCAACGGCGATTGTTTTTTCTAAATAAGGGCCTGTTTCAGTCAATCCAACCAAATGCCCGAAAAAGTAAGCAACAAATAATGCGCCGATTAAGTTCATAATTGTGACGATTCCCCAGTTAACCGCCAATTCTTTTACTGATATTTTTCTCGAAAATAAAGCCATCGCAACGGACATCATATTTCCTGTGATCAGTTCAGCGCCAGCGAGAACCACAAGGATCAGACCGACGGGAAATACTGCAGCCCCGATCAAGCTGGACAGGCTTCCCCATTCTTTCGGCAGGTCGCCGATCACCCTGATATCAAGCAAGTACCCAAGCGCGATAAATGCGCCTCCTAAAAACCCCAGCACAAGCAGAGACGGCAGCGGAAGCTTTATTTTTTTCACCCCTGCTTCAATTGCTGCATCTGCTATTTCATCCGGTTTCCGAAAAGCCATACTAAAACGCCTCCATTATTTCTTCTTTTCTCACAGTTTTGGCAGAAAGGCAATAAAAAAGGCAGCACTCAAATAACCTGTGTAAAACCAGGCGTTTGAATGCTGCCTAACTTGTATGCATACCCATACAACAATATCAAGCAGAATTAAGATATTGAAAGAGAATATATACAGTTCGTGCATACAATCCCATTGCTTTTTGCCTTCTATAACTGTAGCAACATCATATCAAATGTGACAAATTTGTGTCAATGATAAATATGCTAGCTTTGCAGAGCTTCTTTTTGATCATCTATTTTTTTGTCAAAGACAAACACAGATACAGCGATATTTTCCTCAATTTTAATATCAGAAAACAAATGGACAAGCTTAGCCCCCATCAGTTCCTCCATTCCTTCCGGCGTTTGTTTGGAATAAAGATCTTGAATCAGGCTTGTCCGGGCCGCATGTACCATTTCTCTTCCTTCAGGCGTGCGGGCGATAAACTGCTCGCTTGCACTCAGATTTCCGTACAGTGTTGAGACTGCCATGTTTTCTACAAATACAGTATGAATCCGTTCAGGCCCTTTTCCGAACAATTCTTTGCGAAGTTTTCGAATAATATCATTGAACTCATGAATTTTTTTAGACATGCTGATTACCCCTTCCGATACTGCCTCATCAGGCTTTTCCCGGTTCCCCTCAGGACATTTCACTTGGTTAAAATTTTCCTGATATATTGTATTATAATAAATATCACTTTATAATAAAAGCAGTGTTGATGGATTTGTAATAAGATCTTGTTATGAGTCTATCGGTTTATAAAAATCAAGGATTGGTCTGTTAGTAAGACTTGCTAGTGAACTATTCCGCCATGTGTGTTTACACCTTCTTAGAATTAAGGACAGGTGTATCTATACATGGCTTTTTTTGACTTCTTGAAAGAAAGATGGAGGGGAATATGAATATGATGGACGTTAAGTCGATCAGTGTCCGTGTTGACGGAACAGAAATTCAAGCACGAGCAGGGGCCACAATTTTAGATATTTTAAATGAAAACGGAATTGAGTACCCACAGATTTGCCACGTTCCAGAGGTTGACCCAATTCAAACTTGTGATACTTGCATTGTAGAGGCAAACGGCAAACTGGTTCGTTCATGCTCTACGGTCGCAGAAAATGGAATGTCAATTGATCTTTCCGGAAATCGGGTGAAAGAAGCACAAACCGAAGCGATGGACCGCCTTCTTGAAAATCACTTGCTGTATTGTACGGTTTGCGATAACAACAATGGGAACTGTACGCTGCATAATACAGCGGAAATGATGGGGATCGAGCATCAAAAATACCCATACACGCCAAAAGAAGATCCGTCTTGCGCGGTTGACATGTCTCACCCGTTTTACCGCTATGATCCAAACCAATGTATTGCCTGCGGCCAGTGTGTTGAGGTGTGTCAAAACCTTCAGGTAAATGAAACACTCTCAATCGACTGGGAACGCGAACGTCCTCGCGTGATTTGGGATGAGGGAGTTTCGATCAATGAATCTTCTTGTGTCAGCTGCGGCCAGTGTGTCACAGTGTGCCCATGTAATGCGCTGATGGAAAAATCAATGCTCGGGCAGGCAGGCTTTATGACAGGCATCAAAGAGGATGTCATGGAACCGATGATTGACCTCGTGAAAAACGTTGAACCTGATTACGGCAGCATTTTTGCCATTTCTGAAGTCGAGGCGGCAATGCGTGAAACGAGAACGAAAAAAACCAAAACTGTATGTACGTTCTGCGGTGTCGGATGTTCTTTTGAAGTATGGACAAAAGGACGGGATATTTTAAAGATCCAGCCTGTTTCTGACGCTCCGGTTAACGCGATTTCTACATGTGTCAAAGGGAAATTCGGCTGGGATTTCGTCAATTCTGAAGAGCGGATCACAAAGCCTTTAATCCGTAAAAACGGGGCATTTGTGGAATCTTCTTGGGAAGAAGCCCTCGATCTTGTTGCAAGCAGATTAGGCTCGATTAAAGAGCAGTATGGCAATGGATCTGTTGGGTTTATTTCTTCTTCTAAAATTACGAATGAAGAAAACTATGTCATTCAAAAATTAGCGCGTCAGGTATTTGAAACAAACAACGTCGATAACTGCTCACGCTACTGCCAGTCTCCTGCTACCGACGGATTGTTCCGCACTGTCGGCATGGGCGGTGACGCCGGCACGATTAAAGATATTGCCAAGGCCGGTCTCGTCATCATTGTCGGCGCCAATCCGGCGGAAGGACATCCGGTGCTTGCAACACGTGTCAAACGGGCGCACAAGCTCCACGGTCAAAAACTGATCGTTGCCGACTTGCGCAAAAATGAGATGGCTGAGCGGTCTGATCTATTCATCAGCCCTAAACAAGGAACAGACCAAGTTTGGCTGATGGCTGTTACGAAATATATGATCGACCAAGGCTGGCACGATCAGGCGTTTATTGATGAGAACGTGAATTACTTTGAAGATTATAAAGAAACGCTTAAAACCTATACGCTTGATTATGCGGAACGCATCACAGGCCTTTCTAAAGAAAACATCATTCGAATTGCCGAAATGATTCGTGACGCTGATGGAACTTGTGTCCTTTGGGGAATGGGTGTCACACAAAATACAGGCGGTTCTGATACGTCAGCAGCGATTTCAAACCTGCTTCTTGCTACGGGCAACTATCGCCGTCCGGGTGCCGGCGCTTATCCTCTGCGCGGACACAATAACGTACAAGGCGCTTGCGATATGGGAACACTGCCTGGCTGGCTGCCTGGATATCAGCATATAACAGATGACAAAGCCC
Source organism: Bacillus sp. VA15 (assembly GCF_055721145.1). Lineage (NCBI taxonomy): Bacteria > Bacillati > Bacillota > Bacilli > Caryophanales > Bacillaceae > Bacillus > Bacillus sp. VA15. The sequence continues at coordinate 381,660 of NZ_JBVQPQ010000001.1, read as the reverse complement.
GCGCTAAATTTGAAGAGGCTTATGGTGTCGAGATTGATGGAAAGCCTGGTTTAGATAATATTCAAATGCTTCATTCCATTGAAGAAGGAAAAATGAAAGCAATGTATCTTGTCGGTGAGGATATGGCACTTGTCGATTCAAATGCGAACCATGTGCATGATATTTTATCAAGCCTTGATTTCTTCGTGGTTCAGGATATCTTCTTGTCAAGAACAGCTCAATATGCTGATGTCGTCTTGCCGGCTACTCCTTCACTTGAGAAAGACGGAACATTTACCAATACTGAACGCCGCGTGCAGCGATTATATCAGGCGCTGCCGACACTTGGTGACGCGAAACCGGATTGGTGGATCATTCAAGAGGTGGCAAACCGCTTAGGAGCGAACTGGAATTACAGCCATCCAAGTGACATTTTCTCAGAAATGGCGAGCCTTTCTCCTCTGTTTGCCAAAGCAAGCTATGAGGTGCTTGAAGGCTGGAACAGCTTCCTATGGGGCAGCTACTCAGGTGAAAGCACACCGCTTCTGTATGAAGACGGATTTAATTTCCCTGACAAAAAAGCCCGCTTTGCCCTTTCTGATTGGACTGAGCCAGCGGCATTTCCGGAAGAATACGATCTTCATATCAATAACGGCCGGATGCTGGAGCATTTCCACGAAGGAAACATGACAAATAAATCGAAAGGCATTCAAGCAAAAGTGCCGAATGTATTTGTTGAAATCTCGCCTGAGCTTGCACAGGAGCGGGGTGTTTGTGACGGTTCGCTTGTACGGCTCGTTTCTCCGTTCGGAGCAGTCAAATTAAACGCGCTGATCACAGACCGTGTGCGGAAAAATGAACTTTATCTGCCAATGAACTCAACAGACAAAGAGTCAGCGATTAACTTCCTGACGGGGCCTGCAGCTGATAAACGGACGAACACGCCTGCTTATAAACAGACGAAGGTCCGCATGGAGGTGCTTGGAGGCTGCGAAACAGCGCCGCTTCCGAAAACAAATCCGCGGAACAAAAAACGGCACCCGCAAAACGGGGTCGAAGCAGAAAGAAAATGGAACCGTCCGGGCTATGTCCATCTGACTGATTAAACGAAAGGAGGAAAACGAATGGCCACTCCGATTACGACGATCAAAAAAGAAACAAAAACAGCAGAACAAATCAAGCTTGAAAAAATAGAAGAGCTGAAAGAGCTGCTGGCGGAAAATGAGGATGCCGTCTCTAAAACGATGACGTTAATGAATGAACTGAATGAACTTGGAATTTTTGATGCGGCAACAAGCATGCTGAGAGCGAAAGAAGACATCGCCAAGATTGCGCTTGGCCAGGTTTCGCGTGAGCCCGTCACCAATCTCATCAACACGATGATGGCCGCCGGAGGCGCATTAACAAAAGCAGATCCTGAGTTCACAGGAAAGCTTTTAGAAAGCGTGATGGCTGGAACTGAACAGGCGCAAAGCTTTTTAAAAGAAGACAAGAAAGTAGGAATTCTTGACCTTTTAAAAGCCATGAACGATCCTGATATCAACAGAGCCGTCGGCTTCGGCCTTCAGTTTTTAAAAGGCATGGGAAAAGAACTGCAAGAAAAATAATAAAAAAACAGCCATCGCTGAGTTGATGGCTGTTTTTTATTCGTCGGCTTCTTCCAAACGCTTCTTGTAAATCAATGAACGATCAACGCAAAAGAAGGCACCTGCTAAAAACACGCAATCCACCAAAAACATCATCGATTTCTGGCCTAACGTTAAGCCTTGATCGGGAAGAACTGCGCCTATATATAAAAAAGTGCTGACTGCAAGCAATGTAAAAGCAAAATGCTTGTAGTCTTCTTTTAAAGATTTCATTCTATTTTTATTCAAAAGAATCACCTGCCAGATTCATAGTATACGACTATTATAATATAATCTGGCAGCTTACAGAGAAAGTAATTCTATCCATTTGTTATATATTTTCAAGCGCCTGCTCAATATCTTCCAGCAAATCCTCCGCATCTTCAATTCCTACAGAAATTCTAATCAATCCGTCCGTAATGCCTAATTCAAGCCTGCGCTCTCTCGGAATAGAGGCATGTGTCATTCTTGCCGGAACAGAAATTAAGCTTTCTACCGCGCCCAGGCTTTCAGCAATGGTAAACAGTTTCAGATTCCCTAAAAATGCATCAACCCGCTCTTCACTGCCGATATCAAAGGAGATCATGCCACCGAAGCCAGACCCTTGTGTTTTTGCCAGCTCATGTCCGGGATGATTTGAAGAACCAGGATAATATAACGTTTGGACACCAGGATGATTCTCCAGAAAACTTGCGATTTTCCGCGCATTTTGATCGATCGCTTCCATTCTGAGTCCCAATGTTTTGATTCCTCTCATTAACAGCCAGGAATCTTGAGGGCCAAGGACGCCGCCTGTGGAGTTTTGCACAAAATGCAGCTCTTCTCCAAGCTCTTTCGAAGCTGTCACAACTAAACCGCCGACGACGTCACTGTGTCCGCCAAGATATTTTGTCGCACTGTGAAGCACGATATCAGCTCCTAAAGTAAGCGGCTGCTGAAAATAAGGAGTGTTAAAGGTATTGTCGACGATAAGCAGAACACCCGCTTTTTTTGCGATATCAGCCATGAGCGCCAAGTCGGTGATTTTGAGCAGCGGGTTTGTCGGTGTCTCAATATAAATGGCTTTTGTGTTTGGGCGAATCGCTTTTTCAACTTCTTCTCTGCTGCTTGTATCGACAAATGTTGATTCAATGCCAAGACGATTAAGTACCTTTGTCATCACGCGGTATGTTCCGCCATACACATCATCAGTCAACACGACATGATCTCCGCTGTTAAACAGCATCATAACCGCTGTAATAGCAGCCATTCCAGAACTGAACGCATAGCCTGCTTCCCCGCCTTCCAGCTCTGTCACAAGTGCTTCGAGAGCGGACCTTGTCGGATTGGCCGTTCTTGAATACTCATAGCCGGTATGCTGCCCTGCTTTCGGCTGCTTGTACGTGCTTACTTGATAAATAGGCACGGACACTGCGCCTGTTTTCTCATCACCTGTGATTCCCCCATGAATCATCAATGTTTTTTTCTTCATATCAGATGCCTCCTTCGTATATTTGTTTGCTGATATATCGATCACTGCTGTCAGGAAATACGGTGACAATGTTTGTTCCTGCGGATGCTTTTTTCGCTTCCTCCAATGCTGCATAAAGCGCTGCACCTGAAGAGCTTCCGATCAGCAGACCTTCTTTTTCTGCCGCTTCTTTCACAAGTCTAAACGCATTCTCATCTGTTACGGTGTAGATCTCATCAAAATGGCTCTCATTCATATAATCGGGGATGAACTCCATGCCGATGCCTTCTGTTTTATGAGCGTGTGGCTCTCCGCCATTTAAAATGGAGCCCTCTGGTTCAACAATCACTGTTTTGACTGCTGGATGTTTTTCTTTTAAGAAGGAAGCAGTTCCTGCGAATGTGCCCCCTGATCCTGCCCCTGCGACAAACGTATGAATATTGCCGTCAAGCGCTTCCCATATTTCAGGTCCAAGCGTCTTGTAGTAAGTCGATGGATTTACTTGGTTTTTAAATTGCAAAACGCAATAAGAATTTTCAATTTCTGTCTCCAGCTGAATGGCTTTTTGAATGGCTCCCTGCATTCCGTCTTGACGCGGTGTATGGATAATTGATGATCCAAGCGCTTGCATAATTTGCTGCTTCTCTGTGCTGAAATGTTCAGGGACACAGAAAATCGCTTTTAACCCATATTTTCTGGCACTCAGCGCAAGGCCGATCCCTGTATTGCCTGCCGTGGCTTCTATAATCACTCCGCCGGGCTTCACCTTTCCCGACTCCAGGGCGTCACGGATCAGCATATCTCCCAGTCTGTCTTTGATGCTTCCACCGGGATTCATCATTTCAAGCTTGGCATACACTGCGACTCCTTCAGGGACATCAAAGTTCTTCAGGCGGAGAAGCGGTGTGTTCCCAATCAGCTCGGTAATGTCCGTAATAACAGTCATATATGTCCTCCTCCTTGATAGAGGTTGTTTTTAGGGAAAACGGAGGAGAATTCTCCCCCGTTTTTAATGAATTCGTTTGATCACTTTTAACACAAGCTCTGTTGAATTGACAGCCGCCTGCTCTAAAAATTGGTCAAATGATACATGTGATTCTTTTCCTGCGATATCAGATAACGCTCTGATGACGACAAACGGCGTTTTAAATTGATGGCACACTTGAGCTACTGCCGCAGCCTCCATTTCAACCGCGTACAGATCAGAAAATCTCGCACGCACCTCTTCAACCCGCTTTGGATCGTTCATGAAAGAATCGCCTGTTGCGATCGTTCCTTTTGCGACCTGAATGCCGTCTAGTTCAGAAATTGCTTCTTCAGTGATGCTGATCAGCTTTTCATCTGCCGCATAAGCAGCAGGAAGACCCGGAACCTGACCGTATTCATAATCAAAGGCTGTTACATCTACATCATGGTGGCGAACATCAGTAGAAATAACGACGTCTCCTACATTCAGTGTATGATGAAATCCGCCCGCTGAGCCTGTGTTAATGACATAATCAGGCTTGTAACGGTCAAGCAGAAGCGTTGTGCTGATGGCAGCATTTACTTTTCCAATTCCTGATTTTAAAAGAATCACTTCGGTTCCTTCATATTCGCCTGTTGTAAATTCACAGTGTGCGATTGTTTCTGTTTTTGCATTTTCAAGTTTGCTTCTTAGGATGGTAACTTCCTCTTCCATTGCTCCGATGACTGCTAGTTTCATCTATTCACATTCCCTTCACTTTACCGTTTGATCGCCTCCATTATCCACACGAAGTCGTTTTGCTGAGTGAATTGGACTGCAAAACCTTCAGCTGTAAACATCGCTTTCAACGCATCCAATGTAGGATAATGCTCCGTCTCTAAATCATTTGCCAGCTGATAGAAGCCTTGAGAACGGGCTTTATCAATAGCCTGTTGATATGCTTGCACATCTTCAAAGACGGTATCGGCAAACACTATTCTATCATGCAAGTGAAGGTATTTGCCATATTGCTTTATGGCAGCCCGCTTTTCTTCGTCGGTCAAGTGATGAAAAGCATATGAACTGACAATTGTGTCAGCATGAAATGGCGGTTCAGGAAATGCCAGGAAGTCCCCGTCAACGATTTCCGCCCTGCCTGAAAGCTTGTCAGAAGCCAATTTGCGCATTGCGGGAGACGGTTCAATTCCAAATACAGATTTGCCCGCCTCCAGCAGCTTGGCTGTCAAATTCCCCGTCCCCGGGCCAAATTCTAACACATGCGTTCCAGACCTGCTGACGATGGCATCAAGGATATCATCGTAGCCTCTGAACGCTTCTTTATACTGAATATCAAAACCTTGTACTGTTTGGTCATAAGTTGCTGCCCAGTCTTCAAAGAGAGGGATAAATTCACGCCCCATATTTGTCACACTCCATATTTTATAATTCCTATATGCATACTATGAATTAATGATGGAACAGTTCCTATAATACCACATCTTCTGGAAAGCAGGTACTAAAACACTTTGTGTATTTTATGCCATCTATATTGCGCGTTTACCGCAAAAAAGCTTATACTTCATATGACTTGTGAAAGCTGGAGGGTCGAGAGATGAATTTTCAATTAGATTTGATAAAAGACAAAGTGGAATTTTTTGAAGCGGCTTCATTGCAGGAGCTTGAAAAGAAAATCAATACACAAATTGAAAACAATAAAGCCATCATGCTCCGGGTGAAATCTGTATCACACCAAACTGCTGTGGCAGACGGAAGAATATTGTACAGCGCGGTTGTTCATTTCGCAGCTGAGGCCTAAAACAAAAGCAGCCGGCTCTTAACCGGCTGCTTTTGTTTATTTTAGTTTTTCTACTTTTGTCGGCTTCCAGCCTTTTTCATCAACCCATGTAATCGTGACTTGATATTTATCCCCAGTCGTCTTGTCTAAAATCTTGCCTTTGGCATCCTGAGGGCTGCCGTTGTTTCCGAGCCAGAGCACCGTCATGTGATCTGTTGAAACACCAGTTGCATATGAAATGGCTTTTAGCATCTCAGCCCAGTCTTGTGAGCTTGAGTCATAAGTGGCGGCGTGTTCGCCCGTCTGCTCAGTTCCAACTGCTTTCCAGTCAGGATTTTCATACGTTTTTTCCACGTCGCTTGATGAGCCGCCTTCAGTAACTTTTGCGTCTTTAAGCGGGTCATCTGAATCTGAGCTTGAGTCTGAATCAGAATCATCACTTTTAGAAGAAGAATCATCTTTTTTGGAATCTGAGTCAGAAGATTTCTCAGAATCCTTTTCGCTGTCAGATGTATCTTTCTTGCTGTCTTTTATATCTTCGTCCGATTTCTTTTCCGTCTTTCCTGAAGCCGGAGATTCCTGTTTTTGCGCTGTTTCAGAATCCTTGCTGACATCTTTGCTAGAAGGACTGTTAATGAAGAGATTAGCTGCTACTACGACAATTAGTATGGATACGATTGCGATTAAAATGTTAAGCACTAAATTAGCTTTCCTGCGCTTATCACGGTTTTCATAACGAGATTGATTATTGCTCAATAATTCTGCACTCCTTTATCCCTCTTGGCTCAGCATATATTTTACCATGTGCTGAGAAGTTGTTCTATTTCTTATTGATTTCAATTTCGTGTACTTTTTTAACAATATCATAAAACACCGAATTTGTCAGAGCCTTATCCCCCGGCGTATCCATGTGTAATACGACAAGAGCGTATTTCGGCTTATCCGCCGGAAAATATCCGGCAAACCATTTTTCATAGAGTGTTTCTTTCTCTTTTGAAAGCTTGCCTGTCTGGGCTGTGCCTGACTTCCCTGCTACAGTATACGGAAGATCCTGAAACCTTCTGCCCGTTCCGGAAGGAGATTCCACCACCCGCCGCAGCATTTTTTGAAGCTGCTGTGCCGTATATTTATCTATCGTTTCTCCTTTGAGCTTTTGATCTTTAAACTTAACGAGTGTTGTGCCGTTTTTATATTCAATTTGTTCAGCGATTTTCACCTGCCGCTTGTCTCCGCCGCGGGCGATTGTCGCCATCATATTGGCTACCTCGAGTGGCGTTACCCTTACATTTTTCTGCCCGATCGCTGTTTGCGCAATGGCTTTTTTGACTGATTTGTCTTTTTCATCCCCCCAAATCACGCCGCTTTTTTCGTTATACAACTGGCGGAAATCTGTTTCGTGATACAGTTTTCCTTCCCAGCCTGCCCGATCAGTGAGAGCCAGCTTTTCGGACATGTCTTCAATAACCGAGCTGTCTTTTTTCATTAATTGTTCTGCAAGACTCGTAAATGTGTAATTGCAGCTTTGGGCAAAACTTTCATCAAAAGACAAGGTTCCTTTGTCGTCGCCCGGTTCCCTGTACAGGTTTAAATTACAATTAAAGGTTTGGCTCGGCTTCACCGTATCATTTTCGATCGCAGCTGCGGCAATGACTGTTTTAAAAACAGAACCGGGATAGATTGGCGTCAGCATATAATTTTGAAGCGTGTTTTGCCGTGAGACATCGGCATCCGGTTTGCTTACAATTCCCAGAACGCTGCTATTTTCGATGTCCAGCAGCACAGCTCCTCCTTTTTTCAGCCCCTGTTCATCCAATACCTCCTCCATCGCTTTTTGAATGCTTTGATCGATCGTTGTTTTGATCTGGAGCGGATAAAATGTATTGGCTTCAGCTGTATATTTGACGTCCATGCCAAACAAAGGGTTTCCTTTTCCGTCCACATGATATAAAAGCTTTGTGTCTTGTTCCGGAAGCAAAAACTCATCAAATGTCCGTTCTAAACCGGTTGTACCGATTTTTGTTGTAATCGGAAGGTTCTCCATATCAGGATATTTCTTGCGGAGAAGCGCCGGATCTTGATTCGTGCTCCCTATTGTATGTGAAGCAAGGCTGGGCTTGTCTTCATTCTCCATATATACGCCGTAAACGCCGGGATATTTCAAAGAATTGATTTTTGTGATGGATTGTTTCGAAAGTGTTTTGATTTTCTTTTGTTGCAAAATGACCGGTTTTTTCGCTTTTGCGAGTGTCTGGTGCAGTTCATCTTCAGACATGCCGAGGATGTCCGCAACCTTTTTGATCGGCCAATCCTGCGTCAGCAGAAAAGGAAACAAAACAACCGCAGGCTCGCTTTGGCCGGTCAGCGCCTGCCCGTTTCGATCTAAAAAGGAGCCTCTTCCGTCAGAAATGAGCACTTCCTCCGTCCGCTGTTTCACGCTTTCCTGGATCAAATTGATTTTCTTTTTTGAAAATGATTCTGTGAAAAACAGCTGGATTTCCGCCAGCCTTAGCAGAAGCAGAAAAAACACGATCAAAAAAGCAATGACTGCCAGCTTCATTCGTTTCGATATCTTCATAAAAAAACACCTCACCCACATTGTGGACGAGGTGTTTCTTTGCTAAACGGATATTATGAAATTTTCACAATTTTCACGAGCATTTCTCCACCCGGTGTTTGAACTGTGACTTCTTCATCTACTTTTTTGCCCAGCAGGCTTTTTGCGATCGGTGAATCGTTTGAGATTTTCCCTTCAAACGGATCAGCTTCAGCGCTTCCAACGATTGTATATGATTCTTCATCACCGTCAGGCAGTTCGACGAAAGTGACGGTTTTACCCAAACCGACAACGTTAGAGCCGCCGTCATCTTCAATGATTTTCGCGTTGCGGATCATATTTTCAAGAGTCGTCACACGACCCTCTACGAATGCCTGCTCTTCTTTCGCTGAATCGTATTCAGAGTTCTCGGAAAGGTCTCCGAAACTTCTCGCAATTTTGATGCGTTCTACTACTTCTTTTCGTTTAACCGTTTTCAAATATTCTAATTCTTGTTCAAGTTTTTGTTTTCCTTCTTCAGTCATAGGAAAAACTTTCTCTTGTGCCATGTCCCTTCACTCCTTCTGGTTGTCCCTCAACATCTTCGATTATGTATGAGAGCATAAACTAAAAAATACAAGAATGAGAACACAGGGCAGTCCTCGTTCTTCTCTCCCATATAGGTACTGTTTATCTTAAACTGAATCTTGTCGTTCTGCAAATATTTCGCGTTTATAAACAGGGAAAGAAGGGAATTTGCACATCCCCTTCCTGCCTATACATAATATGGTCAGAGTTATTTATGTCTATGCTATGGTATTACAAAATCGCGTTTTGTTCAAGAATGGTTTGGATTTTTGTGACCATCAGATCAATTGTTCCTCTAGAGTAGTGAGTACAACCCATTTATAACGAAATCCTACTATGTCAGGCTTTATGTAAGGTTTCCGTATATGTCAATTTGCTCTGGTTTACACTGTTTTATAAAAAAGTATGGGCAAACTGTGGGCAATGTGGGCATTTCTCTTCTAGTATAATTGATGTGTGTACTTGATAAGGGAGTGACTCATTTGATTCTTAACAACGCCCATGGATTTTCACTTACTTTAGCACGCATCTTAGGCAATGTGCAAGCAACAAGTAAAGGATCGCTCAGAAAAAGCATTACCCGGCATTCTGCAGGTAAAGCCACTAACAAATTAATGAGAAAATCATCAAGTAGGTTTTTACCATGACCGACTTTGAACGAAAGTTATATCGGATCATTGTGAACATGCATTTATATAGAAAGAACCCGACTTTACAAGAACTCAAAAGAAAGACTGGGAAAAGCGAACAGGAGATCCGTGAGACTACAAAAAGTCTGATCCGCAAAGGCGCGCTTTCATGGGATAAAAAAAACAAAATATGGATTATATAAAGTCCCGCTGTGAAATGAGTCGGGACTTTTCCGTTTTACAAAACAGGAACAAAGACACAGATCAAATGAATCATTTTCCTATAAGACAAAGACTTTTCAATTATTCGCCTTTTCCTCGTGGTAAAATTTTGGATGTGCAATACCAAAAGAAGGGATATGATCATGAAAGTATTTGAGGCCAAAACACTGCTTTCCGAGGCTGAAAGCCGTACAAAAGAATACAAGGAACTAAGAAGTCAGATGATCAATCTACAGAAAGCCTTTAAAGCTGTAGCTGATTTAGATGACAGTGAGTTTTCCGGCAAAGGCGCTGACAACATTAAAGCATTTTATCAAGACCACGCAGGTGTAGCTGATAATTGGATTGACTTACTTGATATGAAAATTGCTTTCTTGACAAGCATTTCAGGCACTCTAGAGGACGCCAGCTTATCTGATGCATATATAGAAGAATCCTTCTTAGAACACGAGCTGGCTAACGCCTACACAAAATCAAAATCGATTATGTCTGAACAAAAGAAAGCCATGAAAGACATCTTACATGATATCGACGATATCCTTCCGCTTGATCTGTTTTCAACTGAAGACTTTAAAGACGAACTCGCCGATGCTGAGAATAAACGCAAAAAAATCGTCGATAAATTAGGCAGCGTGGACGAAGCGCTTGTTTCTGAATATGCCCAATCAGAGCCTAACGAGCAATTCATCAAGAAGGACTTCCAAAAGCTTGAGGAATCCACAGGCAAAGGCAAGGATGCTTCCCCTATCCACTACAATGCCAAAGCATATAGAGAAAGTGACATACATAAGAAAAAAGGCGATATCGAGAAACAGACAGAAGCTTATTTGACGATTAAGAAGGATGAAGCGAAAGAACGAGAAATCAAAGAGCTGAAAAAGAAGCTAGCTGACGGAGTGACGGATCCGGATGAATACTTAGACATTGCCAAGAAGGTCGGCTATGAGAATCTTACCCCTGAACAGCTTGAATTTGTTTCATTTCTTGAAAAGCGTAAATATTTCCTAGATAATGGAAAAGAATTGTTGCGAATCATAGGAGATGGCGATAAAGGTATAGTTGTTGGTTTATACGATCTTGCCAAGGATACAGGTGAAGGAGCCATTCAACTCGGATGGAATATCGGTTGGACAATTGACAACCTTAACAAAGATCCTCAAAAAGTGCTGGATACAGTTCTGGAATACGACTATCAAGCTGCCTTTCAAAGCATGGTTGACACATTGAAGGATGATTGGGATAAAAAAATGATTCACGGAGATGCATACACGCGGCTGCACTATGTTACTTACTTGGGTGGAAGCCTTCTGTTATTGAAAGGTGGAAAGTCCTCTGTCTCAACAGGCTCGAAAGATCTTGCTAAAGTTGGGAAAGCAACTAGTGAAAAGATTAAGAATGGCAAACCATCTGTCAAACCTTATGTTAATCGATATACTCCTGCATTAGAAGGGATTCTACAAGACGTCGGGAATACTATTAACGTTAAAAATACTCCGTTATTAAAAAGTATTGCGGAAAATGAAAAAAGCAGTGTACTCTTCAAGTCAGAAAAACCAAACGGTGGGAATCATAGAGATACTGGCAGTCTTAAGAGTAATATTCCTGATAGTAGCATTAAGCACTCAGACATAGGTGATTTTACTAAAAACCCGAAAACAGGTGATATTTCAAAAATGAAAGGTGGAGGACATGGACAAAGTAACATTGAATTTCTTGAAAAAAATAATATAGACTATAACATAAATAAAGTATATGAAAATGGTGTTAGAGTAGGTAATGTTCCCGGACACAAGGTGAAAGCAAAAAGATCAGGCTCCAATCAATCTTGGTTTCCCGAAAGTTGGACAGAGTCTGATATTGCAGCAGCCGGTGCAAAGATTGCTGAATTACCCGAATTCGCTAATGCAGAAAATGGTGTGACTATATTCGGAGAGTATAAAGGTGTTAGGGTTGGAGTTATTAAAACAAATGGAGAAATAGGAACCATTTTCCCCGATGCAACTAAACAACCATAGACAAAGTATGGAGGATCAATATGAATTTAGAGAAAAAAATGGAAGCTATATTAATTAAAAGAAAAAAACTTAATCTTAATGATGACTATGGAATTCAAAAAAGTTGGGATGAAATAATTGAAGTGCTCTCAGAAAATGAAGAAAATACAATTAACTATCTAGAAAATTGTAATAAAGAAGATTTATATTGGATCAGTGAGGTATTTGAAGATTTAGCTGAAAGTTTGCAAAGTAAAGAACTTATTAATTGCTTAAGAAAATTAGATGAAAAGTACCCTGACTTAGAAATGACAAACGATATTGATATAGCAGAGAGTTATATAGAATAAGATACGCACCATTTCTCAGATTTGAAGTTAACATTTCTTGGTGGTGATAAGTAATGATAGAAATCGAAGTTTCTGATTCTGTATTTGGATTCCTTGGCGGTTATTTTCATCAGGATATTGATTCTCCAGATACAGCACTGGACGAATACTTAGAAGAGATTCCAAAAGAAGAGCAAGAAACTGATATAGCAGCATTAAAAGATTTTATTAACAGTGATTATTCGGATGAAGAAAAGAATGATTTTATCGATGAAGCTGCTGACGGAGTGGACATTCGTAGTTACGGAGTATCTCCATTAGTATGGCTCGAACAAGTTATTCAAAAAATAGAAAAGAATATTGAAACTTTATAATCCATAAAAGGTCCCTTGAAAATTCAAGGGACCTTTTATTACTTCAAAAGCCCTTTAATTTTTGCTTTCGTTTTCGGTCCATAAATGCCATCAGCAGTCAGACCGTTCACTGACTGGAACCGTGTGACTGCATTTGCTGTTTTCGGACCATATACGCCGTCGATACCGTTATTCTTTGCTCCTTTATCTGGATAGAAATAAAGAGCCGCCAGAGCGTTTTGAACCTGTCTGACTTTCGTTCCTTTCGTCATCGGACTTGTCACTTTAATAACTCCGGAAGGCAGTGCATATGACGTTTTTTTACTGCTTGGTTTAGTGCTTGAAGCGCTTGAGCCTGTGAGCTTTAATACTTGGCCGACCTTTATCAAGTTCGGATTCTTGATACCGTTCAACCTTTGCAGGGTTGCCATACTTACGCCTGTTTTCTGTGCAATGACAGAAAGAGCATCACCTTTCTTCACGGTGTACGTCGCCCCGTTAGCCTTTGTTTTCGTTTTCGTAGGAGAAGGTGCTTTTTTACCACCAAGGCGTTCTAATTCTGCAGCAATGGCCGCCTTCACTTGTGCCCATCTTCCCTCAGATAAAATACGGTGCGGGCAATACTTGCCGTTCCAGTCTTGATGCTTTCGTACACGATCAATCCCCCAGCCGCGTTCTTTAAGCAGCTGCGCCACAAACTTAACGGCCAGCGCTTCAGCTTTTTTATACCGTGCACCTCCTGACTTGCTGTAGCAGATTTCAACGCCGATAGACTTACGGTTCCCGGTGCCGTTTGTGCCGTCTCCTGTGTGCCATGCATTGCGATTTGTAGGGATGCCCTGCCGCACCTCTTTGTCATCGACTGCAAAGTGAAAGCTTGTCGAGCTTGTATTCCCGATCATATAACTGATCTCATTGGCAGCTGACGCGTCATTAGCTGTATTGTGGATGGTGATGTACTTCGCAGTCATTGCGTTCGGACATTTCAAACCGTATTTAGATTTTGATACAAGATTCTTTTTCACTGTGATTGTCATAAATGTTCTCTCCTTTATTTTTGATATTGAAAAAGCCGCCGGGTTACCCAGCAGCCTGTTCATCCTTTTCATTTGTTTGTTCGTTGTCATTTTCAATTACGTGAAGTCTGTCAGTGATGGCTGCCGGAATCTTAACGCCGATCTGTGCCAGATTCTCCGTAATGGAAAGCCCTTCATTGGCGATATAAAAAAGAACGGTTCCAAATGTCAGGACCCCGTTCAGATTGAGAATTGTATCTATAATGTTTGCCACAATGACCACTGAAAAACTAAGCATTTTCCGAACATAACCGAACCACGCGCTCCGGCTCCGCAGTTTCTTAAATTTCCAAGCCTTGATGACGCCTGTTATTACGTCAAGAATGCTCAGAACAAGCAGTAAATCAAGATATTTCACACCCCCAAACAGGTACACTCTCGCTAAATCTAATGTTTCAAAATTAATAAACACAGTCGTTTCCTCCATTTCTTGTTATCACCTCCTTAGAGGCAAAATAAAAACACCTCTTTGGGTGCTGGTTAACTTCCTAAATCTACGACAACCGGCTCAGTGGCTGGATAAGTCAGACCGGTGATTTCTTTATATTGTTCTTCTGTTATCCTATTGAGCTCAACAAAACGGGCAACATCAGCGTTTGTGTAATACTGTCTCCCCCATCCATAGATGATCTTGATATTTCTAAACCAATAATCCATTATGCTTTCCCTCCCTCGGCCATCATCAGAAACAAGTCCGAAATCATTTTGTTCTGAGACTCTATCACGTTCTGAGCCTCAGCCAGCTGTACTATCGTCAATGCGTTTTGTGCTTTCAATTCATCTAAAACAGAAGGAGGGTCTGGTCCCTTCAAACTGTCTTTATATTCCTGATCAGCTTTTTCAATCCACTCTTGTTTGTCAACGTCAAACCAAGGGAGCCACATGCCCGAACCGTTTTTTTCAGGCGGTTTATCAGTAGCATTAGGCGGTATATTATACTTGCCTGTTTCAGCGTCAGGAAAAAGCTCAACAGGTTGTCCAACATAAAAGCCATCTTCTCTATACGGATAAATTAAGATCATGCTTCTCCCTCCTTAGTTTAATGGGATCACTTTATCTATATAGTAGCCAGTCACTTTGCTGCTATCATTTGCCATCAGACCGGTCAATTTAAGATCCCCTGACGGAAACACGATTAATTTACTTTGTCCTGTTATTCCACTTACAGCAACTAGATCCATCGCTCCTTTAGACGGTGCATAGGAAGAGGGAATGGATGCAAAAACGATTTCACGGTCTGTCACTACATGTCCAGTAAGATGAAGGGCATCCGCTACTTTTTTAAACTGCAGCTGACGATCTCCTGTTTTTGCTCCATTTTTATATGTGGCGTTAAGCCATGATACATTGTCAGTATCGTCTTCGGTAAGGAGTCGCTTCCACCCCCGCCAGCCAACGGTGTTACCATCCCAATAATTAGTAAAGACATTATTTCTGTAGTCCATCGCATACACCCAGCCATACATGCCTTTACCATCAGATGATTGGCTAGTCATTTGAAAAAAGCCTCTTGTGGAGGCGGTGGAAGGAGAATTTATTGCTTTTCCATTTGCATAAAATGTGCCCATGCTCCTACCTCTACTTATAATTGCCTGAAGCATGTCTTCCCCTTCGTTTACTGCAAAAGATACTCCCCCGACATCATTTGTAATTTTTGATAACTGGGCTCCATTCCACTTCGTTCTTTCTGTAGAGGTGATATGAATTCCAGAATCCTTTGCATGGTCATTCACCTTGGCTTGTGCCCCTGCTGTAGACTCAACGGGATACCATTTGATCGCTGTATGATTCGAATTATAATAGAACCACCAAGCATTTCCTCTTATGTCCACAGCATATCCAATGCCTATCCCCGGCTGCCCGACCAATTGCATGCCACGCAGGCTTGTGTCTGACGGGTTATCCGTCACTGCATTAGTTCCATAGAAAGAAACTGATCCAACGTCTTTTAGCGACTCATAAAACGAGCCAGACGTTAAATTGATTTTCTGTGTTCCGTTATCAGCCGTTATTTTAAACAGTTGACTGGCATTCCATTTGTCCTTCTCGTTTTTTGAAACATGGCGTTCATTGTTAAAGTTATGTTGTCTGAACTCATAAAAATCGGCCTGTTTGACATTATCAACATTCCCCAATCCCACTTGATCGGCCGTCACTTTATGCGGGTTTGATGTATCATCTTTATGGTTATCGACTTCTGTCTTTGACGCTTGTTTTACGTTTTCAACGTTTCCCAAGCCTACCTGATTTTTTGTAACACCGTGGGGATTAGATTTATCATTTATATGCGTGTCTAAATTCAACTGAACAGCATCAGCCTTTTTCTGCGCCCCATCTTTTGTTTCGATGTTCTCTAAGTCCTCAAATTTTTTCCGCAGCTCTTCAACGGTCTGAATGGTCTCGTTGTAAAGCTCGTTGATTTTATGTTTCAAGGACTCAAAATCATCTATATAGTATTCCGCACTTGGCAGGATAGCAGTGTCAATCAAGGCTTTCTTAATCTCAAAAGAAAACTCATGAATCGACATCGCCTGCTGATTGGTGTACGAAACATCCAGCTCAGCCTGAACGGTCCCAACGTGTCTGATTTCTTCATCAGAGAGAACATACGACAGCCGGCCGTTCAATTTATCAATGATCTCAATGTTTCGGACAAACCGGCTGCCGTCTGACATGAAAAGGACGAGCTTCACCACTGCCGCGGATAACGGCAGGGGAACCCCGTCTTTCATAAGCTGGAATGATAGCTTTGCTGTGCCTTTGTCTTGGGTTGTATATTGGATATTCGTTTGTACCGGGCTTTTGCGCCGGCCATTGATCGTAAATGTAAGTGATTCGTCTTTGTACGGCATGGTACCCCTCCTTTACTCTTCTACAGAAGGAGATCCTTTTTCAGCCTGTCGCAGCCTTTTGATCTCGTTCATTTCCTCATCTGTTATTTTGCCTTGCTCTACGGCCATAGAAAGAAGTTCCTCCTTACCGTCCCAATGCCCTGATAAATAACACGTCTTAATGGCATTATAAAAAGGGCTGCTCATCCCGCATCACCCCTTACCATTGTTTCCAGTATATCGGCAACAGCTTTCAGCGCCTTTGCCCCGTCGCTTTCTTCAACTGAATCAGCGGTCTCAAGAGATTCAATGTATTCAGCCGATGCGCTTTCTACCCATTCTGTTCCCGTCCACTTGGCCTGCACCAAGTCACCCGGACTGATCTCAGTTGCATTTTCCGGCACAATCCGTTGCATATTTCCTTCATCATCTTCAATATATTGAATTTCAACAGGACAATCATAAATATAATTTTCATCATATTGGTAAGCCCATATTTGTTCATCTTCCATATTGACACCCCTTTTTAGTCCAGTTTGATGATTTCATCAATATAGGTGTATGTTGCATTCGACTCGTTTTTGGCTAACAGCCCGTGTGCAGAGATATTTCCATTGGATCGAAAAACGATCTTTCGCTCTCCTGTTGTTCCGGCTACAGGACAACTTTTAAATGCATTCTTTTGAGGCCGGGCACTGGCAGGCAACGTGGCGAAATCGATGCCATCTTTTTTCGGAATCGTAACTCGGCCCCTTACAAAAAGAAAACCTCCCTGCACTGCAAATTGGAGGCGAAAGTTGCTGTCTGGGTTCTTTGCGCCATTCTTTAAAGGCAGGTTTGCCCAAGGTAAATTTCCACTTGATGAAATCTCTGACCATTCGCCAGCATTACCGTCATTTGTCACAACCCTTGTCAAAATTTTAATTGGACGCCCTGTTGAGTTACGGGTCAATGTTTGAATGACTGAGCCAGCACGATCAGCCGGGGCAATATTTAACCACCAGCCGGCATTACCGCTGTCCGGATGATCCGAAAGCGTTTTTGTTTCTGTCGTCAGCATATAGTAAAAACCGGGTTGCCTGAATTCTTTTAGAGACTTTAAGCCGTCCGGAAGCCGTTTTGAATAGCCATTGTTTTGAGTGAGTTTATACCCTTGATAACCTTGAGCCAAATCAATGCCGAATTTGGCTGCATTCTCTTTCGAATGGTAGGCATATACCTTGGCAAGCCTTTTTCCGACGGCGCCCGTCACTACGCCTGCAAATAGTGATTTTTTCCCTGTCTTCGGGTCCTTGTATAAAAAGATGGACTCAGGCTCACGGAAACCATCTTCATATTTGCCATCTGGCCCATAACCAAAATCACAAGAGATGCGTTTTTTTAAGCTTCCATCCTTGAAACTAAATAACGCCAGCTCACATGGATAGGTTTTGTTGTTTGTATCGCCGGTGTACCAGTACAAGTCGTACCCGTCTATTGTGAAGCCTTGGAGATAAAACAAGTCATTCGGAATGATCACCTGTCCCAGCACTTTATTTACTCCGTTTTTCACGTCACTTAATTTCCGAAGCTCTACCAAACTAGTATCATCTTTTAATCTCATTCGGAACGCTATAAAGCCATTTTCTCTATCAATAACAGGGATCGTGTAGTAATCGTTGAATTTGTTATAGCGCTTGATCCCACCGCTGCCGCCATTCAGTGTCGCGCCTGCTGTATAAGGAAAACGCACAAGATCGTTCCCGACAGTGTTTCCGTTCGAATCGACAACATTATAGTTGGACCAGATATACATTTTCCCGTTTTCCCGTTCCAGTCCAATTGTGGTACCGTGACCGCCGTGAACGAGCGTCATACTGTCCAGCATCACCCCGTTTTGATTCATGCGGGTAATGGTGAAACTTTCACTTTTATCTTTGTTGCCGCTGGCAACCTGTGTGGCGTAGATATCACCTGTTGGTTCATCAATGACAAAACATTGCAGCACTGTTTTATCTGCTAAATTCAAGTTTGTATGGTAAACCGGCGGAACGGTTGTAAAGTCGAAACCCATTTCTCTTTGAACAATGGAATCTAAGTTTTCAACTTCTGTCTCTTTTGCAATTAGATGATCCCGTAATGTTGGATAAACCTTTCCTCGCTTATCTACGCGAGCATCCAGCATTTCTTTTATATTGGTTCCGTCTGCTTGTAAAACAAGGTTTCGGATACGCGCTTTTGCTATTTCAATTTCTTCATAGACAGTTAGTCCGCCGCCATGAGCGACCTGTGAAGATGTATGAGCATTGTCTGCCCTTTTATGATTCGTAATATCTCGCTCAATACCATTCACAGCAGTTTCAATGCTTCCTAAATCATTTGCAAGCTGTTCCTCATATAATGTGTTTCTGTTGGTGCCAAAATACTTCCTTAGCGTTAACAACAGCAGCACTCCTTTCTTGAACAAAATAAAAAACGCTTATCGGAGCGTTCGCATTAACTGGTCAATATAGCGTTTTTGATCTCTTATTTTCTTGGTCTGATTAACTGCAATGTCTTGAATGTCCTTTCTAAAATTCGCAAACGTTAGCTTAGGACTGCTGTAAGGGTTCAATGGATTGTATTGAATGGTCAATAGACGAACATCATCTTCAAACGTAATACCGTCGGCCGTATCAGCCAAAACATGAATGGTGTCACCTTTCCAAAAAGGCTTTTCTATGGATAAAAGCTTAGGTTCATAGATATATTGATAGTCCACGCTTACCGTTGTTTCTGGGTAAGGATTGACATGTTTCTTCAAGGCTGAGACCATGCTGCCCGACTTTTTGATTGTTTCATCTTTTATCGGATCGGCCCATCTAGGTTTACCTTCCCGCAAGAATTTTTTCTCTTCGGGATGAACATAAAGAATAGGCTCAAAAACATACTTGGGTTTTTTATCTGTTGCATTGTTATCCTTTGCCATGGCACCGTATCCCCATGCTCGAGTGGTGCAGTTTTGCGAGTTTGTTTTGATGTTAATTCCCGGCATGTTATAACGGGAATCAAGCGTGAAGTCTACTTCCTTCCCCATTTTCTTGTAAACATGAACCTTATAATTATCAACATCAATTTCTAAGTCATAATCTTCTATGATCTGATCCATCAATTCTGTGCTGTTTTTCTCTCCGAAATTCTCTTCTTCTGCCGATGGGAAATTACTTTCAGGAGCTTCTAATACATAAGTGAAGTCCGTCCCTTTTAAAGCAATATCAAGCGCCTCTTTTAGCTTTAGCTTTTTAGAGACATTTTCCTCAACACGGTTTTCGACTAGAAGGACAGAATAGATATGATTCGCGGTAATCGTTTTTATGATTACATTTTTTGATTGTTTCAGGTCAACATCCGTAATGTAGTATTTCTGATGATTGAACTTTCTCTCGTCGATATAAAGGATATTGTCGTTTATTAAAAGATCAAATTCAGCTGCATTCTGCTGTGTTTTTATAATCGTGAAAGTAAAGCTTTTCTTTCCCGTTGTGTCATCTGTCAAATCAACAATAACTCCTGTTATTTCAACAACATCCGTTCCGTCCGTCGTAGAAACAAACAATTGAGGAAAATCAACGTCTGAAGGCAAGTTTTTATTTAAAGAAACGTCTTTCCCCGCATACTCCTTACTTGGAAATACAGGCTCCTCAACCGGTGTATCTGGATTATCAGGTACATCTGGTTCGTCAGGCAGCGTCGTAATGTTGTCATATTGCGTCAAATTATATTTATCTATGATACTGATTAACTTGCTCGGGTATTTTACATCTGTAGCATAGCCGCCGTCTTTTACTGCTTGGCATGCTTTTTTATAGTTGTTCTCACCCACAACCGCCTTATACCGATCAAGACGGTTATACAAGCTTCCTAAATCAGCCAAGCTTTCTGCATAGGTGGGATACTTTCTAAACTTCGCTTGAATCCGAGTAACGTTTCCGTATTTGTCTTGCTCGCTTGTCCACATCAAGACATACTGACCGTTATATGTCCCTTTTATGCCGAAAAGGTTATGAGCTTTTTGAGCAAGTCCACTTGTGCCGTACCCACTTTCAAGACACCCCTGAGCGATGACAAGGCTGGCGAGAACATTGTATTTTTTGTATACATTTTGGGCACCGGGCACAAGGCTTTTAATAAAGTCTGCTGCAGCCATATCATCCCTCCTTACTTGTAATAAAAATGGGTATCAAATTTGATTTCAAAATCATTCGAGTTTTGTATTTCAAACTCGTTCCATCCAATATCTAAAGACGGAAGCCGGCCAGAGGTTTTAATTCGTTTATCATTAATCACTGTATATTGTTTGATGAACGATACCTTCTGAGATCGTTGAAGCTCTTGCTCAATTTTTATCTTTTCACCGTTTGTGCGATTCACTATTGTGACATTCTTACCTTTTGCCCAAAGGGTAACATTGTAGTTATGCCGCAATGTATTTACAATGCCATCTCCCGGATTGTAAACGCTGAATCGCTTCTTGTTTTTGAAGTGATATTCCAGATCATCTCTCATTAAAATCCCCATGCCCGAACTCCAATGTTCTCCGTTGAAATTCTGAAGAGTTGAAGAGGTATACTTAGATTCAGCCATCCCGAGAATGTCTGTAAAATCTACTGTGAATGTTGCATAGTTTTTCTGTTTATCTTTCTGGATAGAGAAGTTTCCGTCACAGGTAACCAGAAAACGACGGTTAGGAAGCAAGTCCGTTGAAATGTAATAAGGAAACGGCTGCACTAACAAGGCATAAAGCTCATGCCTGTTCTGGTAAAACGTCTCAGCGATAATTGAATCAAGAAGAAATTCAACTTTGACACTACGCTCTTTATACACAACATCCCGAGGATGCTGCGGCAAGACTAAGCCGTTTATCCTCGGGATCGTTGTTGTTTCTCGCTCAATATTGGGAGAGTCGGGTGTAAAACTCCTCACACTAAAACGAGGGAGCAAGCTTTTTAGCTCTCGCTCCCCCTTTCCATCGTTAAAATCTATATATAGATCAATCATTAACCTCTCACCCCACCTTTATAGGCACTCTGGTTGTAACGATCCGCGCTTTTTTGATCAAGAATTTTCCCATCTCCTTTTTCAAACAGGATATTTGCAACATGCTGACCATCTATCTGAACAGGTGCAGGATAAATGACAAATGGAGCTTGTGCCATTCCTGCGCTTCCTCCTCCATCACCTGTAAGTCCCTTGGATAAAAGCGTGATCAAAGCATCAAGCTTTTGGTTTAACGATGGGGTATCCACTTCATTTCTGACCACAAGTTCCGATTTCATGGAAATCAGCTGATCGGCCGCGCCCTTTATGTCAAAAGCCATCTGGCTAAGTTCCTGTTTAAATGAACTCATGGTACTTTGAGCCATGGAAACAGCGCTTTTCTTCACTTTTTTTGCCTTATCTTGAATCCCAATTGCAAAACCATCAGAGAAGTTATGACCCTCAGATTGAGTTAGTTTTGACGGAGAATGAGAGTCAATGGATTTCTTTAGTGCACTTAATGCAGACTTACCGAGATTCCATGCAGCGCTGAAAAGAGAGCCATTTTTTGAACCCATGCCGTTTATAAATCCCGTTACAAAGTCTTGACCTACACTGTTTGTTTTCGCGCTTTTCAAACCTGTTTTCGCGCTATTTGAGACGTTTTTACCAGCAGAATTCGCACTTCCTTTTTGGCTGTTCACTCCACTTGCTAACTCTCTCCCTGCCTTTTTCCCTCCGCCACCATCTGTGGTTTTGGCTAAAGAGCCTGTGACCGTTGAACTAAGCGAGCCGGCCGCGGAAGTATTGGCACCTTTAGTGGAATTTAAACCAGCTTTATGTTTATTCCCCTTGTTCTGCCCTGCTGAATTGGCCTGCCCGCCGCCTTTGTTGAGTTCACTTAGCACAGCTTGACGCAAGACCGAGCCACTTTGAACATTAGAGTTTTTTGTGGAATTTAAACCTGATTTGAATGCGTTCCCTTTAGACTTACCGGCTTGGTTAGGTGTAGCAGTATCAGACTTCAATGAATTATTTAAAGCCTGTTGTAAAACTGTTCCTTCACCCACAACAGCTGGCTTTGCTTGTTTTAAGCCGCTGGCAAAGTCACGAACCACTTTTTCACCGGCAGCTTGCGTGTTACCCGGCTTATTCATTTCATCTTCAACAGCCGAGACGACTTTGCTTGCTTCTGCCCGTGCTTCACCTTCTGTCATCCCCACGCCTTGATAAAACTCTTGAAGTGCCTGCTGTGTCGTGGCAATGGCTTCTTCTTTGCTTTTACCTAGACTTTGGAGAAACTCAATCTGTTTATTGGCCCAACGTTCTTGATAGGCGGATTCAGATTCCTCAGTTTTGACCATAATCCCCATTGAGTTAGAAATATATTCATCTTGTCGCTTTAATGCTTTTCCAGTCTCTAAATCTAATAGTTGTCCGTCTCTCGACATTTTTGAGAAGAGAGCACTTGAATTCTTTTCATAAGCAGCTGTGTTTTTTGCTAAAGCCTTGTCATAATCAGCTGTGCTCTTACTGAGCAAAGTATTGCGTTTTTCTGCATCAATATAGCCCTGTGCATATAGTTTTTCAATGACATCATTCCGATAATCCAAGTCCTTTTTGGCTGCTTTTTGTCCATCTTCATAAACCTTCTTAATATCATCGTTGTACTGTTTCGCCTGTTTGAATGATAGTTTCCCTTGTTGCTCGGAAACAGCTTTTTGCATGGCGATAGCTTCTTTTTGATTGGCCGCAAACTTACTTGTAGATTGCTCAAAATATGAAAGAATCTCATTGAATTTAGCCTTTTGCGATTCATTCATTTTTGAGGATACAAGACCCGTGTCCTTCTGTAGCTGTTCTAATTCTTTTACTTTTTGGCGGGCTTCCTGCATGTCCTTATCAATAGCGCCGACCATCTTATCTGTGATCTTTTCGCCTTGTTTCTTGGTATTCTCGTCTGTATCTTCAAATAATCCTTTGAGAACAACTAACGCATCTTTCTTTAATCCCTCAAGTTCCTTGATTAGACTGTCCCGCATTTGAGAATAAGTGGTTACAAGTTTAGAAGACATTTTTTCTGCTTCTTCACCGGAAACCCGGCTCAATTCAAACAATTGAAGTTCAGCTTTTTCTCTTAAATCAACATAAGCTGCTGCTGATTTTTGAGTTGCTTTAGAAACTCCTTCGCCGTAAAGCAATGCAGCTTCCCGTGCCTCTTCCTGCTTCTTCTTTTGATTCTTTAATTCTTCATTGTAAGCATAAGTGGCAACAGTGATTCCTCCGAGAAGGGCAGTTCCACCGACAATAGCAAGGCCAACAGGACCGGTAAATGCTAGAAGAGCTCCTATTCCAGCTGTTAACGTCGCAACGGCTGTTGTTACGCCTAGAACTCCAGTGGCAAGAAGAGCAGTTTTGGCAATGGTTTGAACTGTGCTGGAATCCATATTATTAAAAACAGATATAATCTCTGTTCCTTTTTCGGCCAGATCACCAAGCGCCGGCAGAAGATTTTCAGTTAGTTTGATCTTTGCACCTTCAAGCGCAGACTGAAAAGCAACAATGCTGCCTTGTGCATTATCAAGCATAGTATCAGCCATTTTCTTGGCTGCACCATCTGACTTTTCAAGGGCTTTTGTATTATCTCCGAGGGCTTTCGATCCTTTTTCAAGAAGTATTGTCCAATGTTTATACGCCTCGGCTCCTACGATTGTTTTCAGCGTAGCAGTCTGTTGCTCTTTCGTCATGCCCTTCATACCTTTTTCCATCTCAGCAATTACTTCAGGCATGCTCTTCATATTCCCAGCAGCATCAAAGAAATTAAGACCTAGCCTTTCTATTTCTTTAGCTGCCTTTTTGGAAGGCGCTGCAAGGCGAGTCAAAGATGTACCAAATGCTTGTCCTGCTAATGTCCCTTGAAGACCAGCATCACCAAAGGCCATAACTGCGGCAGCTGATTCCTCCATGCCCCATCCAAGTGAATGAGCATTAGGCGCCAAGAATTTCATGGCTTCCCCCATCTGCTCTACATTTGTGTTTGCATTAGAAGCCGCATACGCAATGACATCCGATGCATGACCTGATTCTTTAGCTTTTAGAGCAAATGCAGTCATGATATTTGATGTAATATCTGCCGCAGCACCGAGCTCTAACTGACCAGCAGCCGCAAGACTGAGCATGCCCGGCATCGCATCGTAAATTTCATTTACTTTGAATCCAGCCATCGCTAAAAAGCCCTGTGCATCCGCCGCCTGACTCGCTGTAAAGGCAGTGGTTGCACCGAGCTCTTTCGCTTGCTCTTTCAATTTGGCTACCTCTGACGTTGTTCCGCCGGAGATCGCTTTTACCTTGCTCATTTGCTTTTCAAATTCCATACCGGTTTGTATGGCGTCTCTGAATGTCAAAACTAAACCACCGAAGGCCACGCCCGACGTCATTGCAACCGATGATCCCACAGAGCGCATCGTACCGCCAACAGAATTCATGCGCTGCCCCATCTGTCTGATTCGCGCCGCAGCTCTTTTTGATGCACTCTCCATCTCTTTTATCTTCTGAGTCGTTTCCTTCAAGGCATGTTGCGTTCTATTCATCTGTGCAGTCGCATTGTTCAGTCGGCGTGCAAGAGCTTGTGTCTCTTTTGCATCCTTCCCTTTTTTGATTGCTGCATCTGCATAAGCTCTTTCAAGGGCTTTTACTTTTTGTTTATGCTGCTCAAGCTGTTGGCTAAGAGTCCGGGCTGTTACTTGGGCAGTCTTTAACTGATTCCCCCATACGCCAACTGCTGTACGGTTCTTCTCAAACTCTGATTTGATATTTTTCATCTGGACAGCAATACCACGCATTTCAGTATTAAACTGCGATGAATTGGAATACAGTTTGACTTTAATGTCCTTGCTCAATCGGGCACCTCCTTATCCTAAAATCTGATCTATGTACACTTGATCATTCTCATTAGGTTTTGGATTTTCAGTCGTTTCTTTTCTCCTAGCTAACCGTTTGAGATGATAAACAATGTCCATTTCGTCAATTTGGTTTTGAGAGAACCCGACTTCTTCCAAGGCGTTGTACATATCCATGACAGCCTCGGACAAACTTACTCCCCCGGTTCTTCACCATCTGCATTCTGATCCGGATTTAATAATGCACTGGCTTCAGTTATGTTTCCTAAGACATAAGTTGCAGTAGCATAAATTGTTCTTCCAGCTAGTCGGGAATCGATTCCCTCTTCAAATTGATCAAGCGTGAATTTATTTCCGAATACATTACAGACAAATTCATTTTGTTTTTCAGTAAACAGCCTGTCAGTATCGTTAGATTCAAAGTCTTCCGCAATAGCCGCAGCACTGCGAAACAACTTTCCGGAAATGAAGTCTGGTGTCACAAACTTTTTGTCTTTCCCGTCAATTCTTAGAGTGATTGTTAAAGCCTCCACTTTCATTCCTCCTTTTCATTCAAGAAAAAAGAGCGCTTAAAGCGCTCAGGTTACTTATTTACCAACGTCAACAACTTCATCATTTCCGCCAGAAATAAAACTATCTTTGTTATAGACAACTTGTCTGAACCAAGTATCAGCATTAATGCCGTTTCCTTCTTCGGCTTTGGCTTCCCATCTTCTCTTTCCTTTTTTCACATTTGTCAATGGACTAAATTTAATTTTCACTTGTGTAGATTGAGGCGACGGTTTTCCTTCCTCCGTTTTATGTTCAACTGGAACTAGTTCCGGCTTCCCTTTTAAAGCCCAATAGTAACGGTATCCACCAGTTGAAATTTTCGCACGGAAACCCAGCGCAATCTCTAGTGGCCGGTCATCTGCACTAGAGAAATGAATACCATTTTCAACCGTTTTCCCGAAAATCCTCGCCTGCATATCAAGGGGTAAATCTGCGACTTCCATTTCCCCGTCAATGTCTCCTAAGCTGCTTAACTGTGCATACGCACCGTTATCCGCATAGAAAGTTTCTGTTTCAGACTTCGGATCAAGTTTCATACTAACTGCACCCGGTAATTCCTCTGGTACTGAAAATTCAAGTTCATCTTTTGTATCTTGCAGAACTTCTGCGATATGGAACATATCCAGTCCGGTTAAGATTTTTCCCATCTATTCTTCCTCCTTAAAATAGCCTTTCATATACCTCATAGCTTTGTGATAGACTTTTGTGTCTTCTTCGTACAATGCTTGCGAATCATATCGACCATAACCAATTGATCGCATTAATTTATCTATTTCATAAGCAATGAGCTTTTCAAATCTCCGCGTACTTGCTTGAGTGAATATACTCATCTGAAACCGAACTTCAAAACAGTATGCTTCGTTATCTGCATAACCGGCATCAGCATCTTTAAGCTCATAAAATACGACTCTCGGAAATGCATTCACATCATTTGCGGTGAGATTATGAATTCCACCCGTTACTAATTCACTCAATTTAGAACTGGACGTAAGAGTTTTGACCAATTCACTGACCGGGTCCATCGTCATTTGATCGGCGCTGTAAGTATTCGCTCCATTAAATCCACAGCAGGCCCCTCCCCTTCTTGTCCACCTTTTTCAATGAACGGATACGGCGGCATTTTTGAAGTGCCCCATTCTAAGAATTTCCCTCGGAACGCTACTTTTTTATTCGGACCAACAGCAACAAATTTCTCTCCGTCCTTGGATTTTCTTACATTAGAGACTGTAATATTGTCCTGCATATGAGGCTGTTGTTTATTACTTCGGTTAACATGGCCGCGCTGCCGTTCAGCAATAATTTCACCGCCGGCCTTTAATGCCACAGGTTCAACTTTCTCAACATCCCCGCCAATCTTTTCAAAGTACACAGTTAACTCTTCGAGGCCGTCAATGTCCATGTTAGCCATTCAATCCAACCTCCTGACACATGATCTCAAGCTCTTCCTTGTTATCCTCGGGATCATTAAAATCTAATACATCAAACGTGCGGAACACCGGTTCATCCTTTTTATCTCGGCCGACACACTTCACAATTCTCATATCTTGTTGAACGTCGTCTCGATAACGTATGGTGATTTTTTTTGGTGATTTGACTCCCAATGCTCCCGCGACAACAGATTCATTGTTTCCGAGAGAACTAAATCCTTCTATGGCTCCCCATACAGTGAAAAGATCAATATATTCCTCATTCCAATTCAGCTCTTCATCCTGTATCGACTCCTTCTTTTGAAAGGTCAGTCTGTGCCGGAGTTCGCTGATTTTCTTCTTCATGATCTTGCTCTCCTTCGGATGTGTAACGTAATTGAGTCAATAAATGCTCAACAGTAAAAGGGATGGATGAGCCGGTTGTCCCTGACTCATACATCCCTCTATTTTCATACCAGTGTGCAACCAACATTTGAAGCACTACTTCAAACTGTGCGTGCCCTTCCGTATATCTACCGATTGCATTCACGATGTAGCTTTTGGCCGCAGCTATTTGTCTCAAGAGCTGGCGATCATCTGCATCATGCTCTATTTTTAAATAATGTTTGACGGCGCTTAATAAATCCATGCTATATCACCGCCCTTATTCTTGCGGCGCTTCATCTGTTCCTTTAAGCGTTTGCACCTCAGTTTTCAGCTCGTCAATTTGTTTCTGCAGCTGGTCAAATACTGTTTTTACATCTGAATTTAAATTGTCCATCATGACACTTCCAGAGCCAATGTTATTGCTGCGAACAGACTTGTCCCCCAACATTTCGTGAGTAATAGAGCCTTCTTCAATTACAGCTGGATCGCCCTTTGGACCGGGCGGCCCGGGTTCACCTTGAAGTCCTTTCACATAAACAGGGTTATCCTCACTGTTTTCTTTTAGATAAACAGGTGTGATTGCTTTACCGTCAGCCCCCTTTTCTGATGATGTTTTTACTCCGCCACTCTCATAAAGATAATCTTCTGCCATTTTCGCTCATCCTTTTCTATTATATTTTTCATTCAGTTGCAGCTGGTACTGTTTTCGCTGTCTCTAATGCTTTCAATCTATTTTCTAAACTTGAAAGTCTTTCTGTGATAGCTGAATTCAAGTGCTCTTCCATTACGCTTCCGGTGCCTATATTGTTGCTGCGGACTGACTTATCCTGCAGCATTTCATGGGTTACACTGCCTGCACCCATTTCGGCTTGATTTCCGCCGCCTAATGAAATTTCCTGACCGTCTTTCATTACAGTTCCGCCATCAATGGCTAAAACACCGCCAATGACGGTACGATCCCCGCCATCAGTGGTGTAATTTTTAGTTACTCGCATAATAAACCCTCCTTTATTACTCAGTAGGCAAAGTCAACTGACCATACACGACCGCCTCAGAGTCCCACAGTTTTACATCTTCACGCTCAATCGCGCGCACTTTAGTTGTATTTGTCTCAAATGCACCAGCACCGACATCAGTAGAGGCGATTGATTGTTGCTGGCGGTCAAATAATACAATCGCTTCTTTTAGATCGCCGACAATAACAGGCGCTTTCCCTGATTTTGTTTTTAGAATCTTGTTTGGAATGACTACTACCCGGCGGCCAAACAGCATTTTATTTGTCGGTTCAGTTGGGATATCTTTAAGCAGATATTTGCCGTCTGCATCCTTTAACTGATCAAGATAGTCAAATCCGTCTTGGTTCGTCATGATAATTGCGTTTGGTGATATTGCTGGATCAAGCGTTACGTTTAAAGTCTTTTTGATAGCATCCAGACCTTTAAATTCTGTCTTTTTCAAGTCATCAAGAATCGCTAAAATCAAAGCATTTCGAGTTGTGATTGATTTCTTCACAAACCACTTAGCAACATAGGCCATGATTGCTTGATCTGTGTCTTGAAGCAATGTATTTGAAAGTGGCAATATGCCAGCATAATCCACAATGTTATAAGAGAGTTTGGAGAATTTCGGCTGATCCGTTTCTTGAATCTCGTCCATTTCTTCAAGAACTGCAAACGGAGTCAAATCACTATTTTTCTCAAGCATCCGACTTCCAGAACGAGTTGCAACTGGCTCAACAGTCACGTATTGCTCCAACTGATGCACTTGCTCCCGTTTTAACTCTTTAATTAATCTAGAAATATCTTCAGGGATCAGGATGCCGCCGTCTTCTTCATTTTTTCCGGACATTGCCCGAAACTCTTCGCTTTCAAAAAGATCACGTTCCTCATCACTCAAACGCTTACCGCGAAGAGACTTCATGAATGCTTGAGCGAACATCTTTTGACGCTCCTCTTTTGCTCCTGTATCACCTGTCCTACCTTCTGGATTCCGTTCCTGCTCCGGCACAAAATTCACACCGCCCGGCAAGTCAGGCACATCAAGAGAACGCCCTTCGGTCATCAAGTCGATTTGATTCTTGAGCTGCTTCACTTCATCAAGCAAGGCACGCGCTTCATCGGTTTTTCCCTCCTGCAGCGCCTTGTCTGCTTGCTGCTTCTTTTCCGTAAATTGCTGTCTTAATTGAATTTCTTTTTTGCTCATTTGCATTGGCATATTGGTTTCCTCCTTATTTAGACACAAAAAAAGACCTTACTCCGGGAGTACAAGGTCAAGTAATTCCAATTCCATTTTTAATGTTTCATCTGATGCGTTTCGGCTCTCCTTCAACTGCTCCACTTTTTCCAAACTGCGGGCGCCTACGACAGCCTCTGTATCGCTATAGGCCGGCGTTGTGACAAGAGAAATATCAAAAATACGATTGATTTTATTGATTCTTCTCTCATAGATGTCCTCGTCTTCATTCAGCCGCCACTCGTCCGCGTCTGTATCGCTATAATCTAGTGAAAAAGCAAAAGAACATTGATTGATAACACCGTTACGGACATTTTCCATCAAATCACGCGCATATGACGTGTCTGAGGGCTTAAACCTGAATTTCAGACCTATTCCATCTATTTCAAGCTCAAGACGCCCAGCGTCGCCAGAAACAGTATTTCTCGCCAAAGGAAAGTCTTGCTGGTGATTAAAAAGGGCAATAACATTTGAAAGATCGGCTGATTCAAGTGCATCCCTGCTGATAATTTCCTTGAACCACCCTAAACGCTCTGACCACTTTTCAAATTTCAAAGCGTACCCTTCGACAAATTCGCTTTGCCCCTCACCTTCGGAACGCAGCTCAATCGGCGTCGTCAAATGCCGAACCTCTTTATCCTTCATTCTTGTTGTCACCCCCCTTCACGGCGCCGCCAGCTTTAATCCGCTGATATTCTTCCATAAAATCGAGGAATACATAGTTTAAGCTGGATATATACTTGTCGCCTTTCTCAATCGGGTTGCGCTCAAGTAATTCCCTGATTTCGTCTTTATTCAGCACCCCTGTTTCATGCAGTGTTTTCAAATACTCTGCCTGCGTCTTACTGTCTCCTCGCAGCTCGCTGTCTATATTGAATTTCACGTAATGGCCGCTTTTCTGATCGTGGTCTAAAAACAATTTCACATTAAGCTCTTGTTCAAAATTCACGATCCATGGCTGCAGTGTGTTCCTAACATATTCAATAGACTGATGTTCAATATTTGAAAATGTTGCTTTATCCAATTCGTTTAGCTTATGCAACGGCACTTTATAAATCATGGAAATCTGGGCTTTGTTAAACTTCATGGACTCAACGAATTGAGCTTCTTGTAGAGGCATGGAAATAGATTGATATTCCAAGCCGTTATCTATGATGGCGATATTTTCACCTTCGTTTACCCGTTTCCACTCTTTGCGCACGTTCTCTTTTGGTTTTTCATCCAAGAATGCCGGGACTTTCAAAATCCCCCGAGGTGTTGCCTCGTTTTTGTACAGTTTAGCGTTATATTTTGTGGCAGCCGCTTGCGCCCCGATATGTTCCCTCACTACCCCTATGGGCGATTTTCCGTGTATGCCATCTGTAGACAGTCCTTTAAAATGCAGCACTTCATGATCATACAGCTCCATGGTCTTTCCATTGACCACCGTTTGATACCACAACATGCCTGTTGTTGGATGAACATAAGCATTTGTAAAATCAGGTCGTAATGGGGTTAACGCTTCTGGGAAACCATGTGACCCGAATTGTATATAGGAAAATGCATTTCCCCAAGTCAGAACATGAGTCATCATGAGTTTTTTCCATGTGAAGGCTGTCATGTAAGGATTAGGCCGAGCATAAACAGCATGCGCTGACTTATGATCAGGTTTTCGCTCTATGCCTACGTCCGTTTTTCTATAAGTGTGAATTGGCAGTTTTGCAATATCATCAGACAATACATTCACACATGCAAATATGTCCGGATGCACAAGTGAATTACTTTCACTCACTCTTTCACCGCTTGCTGTTTTCCGGCCGCCGAACATGTTTAATAAAATATTATTAAAACCATCTTCACTATCTGACGAATCCGAACGCTTCTCGAATATCCGATCTATTAACAACTATTTCACCTCGCTTTCTTGGTCAGAAGATAGGCATAAAACATAAAAAAGACACCCGTCAGAATCAGACCGATGTTTGTATTCCATCTATAAGCAGCTGTCAGGATAAAGACGGCACCCGCCACAAACAGCAAATCGTTTAGTATTAACATGAAAAAAGAGAACACTTTCTTCATCCCTATCACATCCTAAAAACTGAAATTTCCCGATCCAAAGTGCTCATTCAAATCAACTCTTCCACTATTACCGAAGTACATCGCACGGGCATACGCATTTATAACCGCTGCAATAGGGTCAATCCTTTGCGGGGATTTCGCTTTATCCAGCATGATATTTTCCTGTGGATCAATTTTCATGATCGCGTTATTGATAGCCCATGTTAAAACCGGATCGTCATCGTGTATGACTTTCCCCTCGTAAACATTTTCTCGAAAACTCTTTGTAGGTAATGAAAGATGATTTATTCTTTGCGGCATTTCGACTGTCGTCAGCCCTTTAGATTCAAGACGTTGGGCTAAATGAAGAGCGTTCCATTTATCGTATACGATCTCTTGCGGCCGAAAACGATGTTTATGAATAAATTCCAAGATCCATTGTTCGACTCGTTGATAATCAACCGCTTCCCCTGCCGTGTACGTGATGTAACCCATCTCCTTCCACAAGTCATATGGCACCTTATCGGTGGCCATTTTTTCTTTTGCTCGCGCCTCCGGCATAAAGGAATGTTGACCAACGTAGAACAAGCCCTCCTGCACGGCCACATATCCAACGGATGTTAAGTCTGTAGTCATGGACAGATCAAGCCCCAGATAAACTGACATGCCCTGCAGATCAGGAATGTCGCCGCTGCATGACCGCCATTTTGTCATGTTCATATATCCATTATCCTTTTGATCAACCCACCGATTCATATTTTTAGTCAAGAAGCTTCTCATTTTTTCTGGAACTTCCAGCGCTACTTTAAGTGCAGCACGCAAAGACTCCATGCCCTCTGGATATGTTGCAACAATGGGATTGGCTTTAATCCAATTTGACTCGTCTTTTATATCGTCCTCGGGATCAAGCTCACAGATCATAACAAAATAATCATCATTTTCTGTATCAATGTCTGGATCAAGGATTTTACTTGTATATTGATATTCACTGAAACATGGCCTTTCCATATGAAAGCCGGCTGTCGTAATAACGGCCATTAACGGGCTACGACGGGCGACCATACCACTGTCAAGAACATCATATATTTCACTTGTTTCATGTGCATGATATTCGTCAACTATCCCAATAGATGGGTTTTTACCGTCTCCTAACTTCCGGGCTTCCCGAGATAAAGGCTGAATGATGGAGTTTGTCTTGTATTTTTTTACTCGCCCATTGGCTGAGGAGTATTTACCTTTCAGTATGGGCGCATGGTGCAGCTGTTCAAGTATGGCTTGATAAACCTCATCTGATTGTTCTCTGGACCAGCCGGCGATAAATACCCGGTGTTTTTCTTGCGTCGGAAAAATCTCGTATGACGCCATTAAAGCAAGAAACTGCGATTTTGCATTTTTACGGGCCAACTGGATATAAACTTTTCTGAAACGCCGAGCACCGTTTTCTTTTTTATAGAAACCGTAGATATTAGCCGCTATAAAAAGCTGAAAGTCTGTAAGCTCAATCGGCTGTCCAGAAAGAATCCCCTCGACGTGTCTGAATTGCCGCGCCCATTCATAAAAATCGACAACAGCCTCGGCATCAAAATAATAAGGGCAGTCATCATCTGCAAGGCGTTCAACATCTCGAAAAAAACGCTCAACCGCCCATCTGTGCTTTTTGCTTGCCTTGATTTCACCAGAACGGATTTTCTCAGCGTATGACCATACCCGTTCAATGAGAATTTCGGCATTAATCTCTTGCATTACATGCGGCCCCCGAACCGTTCTTCCTCTTTTGACTTCGGTTTCCCATCATCTTTTTTCGGGATGACAAGTCTACAGCGAGAGGAAATGGTCAGCCCTAAATCACTGGAAGCTTGCCGGCATTGTTTAAACAGCTTGTCTTGGTTTATCAATAGTTCAGAATAGTCATCATTGGGAACAAGTTTTTCTTCTTCTCCTATTACATTGCCTTCATCGTCAAATTTTCTAACGATCACTTTTTTCATCGGACCCCGTTCAAGCAATTGCTCTGTTACTTGCAAATATAATTTCCGGGCAAACAAAAAACGGGCAAGCGCATCAACATCTAAATTGGTCATAATCCCGATGTTTTTTAGCTCGTCCGCTATCTTTTTAAACTCTCTTTTTAAGTCTTTTGGCAAATAAGAAGGAGCTTTTACTTTGTCGTTTGGTGCCTTTATTTCCTGTTCTCGACGTTCCTCAATCTCTTGCTGTGTCAGGTGTTTCTTCCCTTTCACCAGTAGCAAATCAACAGGTTGCCGCGGTCTAGCCATTCCCTCACCTCCTTCCGAATTTTCATTTAGGGAATTTTTCAAAATGGGGAGGGGAGCGCGGTCTCCGGCGTTCATCCCTCAGAGATTTTAGGGTGGGGGGTGCTCATTTCCTCTTTCAACTGCAGCATTGCGGCTTCTAATTTCTTTTGTGCTTCTTTTAATTTCTTTGTATACAGATCGAATGCTGTTTCCTTTTTCATCGTTGCACGAAGAGCAAACAGTTTCTTTACCTTCTGTTGCATACGTCTTATGTCAGCATTGGTGTAATAAGATGTATACTCAGTCCGACACCGAGGACACTTGATATAATGCTCACGGATGCCGTCGTCATGCTTCCTGACCTTTGAGCATCCTTTGACCAAGAGCAATGTTCCACATTCATCACACATGCACGTCTGATGTTCTGTTCCCAAATCCTCCATCCTCCTTCGCTGTCTTTCTGCTGTGGCACGGAGCACATAAGGGTTGCCAGTTGCCTGAGTCCCAAAAGAGTTTCTTGTCTCCTTTATGCGGTTTGATATGATCGACTACTGTTGCCGGGACCCGTATACCTTCCAGCATGCAAGATACACAGTACGGATGCTTTGACAGGTAGCCTAGACGTGCCTGTCGCCACTTGCCGTTATACCCCCTTTTGGCAGCGGACTTCCGGTATTGATCATAGGCTGACTTGGTTCGCTTGTGCTGTTCACAGTAGCCAGCCCTTGTTAGGTTAGGACAGCCGGGTTCATTGCAAGGTTTTAATGGTTTTTTCATGAGTAAGACCACGAGCTTTTATATAAAACTTTTCTCAAGGCTTCTCCTAAAGAATATGAATAAAGAATATTATACAAATCATTCTCTGGCAAAGTTAGTCCTCCCAAAACAAAAAACGCCCTCCCGATTGGGAAAGCGAAGTTTCTGCTGATTTCATGCCTATTACCATAATAACTCACCTTATACAAAATAGCGTGCCTTTAAAGTGTCATTTTTCTGCCAAATATGTATGCTGTGCTGATTCTATAGATTTATTGCACCATCCTTGCCACATTAGCACTTAAGTATGTAAATACAATTTTCTAAATGAAAAATAAATGCTTATAAAAAAGATTTCACCTTTTCTCAAATAATAATTTTATAACTCTTCAAAAAAATCCTCACATATTTTTCTTGACATAAGGGTCTTCATTTCATTTCTAATGTTTCTTACGTTAGAAAACTTAGATGCTTGTTCTTTAAGGGTATATAATAAGTTGCTTTCCTCTATAATCTTAATTTCATCTTCGTCCCATAGTTTTAGTTGCTGTTCATAGATTTTAGAAATAAGTTGAGATTTCACTTCAGTTGATAGTGGATTAAATTTTATAAATCCATTAAACCTAGAGTATATAGGTTCCCCTAAGTAACTAAGCATTTGTTGTCTTGACTCAAAGTTGGATGTACAAATAATAATTGTGTTTTTTAAGTTCACAGTATAATTTTTATCAACATAAACCCCCTCATCAAACATTTGATAGAAAGCGCTATATATAATGGAATTACACTTATCAAACTCATCTAATAGGATAACGTTTGATTCTCGTTCTAGTAAGTCTCTCCCAAAAGAATTTTTATTTATACTATCTCCTAAAAAGTATTGAACTGACTCGCCAGCCTGTATCATCGATAGTTGTTTTCTGAATAATTTCCCAGCAAATAAACGTTCACTCAAAAAGTTTCCGGTCTCTGTTTTACCAACCCCTGCTGGTCCATAAAACATTATGACAATTGGGCTTTCATGCTTTTTAGAAGTTAAAGGATAAATTGTTGAAATTGCATTTTTAATTGCTTCATCTTGTCCCAAAATTTTATCTTTATAATTAATAAACAAATCCTTAATTTGAGATTTCTTAACATGTTCAAATTCATGCTGTTTAATTTCTATTTCATCATCATTAAAGACACGTTTTAAACCTGTTAGAAAAAAGTTAGGAGGATTCTGAATATAACAACGATGTAAATACCCACAATCTACTAATTGTTTGAGTATAATTGGTAGTTCTCCTAAAAAACCTTCGGTAATTGCAGCATATCCTTCCGAAAAACAAACTAAATCTTTTTTATTATCAAAAATATTTTTTTCTTCTTTATCAATCCCTTTATCAATCCAGTTTACTAGCGTTCTTAATTGAATTAAATTTGTTTCCTCTATACCTTTAATGAATTCTCTTGTGGGACCAAAATAAATAACAATCTTTGCTTCCATTATTTATTCAACTCCTGCCAGAATAACATCAATTACTTCTATTTGGTTTTCTTCTTCTCCATTATTTTGGTTTAATAGTTCCTCAGCTGTCA
This sequence comes from Bacillus sp. VA15, assembly GCF_055721145.1. Taxonomy (NCBI): domain Bacteria; kingdom Bacillati; phylum Bacillota; class Bacilli; order Caryophanales; family Bacillaceae; genus Bacillus; species Bacillus sp. VA15. The sequence continues at coordinate 345,207 of NZ_JBVQPQ010000001.1, read as the reverse complement.
CTCCTATATTTCCTTCTACATCTGTCGTACTACTTTGAATTTCATTATCAATATCTAGACTCTCAATGGAGCACTTTCCAACAGGTATACCATAGACAGTAAGATTCATCTTCTGAAGATCGGATAACTTATAATTATTCCTTAACCCTTCAAGATTAAATCTGAGTACTTTTTTTTCGTCGCCTTGAGTGGCTAGCACTTCATAGTACCCTTTTGCAGTTGTTAAAATCTCATCAAACTGAGATACATCTATGTTGTTTTCTGTCAAGTTTTCATCTACTTCTCCTTCGCTACTGTCATTGTTAGTATATAACTTAATGAATGGAGCCAATGTTTTCAAGAATGTCATAGAGTTATTTGGAATAGTTAATTTATAGTTAGTTATTTTTGAAAAATTAAAACCTGAATCCTTTTTATCCAATTCTTTTATAAAATCAGTTAATAAAGTATTTGTAATTGTTTTTGTTATTATATTTGACCCACTTCTCTCATAATTTCCTTTCAAGTTTGCTTTTGCTCCCATTTTAAATAAATCTAAGAATGCACCTCCAATACTAAGGGAACCATCAGTCGAAAATCCTTTCGCTTTATTCAGCATCGATTGAACCAATTCTTCAGATCTTCCATTAGAAATTTGGTCAAGGCAGTCTAACGCTGAGGCTTCATCGAAATAGATAATTTTTCTCATTTTAACCATTAATCTCTCCTCCTTAAAGTACATTTGTTATTTTATCACATCTATTACACATAACTTATATACTGTGCAACTCGTCGAACTGAGCCAACCCCTTGTCATCTCTGTTTTTAACCAATATCCCTAAAATGAATTACACACCTGTTATTTTTGAGGAATTGATGAAAAATGCAAAGAAAAAGGCCCATCCTTATTGTTTTGAATGAGCCTGGTTATATTTTAAATTTCTTCATAGCGTTGTTCATGGCGTCTTGATTGATTCCGATATACCGCAAGGTTGTCCGTTGATCCGAGTGATTAAATATCTCCTGCAGCATTGCAACGTCCTTCGTTTGTTTGTAAAAGTGATAGCCAAATGTTTTCCTCAATGTATGCGTTCCAATGTCATCTAAACCAACATACTCAGCAGCCGCCCTGAGAATCTTGTATGCCATCGACCGGGATATCGGCTTGTTAATCCCTTCACGGCTTTTAAAGAGAAACTCATGGTCCTCTTTCCCTTCGACATAGGCCTTAAATTCTCTTTGAAGAGCTGGCGTCATATCAATTCTCTTTTTCTTTTTCGTTTTCTTCTCTATGAGATTGAAGTATGGCCGTTTCGCGTCTCTTACTCTCAGCTGCAGAATATCCGATATGCGGAGCCCTGAATTGATACCGGTGACAAATAGCATGTAATTCCTCATGTTTTGCTCTTTTAAAAACCTCTTGATGTAGAAGATACGTTCCGGATCACGTATAGGCTGAACAAAATTCATTAAGAAGCTGCCCCTTTCTTGTAGACTTCTTCTCTCAGAGCAAATGCCAACCGATATAGAGCCTTTGCCTTCACACGATAATAGCTGCGCTGGCTCAGGTCCATTTCTGCATATACTTCATAATCATACATTTCTTCCGGCTGCATATAGAGCATGACAATGATCTGCCGTTCTCTTTGAGAAAGCCGGTTAACTGCCCTTTGAATCCTTTTTAAGAATTTGTCACGCTGAATCTCCCAATCAAGACGCTTTAATGCAGCATCTTCCGTCGATGAATGAAATTCATTCGTAATGCTCGGCGGAACAATGCTGTAAGTAGGTGTAACCTTTGGCAAAAAATCATCTGGCACCTGTAAGAGATATAACCGGTATTGATCCAGCAGCTTCTCTGCTTTTAATTTAGTCGCTTCTTCGTCAATCTGAGGAATGTTTAATGTTAATTGATTCATATTTTTACCCTCCCGTTTATTTACGTCTTAATGCCCCGCCTTTGCCTCTTTTCAATGTTTGCCTTTCTTGCCCATCATTTGCCGCTAAAACCAGTCAGGACGCTCCTGTGCGTTTTTATTGGGCTTTTTCTTCCTCTTCTTCATGCCATCCCTCCGTTCAAATAAAAAACGGACACCAACCAAAGCACAGATTTTCTCTGTACAGTGATTAGTGTCCGCAGGCGTCTCCATCTTGGACTATTAATTCTTTTTTAAGCTTTCTATGCTCGCATCTATAATCTCTTCAAGTAGCTTGTTTTTCTTTTTACTAGCAAAGAGATCTGTTATTATCGCATTTAGAAAAAAACCAAATATAATCAAAATTGTAATAATCGTTGTAATATCCATTACTGTTTCATTAGCGCCAGTTTGCTCCACTTTTATCCAACCTAGAATCTTAGGACTCTTTATTACAATTAAAAATATTGGTCCTGATAATAAGGTGAGTATAGTTCGAATTAAAATTTCTCGACTACCTTCTGTATCGTTTGTTTTTATGTAGCTTTTTAACAATCTTAGTTTGTTGATATTAAAATCTGCGTAAAATAATATGGATTTACTTATTTTTTCTAAATTCCACATTAGATCATTTATTTTTTCTTTTTTTAAACCAGCTAAAAAATCGTCTTCCTTCATTAGAATAGGATTATTCAACCACTCATAGAGATTATTTGGTTTCTTATTAAAAGAAAACGCTGCATTATTTATGAAAAAGATTGCAAGCCACACAGACATATGCGATCCGATTACAAAAATATCAGGACTCCATTTATTCCACCCTTTATATTCTAAGAAAAGTAGGATAGCTGATAAGCCAACAAGCAGAGCAGCAAAAGCTCCTAAAATTTTTATGTAAGATATAGATATTCTAAGAAATAATTTAAATTTACTCATTTTCCTTCACTTCCGGTATTGTTAGAGAACACAAATAATTAATTGGCTTAAAAGATATGCTGCAAATAGGATCTCTAACCTCTTTTATAATTCTTGTAAGATTCGGATTACCGACATTTTCAACTAATACCAAAACATATTGATTGCCTTTTTCTTTAGCAATAACTCTTTCACGTTCGGATAAATAGAACTGATAGTTACTGTTTTTGAACTTTGTCCCTTTAACTTCAATAAACTTGTCAGTGCCGTCCGGAAAATAAGACCTTATATCATATCCGTGCCCATCTTCTCTACTTGAAATCCAATCAACTTTTTGAGCCAAATCAGTTCTGCCTTCTTTTATTAAAACATCTTTTTCTTTATTAAATACAAAGTCTTCTGCTGCTTTTCCAGTAAGCTCATTAGCAATTTCTTTCTCTCTACGTAGCTGTTTATATTTTTCTACATTTATAACTCTTCTTATAGTCATTTTTTTCTTTTCAAGACTGTCTAATTGCGTTTGGCTATTATTATCTTCTAAATAATGTTCATAGACATAATCGTAAAAGAGATCATTTAAGGTAATTAAATCTTTAAGCAATTGCGCTTCATCAAATGTAAATAAATTATATCTCTTGTTTATAAGAGCACTGGCAGCATATTTTTTCGGTCTCTCAGATTTACCCAAATAAAATTCATTTGTATTAAAACCTAATAACTCATCATTTGATTGAATTTGTTTTGCAAAAAATTCTCTACCTTGTTTAGCTTGTTCTCTAATTTTTGATAGACTGAATTTTTCAGTACCTGTGGCAATGCTCAAATAAAAGTTTTGACCGTCTTCTGAAAACAAAATAACAATATAAATCCCTACTTGTGTTGATACTCTATTCCCTTTAGTTGTTAAACGATCATCAAGAAAAGCAATCCAAAATGAATCTGAAATCCTACCTGTACCTGTAGAGGCTTTTATGCTGATATGGTCTAGATTTTTGAATTGCCTTTCTTTTAAGGCTTTTCCGATAGACGCGGGAATTTCATTGCGAAACAGTTGAAAAAAATCATGTTCTTTATTGTCTACTTTGAACTTTTTATAATCATTAAAACCTGTCCAAAATCGATTTACATCAAATAAGGTAAATTTTACGCTATCCAAAATAAAACTCCTTTTACTCCAGGACTTAATAATCACATTATACCTTATTCTTCTAAAATTTTAATAATTAATCAAATGAAAACTCATTTATCATGGTTATCCTTGAATTTATCCGGTAATCCAATAAGGCAATATAGATATAACAAAAAAAGCACCTATAACAATCAACAATATAAGCCAGCTATTTGTTTTATCACGCTTTGCAATAATTGCTTCATTCCCAATCATCTTCAAATCCTCTGCTTGAGCCACCAACATAGGTACTGCCTCAACCTCAACCTTTAAATACTGCGCCGCCTCATAAATGGTCATCGCTTCGTCTTTTGTGGCTTTGACTGCCCGCTGCAGCTCAACTTGTAAAGGTATCACTATAATTCCTCCAATACCGCTCAAAGGCGTTATTATTTAAGACACAACTCAAGCTGAATGTTCTTTTGCTTCGCTTCTTTTATTCGCTGTTTGCCTTTTAAAAAGAACTCTTCATCAATTTCGAACCCTATAAAATTTCTATTGGCGTTCAATGCAGCAACTGCAGTAGTAGCTGATCCCATGCAGTTATCCAAAACTAATTGCCCCTCATTTGTGTATGTTTTTATCAGATATTCACAAAGAGCAACTGGCTTTTGTGTCGGATGTATACGTTCCTTTTGCTTATCAGAGGGGAAACAAAGAACGCTTCTTGGATAACGGGTAGTAGCTCCGCCGCCACTTATTTCTTTGCTTGTCTTGTTGTAAATGTCTGTACGGTTTTGAACGTCAATCCTCTTCTTATAACTGTTAACAGGTTTATGGCCTGATGTTTTTTGAGGATTGTATATAGGCGTTTTCTTATAAAAAACGAGTATATTTTCATGAGCCTTCATTGGCATCTTTTTAGCGTTCAAATGGCCTGTTGCGGCAGTCTTTTCCCATATCCATTCATAACGAAGCAGTTTTAAATTGCTGCTTCCCAGCACTTTATCAAAAGGAGTTTGAGCGAATAGCAGAATAGCTCCGTTATCTTTTATAATTCTTTCGTATTCGGACCAGAGGGCAACCGGATCAATTACGGAATCCCATTTACAATTCGTTATTCCATATGGAAGATCACAGAGAATCATATCTATACTTTGGGAAGGGATGAGTTTCATCCCTTTTATACAGTCCATTAAATAAATCGTATTTATCTGTAAACTGGCTCCCTCCTTTAATTTCAAAGGAGTCATTGCGCATCACCCTCCAATTCATTTTGGGCAACTGTTATCGCGAAGTTCAGATTAGTAATGATCTTCTCTAATGCCTGTTTGTATCGTTTCCTATCGCCACTTAGTTGCTGAATATCCTTATGTGCCTGCCGGAATTGATGTACCGTGACTTCCTGTTGGCGCTTGTTTTCCTCGATGATCTCCTTTAGCCCAATAACTTCATCAGCAAGAAGGTTTACCGCCTGATCCTTGCCGAGTGGTAGACTGTTAGAACCCAGCTCGGTATAACAAACCCCTGAAATATCTTTACGAAACACAACGCCCGATAATAAAGTGAATTTATATTGGTTCATGTCCGTTCCTCCCATATCGCAGAGAGGACCGGCCCCTCTGCGTCACATTTTATAGCCGATTTCAAAATCAATTCTTGAAAGATTGCCTTTTGATGTTTGCACGATGGTTTTTCCGTGCTCCGGCATTTCCGTTAACTTGAATGATCTATTGTTTCCGTCAATCACAATGACGTAATTTTTGTTATTTTCAATTTGATTTATTACCTGTTCGAGATTTTCTATATGTTTTGGACAGTTCACTGTAAACGCCCCCGTATGGTATAATAAAAGTGTCGAGTTTTTATTATTTACCATACGGGAACGGCTGATCAGTTGGCCGTCACATCCAATCGTTCAACGGGAAAACTTGCAGCTTCGTCTGTGGTTCTTCTGTTGGGATGATTGGATGTTTTTTTATATACTCCAAACGCTCCTCTTCCGTCATAACCCATGTAATGACTTCCCCATGCTGACGTAAGTCTTTATTTTCTGTCATATCCTCGCCTCCTTACTCTTCGTTTAATTGTTTGATGCGTAGATTGTAAAGTGTCTCAATTTCATTGTCTGACTGGCGTTCCAGAAATGCTTTTCCGTATCCGCCCAAAATAGTGAGCCATTCAATCAAGTGCTGGCGTTCTGTCCATTTCAACTGTCTCCGCTCCCTTCTTGATCAATAACTGCATCGCAGCATTTTTATAGTCAGCCGGGCATTCTTCATACCTCACAATGATCATAAGCTGGTGAATGGTTGCTTTCTCAAAAGGGAAGGCGCTGCCTGATAAGATCATGCTCTGTCGCATCCTTTCCGAGAAGTCCGTTTTTCCGCGGATCAATGATACCTTTGCCCGCTTGATCAATGATCAGGAATAACACTTCATCTATGTCTCTATTAAGCTGCTTTGATATCCAGATGATTGAATCATCGGCTTCCCACATTTCACGGAATCTCTTGATCTCCCAATCATTCCAGACAAAGTTTTTTTCGATGAATGGAATATACACCGGACTATCCTGCACGAACCGCTTCAAATTATCTTTTTTTTCTCTCAGATGCTTTTTACTGATGAAGATTCGGTTATTCGCATTTAACCCGTAGGGACGTGGCGGAAGCGCGCGGCCTCTTGCAAAGTCTACAATCAGCAAAATGATTTCATCCGGCTTTCTGTTCAGCAGCTCAGCTATGTCATAAATGGATTTTCCGTCGTACCAATAATCAACAACCTGACGCATTTGCACCAGGGACCATTCAAAATTAAGATCCACCAAGGCAATTTCTAACCGACCAGCAAGGGCTACGACACTCATGCCAAACACTTCCTAACTCTCCCAGTATTCCGATGAACTAGAATGAGACGATGCTCCTGCCGCAAATCTTTTGATACGAGCCAGTTTTCAACAGTTAGACCGTTTGCCTTGATAATGTCCATTTGCGCGCGTGTTGGACGTTTACCATGTTTCACACTGCATTCCTCCTAGAGTTTTGATAGTCTGCTATTTTCTGATCAATGTGAGCAATGAGTTTATTAACCTCTTGCTTGCGCTCAGCGTCAGTAAGCTTCCGTTCTGGCTTGAGCTCCCAAACGCCGGGCATCACTGCTTGTACCATTTGTTTCCCCCCTTAATTCAGCAGAGCCGGTGTCTTACGCCCCTTGTTCTTTTGCTTCTCTTCAAAATCAATTTGTTCAAGATGGGCTGTAAGGCGGTTGACGGTCTTTCTGTCATAAAGCTTTGCTAAAGCAACGCCGGTAAGATTTGTTGTCACTATGGTCACCTTGCCTTGTCTGCCAGTAGAGACCCCATACCAAACTCTTTGAATGAAATCAGGTGCTGTCCTTTTCTCGTTATCTGTGTCACCCACTTCGCTCCCTAAGTCGTCAATAACGAGGTAATCGACTCGTGTAAGCAGTTCGATTGCCTTAAACTCCGTAAGCTTTTCAGAATCATCGTTGAAAGAACTTTTGATACGTCGCATAAGTGCATCACTATTAACGAAAAGCGCTGATTTTGCATATTCTTCTGAATTCTGTTTGTTCAGTTCTTTAAGAGCAGATATTGCAAGATGACTCTTTCCAGCGTTGGACTCGCCAGTTAGAAATATATTCATGACCGCGCCCGCTTTGATCTGGTCTACCAGTTCAAGCATCCGGCATTTGTTCTCTGCGTCCTCATTGTTGTAACAATGAAACGTTTCGAACGTTGCCTTTACAAGAGTTGGATCAGCAATAAGCGAATGTGTAGAAAGAACCTTTCTCTCTACTTGCCGGCGCCATGTCTCAGCTTCTTGTTCAATCTCCTTATTGCGCTGTTCCCTTTCGCACATCGGGCATTTTACTGAGCCGTCATGCAGCTTCATCAGTTGAACAGGATAAGGCTTTTCTTTGCTGCTGATAATTCTTGTATGTTTATTGCAGTAGACAGGATTTCCAGCTTCATCAGTATGGAATGTCATCCTCCGAGATATTTCGCCCTTGACTGCGGCTGCCCGCTCCCTTGTGATTTCCTCCATGTGATAAGCCTCCTTTTTGGTTAAGATAAGACTCGAACTTTGTACCGAACAATGTTTCAGGACGTAAAAATCTATTCATAGCAGGATCATTGAGCCATTCATCTGTTTTTACTAGAATGACATGTTTAAAATCTTCAAAGCGAAAACCTTCGTTCCAGCGTGCCTTGATGTCTTTTTTTGTTTTAGGTGTAGTATGTCGGTATCGTGTACCCGCTACTTTGTTCAATAGATCAATGATCAGTTTGTATGGAATCTCTTCCTTTTCTTTTTTTGAAGAAGATGAGTCGTCGGGTTTACCCGACAATATATCTTTATCTTTTTCTTTATCTATATCTAATTCTTTATCTATATCTGTTGCGTGACTCGGCGTGACTTTTTCCGTGACGTCACGTGACATACTTTTATCAACAGATAAAAGCTTTTGCTTATCCCTTTGTCTCTGCTTTCTTATCCTGTTTCGCTCCCTAATTTCTTCCAATCTGTCAAGATTTTGATACTTTTCCCAATTTGAGATTGATATGTAATTGTCATCAGTAATGTCAATCATTCCAAATTGTCTAAACGTTTGCAGTGCAAGCCTTACTGTACCCAAAGGACGTCCAAAAATAGCTGCAAGCATTTCTTCTGTATAAGGTATGTTTTCGCTTAAATAAATGTATCCAGAAGCATTGGTTTTCCCAGCTTGAGAAAGTAATTTGACCCAAATAATTAAAATCGTATCTGATTCAGGCATTTGCTCTATTAACTTAATTTTTTCGTCCTCAAACATCTGAGTGCTTAACTTAATCCACTTAACCTCAGACATTTTGTTCAATCCTTTCCGACTTAGTTAAAGGCCAGGGCGATCTCTTTCCGTTAACGATGACTGTTCCCAATAGATTGTCAGCTCTTTCACTTCGGATAACCTTTCCGTCTTGAGAAAGAATTTTATCCAAAGCTTTTTGATGAGTTGACTCAGATTCACTGATCACCAAATGAAATTTGTTATTTTGCCAAACATGACTTACTAAGAACATTTCATCCAATCCTTTCCGCTCTAGTGCAATTTTTTTGAGCAATCCACGCCTCGACTGCACGCCGCGAAAACCTCTGTTGTGTTTTTCCTGATCCGGGCCGCCCCGGTAGTTCAAATACCGGAAAATCAGGCTGACTGAAATATAACTCCTCTGCTGTTCTAGCTGTGCATTTCAAGATCCCCTCATACACTTCTTTTTTAGTCAGAAGTTGGTCTTGTGAGGATAAAACTGAAATCATTTCTTGAATTTTAGGTATCAAAGCCGCACTCACATTTGCGATAACATCGTTTGTAATTCTTTCAATATCTGTTTGTTCAAGTTCTATTTTCAAAAGTTATCCCTCCTCCTAATATTCCTACAGGAAACTTCTTTCCTAAAAAAAATACACAACAGGAACATTTAATTTTTCGCAGAATTGATTAATGCTTTTTAGGGTAGGATTTATTTTCCCATTCTCTAACTTATAAATATAAGAGCTTGTAAACCCTGTGAAATCAGCAAATTCATTAAAGGACATATTTTTGTCTTTGCGTATTTCTCTAATTTTCTCACCGAAAATGATATTACTATTCAATATTCTCACCCCCTTAAAATATTCCTACAGGAATAACTTAAATCAAATATAGCACCTTACTCATTACTTTGTAAACCCCTATTTGATGAATTTGTATCCTACAGGAATCAATACATGTTATAATATTGACTACAGTAAACAACGAATTTTTTTGAATAGAAAGGTGATTGCTTTCTAATGGAAAAAAATAAAATAATTGGACGGAATATCGCAAAACTAAGAAAGCAAAAAAAGATGACTCTCCGTCAACTGGCTGATGCTACAGGTGTCACACAAGGTTATCTCTCTAAACTTGAGGCAGGAGATAAAATTAAAAAGCCCTCTTATGAAAAACTAAACGCGATTGCAAAATATTTTAATGTAGATGTTTCCTACTTCGCTACAGTCGAAGATGAACTAAATAAAATGAGTGAAGAAGAAAAAGAATTAGTATTCTCTAGAAACTTAACCCTCGATACAATTAAAAAAGCTGACATAATAGACAACGAAGGCAAAAAAATCACCGAAGATGAAAGAGAATTTATGTTAAACGCTCTTAAGTCTTATCGTGAATCCAAAGCTAAGTTTTTGGATGATTTAGAAGAAGATTGATTTTGATCTTCTTTTTTTGTTTGTTTAATAATACTGAGTAATTGATCAAAAACAATTGCCATTTTCTTTATCCCCTCATCAGAACATTAGTTCCTATTATAATTGAATACATTGTGAAAATAAATGTTGTGATGAGGATTTCCTATTTTCTCATTTTGTCAAAATAGGAAATCCCCTTCAAAAACACGAAAGACGTTGCCTATGTAATTGGCAGCGTCTTTTTAATAAAATATAGCTTTTTCTTTTTTAGGTTTTGGTGTTTCTTTGGTTAACTTATAACTCATTCCAACTGGAGGATCAGCCAGTTGTTTAGTTCCTGTTGATGGAACGACTATATTGCTCTTAGAAGCCGGAGCATCCGCGCTATTTGCACTAAAAACAAATGCTAGTGCTATTGCTAAAGTAATCAAAACTCCTATAATTGTCTTTTTCACTAATTTTCACCTCCCTTTTTAATATATTATAATCAACTCCTAATTTTAGCAACTCTATTTTTGGTAGATTTGCTCTAAAGTAATCTTTCTTTTCACAAAAAACATGCAGCGATAACAGTAGTTTCTCCTGATTTTTTTCTCTTCTCCCGTCAAAATAAAAAGCTAAGGCTGAATAGTATTTGTCATCATAAAAATATTTCAAATTAGCTTTATTGACAACAGATTTAATAAAATCAGTCACTATATATTCTTCTGGTACAGGTCTATTCCAGAATAGGTTTGTTATCGCTAATTGTTCTCGTAAGTCATTTGCTACAAAATATCTTTCTTTCGTGTTATTTAACTGAATTCCTTTCTTGAGAAAGTTTGATGTTTTCTCGTATGATTCAAATAAATAAGATAAACCCAATATAAAATATCCATTAGTCACAGAATTAACACTAAAATTTCTTTCGATAAGCTTTTCAGCAACTCTTCTAGATTTGTCTATTTCATTTTCAAACTTAAGATACATATTGGCAAGAGCTTCATCTGTGCGGCTTAAAAATGCTTTTTTAATAAACGGATCTTTCATTTCAGGAAGCATATTGTGAATTTTTCTTATGTAGTGTAGAGACAAATCATACTTCTCACTATAATAAAAACAAAGCATCTCAAGAATTTGCAAAAGTGTTTTTAAGTCGTCAGAATTAGGTTGCAGCTCTTTCAACATCTCAAGGTAATCAACTTCGCTATAAACACGATTGTGTTTTGACCATAGTTGCCACTGATAGACTATTGCCCATTCCTTTAACTCTCTGTTATTTCCGTCCAATGTTTTGTTAAGCAACATACAAGTGACTGAGTCCAAACTTTTTGAATGAGCATATTCAAAAGCAGTTTTTATATTCTTCTTAGTCGCCTCAAGACAGCATTGGCGCATGATATCGACCTCGTTATCCTTATCAAGATAACGCACTATCTCCAACACCATCCAAAGTGAAATTTCTTGCCCATTCAAAAACTTGCTTAAGTGGGCAGCACTAATCCCAATTTTATCGGCAATCTCTTTCTGTTTTTCATCCGAAGACTCAATTATACGCTTTAAATGATTTCTAACATCAACTATACCTTCACTCATCATAATCACCATTTCAAAATTAATTTAACATACTGAACAAAAAAAGATTGTCGATTAATGACGAAAGAGTCAAAGAAAGAACAAAAAATTTAAATAGAAATAATTTTCCGATTCTTCTTTATTATACCATAATTCTGACTAAAAAGATATATTTTATATGTTATTTTAATTCAAAATTAATAGAATCAATTATTATTGATTTACTGCCTTAGTATCAACTTCGTGTATTTTTTCCTACAAAAACAATATGTAACATTGCATAATAGTATTAGAGTTATATTTTAGAAAAAGTTTGGAGGGAGTACCCATGGCGAGTTATAGGAAGCGCGGGGATAACTGGGAATATAGAATCACTTACAATGACCCTATAACCAGAAGACGTCGAGAAAAAACTAAAAAAGGCTTCCGAACAAAGAAAGAAGCTATGATCGCAGCTGCAGAGGCTGAATTAAATATTGACCAACAATTCTATGAGAAGAACGATTCCATTACAATTTCAGAGTATTTAGACTTGTGGTTTGACACGTACAAACACACTGTAAAAGAAAGCTCGTGGAAGGCCCGGAAAGATAGCATGGTCATCATAAAAAAACATATCGGAAGCATCAAGGTGAAAAACATCAATGCGTCTATGTATCAAAAATTTCTGAATGACATAGCCCCTGATTATGCAAAGAACACGCTAACAGGCGTACACCAAGTTTTTAAGATGATGACTAAAAATGCTATGAGAGATCAATACTTCAAACTTGATCCACTTGTGGGGATTCGTTTGCCTCGTGCAAAAGACGCTGAACGAGTCACAGATGATCAGGATCTGAAAGACATTAAATTCTGGGAGAAGGAAGAGATATCTCAATTCCTACAATGTGTAAAAAGGAGAGGTCGACCGCAAGATTTAGCAATGTTTATCCTGCTCGTTTATTCAGGGCTTAGAATTGGTGAAGCTGTGGCTTTAAAATGGGACAAGATAGACTTCGAGGAATCAATCATACGAGTTCGCTATACGTTGTATCAGCAAGGCGGTCTGAGAGACAATTATAAATTGCTCAGTCCCAAAACTTCATCCTCAATAAGAAATGTTCCTGTGCCGCCCCAAGTCATCAATCAATTAAGAATACTGAAACATATACAGAATCACATCAAAATGGAAAACCGAGACCAGTATAAGGATGAGGGATTTGTGTTCACAGACAAAACCGGCCGCCCTATCCCTGCCCGGAATTTCAATTATAAATTAGACACTTATATAAAAAAATCCGATGTCACCCGGATCACTCCCCATAACCTGAGACACACATATGCATCACTGCTGATTGACGCAGAAGTTAAATTGAAGGAAGCTCAAAAACGTTTAGGACATGCTTCCTCCAAAACAACATTAGATATTTATTCGCACATCATGAAAGATACCAAAACTGAAGCAATCGTTCAATTCAATGCTGTTGCAAATGAAATCTTTTAAAGACTTTTCCTAACCTTTGTTCTTGAGTTAGTTTTAAGTTAAGTGTGACCAATAGTATAATAATGGAAAGGGAGGTGCTGTAAATGATGAAGTTGAGGATGAACTATGTAGTATTGTTCATTATTTTATCCGAAGGGTTTCTTATAGCAGGCTTTGCATTAGAAAATGTCCTTGACTATTCATTGGTGATCGGAATCATCTTACAGATCATATGTGTTATTTGTGCCTCAATTTTCGCAGTCAAGAACAATAAGAATTCAAACAGGACACAGTAAGGAATTGCTGTGTCTTTTTCATGTTATTATCGAGGTTCTAAAGAGCAATAGAATGAAAAGAAAATACATTGTCTTAAAAACTGTGGGCAAAAAATGGGCAAGATCATATTTTTGACCTTGCCCACCCACTCCAAAAACTTATTGCATAAGGTTTTTCTCTAGTATCGTCTGAATCTTCGTGACCATCAGATCAATTGCGACGTGATTCTGTCCGCCTTCCGGGATAATAATATCAGCGTATCGTTTCGTCGGCTCGACAAATTGGTTATGCATCGGGCGGACAACTGACACATATTGTTCAATGACAGAGTCAATAGAGCGGCCGCGCTCATTAATATCTCTCATAATCCGTCTGATGATACGCAAGTCAGCGTCTGTATCAACGTAAAGCTTGATATCCATCAGATCACGGAGCCTTTTGTCTTCAAGAACTAGAATGCCTTCAAGGATAATAACATCCTTGGGCTCTACGTGAACCGTTTCTTCTGAACGTGTGTGAAGCTTATAGTCGTAAATCGGCTTTTCAATCGGGCGGTAATTCAATAGATCTTGAATATGCTCGATTAAATAGTCATTATCAAACGCAAGTGGATGATCATAGTTTGTGTTGAGCCTTTCTTCAAATGGAAGATGGCTTTGGTCTTTATAATAAAGGTCTTGCTGGATCATTAAAATCGAGTGCCCTTTAAATTGTTCATAGATGGACCGTGTGACACTCGTTTTTCCTGAACCGGAACCTCCTGCGATCCCAATGACTACTGGATTCTTACCCATGGGTGTTACTTCCCCTTTCTCATCATGTTGCTCGGATAAATCTTTTTGTCTAGTTTGAATTTGACAATTTGCAGGGGATGGCGGGCAGCATCTAGCTCATTACCGTCTTCGTCCCAAATGGTTTCAATCGTATGTGTAAAGTTTTCGATTTCCGGACCGAAAAATTCCACTTCGTCGCCTTTTTTGAAGAAATTGCGCTGCTGAAGTGTGACCATTTGTGTGTCTTCATCATAATTCAGCACTAAGCCGACAAAATCAAACGTCGTTTTTTTGGCGTGCTCACCGAACATTTGCTCTTCATAGCCTGGCGTTCCTTCAAAGAAAGCTGTCGCAGTGTCCCGGTTGGCACACTTATCAAGCTCTTCAAGCCATTCTTTTTGAATCACAAAGTTATCCGGATCAGCGCAATAGGCGTCAATGACTTTGCGGTATACGCTGACAACTGTTGCTACATAGTGAATTGATTTCATGCGACCTTCAATCTTTAAGCTGTCGATGCCCATTTCGATCATTTTCGGAATGGATTCAATCAGCTTCAAATCTTTCGGGCTCATCGCAAATGGCGCATCTTCTTCACCATACAAGGCAACGGCGTTGGCACCGTCTGTTTGATAAAGATCATAATCCCAGCGGCATGACTGGCAGCAGCCTCCGCGATTGGAATCCCGCGCTGTCATGTGATTGCTCAGGACACAGCGGCCGGAATATGCGATACACATCGCGCCGTGAATAAAGGATTCGATTTCGATATCTACTTTTTCTTTCATTTCTCTGATTTCCAGAGCGCTTGTTTCACGTGCCAGCACGACGCGGTCAAGGCCTTCTTCCTTCCAGAACTGGACAGCCTTCCAGTTTGAAAGAGACTGCTGTGTGCTCAAGTGAACCTCAACATTCGGCGCCACTCTGCGGCATGTTTCGATAATAAGCGGATCTGCCACAATGATGCCGGCAACGTTGGCGTCTCCAAGTGCTTTCAAGTATTCTTCAAGCCCGTCCATGTTTTCATTATGGGCGAAAATATTTGTCGTTACGTAGATCTTCGCGCCATATTGTTTCGCGAATTCAACGCCTTCTGCAATTTCTTCGATCGTAAAGTTATCGGCATTTGAGCGCAGCCCATATTCCTGTCCTCCGATAAAGACCGCGTCCGCTCCGTAATGAACAGCGATTTTCAGCTTTTCAAGATTACCCGCAGGTGCGAGGAGCTCCGGCTTTTTTGTAATCACACGCTTCCCATTGACGATTGTGGATATTTTATCATTTACGGCAGTCATAGCTTAACCTCCTTTTGATTAATAAACCGTTTCTTTGAAGAAGAATCCGGTATCGATTTTTCTGTTCACTGGCTGGATGCTTTCTATGCGTTCAATCCAGTCTTCTTTTTTCGCTTCGTATTCGTCACGGTTTTCCACACACAGATCAATCGCTTCTCTGTACATTTTGGTGACTTCTATTAGGTATTCAGGCGTTTTCAGGACACCATCGATTTTGAAAGAATCAATGCCTGCATCAATCAATTCCTCAAGCTCATCAATGATGCACACATCATTCGGGCTCATGATGTGCGTGCCGTTTTCGTCTTCGAAAATCGGATATTTATTATCACGTTCTTTATCATGCAAGAACATGCCCGATTCTTTTTTCTTTCCTTCAATGTCCATGACTTTGCCTTGGTATTCAAAATAGTTTCCAATCAAAGAACGCTTCGATTGGAACATGCACGTCATTCCATGCACGTGGATTTCAATTTCGACTTCAGCGTTTTCTTTAATCTCCACAATGCTGTCCATGTTTAACTCTCTGGCAAGCACAGAACGCGCCGCGCCTTTTCGTCCCCAGTAGTTGCATGTATAGTAGTTGGTGCCTGTCGTTTCTGTGCTCCAATGAAGCTTCATGTCAGGCGCAGATTCACGAGCAGCCATAAGCACGGCAGGATCACCGAATACCGCTGCATCGACACCGGTTTCCGCTAAGAAAGCCAGATATTCGCCAAGCTCACCTACTTTATCGTTATGGAAAATTGCATTTACAGCAACGTATACTTTTGCCCCTTCTTTGTGAGCCATCTCTACGGCTTTTGTTACATCTTCACGAGAAAATTCTCCGGCTAATCTCAAGCCGTATCTCTGTTCCCCAACTAAAAACGCAGTTGCTCCCGCCTGTATCAGCGGCAAAATGTCCGCCGTACTCGTCGGCGTCACTAAGAGCTCTGGTTTTTTCATGACGTTCACCTCTTCTTTTTACTAATCGCAAGTCCATCCCCGACAGGAATAATCGCAGTTTGATAATCGGGATGATTCATCAGCCAATGATTATATTCATCAATTTTTGTTACCAGCCTGCGCCTTCTTTTCGGTTCTATTTTGCTGTAATCCTCTGCCACCAGACCTTTAAACAGCACGTTGTCTGTTAAAATCACCCCGTCCGGTGAAAGCATCGGTTCATATAAATGAAAAAAGTTTTGATACTGACCTTTTGCAGCGTCAATAAAAATGACATCGTAAGGCGCGGTTACATGAACGGCGTCGGCTAATTCAAGCGCGTCTCCGTAAAAAACATGAATCCGGTCATCAAGCTGAAATTCCTTGATATTGTTTACCGCTTCTTCATGCCGTTTCTCATTGCGTTCAATTGTATATATTTCAGCAGACGGCAGCTCCAACGCCATTCGAATGGCGGAATAACCAATGGCCGTTCCGATTTCTAGTATTTTTTTCGGCTGTTTCACAGACAAAATTTGAAGCAACACCTCCATGCCCGCTTTTTCCATGATCGGGACATGATGTTCTTCTGCATATGCTTCAAGCTTCTTCACGTTTTCCGGCCGAGGCTTCAATAATGCTTCTATATAGTCATTTATTTGTTCATACCGGTCAGTCACAACAAACAGCTCCGTTCTAAAAAGGAGTGCCCCAGTCTTTTTACACAGGACACTCTCTGAATACATCATGATACATCGGTAAACAACCCGATATATTTTATCATAAAACCTTGCGGAAAGCGAATAAAAGGAGAGCTTTTTGCTCTCCTTTTATTTCTCATTTTTTGAGGTAATGTATTTTTCTTTTGCTTTATTATGCTCTTTTAGCGTTTTTGTAAATACGACCTCACCATTTGATTTGGCCAAGAAGTACAGATAGTCCGTTTGATCTGGATGCAGCGCCGCTTCCCATGACGACATGCCAGCATTGGCAATCGGCCCTGGCGTCAGTCCTGTGTTTTTGTACGTATTGTACGGTGAATCGATTTCCAGATCCTTATAAAGTACCCGATCTTTATGCTTGCCTGCCGCGTACAGCACGGTCGGATCTGTTTGGAGCGGCATTTTCTTCTTCAGGCGGTTATAAAAGACACTCGCAATTTTATGGCGGTCGGCTTTTTCAGTCGCTTCTTCTTCAATCAAAGAAGCCATCGTCAGCAGCTTATGCACAGATAGTTTATTTTTCTTCATTTCTGATTTGTATGTTTCCACGTAAGAATTTGTCTGTTTGATCATTGCCGTGATAATGTCTTCAAGTGACGTGTCAGGATCGTCAAAAGGGTATGTAGCCGGGAACAGGTACCCTTCCAGCGGATGCTTAATGTTTTTATTGAAAACATCGTTTGTCACAGTGTCCGGGAATTCTTTCTTCAGCTGATTGATAAATGTTTCATCGTCCAGCTTCGCTATGATTTGTTTTTTAGAGTATTTCGTTTCATCAGCAATAGCGGCCGCAATTTGTGTCAGCTGTGCTCCCTCAGTCACGGTAATTTGAAAGGCATAGCTTGTGGCCCCGCTTGTCAGCTTATGAATTATCTCATCCAAATCCATTCCTTTATTCAGATGGTAGAATCCCGCCTGAAACCCGGAAGCGCCTTTATATTTCACGTAATACTGAAAAGCCTTCTCGCTTTTTATGACATCGTTTTTCTTTAATATCGATGCGATGGACGAAACAGACGAGCCGCTCGGAATGTGAATGTTAACTGTCGTTTTACTGTCTTTTTCTACAGGTTCAAGCAATGATTTCCCATATAAAAATGCCCCGCCAATGATGAGAAGCAGCACAATAATGGAAGACAGTATGATTCTTTTTTTATTGAAAAATGATTTTTTTTGCTGATTGATATACATTAGGTCTCCTCCCATCAGCTCTTATACTACATGATTCATTGTATTTCGGCAATTTATTACAAAAAAAGGTGGAAAGGGGCCTTGATACAGCAGAAAAAAGCCGGAGCAGTATGGCTCCGGCTTTGGTTTGGCGCGGTGTTTTATTCTTCGTCTTCGTCCGCTAAGAACGTGTTTAGTGTTTCTTCGATCATATCCCATTCTTCGTCAGTTTCGATCGGGAATAGCTCACCGTTTTCACCGTCTTCGTTTGGCGTGAAGCTGGAAGCAAGAATTTCTACTTCTTCATCATCTTTTGTTTCGATTGGGTAGTACAACACATAAGACTTGTCAAACTCTTCGTTTTCAAATGTAAACAGCACTTCACAAAGCTGTTCATTTCCTTGATCGTCAACAATTGTAATATTTTTTTCGCCGTGTTCCATTTCCTTCACCTCTGGCTTTAATTTAAGCTGTCAAGATATCCTTGCAAAATCATAACAGCCGCCATTTTATCAATGACTTTTTTTCGTTTTTGCCTGCTGACATCAGCGGCAATCAGCATTTTTTCAGCCGCCATTGTGGTAAGACGCTCGTCCCACAGCACAACAGGAACATTGTACGTTGTTTCAAGCACTTTCGCAAATGTTTGGCTGGCTTCGCCTCTCGGGCCGACTGTTCCGTTCATGTTCTTAGGAAAGCCGAGCACGATTTTATCTATAGTATACTCCTTTATCAGTTCAGATAAACGGGATAAACCATAATCGCCTTCCGCTTCATTGATCTTTATGGTCTCAATGCCTTGGGCAGTCCAGCCCATTTCATCGCTCAGAGCAACACCGAGTGTTTTGGTTCCTAAATCGAGTCCTAATATTCTCATTTTTTATTTACGCCTCTTTATGCTGTTCTAAATAAGACTTCACCAATTCCTCGATTAATTCGTCTCTTTCAAGTTTGCGAATTAAATTGCGAGCGTCACGATGCCTAGGAATATAAGCGGGATCACCTGACAGCAAGTATCCGACAATCTGATTGATTGGATTGTAGCCCTTTTCCTGAAGCGCGTCATACACTGTAATCAGCACCTCATTTACGTTAGTCTCAGCAGAATCATCGGAGAAATTAAATTTCATCGTTTTATCAAACGAGCTCACCGTTTTGCACCTCTTTCCCAAATTCGCAGGCAAAGTTCAGCCTGGGGTCCTAATCTTACCATCATTCTACACTACATGGGCAAATTATAAAACGGATTTCACCCAATCTTCTACAGAAGCCAAAGCTTCTTCTAATTTTTCCGGCTGTTTGCCGCCTGCCTGTGCCATATCCGGACGGCCTCCGCCGCCTCCGCCGCAAACTTCCGCAGCTTGTTTGACCAGCTTGCCGGCATGTAGGCCTTTCTCAATGAGATCCTTTGTGACTCCGGCAGAGATATTGACTTTATCGTTTTGTACCGCACCAAGCACGATCACCGCAGAGCCAAGCTTTGCTTTGAGTTCATCCACCATTGTGCGCAGATGGTTCATATCTTTCGCATTTACTTTTTCCGCAAGCACACTCACGCCGTCAACTTCTTTTACTTTCGACAGGATCGCTCCTGCTTCCACGTTGCCGAGTTTCGCAAGAAGAGATTCTTTTTCTCTTTGTGCTTCCTTCAGTTCAGCCTGCAGAGCCGCAACCCGTTTCGGCACTTCTTTGATATTTGTTTTCAGCTCGTCAGCAGCCTGCTGTAATACTGAAATCTGGCTGTTCATTTCGACGTAAGCGCCTTGTCCCGTTACAGCTTCAATCCGTCTTGTGCCTGCTCCGATTCCAGATTCAGAAACGATTTTAAACAGACCGATTTCTGCTGTATTTCTGACATGACAGCCGCCGCATAGCTCTAAACTATAATCTCCGACTTGAACGACCCGGACAATATCGCCGTATTTTTCGCCGAACAGAGCCATCGCGCCCATTTCTTTTGCTTCAGCGATCGGCTTCAAGTCGATGCTGACCGGGATGCTCGCCCAGATCTTTTCGTTTACGATTCTTTCAATTTGCTCAAGCTCTTCTTTTGTCACTTGGCCAAAATGCGAGAAGTCAAAACGAAGACGGTTTTCAGTCACAAGAGATCCTGCCTGATTGACATGAGTTCCTAGAACGTCTTTTAGTGCCTGATGCAATAAATGCGTTGCCGTATGGTTTTTAATGACGCTGCTTCTCATATGGTCTTCAACTTCAGCAGTTACATGCAAGCCTTTTTGTACAGTACCGCTCTCGACAACACCTTCATGCACATGCTGGCCGTTCGGCGCTTTTTGCACATCTTTAACTCTCACTATTGCCTGTTCGCTGCGGAGATAGCCTTTATCCCCGATTTGGCCGCCGCTTTCAGCATAGAATGGTGTTTCATTAAGAATAATTTGTACGCTTTCTCCTTCATGAGCCTCATCAATTAATTGGCCGTCCTGAAGAAGCACAATGACATTGGCATCAGCTTTTGTTTGAGAGTACCCGACAAATGTGCTTTCATCGGTCACCTCGCGTAATGCGCCGCCCTGCACCTGCATGCTGCCGACATCCTGGCGAGCGTTTCTTGCCCGTTCACGCTGCTGATTCATTTCTTCTTCAAAACCTTTATGGTCAACCGTCATGTTCTCGTCTTCTGCGTATTCCTCAGTCAGCTCAACCGGGAATCCGTACGTATCGTACAATTTAAACACGTCAGCACCTGAAATAACGCTGCTGCCCTTGTCTTTTTCTTTTTTGATCATTTCTGACAGGATGGCAAGCCCTTCATTAAGTGTTTCGTGGAAGCGCTCTTCCTCGGTTTTGATGACTTTTGCGATGAAATCCGCTTTCTCTTTCACTTCAGGATAGAAATCAGCCATGATTTCAGCGACAACCGGCACTAAATCGTACATGAACGGGCGGTGGATGTTGATCGTTTTGGCATAACGCACAGCCCGGCGCAATAAGCGTCTTAATACATAGCCGCGGCCTTCATTTGACGGAAGCGCTCCGTCACTGACAGCAAAGGCAACCGTTCTGATGTGGTCGGCAATCACTTTAAACGCAGTATCTTTCACATTGTCTGTGCCGTATGTTTCACCGGAAATGGTTTCTGTTGCTTTGATGATTGGAACAAATAAATCGGTATCAAAGTTTGTCGGGACATTCTGGATGACTGATACCATTCTTTCAAGCCCCATGCCCGTATCAATGTTTTTCTTCGGAAGCGGCGTGTACGTACCGTCAGGGTTATGGTTGAACTCAGAGAACACAAGATTCCATACTTCCAGGTAACGGTCGTTTTCTCCGCCTGGGTAAAGCTCCGGATCTTCTGGATCGTTTCCGTATGCCTCACCGCGGTCGTAGAAGATCTCCGTGTTCGGTCCGCTCGGTCCTTCACCGATGTCCCAGAAGTTCCCTTCCAGGCGAATAATTCTTTCCTCAGGAATACCGATTTTTTTCGCCCAGAATTCATACGCCTCTTCATCTTCAGGGTGAACCGTAACAGAGAGAAGCTCTTTGTCGAAACCGATCCACTTGTCACTCGTTAAAAACTCCCACGCCCATGTAATGGCTTCTTCTTTGAAATAATCGCCGATGGAAAAGTTTCCGAGCATTTCAAAGAATGTGTGATGGCGCGCAGTTTTACCTACATTTTCTATATCGTTTGTTCTGATCGCTTTTTGAGCGTTTACGATTCTTGGATTTTCCGGAACAACACGGCCGTCAAAATATTTTTTCAGCGTCGCAACACCGCTGTTGATCCAAAGCAGTGAAGGATCCTCATGAGGCACTAATGAGGCGCTCGGCTCTACCGCATGTCCTTTTTCTTTAAAGAAATCCAAAAACATTTGACGCACTTCCGCAGAAGTTAAGTGTTTCATTGTATTTCCTCCTCTATAAAAATCGAAATTCTCTTTAGTGACAGCAAAAAAGCCCTCCCCCTATGCAAACCACGCGTTTACACAGGGACGAGAGCTGTCTCGCGGTACCACCCTGATTACGGGCCTTAACATTCGCCCGTCACCTTTTACCCTGTAACGCAGGATATGCGGCAGTGATTAACTGCACTCAGGATTAGCTTCCTCCGATCTTCTGATAAAGCTCCTTTCAGCTTACGGAGCTTCTCTCTTTAACAGGGCTTCGGCGTACTCAGATCCGTCACTCGAGATTCGTATGTATTCTACGAGAAATTATAGACAAGCTGCACGCCAATGTCAATGCTCCGTCCTCATCCGTAAAAAATGGATCATCATCACTTTTAAAACAGCCGTCGCAGGAACAGCCAGAATCATTCCGACGATTCCCGCAAGCTCTCCTCCGGCAAGCAGTGCAAGCATGATGACGACAGGATGCATTTTAAGGCTTCTGCCGACAATGAACGGACTGAGGATATTCCCTTCCATAAACTGCAGAATAAACACTGTAATCACCACAACAAGAATCGCTTTGACTGAGACCGTCATCGCAATTAAAAGCGCAGGAATCGCTCCGATAAACGGACCAAAATACGGTATGACATTCGTTATCCCAGAAATAAGACCTAAGATCAACGGATACGGAAGTCCGAATATCCAGAACGTAATGCCCGCCATCACGCCGAGAATCAAGCAGACCAGAAGCTGGCCGCGGATGTAATCGCCAAGGGAGTCATCCACATCCCGCAAAAAGGCGCTTCCCCGCTTTCTCCACGACTTCGGGGTCAAGTACCATACTGTCTTTTTCATCAACTCAATATCCTTTACCATATAAAACACGAGAAAAGGAATTGTTGCCGCAATTAAGAAATAATCAAGCACGTTGCGGATCCCGCTGATTGCACCTTCTATCGTTCCCGCAAAAAACGCCTCCGTCTGGCGGATCATTTTATCTATACGATGGTGCATGCCGTCAGGCCAGTCATCAGTATGGTTATGCACATGAAGAAGGAGCCCGTTATACGTTTCGGCAAACATAGGTATATTTTCTGATAAATCCGTCAGCTGCACAATTAAAACAGGCACCCCTTTATACAGCGCCCAGCCAATTCCGCCAAAAAAAAGAACATAAATCACCAGGATGCTCAAAGTCCTCGGCAATCCTTTGCCGTGCAGCCACTCCGTGACCGGAAGTAATAAATAAGAAATAAAAATAGAAATGATTAAGGGAATAAAGATCGTTTTTATGACGAGCCAAAAAGGCGACCATAACATATCAAGCATAAAAAAGACGTAAACTGTTAACAGGACCAGCAAACAAATTGCCACCCACAACAAAAGCTGCACCGGTTTTTGAAGCATCTGCTTTCACCTCTTCTATATCTTTTGAGGAACGGTGGGAATTATTCTCTCTCCTCATAACAAAAAGGATACTCAAAGAGTATCCTTTTTCACATTAAAACATTTTCGTTATTCTTCTTCTCATCCGCTTCATGCTTCGATTATTCAGCATATCGGATTGAGTCGCCATTCGGTACACGAGAGCCCCGGCTCCTAATGCCAAAAGAGAAGTCATCGTCCGATTCATCCTGCGCATCTCCCTTCATGATCAAAAATTGATGCTGCGTTCATCCTCAGAAAACAAATCATCCAAGCTGCTTAACGTTCCGTCCTCTTCCACCTGATGAGTTGCAATCTTCCCTTTCGCGACTGTCAGTTCAATAAAACAACCCCAGCAATAATATTGGTTTACGCCAATTTTCCCGATATCCTTACTTTTGCAGTTCGGGCATATAAGCATATCTCACACCTCTATCCGTTCAGAACGATCTCATCTTTCCGCACCTCGACAAGCGAATCCGCTTTTTGGATCTGGCGCTTGCTTCCCGCCAGGTCAGAAAAGAAACCGTCCGAGAGTTCATATGCTACGATTATGCCCCTGTCCAAACAAAAGTATACATCTTCCAGCATCCCCAATATATCTCCCTCTTGCGATTTCACAAGCTTCATTTTCATCTGCTCGTATGTGAAGCATGACTTCGGAAGAGGCAGAAGCTGGCCAGAACTGACCGAGGCCAATATGCGGTCATCAAGAATGCAAGAGATATCACACGCCCGTAAAAGCGCATGATGATGATGCAAAAACCGTTTTTGTGCAAGAATAAACCCGAGACAATCTCCTGTCAGAGAAAAACAAATATCGGAAATTGTCCCAAGATAACAAGAAGTTCGTTCTGAGTATACTGGGAATCCTTCTATCTCATGGCATGTTCTCAAAGTGTGATCAACCACCTTTTGTTGAACAGGCTTAGGTTTTGCTTTGCGCCTTTGACTCATACGATGAAATCACTTCCACTGCAAATGAAAAAACTCCCGCTAACACGGGAGCCTTTTTACAGCTGTTCTTCTTTCATAAAATCGAATGGTGTAATGCCTTCCATACCAATATTGGCATCGTGCACACTGAACGGGAGCTCTTTTTGCAAAGCCTCAAGCTCGGCATCCATTTCCTCAATCTGTAATGACAGCCTGTTTTTCAAGGAAGTCTGTCTGACAGTTGCGTCATTATTTTTTACGCCCCACTCCAGCGCCTCCTCTTCCCCGCATAAAATGAGAAATTTCTTTGCTCTTGTAATAGCGGTATAAAGAAGGTTTCTTCTGAGCATTCTATAGTAGCCTTTTACAACAGGCAAAACCACAATCGGAAATTCACTTCCCTGCGATTTATGAATAGAGCAGCAATACGCATGGGTAAACTGGTTAAAATCTTTTTTCGTAAATGTCATTTCATTGCCGTCAAAATTAACAACGGCCATGTCTTCTTTTTCTGTATTTTCCTTCGCATAAAATATCGACGTGATTTCGCCAATATCTCCGTTGAACACATTGTTTTCCGGCTGATTGACAAGCTGCAAAATTTTATCTCCGGTTCTGTAGACAACATCTCCGAACTTCAATTCTCTCCGTTTTTCTTTAGGAGGATTCAAGATGTCCTGCAGCATCACGTTCAGTTCATTGATGCCTGCTTTCCCTCTGTACATCGGGGCGAGAACCTGTATGTCCTTTGCCGTATAGCCTTTTTTCAATGCATTGGCGACAACCTTTTCGACTACTTCTTTTATTTGCGAGCCGCCGCAGCGAATAAAGGAACGATCCTTCGTCGGGGCAGTCAAATTGTTCGGCAGCAATCCATTTTTCATCTGGTGGGCAAGCTCAACGATTGATGACCCCTCAGCCTGGCGGTAGATGTCTGTCAGTCTCACAGTCGGAATTACCTTAGATGCCAAAAGGTCTCTCAGCACTTGGCCCGGACCGACAGAAGGCAGTTGATCTTCATCTCCGACAATGATGATTTGAATATGATCAGGGATCGCCTTGAACAAGTGGTTCGCCAGCCATATATCAAGCATGCTGGCTTCATCGATAATTAACAGCTTTCCTTCGATCGGCTGATCCTCTGTATGGGTAAAGCCTTCAGCGCCGTTCCAGCCAAGCAGCCTGTGTATCGTGACTGCCGGAAGACCCGTTGATTCACTCATCCGTTTCGCCGCTCTTCCTGTCGGTGCGGCCAATACAACCGGAAAAGCTTCATCCTTTTTATAAGCTGACGGGTCTAGTGACACGCCGTGAAGCTCTCCGTATAGTTCGACAATTCCTCTGATTACCGTCGTTTTCCCTGTTCCCGGGCCTCCAGTTAAAAGAAGCATTGGTGAGGAAAGGGCTTTTTGAATCGCTTCCTTCTGGCTCGGGGCATACTGAACATTCATCCGTTCTTCCAGTTCTCCTAAAGCGAGCAGAAATTCTGATTCAGGAAACTGGTCATCATATTCGGTTTGGCTTGCGATATGTTTCACACGCTTTGCAACGTTTTGTTCTGCGTAAAACAGCGATGGAAAATAACAGCGTCCGTCTTCTATGACAATGTCTTTATTTTCTCCAAGGGCAATAATCGCGTTAGCGGCATCCATTTCTGTGATGCGCTGTCCTTCCCTTGCTGACTGGTTCAACAGTGATTGGGTGTCGATAATCAGCTGCTCCGTTTCTATGTACGTATGCCCTTCTGACAGACAAGTCGTTTCAAGCGTGTACAAAATGGCGGCTTTTACCCGCTCAGGATGATTACCCGAAAGTCCCATTCTGCTGCCAAGCTCATCCGCTTTCCCAAACCCGATCCCTTCTACATCTTTCACAAGCTGATAAGGGTTTTCCTGAATCTTTTCAAGCGTCTCGGATTCATAGGCCTGATAGATTTTCATAGACAGCTGAGGGCCAAAGCCGAACTGATTCAGGGAAATCATGATTTGCTCAAGTCCCTGATGCCGCTGCAAAGCGCCGGCTAGCGTATCAGCTTTCTTTTTTGACAGTCTCGGAACATCATAAAGCACGGAAGCGTCGGCCAAAATTTTATTAATGGCACTGTCGCCCAGCTTTTTCACAATTTCTTCAGCTGTTTTTTTGCCGATTCCCTCGAACAAATCACTCGATAAATACTGAATGATGCCTTCCTTAGTCGTCGGGATCTCCTTTTTGAAATGCTCCGCCTGAAATTGGAGCCCGAATTTTGGATGGGTTACGATCTTTCCGTAAAACGTGTAGGTCTCTTCTTCTTGAAGCGCAGGGAAGTAGCCCGTCACGGATACGGCTTTATCTTCAATCGCTTCGGAGGTTTCTGTGACTTTTACTTTCAGAACCGTATATAAATTGGTGTCGTTATGATAGATGACTGTGTTGACTGTCCCCTTTAAATAGGGCTCTTCCTCCAGTTTAAGCTGATCCGGATGCTGCTGCACGAGCTTTTCCCTCCTCCTGTGCCTGTTATGATGGGGCGATTAGTTTTTTAGCATGAAGCGCAAGCATATGATCTGGCTGGATGTCGATCGCCTTGTCCAGCATTTCCAGTGCTTTTTCTCGATTTTCTTTATAAGCATAAGCAACACCCGCATTATAAAATGCATCGGCGTGGTCCGGATCTTGCTCTGTTACAGCTTCGAATTGGCTGAGCGCTTCGTCCAGCATGCCCTCGTTCGCTAAGCACATCCCAAATTGAAAGCGCGCTTCCGTATCATTTTCATTCAGTTCGACCGCTCTTTGTAAATACGGCAGTGCAAGCTTAGGCTGTTCGAGCTTGACAAGAACCGTTCCGAGCATGTAGAACAGGTCGCCGTTTTCCATCCCGGCTCGAAATGCTTTTTCAAACATGTCTTTCGCTTCTTTGTACATTTCTTTTACAACATAGACATTTCCTGCTCCATAATAAGCAGTGGCTGCGTTATTGTCTAATTCAAGCGCTTTATCATAAAACGCAAGCGCCCGTTCCAGCTCGTTTACGGATGAAAGCAGGTTAGCAAAATTGATATAAGGAATCGCGTCTTCTTTATTTTCTTCAATCGCTTTTGTAAATGCCTCTGCCGCTTTCTCGTAATCGCCTTCCTGCATCGCCTCTATACCGAGTTGATTATAATCCACCGATCATCTTCCTTTCATTAAAAAACCCCAACTCAGTGTTGAGGTTTTTCATCTTTTATACGTACCACAATTTTGTTCCGTCTTTGTACACATCATCAATTGTTCCGCCGCCAAGGCATTCTTCGCCGTCATAGAAGACAACGGCTTGTCCAGGCGTTACAGCGCGGACTTGTTCATCAAAGATGACTTCCGCTTCGCCTTCACCTGTCATGCGCACCGTTACTTTATGATCTTCTTGGCGGTAACGGAATTTTGCCGTGCAGACAATCTCTTCGCCCTTCATGATATCCGAACGAACCCAGCTGATATTTGTTGCTGTGATTTTGTCGGAATAAAGAAGCGGGTTATGGAACCCTTGATCCACGTAGAGAATGTTTTTTTCAAGATCTTTACCAACTGCAAACCACGGCTCGCCGCTTCCGCCGATGCCAAGGCCGTGACGCTGTCCGATCGTGTAGTACATTAACCCGTCGTGGCGTCCTTTTACTTCTCCGTCCATCGTCATCATATCGCCCGGCTGTGCAGGGAGGTATTGGCTGAGAAACGTTTTGAAGTTGCGTTCGCCGATAAAACAGATGCCCGTACTGTCTTTTTTCGTCGCTGTTGCAAGATCTGCTTCTTTGGCAATTTCACGCACACGGCTTTTTTGAAGCTCGCCGATCGGGAACATGACTTTGCTTAGCGTATCTTCTGTCAGCTGATTCAAGAAGTACGTTTGATCCTTGTTTTCATCAATGCCGCGCAACATTCTGACTTTGCCGCCGCTTCTGTCTACCCTTGCATAGTGGCCAGTCGCTAAATAATCAGCGCCAAGTGACAGGGCGTGCTCCAAAAATGCCTTGAATTTAATTTCTTTGTTGCACAGCACATCCGGGTTTGGTGTTCTGCCTGCTTTATATTCATCAAGGAAGTATTGAAATACCTTCTCGTAATATTGCTTTTCAAAATTTACGGCATAGTACGGAATTCCGATTTGGTTGCAGACGCGGATCACATCTTCATAATCCTCTGTCGCCGTGCAAAAACCGTTTTCGTCCGTATCATCCCAGTTTTTCATAAAGATTCCGATTACATCATAGCCCTGTTCTTTTAACAGCAGGGCCGCCACAGAGGAGTCCACTCCGCCGGACATGCCGACGACAACTCTAGTATCTTCCGGCCGTTTTTCCATTTCATTCACTCCAATAACTAAGCCGCCTTATTGTGTGAGCCGTTTTACAACGTCAGCCACATGTTTGGCAGCAGTTTTCACTTGCTCAGCCGTATTGCCGAGGCCGAAGCTGATCCGAATCGAGGACGTCAGCCGGTCACTTTCTTCTCCGAACATGGCAGTCAGAACATGTGACGGCAGGACTGAACCGGCCGTGCACGCTGATCCGCTTGAGACAGCGACTCCCGCCATGTCAAGATTCACCAGCAGCGCTTCCACTGATACACCGGGGAAATAAAGATTCAGAACATGCGGCAGACTATGCTCTTTGTCCCCGTTAATCTCGAATGCCACACCGGCATTTTCAAGCGTGTCAGCAATGATAGTTTTAAACGATTGATACTTCTCGTTTTTTTCGTCCCGTTCTTCACTTGACAGCTTGATAGCTTCTTTCAGCCCGACAATGCCGGGAACATTTTCTGTACCGGCACGGCGTTTTCTTTCTTGCTCTCCTCCGAATAAGAGCGGGGAAAGTTTCACATCTTTACTTGCATATAAAAAGCCTGTCCCTTTTGGCCCGTTGAGCTTGTGCCCAGAAACAGACAGAAGGTCAATATGGCTGTTTTTTACGTCAATTGGCAGCAATCCGAATGCCTGAACAGCATCGGTATGAAAATATGACTGGTGTTCCTTCAGCAGCTCACCGATTTCATCGATCGGCTGCACTGTTCCGACTTCATTATTTCCATACATCACTGTCACAAGGATTGTATCATCACGCAGTGCTTCTTTCACCTGTTTTGCACTGACTCTTCCATTTTGGTCAACGTCTAGATACGTTACTTCAAATCCGTCTTCCTCGAGTTTTTCACATGTGTGGAGCACAGCGTGATGCTCAATTTTTGTCGTGATGATATGTTTGCCCAGATCTTTTCTTGCACGCGCGGTTCCCATAATCGCCAAGTTATCGGCTTCCGTTCCCCCGCTTGTAAAAATGATCTCCTGCTCTGCCGCTCCGATTTCTGCTGCAATCTGCGCTCTTGCTTCGTCCACCCATTTTCGAGATTCTCTTCCAAATGAATGGATACTGGATGGATTGCCGAAATTGCCGGAGAAATGCGGTATCATTTTTTCGAGCACACGCTCATCCATCGGAGACGTTGCGGCATGATCTAAATAAATCCGTTCCATTATGTTTACACCTCTGATCTAAATATAGAACATATAAGCTTCTTGCTCTCCGTCTGTATAGCTGGCAAGATCCTCTAATGTTGTACTGTCTAAAACCTCTTTCACGGCATCCCGTATGCGAATCCAGAGCTCGCGCTTGGCAGGCTCCTCGTCTTCCAGCACTTCAACAGGACTGATCGGCCCCTCGAGTACACGGATAATATCTCCCGCCGTAATCGCATCCGGCTCGCTGCCTAATACATATCCGCCATATGCGCCTCTGATGCTTTTCACTAAACCGGCATTTCTGAGCGGCGATACCAGCTGCTCCAAATAATGCTCGGACAAATTATTCGTCTGTGCGATGCTTTTTAATGAAGTCGGGCCTTCACCATGCTTTTTTGCAAGCTCGATCATAATCGTGAGACCGTATCTTCCCTTAGTTGATATTTTCAACATGAACACCTCTGTTATTTCATGATTTTCCACATTTATAATGGTAATTTCTATATGATTCGTCCGTTTATTATCTAATAGACCAACTGTTATTATAACATACCTTCAGCTAATTTTCATTGAGGCAGGCGGAAACGGGCCTTCCCCCTTTTCTAATGTCCGCTTTTCCGTTACCCTGTAATTAAGTAAGGAGAGATGATGATGAAGCCATTGGCATATCGGATGCGTCCGACAAAAATAGAGGATATTATCGGCCAGCAGCATCTGGTGGCTGAAGATAAAATTATCGGCAGAATGGTTCAGGCAAAACATTTGTCATCCATGATTTTGTACGGACCGCCCGGGATTGGAAAAACATCAATCGCAACAGCAATCGCCGGTTCAACAAGTATTGCTTTTCGAAAGCTCAATGCTGTCATTAACAATAAAAAAGATATGGAAATCGTAGCCCAGGAAGCTAAAATGTCAGGCCAGGTGATTTTGATTCTGGATGAAGTTCACAGGCTGGATAAAGGGAAGCAAGATTTTCTTTTGCCCTATTTAGAAAACGGGATGATCATTTTGATTGGAGCAACCACGGCAAACCCATATCATGCCATTAATCCGGCGATCAGAAGCCGGACACAGATCTTTGAGCTTGAACCGTTAACACCGGAACTGATTAAACAGGCTCTGGAACGTGCGCTTCATGATGAGCATCGGGGCCTTGGCACATATTCTGTATCCATCGATGATCAGGCGATGGAGCATTTTGCCCGCGGATGCGGAGGAGATGTCCGCTCCGCTTTAAATGCGCTTGAGCTGGCCGTCTTGTCAACGAAGGAGTCAGCCGACGGCGTGATTCATATTACATTAGAAACCGCGGAGGAATGTTTGCAGAAAAAGAGCTTTTCTCACGATAAAGATGGTGATGCGCATTATGATGTATTGTCCGCTTTTCAAAAATCGATCCGCGGCTCTGATGCCAATGCCGCTCTTCACTATTTGGCAAGATTAATTGAAGCCGGTGATCTGGAAAGCATCGCAAGACGACTGCTTGTCATCGCATATGAAGATATCGGCTTAGCAAGCCCGCATGCCGGTCCAAGAGTGCTGCACGCTATTCAGACCGCGGAGCGAGTCGGATTTCCCGAAGCGCGAATCCCGCTGGCCAACGCAGTCATTGAACTTTGCCTCTCACCAAAATCAAACTCAGCCATTCTGGCAATCGATGAGGCGCTTGCAGATATCAGAGCCGGAAAAATCGGGGATATTCCGAAGCATTTAAAAGACGCGCATTATAAAGGAGCTCAGGAATTAGGAAGAGGAATCGACTATAAATACCCGCACAATTACGACAACGGATGGGTCGAACAGCAATATCTCCCTGATCCTTTAAAGAACAAGCAATATTACAAGCCGAAACAGACAGGAAAATTCGAGTCCGCCTTAAAGCAGGTGTATGACAAATTAATGAAAAGAAAATAAAACAAAAACAGCCTTGCGTATAATCAAGGCTGTTTCTTATGCGTTATTTATCCTTCACGCGTTTGATTTCAATGTCTTTCAAAAGATCCATGACAACATGTCCGCCCATAATCAAACCGGCAACTGACGGCACAAAAGCATTAGAGGATGGCGGCATTTTTGCTTTGCGGATTTTCGCTTCGTCATTCCCCACTTCTTTTCTGACATCTTCCCGAATGACAATCGGGCTTTCGTCGGAGAAAATCACTTGGACGCCCTTTTTGATGCCCTCTTTGCGTAATCTCGTACGGACGACCTTCGCAATTGGATCAGTGTGCGTTTTTGAAATATCAGCGATTTGGAAGCGTGTCGGATCCGTTTTATTCGCGGCACCCATGCTGGAGATGAGCGGAATATCCCGTTTCAAACATTCTTTCATTAAATGGATTTTGTAATGGATAGTGTCTGACGCATCAATGACATAGTCAATATTATATTCAAAAAATTGCTCATACGTTTCTTCCGTATAGAACATTTTTAACGCGATCACTTCACACTCAGGGTTAATGTCTGCGATCCGTGCTTTCATTAAATCAACTTTCGGCTGTCCGACTGTTGAAAGAAGCGCGTGAAGCTGACGGTTTACATTTGTAATGTCCACATCATCTTTGTCGACAAGCAGAATGCGGCCGACGCCTGACCGCGCGAGAGCTTCCGCCGCGAACGATCCGACTCCGCCGACCCCAAGCACAGCAACCGTGCTGTTTTTCAGCGTTTCAAGGCCTTCTTTTCCGATAGCTAATTCATTGCGTGAAAACTGGTGTAACAAGAACCTCACTCCACATTCGTATTCTGGTTTCATCTATAAAATGGCTGATCCATGAGCAGCCGATTTTTCTGCGCACAAAAAATAAAGTCCCAATAGTGCCGTTGCAGCTTTCCTTTGTTTTGAACCCGCTCTCAGCAGGTGGGTGCCCTCTTTTAAACCTTGTAAGTCCTCTTTACCGAATGAAAAGAGGCATGTACGCCATTTAAAAATGCGGGCTCCCAAATCAAAAAAATGTTCGGTCAAAACTAGGTGTACAACTAACACATCAGGACTTTATTTAACTTGTCAAAATCATATCACAGACGATTTTGATTTTCAAGAATCGAACTGCTCAATTTAGTTCTTAACTTTTTTCTTGATGGAAAGATGAAGCTCATCAAGCTGGGCGTCGCTTACTTCCCCTGGCGCTTCTGTCATCAGGCAGCTTGCGCTTGCGGTTTTCGGGAATGCAATTGTATCTCTTAGGTTCGTACGTCCTGCGAGAAGCATGACGAGACGGTCTAAGCCGAGCGCGATTCCGCCGTGCGGAGGAGCGCCGTATTCAAATGCTTCCAGTAAGAATCCGAACTGCTCAGCCGCTTCTTCTTGGGAGAAGCCGAGGAGCGCAAACATTTTTTCCTGAATATCCTTTTCGAAAATACGGATCGAACCGCCGCCAAGCTCATAGCCGTTTAAGACGAGGTCATAGGCTTGTGCTTTCATGTCTTCAGGCGCTGTTTCAATCAACTCAAGGTCTTCACGGACAGGCATTGTGAACGGATGGTGGGCTGCGTAAAAACGGCCTTCCTCCGGATCATGCTCTAAGAGCGGCCAGTCGATGACCCATAAGAAATTGAACAGATTTTCGTCAATCAGCCCTCGTTCTTTCCCAAGCTTTAAGCGCAGGGCGCCGAGTGATGCGGCTACGACTTCGAATTTATCCGCTCCGAACAGCAGCAAATCACCCTCAGCAGCATCAAGTGCTTCAATCAGCTTAGACTGCTTTTCTTCATCAAAGAATTTGGAGATCGGGCCTTTCACTCCGTCTGCCTCAACTTTCACCCAGGCAAGTCCTTTCGCCCCGTAGTTAGCTGCAAAAGCGCCTAGAGCGTCGATGTCTTTTCTGGAGTAATCGCCAGCTCCGCCTTTTACATTGATGGCTTTTACCACACCGCCGTTTGCCACAGCGGATGAGAATACTTTAAATTCTGTGTCCTTCACAATGTCAGATACATCTGTCAAAAGCATATCAAAACGCGTATCCGGTTTATCCGAACCATAACTGTTCATCGCCTCGTCATACGTCATACGAGGAAGAGGAAGCTTGAGTTCCACACCTTTTGTTTCACGCATAATCTTTGCCATCATATCTTCAGCCAATGACATAATGTCTTCCTGGCTCATAAAGGACATTTCAATATCGATCTGCGTAAACTCAGGCTGGCGGTCTGCACGCAAGTCTTCATCGCGGAAACAGCGGGCAATCTGATAATAGCGTTCAATGCCGGATACCATCAGAAGCTGTTTAAATAGCTGCGGAGACTGAGGCAGCGCATAGAATTCACCTTCGTGCACACGGCTCGGCACCAAGTAGTCACGTGCGCCCTCAGGTGTGCTTTTGGTTAAAATCGGCGTTTCAATATCAAGAAACCCGTTATCATCTAAAAAGCTGCGGACAGCTTTCGTCACGTTATGTCGCATCTGCATCGTTTGAAACATAGCTGGTCTGCGCAAATCTAAGTAACGGTGTTTTAAACGGACGTCCTCTGATACGTCTTCAGCTTGATCAGAAATCGCAAACGGAGGTGTCTTTGCAGCACTTAATACGGTCACTCCATCAGCGTGAATTTCGATCGCGCCTGTTTTCAAATTCGCATTGACTGTGCCTTCTTCACGCGCCACCACTTTTCCTTGAATATCAAGCACGTATTCGTTTCTGATGCCTTCCGCAATAGCAAGCGCTTCTTTTGACACATCAGGGTTAAACACGACTTGAACAATTCCTGTACGGTCACGCAAGTCAATAAAAATCAATCCGCCGAGATCCCGTCTTTTTTGGACCCAGCCTTTTAGCGTTACAGATTCACCGATTGCTTTTTCAGTTATATCACCGCAATAATATGTTCTTCCAAACAATACATTCCACTCCTTATCCCTTTTGGTTTGCCTTCATCACATGTATAAATTCATCAAGTGCCACTTCAATCTGTTCGCCCGTCTGTGCATCCTTTACATTGATTTTATTTTGGGCAAGCTCATCTTCACCCAAAATCGCAATAAATCTGGCATTCAGGCGGTCAGCTGTTTTAAACTGGCCTTTCATTTTCTTATTTTCATAATCGATTTCGCTGGAAATGCCTGCTTCTCTCAGTTTGTACACCAATGAAACAGAATAATCC
Source organism: Bacillus sp. VA15 (assembly GCF_055721145.1). Lineage (NCBI taxonomy): Bacteria > Bacillati > Bacillota > Bacilli > Caryophanales > Bacillaceae > Bacillus > Bacillus sp. VA15. The sequence continues at coordinate 310,077 of NZ_JBVQPQ010000001.1, read as the reverse complement.
TTGGCTTTTTCGCCGAGTGTGACGATATAACAGTCGATTCCCTGATCAACAGGCAGCTCTCTTTTTTCAGCATCAATTGCGGCAAGCAGGCGTTCAATGCTCATCGCAAATCCGATGCCCGGCGCTTCAGGACCGCCGATTTGTTCGACAAGTCCGTCGTAGCGTCCTCCGCCGGCAAGTGTCGTAATCGCGCCAAAGCCCTCCGCATTGCTCATGATTTCAAATGCGGTATGGTTGTAATAATCCAGCCCTCTCACAAGGTTAGAGTCAATTTCATACGAAATGCCAAGATCGTTTAAGTATTGTTTCACTTTCTCAAAATAAGCGGCTGATTCTTCATTTAAATATGTCAGAATCGAAGGTGCCGATTTCATCAGCTCATGATCGCGGTCTTTTTTGCAATCCAAGATTCTGAGCGGGTTTGTGTGCAGACGTGACTGGCAGTCTGAACAAAACTCTTCGATGCGAGGCTCAAAATGTTTTACGAGCGCTTCTCTGTAGCTTTTGCGGCTTTCTTGGTCGCCGAGGCTGTTTATGACAAGCTTAACGTTTTGCAAGCCTGCTTTTTGATAAATACTCATCGCTAGCGCCATTACTTCGGCATCGATTGCAGGATCTTTCGAGCCTATCGCTTCAATTCCAAACTGATAAAACTGGCGGTAGCGGCCCGTCTGCGGACGTTCATAACGGAACATCGGCCCGACATAATAAAGCTTTGTCGGCTGGACAGGATTTGCGAATAGCTTGTTTTCATTAAAAGCGCGAACCGCCGCTGCTGTTCCTTCCGGACGAAGCGTCAGGCTTCTGCCTTTTCGGTCCTGAAAAGTATACATTTCTTTTTGTACGATATCCGTCGATTCTCCGACGCCTCTGGCAAACAGTTCTGTATGCTCAAAAATCGGTGTGCGGATTTCTTTATATTGATAAGTGCGGCAAGTGTCTCTCATAATTTGTTCAACAAACTGCCAGCGACCTGATTCTCCAGGCAGAATATCCTGTGTTCCTCTTGGAATGCTATATCCCATATGTAGGCCTCCTTATGTATTCCTTATAAAATATACAATGATCGGTAATGATGAAAATGAAAAAAACTCTCGTCCCTACTATACATGTATAGTAGGGACGAGAGTTATACCCGTGGTGCCACCCTAGTTGGAATATATTCATATTCCCGCTCGATCCTTTAACGCAGGTTCACGTTCACTGCCTAATGACGGGATTAACGCGTTCAGCAGGAAACCTCCGGAGTGTTGTTTCGAGAAAGACGCAATGGGATCCGCTTTCAGCCTGGGGCGGTTCCTCTCTAGCCATGCAATCTGACCTACTCTTCTCCATTATTGGTTCAAATCTTTCATTATTTGCTATGTACTCAATTTCTATTATAATAATGGGATTGGGGTTCTCTGTCAAGCTTTATTCCGGTTGTTTTTCCTCATCGCTGCTTCTTTGGACATAAGACCAAATTCAGATGCTGTTTCAGTAAGATAACCGGTCGTTTCGGGATCTGCGTGATCGCTGTAATGCAGATTTGCTTCACCGTCGTGAAATGCACGTCCCATTTTTGGATGATATTTCATGATTTGCACACCTTTTTGATTGTATTTATGCCTAGTATAAACAAATCATTTTATTTTTATTTAAAAATCAGAAAGGACTTTACGATAATAAGCAAGAATGCTTTTTTAATGATCATCAGAAAGGAGGACACAATGAGCAAGAAATACTTTGTTCTTATTGTATCTATTATTTTCGCCGGGGCGCTTTTCCCGCCACTTTCCTCCGTTACAGCCGCTCAAGGAGAAGCGGTCATCGCAACAGATGAAATGAACGTCAGAAGCGGTCCGGGGCTTAGCTACGGGATTACAGCGGAAGCGAAAAAAGGAGAGCGCTACCCGATTTTAAAGGAAGATGGAGACTGGGTGCAGATACAGCTTGGTTCCGGAGAAAAAGGATGGGTGGTCTCCTGGCTTATTACAAAGGAAGACCAGGCCAGCACAAGCTCTACGGAAAGCAGTGATACTGTGACATCAACAGACCCCGATCTGCGGATGAGAACCGGACCAGGTACTTCATACGAAGTCATCGGCAAATTCCCGCAAGGCAGCCAAGCGTCTGTCATCGATAAAGATTCAGGCTGGATCAAGATATCCTATCAAAATGCCACTGGGTGGGTGTCATCTGAATATGTTACATCAGGCCGCAGCAGTTCAGCGTCTTCTGAGAGTGCTCAAACCGAATCTTCCGGTGCTTCAACGGGCACGGTCGGTGTATCTTCACTAAATGTAAGAGCCTCCGCCTCACATGACGCAGCGATTTTAACGAAACTTGATCGCGGAACGAAGCTTACGATTCTCAACGAGAAAAACGGCTGGGCCCACATCGAGGTGAACGGGCTGAAAGGCTGGGTTGCAAGCCATTACCTTTTATCTAGTTCTGATCCAGCTGAAAGTTCGACAAATGCCGGCAGTTCATCCTCCGCTAAAAAAGCCTATATTGTATACGGAGGAACGAATGTAAGAAGTGATGCATCTACATCAGCTTCGATCGTTGAACGTGCTGCCAAAGGCGATTCGTTTACCATTACAGGTTCAAAGGGCAGCTGGTATGAGATTAAGCTTGATAACGGGCAGACTGGTTATGTAGCCAATTGGGTGGTCTCAACGTCTAAAAGCGCAGAAAAAGCAGGTGAACCCCCTGTCTCTGATTCCCCGTCCGGAAACGGTTCTCTGAACAATAAAACGATTATTGTTGACCCGGGACACGGAGGAAAAGACAGCGGAACGATCGGCTATTCGGGTAAATTCGAGAAAAACCTGACGATCAAAACGGCAAAACTGCTTGCCAGTAAACTCAGATCAGCCGGAGCCGATGTGTATGTGACACGCCAGGATGATACCTTTGTCAGCTTACAGTCACGTGTTTCTACGTCTCACTATCGCAACGCTGACGCATTTATCAGCATTCACTATGACAGCTATGCGGATACTTCCACGAGAGGCAGCACTGCTTACTACTACAGTCCTGCTAAAGATGAGGAACTGGCATCAGATGTACACTCTGAAGTGGTGAAGCGTTCTTCCATTCCTGACCGCGGCGTATTATTCGGAGATTATTATGTGCTTCGGGAAAATAGACAGCCCGCTATGCTGTATGAGCTGGGATATGTAAGCCATCCGCAGGAAGAAGCCATTGTACATAGCAATTCATACCAAGAAAAAGTTACAGACGGGATTGAAAACGGATTAGAGAAATATTTCCAATAAAAAAAGCTGCCTTTTGGCAGCTTTTTTTATTTTGAATCCATAATGAGCGTGACCGGTCCAGAGTTTGTAAGCTGAACATCCATCATCGCTCCAAACGATCCGGTCTCCACTTTGATTCCTTTTTCACGAAGCAGGTCGTTCCATTTTTCATAAAGACTTAAAGCTTTATCAGGTTTGGCGGCGTTCATGTAGTTCGGACGGCGCCCTTTTCTCGTATCTCCATAAAGCGTAAACTGTGAGACAGATAAAATCTCTCCTCCTATATCTAAAAGAGACAGATTCATTTTTCCTTCACTGTCATCGAAAATACGAAGATGAACAACTTTATCAGCTAAATAAGCTGCATCCTCTTCTGTATCATCGTGAGTGATGCCGACCAGCACCATGATGCCTTGTCCAATTTGGCCGACGACCTCTTCATCCACTGTAACGCTTGCTTTTGTTACTCGCTGAACAACTAATCTCATTTTCTAACCCCTTTAGTTCATGACGCGGCGCACAGAATAGATATCTCTTATCTGTTTAATACGCTCGACGACTTTGTGCAAGTGATTAATGTTCTGAATAAAAATCGCCATATGAATGGTTGCCACTTTATTGCGATCCGATTTGCCAGAGACGGATGAAATATTTGTTTTCGTTTCATTTACTGCCTGCAGCACCTCGTTCAGCAATCCGCGGCGGTCATAACCAAGAATCTCTATCTCAACATTGTATTCCTTGCGCTTTTGAACCTGTGACTCATGTTCCCACTCTACCGGGATCAGCCGCTCCTGGGCTTCATTCGTTTTGACATTCGGACAGTCTTCACGATGGACCGAAACCCCTCTGCCTTTTGTGATAAATCCGACAATATCGTCACCCGGTACAGGATTGCAGCATTTTGACAAACGGACAAGAAGATTGTCGATGCCCTTGACACGAACGCCCGCTTCCCGTTTTCTGCCCTGCGGGTATGGTTTAGGTTCCGCATTGACTTCTTGAACGATCTTTTCCTGTTCTTCCTGATCGCGCTGCTTTCTCTCTTTTTCTGTCAGGCGGTTTGCCACCTGTAAGGCTGTAATGCCGTTGTAGCCGACCGCTGCGTACATATCCTCTTCATTTGAGAAATTAAACTTGTCAGCAACCTTCTGGATATTTTCCGGCGTTAAGACTTCCTTCACTTCGAAATCCAGATTTTTAATTTCTTTTTCGACCAGCTCACGGCCTTTTTCGACATTTTCTTCGCGCCGCTGTTTCTTAAAGAATTGACGGATCTTATGCTTCGCCTGGGATGTTTGCGCAAGCTTGACCCAATCCTGGCTCGGACCGTAAGAATGCTTAGAGGTGAGAATTTCAACGATATCACCTGTCCGAAGCTTATGGTCCAGCGTTACCATTTTTCCGTTTACTTTGGCACCGATTGTTTTATTGCCGATTTCCGAGTGAATCCGGTAAGAAAAATCAATCGGAACAGAACCGGACGGAAGCTCGATTACATCTCCTTTCGGCGTAAAAACATACACCATGTCAGAAAACAAATCGATTTTGAGCGATTCCATAAATTCTTCTGCATCTGTTGATTCATTTTGAAATTCTAAAATTTCACGGAACCAAGAAAGCTTTTTCTCAAAGGTTGCGCCTTCGTTGGCCGCTTTCCCTTCTTTATAAGCCCAGTGAGCCGCAACCCCGTATTCCGCAATTTCATGCATTTCAAAGGTGCGAATCTGCACTTCCAGCGGATCGCCTTTAGGCCCGATAACCGTTGTATGAAGCGATTGATACATATTCGGCTTCGGCATTGCGATATAATCTTTGAATCTGCCGGGCATCGGCTTCCAGCATGTGTGAATGATGCCGAGCACCGCATAGCAGTCCTTTATGCTATTCACAAGAATGCGGACAGCCAGCAAATCGTAAATTTCGTTGAATTGCTTATTTTGCAGCACCATTTTGCGATAAATGCTGTAAATATGTTTCGGACGTCCCGAGAAGTCAGCCTTGATGTTCACTTCTTCGACACGTTTCTTCACTTCATTGACAACCTCATCGACATAAAGCTCACGTTCTGCGCGTTTCTTCTTCATGAGGTTGACAATTCTGTAATATTGCTGAGGATTCAAATAACGGAGCGCCGTATCTTCCAATTCCCACTTGATTTTTGAAATCCCGAGACGATGCGCCAAAGGAGCAAAAATCTCCAGTGTTTCATTGGAAATTCTCCGCTGTTTTTCCTGAGGCAGATGTTTCAGCGTCCGCATATTGTGGAGACGATCCGCCAGCTTGATCAGTATGACCCGGATATCTTGAGCCATAGCGACAAACATTTTGCGATGATTTTCCGCCTGCTGTTCCTCTTGAGATTTATATTTAATTTTACCGAGCTTCGTTACGCCGTCCACAAGCATTGCCACTTCTTCGGAAAATGCTTCTTTCAGGTCATCGAGCGTCACATCTGTATCTTCCACGACATCGTGCAGAAATCCGCCCGCAATTGTGGAAGGGTCCATTTCAAGATCAACGAGAATCCCCGCAACCTGAATCGGATGAATAATATATGGCTCGCCCGATTTGCGGTATTGCTCGCGATGAGCATCTTCAGCGTACAGATATGCTTTTTCGACAAATGCGATATGCTCATCAGATAGATAGCTGCGCGCTTTATCTATAACTTGCTCGGCAGTCAATACTTGTTCGTTCGCCATGGAATCACCTTTTTTAGAATGTAAACTGTATTGTAGTTTATTATCAAGAAAAAAACGAAAGATGTAAAGAGCAGAAGTTCAAATAGCCAAATATTATATAAAATAAATGCAAAACAATAGGAAAAAAGCACCCTGACATGGAGTGCTTTTTTCGTTATGCGATTATCTTTAGTATTTCATCAATGTTAATATGTCATAATCTTCAAGCTTCTTTCTGCCGTCAAGGTAAGAAAGCTCGATTAAGAAAGCGATACCAGCAACAACGCCGCCAAGCTCTTCAACAAGTTGGATTGTTGCTTCAATTGTGCCGCCTGTCGCAAGCAGGTCATCTGTAATAAGCACACGCTGACCCGGTTTAATCGCATCTTTGTGGATCGTTAATACGTCTTTCCCGTATTCCAAGCCGTAGTCCACTTTGATCACTTCACGAGGCAATTTGCCTTCTTTGCGGACCGGCGCAAAACCTACGCCAAGCGCGTAAGCAACGGGACAGCCGATAATAAAGCCGCGCGCTTCAGGGCCGACGACCAAATCAATTTGCTTTTCTTTCGCATATTCAACAATTTGGTCTGTAGCATAGCGGTATACGTCGCCTTTATCCATCAGTGTCGTAATATCTTTAAATTGCACGCCCTCTTTCGGGTAATCCGGTACAATTGTTACGTATTGTTTTAAATCCATCTGTTTTATGTCCTCCTCGTACTTTCATAAGCCTCTGAATCTTGTTTCATCAGCTTATTCAGCCATTCCTTCAGCTCTTCAGCAGAAGAATAATTCAGCTTTTGATCCAGTTCCATCAGCTGCTGTTTCGCCTGATATGTTTGTGAGTCTGTTAGGTCGCGTTTCTTTACTCCGCTAACCACAGACAGCACACCATTCTCTATTTTAACAAAACCTAGATCAAAAAACACCTTTGTCATGAAATTGATTGTTTCAACAGACCAGCCTTTATGTCTTGCAAGCTCTGATCCGTGTTTTTTTACGTCAAAAGCGCCTCTTTTCAGCAAGAACGCATAATACCATTTAAAATGGTCTCTTGCGGGAAATGTTGATAAAAAGTGGTCCTCTTGATTGAGAAAAATGAAATATATCCGCTCAGGCGTCTTGCCTTCCAGCAAACGTGCGAGCATGTCCAACGAAGGCGGCGGATCCAGCAATACAATATATGCACCATCAAGGTCAAACGCCTTCGCTTGATCTTCAGAGCTGATGACGTGCACTTCACGGCGAAGATCTTCAGTCTGAAGAAGTGTTGTTGAGTCTTCTTTGAAAGAGACAATGGCCCGTTTAGCAGATGGAAGGACGGAAACTGTGTCTTCCCACATCCGTTTTCCCCTTAAATCAAACAGCTGCCATTCAGAAACAGCGGCATCCTTAATCATTAACTGCGGTTTTTTTCTATTGTTCCATTCGTTGATAGACATCTCACCGACAATTGAAATTCTTGAACCCGGGACGATGCCTTCTTCGAGCTCACCTTTATTAAAACCGACGCAATCAAGCTGAGACGACTCGTTTCTGACCGTCATTTTCACATGATTTTTATTAGCGCCGATCTTGCGGACATCTTCCAGCACAGCGTTTTCTACGAGAACGTGCGGTTTCGGGTTCAGCATGCCAAATGGGGACAGCAGGTTCATTTCTGTGATGCTTTCAACCGTAATGTCCTCGACACCGCAGACGAGATCGACTTCCTGTACAGGAATAAAATCCTCTTCCGTGAGCGTATTGTCTGCAATTTCATTCAGCCTGTTTCGCAAATCCGGCACATCTTCGGCATTCAACGTCATCCCCGCAGCCATTGGATGGCCGCCGAAATGAGGAAGAATATCTCTGCATTCAGAAAGACTCTCGAATAAATTAAAGCCTCTGATGCTTCGGGCCGAACCTTTAGCGATCCCTTTTTCTTCATCAATGCCAAGCACAATGGCCGGACGATAGAAACGGTCCACAAGCTTTGAAGCCACAATCCCGACGACTCCTGGATTCCACCCGGCTTTGGCCACGACGATTGCAGTTTGATCGAGACCTTGCTGTTCAACCATTTCAATCGCTTCATCCGTCATTTTGCTGACCATTTTTTGGCGCTCTTTGTTCAGCTGGTCAATTTCAGCGGCAAGCCCTTCCGCTTCAAACGAATCCTCTGACATGAGCAAATGAACAGCAGGATCCGCCTGTTCGATTCGTCCGACGGCATTCAGCCTTGGTGCTATCTGGAACCCGACTGTTTCTTCGGTCGCTTCTCCGATGTCTCCGCCTGACAGCTTGACCAGCTCTTTTAAGCCCAGCCGATTCGTCCGACGAAGCCTTTCAAGTCCTAGTGTTGCAATTAATCTGTTTTCGTCATGCAACGGGACAAGATCGGCAATGGTGCCGATTGCCGCCAAGTCAAGCAGTTCATCCGGGAGTTCGCCCAATAAAGCGTGGGCAAGCTTAAACGCAACTCCGACCCCGGCAAGTTCTTTAAACGGGTAGGTGCAGCCAGGCTGCTTCGGGTGGACGATCGCATGGACATCCGGAAGCTCCGGTCCCGGCTCATGGTGATCGGTAATAATGACATCCAGCCCGAGTTCCTTTGCCACCTTCGCTTCATGCACAGCGGCAATTCCTGTATCAACCGTAATAATCAGAGAGAAGCCCCGTTCTTTAATCGAACGAAACGCCTGTTCATTAGGGCCATATCCTTCTTTAAAGCGGTCAGGTATATAAAAATCAACTTGAGCCGACAGCTTTTGCAGCGTGTGAAGCATCACTGACGTACTGGTAACTCCATCGGCGTCATAATCGCCATATATCATAATCTGTTCTTGTTGTGAAATCGCCTGTTTTATTCGATCTGCCGCTTCTTTCATGCCCTTCATTTCGAAAGGGTCATAAAACTCGGCATCCTTTGTATGTAAAAACAGCCTTGCGCTTTCTGCCGTATCAAAGCCTCTTTTTACAAGCAGGGACGCAACAAGAGGTGTTATATGCAATTGTTCTGTGAGTGATTTGACCTTATCCTGATCTGGTCGCTGGATTTCCCATCGCATTTTTGACGCTAACATAAATTCACCCCTCAACCACCCTATTATACTAGAGCAGGCTGAGGGGTTTCAAATATTATTCGAAAACTAGTCTTTTTTCTCAAGTCCGGTTGATGTATCCTGTATGTCGTTCTGTTCAGCATACAGTGTATCTTCTTGTTTATGTATCGTCTCTTGTGTTGTTTTGTTTTCTTTCCGCAACGCTTTTATTTCCCGCTTTAATTTCATCACCTGAAAAATGCCGGCAGAAAATACGATCAGCGCGCCCATTAAAACTGAGCCTAAAATGACAAGAATGAGCGGCCACTCCGATCTGCCAAACAGGTAATCAACTTCTACGGATCTTACATTAATGACTGCAAAAATAGCGACAATTAAGGTAAAAATAAGTGCGAAAATTATTGTCCATTGTTTATTCATTCTCTTTCCCCCAAAGTTTATTTACCTGAGGTAACTTTCCCTGTCAAGACTGGTTTTAAACATGACTTGACGCTCGGTCAAGCCTCAATTGCGGTTAATTTTTCCCGGATCAGTCTCTTCAGTCCGTTTCCATCACCTGACATCACAAGTGTATCACCTTCATCAATGACTGTTTCAGATCCCGGATTTAGTTGTTTATCCTGATTCTTCTTAATAATCGCGATGACCGTCACATGATATTCCTGCCTCGCATCCAAATCACCAATTGTATGATGAATAGCAGGCGCGCCCGTCTCTGCTTTACACCACTCTATGATTAAATCATCAAGGGCTGCCTCGACCCTTTCTAATTCTTTCGGTTTATATGCCATTCCGCCGAGAATTGCAGAAATCTGCCTCGCTTCAGCGTCATCAAACTGCACGGAGGCAATACATTCTTCATGATCATTTTCGTCAAAATAGTACAGCTCTCTCCGGCCGTCATGATGAATGATAATTGAAATTTTATCGCAGTTTCTAGTAATGATTTCAACTTTATGCCCTATGCCCGGCAGCTGCGCTTCGCGAACCCTCATATATAAACCCTCCTACATATCTGAAAACCCACTCTTAACACCATTTATATGTGTAAATGTAAGCGTATGTCATTATAGCAAATGTCTATTTTAAGTTCAACGAAACTTCAAAAACAGGCTGCCCTGCAAAGGACAGCCTGAATTTTTTATTGCACCGAATCTTTTTTCAGTTCTTTTCCTTTCCATACAAGCCAAATTTGTGCGGCAATGTAGAGAGAGGAGTAAACGCCTGTTAACAGCCCGACCAATAAAGCGACTGAGAAGTTTGTAATCGAAGATGCTCCAAAGATGAGCAGTGTCACTACAACAATTACGACAGTTAATACAGTGTTAATTGAACGTGTAAAGGTTTGCTGCAGGCTCAGGTTTACAATATGGTTGAGGTCGGCAAATGTTTTCGGCTTGCGCTTCTTCATATGCTCGCGAATCCTGTCAAATGTAACGATTGTATCGTTAATCGAATACCCGATAATCGTCAGTATAGCGGCGATGAACGTAACATCTACCTCCAGCCTTGTAATACTGAAAACCGTGACGATAAAGAATGCGTCATATAGCAGTGAAGCTATCGCGGCGATCGCCATTCTATATTCGAATCGGATCGAAACGTAAATAATGATTCCAATAGAAGCTATAGCAAGTGCGTACAGAGCATTTCTCGCAAGCTCTTTACCGACTGTCGGTGAAACTGTGCTGACATTTGGCTCTGTCCCGTATTTGTCTTTAAAGTGCGTTTTTACTTTGGCGATCGTCTCTTTATCTGGCACTCCAACAAAACGGGCAACACCGATATTTTTCTTTTCGCCTGACAGAACAATGGTGTCAGGGTCCATGCCAAGTGATTCAAAATCTTTCTCCACCTGCTCTGTTGTCAGCTTATGGTCACTTTGGACTTCAATCCGTGCACCGCTCGCAAAGTCAATGCCTAGATTCAACTTAAACACAAGCAGGATAATAATCCCGGCAATTGTGATTGCACTTGAGATGATAAAGAAATATTTGCGTTTGCTCGTGAAATCCCATTTTTGGAACGGCGTATGCGGCTCTGTATTTTCATCTGTATCCTGAATATTCATAATGTGCTTCTTGTTGACGCCGAACCAGCCTTTTTTCCGATCAAGCCATCTGCTTTCCACAAGGAGAGCAAGGAGAAATCTTGATAAGAAAACGGCAGTGATAAAGCTTGTCAAAATCGACAGAATCAGCATCGTCGCAAACCCTTTTACAGAGCTTGTCCCAAAGATGAAGAGCACAACGGCCGCAATAATCGTTGTAACATTCGCATCAAGAATCGTCGCGAATGACCGTCTGTTTCCTGAACGGAAGGCAGAGCGGACTGACTTTCCTAGCTTGAGCTCTTCTTTAATCCGCTCATAGGTGATGATGTTGGCGTCGACAGCCATCCCGACACCTAAAATGAGCGCGGCAATTCCCGGAAGCGTGAGCACAGCATTCATCCAGTCAAAGACCTGGAGTGTAATGTAGATATAAACCGATAGCGTAATCACCGCAATAAATCCCGGCAGGCGGTAATAGAAAAGCATAAATAAGAAAATAATTGCGATACCGACAATACCGGCAAACACCGTCTCATGGAGCGCCTGCTGCCCGAATTGTGCACCTACTGATGTTGAATATTTTTCAGTCAGTTTCACAGGAAGCGCGCCGGCGTTTAAAATACTGGCTAAATCTTTCGCTTCTTGAGCTGTGAAATGCCCTTCAATTTTTACATCAGTTGTATTTAGCTCCTGACTTACATTTGGAGCGGATACATATTTAGGATGCTCTTTTTGAACTTCTTTCTTAAAGGAATCGCCTTTTTCGTAATCCAGCCAAATGACAAGCTGGTTATTGGGCGCCATATTCATGACCTTTTTGGTCACTTCGCCGAATTTATCAGCGTCTTTCAGTTTGATAGTGACAATCGGCTCATTTGTTGTGCTGTCATAGGTTTGTTTAGCCCCATTTTCGACGAGATCAGCACCGTTCAGCAGTTCCTTATCATTTGCATCTCTGAAGGAAAGCTGCGCTTCAGTCGCAAGAATTTCACGCGCTCTGTTTTGGTTTGTCACCCCAGCGAGCTGAACGCGAATTCGGTTATTTCCTTCAATTTGGATGTTCGGTTCGCTGACACCGAGGACATTGGCCCTGCGGTTCAACGCCTCTACTGTGCTGACCAGAACGTCTTTTGTGATTGTGTCACCTTTTTTTACGGGCTGTACATCATACAGCACCTCAAATCCGCCTTGCAAATCCAATCCTAACGTAATATTGTTCGCGGCAGGCTTCGTAAAGTAGCCCAAGCCTGTGCCGATCAATAAAACGAAAAGGAAAAACGCAATCAAGCGTCCTTTTTTCATTATGTATATCCTCCCTTAAACCTGTGCGAATCAACCTGCTATCTCAGCAGTTCTTCCAATGCTTCCTGGCCTTCTTCACTGCCCAGCCAATTAGACGTTTTAAATGACTCAACAGTTGCATAGTTCATAAATTCGCCAATTTTTACTGATAAAATATCGCTCGTCATTTCATAAATGTGCAGTTCCGTTTTCTTTTTCCACTTCTTACCTGTTAAGTATGACCACAAACTTTCGAGTTCAACATCATCATACCCGAGAATCTTAAACTCTTCCAGTTTGCTGTAAAGAAACGGCCTGACGTGGTCTTTATATAGATCAGCAGGATGCTTCTCCATGAATTCCACGCTCCTTTTTTATTGTTTTTCAAGAAGACTTGTCATGCTTGGACGATATATACGCATATCTTTATTGTATATGATTACAGGTAGTTTGAGAAGGCAGGGGGTAAAAATGGCGAAACAGACGTTTTTAAGGGGCACTCTTATTCTTATCGCAGCAGGAATGGTTACAAGAATGCTCGGGTTTGTCAACCGGGTGGTTATCGCCCGTTTTATCGGTGAAGAAGGAGTCGGGCTTTACATGATGGCGGCGCCTACCTTCTTCTTGGCCACTACACTAACTCAATTCGGTCTGCCGGTAGCGATCAGCAAGCTTGTCGCTGAAGCCAGCGCGCGCGGAGACCATCAAAAAACAAAAAATATTTTAGTCATGTCTCTGACCATCACAGGAGTGCTCAGCCTGATTTTTACACCGCTATTTCTGTTTTTCGCCCCGGTTATGGCTGAAACGATGCTGACAGATAAAAGAACACTGTATCCGCTCCTGGCCATTACGCCGGTTGTGCCGATTATCGCCATATCAAGTGTGCTGAGGGGATACTTTCAAGGAAAACAGAATATGAACCCGCTTGCTGTGTCCCAAGTCCTTGAACAGGTCGTCCGCATTTCACTCGTCGCTGTCTGTACGACGATTTTTCTCCCTTACGGAATTGAATACGCCGCTGCGGGGGCAATGCTATCCTCAGTTGCAGGGGAGCTGGCGTCACTTCTGTATTTATTTGTTTGTTTTAAATATAAAAAGACAATTAAAATCAGAAAGCACTTTTTCCAGTCGATTAAAAACGGAAAACAAACATTTTCCCAATTAATGAGCGTGTCCCTTCCAACGACCGGGAGCCGCTTTATCGGCAACCTCTCTTGGTTTTTCGAGCCGATTGTCGTCGCTCAAAGCCTTGCCATCGCCGGTGTGGCGACAGTTGCCGCTACAAAGCAATACGGGGAGCTGACCGGCTTTGCCATGACCCTGCTGACTCTGCCCAGCTTTATTACATATTCTTTATCGACCGCGCTTGTTCCTGCGATCAGTGAAGGAATGGAGCAGAAAAAATTGCAGGTGGTGGAATACCGCTTGGAACAGGCCATGCGTCTGTGTCTGCTCAGCGGAGGCATTTCAGTTGTCATTTTATTTGTATTTGCGGATGAGCTGATGAGGGTGATGTACGGTTCCTCAGGCGCAGCTGTATTTATAAAAGTGATGGCCCCGTTTTTTCTACTTTATTATTTCCAAGGCCCTCTTCAAGCTGTGCTGCAGGCGCTTAATTTAGCAGGGGCTGCGATGATGAACAGTTTAATCGGAGCGCTTGTCAAAACCGGCCTTATTTTTGTCCTCGCCACCAGGCCGTCTCTCGGTATTATGGGCGCGGCATTAGCCATTGTGACAGGTATGGTGCTCGTCACGCTTTTACACGCGGCAACCGTAAGCAAGGTGCTGCCGATCAGTATTAAAATCAAGGAGTACGCGCTCAGCTTCGCTGTTATTGTAATTTGCGGATTCATCAGCTCCGGCATTAAACAATATGTAAGCTTTGGATCGTCCGAGGCTGTGAATGTCGCCGGATGGATTGCAATAAGTACTGCCATCTATATCATCCTCTTACTCGCTTTCCGTTTAATTAAAAAAGATGAGCTTCGCCGCATTCCTATTATCGGACGTCTGATCGTCCGCTAAAGGTCACGTGCGGTGCCCATCTTTTTTATCTATAAATAACTCACCGTCAGTAAACGAGCAAAATGAAATATCTGAAGGGTTTGCATATCCGTGTTTTCTTAGTTTTTCAAGCAGCCACTGTTGATCTTTTTCAATCCTGGACAGGTTTTCCATTTGAATAGAGCCATCTATAATAAGCGGCATTTCGAGCTGCCGATGCTCTCCGCTGTTTTCTTTCTTTACAACAGTCAGTTTGCCTGACGGCTCTAAAATGGCAAATGATACATCAGCCACTCTGTCGATGTTATTTTCTCTGAGCTGAACCATTAAATCATCGAAATTATAACGCTGTGATTTCATGGCGTCTTCGTCAATTTTCCCATATTTAATAATAATGGTCGGCTTTCCGTCAAGAAGCTGGCGGACTTTTCGGTTTTTTAAAGAAAAGTATGCCAAAGTCACTTGGATGATCATTAATACAAGCATTGGCAAAATAGTGTGAAATAGATGATCTTCTACGTTTTCTATGGCTAAAACGGCAATTTCAGCCATCATGATAAAGACAACGAGATCTAAAATGCTAAGCTCCCCGATCTCCCGTTTGCCCATAAAACGAAAAATGACCAATATTACAAAATACAATATGATTGTGCGAAACGTAATAGTGAGAAGCTCTTCCATCTTGCACCTCCAACTCATTATAGGATGCAACAAAACGAACAATTTATGTAAGGAAAAAGCGATCGTATTTCATAAAGCTTTTACGTCTAATTCATGCGATAGGGGAATACATTTTTACAAAGACGAGCCATCAGCATGTCTGGCGGCTTTGTTGAAAAAGAACAGAAGCCTTTTAATACAGGCAGAGAGGAGACATTTATGGAGGAAACGAAACAAGTTGGAAAAGGCATTCTTTACGGCTTAATCGCCATTTTCTCAGCCATGCTCCTGACAAGTTTAGCCGTTTCACTTTTACTGACGGCAACCTCACTGGAAGAGTCATCATTCAACTGGCTGATCACCGCCATCTCATTTCTTTCTTTGTTCATCGGCGGGTTCATTTCTGGCGGTAAAGGAAAGGAAAGAGGCTGGATGATCGGGGCATTGACTGCCTTGAGCTTTTCTCTGATTATTTTATTGTTTCAGTATTTAGGATTCGGAAAGACATTTACAGCGGAACAACTGCTCTTCCATCTTGGATTTTTAGGGGTGTGCATGCTGGGCGGGGTTTTCGGCGTGAACATGAGGGGAAACAGGTCTTCCACATAAAAAAGAGCGGGCTCACTCACCCGCTCTTTTTTGTTTGCTATGTATAGCTCCTGCTGTTATTCAGCAGCAGAAACTTCTCTGATCGCGCGGCGGTCGAACGTAAGACGTGTGTTTTCACCAGTCTTAATGACGACTTTGCTTTCGTCGATAGAGTCAACAGTACCGTGCAATCCCCCGATTGTCACTACTGAATCGCCTTTTTTCAGTTCCTCCTGCATTCGGCGTACTGCCTTTTGCTGTTTTTGCTGAGGACGAATCAGCAAGAAGTAAAGGACCGCAAACATTAAAATAATAGGAACCAATGTACCTAAAGTGCCTGTCATGATTTTCACCCCTTTCTGTAAGCCTGGTTTTCATTTTTATTTAGAAGCTTTTCGCATTTGGCTTGTTGTAGCCGTAACGCTCAAAGAACTCTTCTCGGAAATCACCCAGACGATCCTCGCGAATAGCCTGTCTTACCTGCTCCATTAAGTGTAACAGAAAATGAAGGTTATGGTAAGTTGTTAATCGAAGGCCGAATGTTTCATTGCAGCGGATCAAGTGTCTGATATACGCGCGAGTGTAGTTTTTACATGTATAGCAATCACACTCTTCATCAATCGGACGGAAGTCTCTTTCAAATTTCGCATTTTTCATATTGAGACGGCCTTCAGCTGTAAACACAGTGCCGTTTCTTGCAATCCGGGTAGGCAGCACACAGTCAAACATGTCGACCCCGCGGATCGCTCCGTCGATCAGCGCGTCCGGAGAACCAACTCCCATCAGATATCTCGGTTTATCCTTCGGCAAAAGCGGTGTTGTAAACTCGAGCACACGGTTCATGACATCCTTCGGTTCACCGACAGATAATCCGCCTATAGCATATCCCGGAAAATCAAGAGAAATCAAGTCCTTCGCGCTTTGCGTGCGCAGATCTTCATATTCTCCTCCTTGTACAATGCCAAACAGCCCTTGTTCATCCTGACGGTTGTGGGCATTCAGGCACCGTTCTGCCCAGCGGCTTGTCCGTTCTACTGACCGCTTCATATAATCGTACTCTGCCGGATATGGCGGGCATTCGTCAAACGCCATCATAATATCAGAGCCGAGTGCGTTTTGGATCTCCATCGCTTTTTCCGGAGATAAAAACAGCTTGTCTCCATTTAGGTGATTGCGGAAATGAACGCCCTCTTCCTCTATATTACGAAACTTGCTTAAAGAAAAGACCTGAAAACCACCTGAATCTGTTAAAATCGCGCGGTCCCAGTTCATAAATTTATGGAGCCCGCCGGCTTCTTTGACAATATCGTGACCCGGGCGGAGCCATAGGTGATAAGTGTTGCTTAAAATGATGCCCGCATCCATTGCTTTCAGCTCTTCAGGTGACATCGTTTTGACTGTCGCCAGTGTGCCGACCGGCATAAAAACTGGCGTTTCAAAGGAGCCGTGAGGGGTATGCACTTTGCCCAGCCGCGCTCCTGTTTGTTTGCATTCTTTTATAAATTCATAGCGTATTGGTAGTTCAGCCACTTTTGATGAGGCCTCCTGTTCTTAAATTATAGAATCAGCATCGCGTCTCCGAAGCTGAAGAAACGGTATTCCTCTTCCACCGCATGATTATAAGCGCGCAGAACGTTTTCTCTTCCAGCAAGTGCGCTCACCAGCATAATCAAAGACGATTTCGGCAAATGGAAGTTTGTAATCATTCCGTCAATGGCTTTAAATTCATAGCCCGGATAAATAAAAATAGATGTCCAGCCGCTTGATGCTTTAAATTGTCCGTCATGTTCCCCGGCAATCGTTTCAAGCGTGCGTGTCGATGTCGTGCCGACGGAAATGATCCGGCCGCCCTTTTCTCTCACTTTGTTTAAGGCTGCAGCCGTTTCTTCTGACATTTGATAAAACTCCGCATGCATATTATGCTCTTCAACGTCATCGGCACTCACAGGGCGAAACGTTCCAAGGCCTACGTGTAGAGTGATGAACTCAATTTGCACACCTTTGTCTTTCAATTGCTGTAAGATTTCTTCCGTGAAGTGAAGGCCTGCAGTAGGCGCGGCGGCAGAGCCGATTTCTTTAGAATACACGGTCTGGTAGCGCTCTCTGTCATCAAGCTGTTCTTTAATATATGGCGGGAGCGGCATCTCTCCAAGGGATTCCAGCACTTCGTAGAAAATACCGTCATACTGGAATTCCATTTTTCTGCCGCCATGCTCAAGCTCTTCCGTGCAGACAGCCTTCAACCTTCCGTCTCCAAATGTCACAATGGTTCCTTTTTTTACCCGTTTCGCCGGTTTGGCAAGTGTTTCCCACCTGTCACCAGCTTCCTGTTTCAGCAAAAGCAGTTCCACTTTCGCGCCAGTATCCTCTTTTGTGCCGAATAACCGCGCAGGCAGCACACGGGTATTGTTCAGCACAAGACAATCTCCTTCTTTAAAGAAGCTGATAATGTGTTTAAACGAGCTGTCAGTCAGCTCTCCTGTATGTTTATCAAGCACCATCAGCCTTGAAGCATCACGCTGCTCCAACGGCACTTGTGCAATTAAACGTTCCGGTAATTCAAAATCAAATAAATCGACTTTCATGATGATTTCACCTTTATTCTAGTCTTTTGTTATTTCATTCTGCCGAATAGATTAAGCAAAATTGATAATACCACACTTATGATGATACAAGTGACAACCGGGAAGAAAAACGTGACATTTCCTTTTTTCACAAAAATATCTCCCGGCATCTTGCCGACAAAATGCAACACTGCTCCGATGATAAGCAAAACAGCACCAAGAATCATAATGATCTTAGGAAATTCAGTCATATCGGGGAGCCTCCATTTGGAAATGATGATAAACGGCCGGTGTCACGATCCTTCCCCGCGGCGTTCTTTGGATAAATCCGATTTGCAGGAGGTACGGTTCGTACACGTCTTCAATCGTATGCGGTTCTTCGCCGATCGTGGCTGAAATGGTATCAAGACCCACCGGACCGCCGTTAAATTTTTCGATCATGCCCATCAGCAGCTTGTGATCAATATGATCCAAACCGAGACGGTCAACCTGCAGCCGCTCCAGCGCATCCTGCGAAATCTCTTCCGTGATCCGGCTGTCACCCAGCACCTGGGCGAAATCCCGGACCCTTCTCAGCAGGCGGTTCGCTACGCGGGGCGTCCCTCTCGATCGCCTCGCGATTTCGAGAGCAGACGGGTTATCAATTTCAACCTCGAATACATCAGCGGTTCTTGTGACAATGTCCGCCAGCTCTTCTTGCGTATAGTACTCAAGGCGAGACATTACGCCGAAACGATCTCTTAACGGCGCCGTCAAAAGCCCTACCCTCGTCGTTGCGCCTACCAGCGTAAAAGGAGGAAGATCGAGCCGGACCGAGCGGGCAGAAGGGCCTTTGCCGATCACAATATCCAGACAAAAGTCTTCCATCGCAGGATACAGCACCTCTTCAATCGATCTATGAAGCCTATGTATTTCATCGATAAATAATACATCTCCCGGCTCTAGCGCCGTTAATATGGCAGCCAAATCACCAGGTCTTTCAATCGCAGGCCCAGATGTCGTACGTAATTCCACTCCCATTTCATTGGCAACGATGGAAGCAAGCGTTGTTTTCCCGAGTCCGGGCGGCCCGTACAGAAGAACATGATCAAGTGTCTCCTGTCTCATTTTTGCCGCATCTATAAACACGCGCAAATTTTCTTTCACCTTATGCTGCCCGATATACTGTTCCAAATTTTGCGGCCTCAGGCTTTGCTCTATCACTGATTCATGGTTGTCTGCTTCACTTGAGACGAGCCGTTCATCCATGAACATCACCTTACTTCAATAGTTTTTGTAATGCTTTTTTCACATATTGGTCTGTTGTGAGTCCAGTATCTTCTTTTAAGTGAGGAAGCACCTTTTTGATTTCTTTTTCAGCATATCCGAGAACCCTGAGGGCCTCTAGCGCTTCTTCCAGAGCTGTTTCTGCTGTTTGTTTTTCAAGCCTTTCTTCATGATTAAACAGATTTTCAATCATTTCAGGCACAACATCAGCGAGTTTTCCTTTTAAGTCAAGAATAATCTGGCGAGCAGTTTTCTTTCCTACACCAGGAAACTTGACCAAAAAGGCTTCATCCTCATTTTCAATCGCTTGTATTACCGCTCCCGGATCACCTGAGCCCAAGATGGCGAGTGCGCCTTTTGGACCGATTCCGGTCACGTTTAACAGTTTTGTAAAGAGCGCCTTCTCCTCTCTTGTTGAAAAACCGTAAAGCGAAAAAGCATCCTCTCTGATATGATGGTACGTAAAAATCGTTTCTTGGTTTCTCTCCTTATATATAAACGGATTCGGCGTGAAAATCTGATAGCCAATGCCGCCGTTCTCTATCACAATATATTGGGGAGATACATAATCAATCGTCCCTTTAACAAATTCGATCACGCAAATTCACCTCTTTGACTGTTCTTCATTGTACCATAAAAACAGCCAAAGTCTTATAGAAAAGTTAACATACGTTCGCTTCTCTCTCATTCTTCCACGAAAAAAAAGACATGATTACATGTCTTCAATCAGCGGACGTTACCCGCTGTATGTCTTTATGTGTTCTATGACATCCTCAAACTCCGCTTTTGTCCGAAATGGAATGCCCTTCAGCAGATTTTTTTGCATATGGCTTTCCAGCCTTTCTAAATCAATTTGAAAAAAAGACTGAATCGGTTCGGAAGCTGACTCAGGCCGACCATGAAAAGTGGAGATCACTCCATTATCCGATACACCGATATACCCATTTACCTTACTGAGCGGTGAAATATCGTCCATTTGCTTCCGGAAGAGCACATATCCCTTTTTTTGTTCGACAAGCGTCCAGCCGGCATAGGCTGCCCAAAAATCATCCATAGAAAGCACTTTTTCACGTTTATGCTCAATGCTGACATCTCCGTCCAAATACACTTTCTCAAGCTGCACATGCACTTGCAGCGGTTCATAGTGCTCCACTTCCGCCCCAAGCGCGCGGGGAGGAGCACCTATTAGAAATGCTGCGGCTGAGCAAAGAATGCCCAGCAAAAGATACGCCGTGCTGAATCGTTTCACCCTCTACACCTCTTTGCACACGTTTATGACTAGTTTGACCAAAGAGGCTACTGCTTAACCGTTTTCTCGAAATTTGTTTGCACGTTTTCTCTGACAAGCCGTTCCTCCGTATACACACCGGCGCTTTTCTCAGAAATCGTCAAGAATTGTGTCAGAAAAGCGCTGAAAAAATACAATACCGCAAAGATCCAAATAACCCCGCCTGCGCCGAGCGGTCCAATGAAAAGACTTACGATGCCCGGCGCGATAAACGCACATAAACCAGATCCCAGATTCAACACTGACATGGCAGCGCCTTTATTATCAGGTGCAAGCGTCGGCAAAAGCGCGCTTAATGGAACGTAGCCAGCCAATGCCGCACCGTAACAGCAAGCGATAATCATCAGCACCCAATACTGATGCCCGATCAACTGTGGCGTGTAATAAAGCGCCAGCGTAAAAATACCGCACCCGACACCGCCAAACCACATCACGGTATTGCGCCAGCCAAGTTTATCTCCGACTGCACCGAAAATGATATTAAACACTATATTCACAAAAAACAACGTCCCCCATATTTGCAGCCATTCAGAAACGGAATACCCGTAACGCGCTAAATAAGTAGGGAGAAAGATGGCAAATCCGAATTGTCCTATGGCATTAATCGTCTTGACCACTCCGCTGATGCCGACTTTAGGGTTTTCAAACATAATTGTAAATGCCTTCGACAGTTCTTTCCATTTCGGCTGATCTTGTTTTTGTACCGGTGTAAATTTATCTCTGTTAAAAAATAGGGCGAGGAATCCGCCTGCCGCCACAAACAGTAAAGCGCTCCAAAGCGTATTGATTTCTCCAAAGACCGGAACCGCATAGCTGGAATAGAACGGACCGAGTACGTTAAGCCCGCACGTAAACATAAACCAAAACCAGCCGACGGCTTTTCCGAGAATATGATGAGAGGTGCTGTATGACACCCACACGAGAAAAGAGTATGCAAACAGCGGATATCCTAAGCCTCTAAGTGCATAGCTGCCTAAGAGAGCCGGATAATGCATATGAGGAATCGCCCAGCCGATAAAAGCGGCCGAACCGAGGATAAATGCAAGCAAGCCGACAGTCATCGTTTTTCTTGGCCCCCAAGTTTGGACAAACGTGCCTGATAGCCAAGCCGAGATGGTGACAGCAATGCCGTACATGGTAAATAACGTTGCGGATTGCTGCATGCTGAGACCATGATCAACGAGAAAAGGAGACAGCCAGCCTTGTTCGAGCCCGTCTCCAACCATAAAGATGACAACGCCAATATAACCCCAAACCATGTGAGAAGGAATTCCGATTTTATCCAAAACATTTCCTTTAGCATGTGCTGTATTCATTTTCTCCACCGCCTACTTTTTTTCTAAAGTATCAATGGAGGTTCTATACCCAAGCTTGCTGAAATGTAATCCCGTTTGGTCAAAAAGCGACTTTTTCAGTATGCTCAATACTGACAGGCATGCCAAAAGCAAGCGATTGCTGTGCCGCTCTGGCGATCCGTTCCGCCTGAAAACCGTCATTGCCGGTGCAGGCAGTTTCCCGGTTTGTTTTGATCGCTTCTGCAAACCGAAGAATCTCCTCCTCATACGCATCTTTATAACGTTCAAGGAAAAAGAAATGCGGTTTATCCTTCATCACAAAATCAGCAGTTGACACTTCAACCGTCGTCGGCCTGCTGTTGTCCGCCGCTGCAGAGCCTTTCGTCCCGAAAACCTCGACCCGCTGGTCATATCCGTACACAGCTTGGCGGCTGTTGTCAATCACAGCCATGGCACCGTTTTCAAAAGTCAGTGTAATGACAGCTGTATCAATATCGCCCAGCTCTGCAAAAGAGGGATTCACCAGAGCCGCCCCTTTTGCATACACTTCCGTCACTTCGCTTCCCACAATATACCTGGCCATATCAAAATCATGGATCGACATATCCATAAACAAGCCGCCTGAAGTACGGACATAATCTATATTCGGGGGCTCTGGGTCCCGCGACGTGATTTTTAATAAATGGGGCGTACCGATTTCACCATTTTCAACAATTGTTTTGATTTTCTTAAAATGAGGATCAAAACGGCGGTTGAATCCGACTTGGAGTGCAACCCCGTGTTTCCGGACGGCCGCAAGCGCTTCTTTTGTTTCGTCCAGAGAGAAACTGACGGGCTTCTCACAAAAAATATGCTTTTTCGCCTCGGCTGCTTCTCTTATCATCTGTGCATGTACGGCTGTCGGCGAGCAAATAAAAACAGCGTCAATATCCGGGTCATGTAATAACTCACGATAATCAGAGGTTATGTATTCAATCTGATGACTGTCGGCCCAGCTTTTTATACGGCTTACCTGAATATCAGAGACTGCTTTTATTTTCATATGAGGAATCCGGCGTATATTTTGAACATGAAGTTTGCCGATGCGCCCTGCACCGATAATCCCTGTCACAATCTGTTTTGTCATGGCTTGTTCCCCCTTGAACATTTACGAAAGCGCTTTATTTAAAATTAATACTATCCCATTTGTAAGCGCTTTTCAAGAATAGAAATGAGCGCTCTATGTCTCTTTTATCACAATTAATGCTTATAGGTAGCCTTCTTCTTCAAGACCAGATACACTAGAATTAGGCTCTTTTTCCTGAACAGTTTATGATTTTCCTATAAACAACTGCATAAAATAGAGCAAAGAAGGTGAATGAAATGCTGACAAAAGCAGAGGCACTGGCCCATTCAGTCATATACCGCAAGAACAGCAGATTTGATAAAGTCAAAGAAAAACCCGAGGAATTAACACTAATCGGCAAGGGAAGAAGCGCCTATGTGTTTGCCTTAACAGAAGGCGATCGAAAAATGGCGCTGAAAGTATTTTTTCCGGAGTATCAAGCGACAGCCGTCAAAGAAGCCGCGATCTATGAAAAATTAGCCGGGTCCGCATTCTACCCTGACATTTACGAAACTGGTGATTCATTCATTCTCATGGAATATATTAAAGGCGAAACCTTTTATAACTGTCTGAAGAAAGGCATTGCAATCAGTGATGACATGATTCAGCAGGTTGAAGAAGCACTTTCTGACGCCCGGGCAGCTGGCCTGAACCCGTCAGACATTCATTTGCGGAATCTGATTCTGACAGAAACCGGGACAGTGCGGGTGATTGATGTTGCAAGATTCGAACAGACAAAAAAGTGCACCCAGTGGGACGATTTAAAATCAGCTTATCATGCACTCTATAAAAAACCGATATTCCCCAAAAAGATTCCGGGTTTTTGGCTGGAGATCATCGCATTTTTATATAAGAAAAATTGGTTGCAAAAGCATTTCGCACAACGGAAAAGAAAATATTCTTAAATCAAAAAGGCAGCCGCACAAGCGGCTGCCTTCGTCCATATATTTTTACTTTCTAAAGGCAGAAATCAGTTTCATTTGTTCAGGCGACAGCTTAATTCGATAGCCTCTCACAGTTAAGTAGACCGCTTCTGAGCCTTTCTCGCTGGAATGACAAGTCGTTTTCTCCATTTCTGTCTCCCCTCACCCTTTATTTGTTTTATTTCATCATACCACCGCTTTATTGAGGGAATTTTAAGGAAATGTAAAGATAGTATGAACCTGATATGTGGTGAAATTTAGAAAAACGCAGCTTAATCAATACGCTGCGTTTTTCTTTTTTCCTTCCTCTTCTTATTGATAATTACCGGTCATATAATGTGACAAATCGATTGTAGAAATAGTTCAATTAGCCCAAAATCCTTTTTATACATGTATTCGAAATGAAGTGAGGAGGAAGCTTGATGGCAGATTTTGTAACTAGTTTAAACGAGGTCTTATGGAGTACCCCTGTCATTTATATTTTATTGGGGATTGGATTAATCTTTTCTATTATGACCCGTTTTTTACAAGTCAGACATTTGAAAGAAATGATTGTTCTGATGTTCAAAGGAAAGAGCTCTAAAGCCGGCGTTTCTTCTTTTCAAGCATTATCGATTGCGCTGTCCGGACGAGTGGGGACAGGAAACATCGCGGGTGTGGCGACAGCAATTGCATTCGGCGGACCCGGTGCGGTGTTCTGGATGTGGGCGATTGCCTTTATCGGTGCGGCGAGCGCCTTTGTTGAGTCAACTCTTGCTCAAATTTACAAAGTGAAACAAGGCGGCCAATATCGAGGGGGTCCGGCTTATTATATTGAAAAAGGCTTAGGCATTAAGTGGTTTGCCGTCTTTTTTGCCGCTGCTGCCCTTATTGCAATGGCCCTTCTGATGCCGGGCGTACAGTCCAACTCCATTGCGGCTGGCGTCAAAAATGCATTCGGCATCTCCCCTGCCATTACAGGCTGTGTTCTCGTTTTATTATTAGGGTTTATCATTTTTGGCGGTGTCAAACGAATTGCCAGTGCCGCGCAAATGATTGTTCCGTTTATGGCCATTGGCTATATCCTGCTGTCTTTGATCATTATTGTCATGAATGTTTCTGAATTGCCTGCTGTGATCTCATTGATTTTCAAAAGCGCTTTTGCTTTAGATTCCGCTTTTGGCGGCCTGATCGGCATGGCGATTTCCTGGGGTGTCAAACGAGGCATTTACTCAAACGAAGCTGGCCAGGGAACCGGCCCGCATCCGGCGGCCGCTGCAGAAGTTTCCCACCCGGTCAAGCAGGGGCTGGTTCAGGCATTTTCTGTTTATATCGACACGTTATTTGTATGTTCCGCTACAGCTTTCATGATCTTGTTTACCGGCATGTACAATACTCAGGCTGCAGATGGTTCCTTTATCGTTCATCAACTTAAAGGCGTAGAGGCGGGGCCCGGTTTCACACAAGCGGCCATTGACAATGTTCTTCCCGGATTCGGTGCAGGCTTTGTTGCCATCGCTTTATTCTTCTTCGCATTTACAACAATTATGGCGTATTACTACATCGCAGAAACAAATATCGTCTATTTAGCCCGAGGCAGAGAAAGCAAATGGGCAATGCTTGGCTTAAAACTGATTATTTTAGCCGCGACGTTCTATGGAACAGTGAAAACCGCTTCTCTTGCTTGGGCATTAGGCGATGCAGGGCTTGGCATTATGGTATGGCTGAACGTCATTGCAATTGTGCTGTTAGCCAAACCGGCGCTTCTCGCTTTAAAGGATTACGAGCGCCAAAAGAAGCAGGGCTTAGACCCCGTCTTTGATCCGAAAGCGCTGGGGATCAAAAACGCTGATTTCTGGGAGAAAGAATACACACAGGAAAATGAGCGTGTCTCTTGAATATACAAAAACCGGCCCGATATGACATCGTGCCGGTTTTTTATGAGCGATAATTGGTATATACTTCTTGAACATCATCGTCATCCTCAAGGATGTCGATCAATTTTTCCAGCTTCTCAACAGCCTGATCATCGGCATCAGCATAGGTTTTCGGAAGCATGGTCACCTCTGCCGAAGAAATTGGATATTTCGATTCGAGAGCTGTTTTTACCTTTTCAAAACGCTCAGGCTCTGTTAATACCTCATATTGGTCTTCTTCAGTCTGCAGTTCTTCTCCCCCTGCTTCCAGCACATCAAGCATGAGCTCCTCTTCTTCTATTTGCCGATCTGTACGGTCGATTGCAATGAATCCCTTCCGTTCAAATAAAAAGGCTACACATCCGCTTTCTCCCAGACTTCCGCCATTTTTATTAAATGCTGTCCGCACATTTGAGGCCGTTCGGTTTTTGTTATCTGTTACACATTCAACCATCACGGCAATCCCTGATGGGCCATAGCCTTCATAGGTAATTTCCTCATAGCTGCTTCCATCTAAGCTCCCCTCAGCTTTTTTAATGGCACGGTCTATATTTTCATTCGGCATATTGGCGCCTTTTGCTTTGTCGATGACAAGACGCAATGCTGAATTTGCTTCAGGATCAGCTCCGCCTTCTTTCGCTGCCACATAGATTTCTTTCGCAAGCTTCATAAATATTTTCCCGCGCTTTGCATCCTGCGCATTTTTTCTTTTTTGTATGTTTTTCCACTTGGAATGGCCTGCCATGTTTTCACCTTCTTTTACATTTTCTATGTACACTTTAATGGGTATTGTTCGCTGATGCAATGAAAAAGGCTGCCGAACATTACTTCCGGCAGCCTTCATCCTTAGCGGGCGTTCATTTTATGAAGTCTTCTGAACAGTCCTTTATCTGTGGACACTTGGACGTCACGGTCATTCGCATAGTTGCGTGCCGCTTTTGCAACGTTTTCCCTGTCGGACTTTGTGAAATCTGTATGGCTTCTGACCGCGACGACTACTCGGTCATCTGTTACCATCACTTGTGTGTCATTGACGTTTTTCACTTGTTTCACACGGTTGGCAATTTTTGCAGCCAGTCTTCTGTTTTCTTGGTTGTTATATCCGTTGTTCGTCACGTTCCGATTCATGTTTCTGTTATTCGTGTTGTTATATGTTCCGTCAGTTGCCAAAGGAACGCGATCGTCAGCAGTAACACGGTCACGGTTATTCACATTCGTTGTGTTTCGGTTACCGCCGTTCTGGTCCTCCATTAATTCAGTAACAGGACCATCATTGTCGATTCCTTCTCCCTGTCTGTCAGCGTCATTTTCATTTGTATAATATCCGATTGGACGGGTGTTGCCGTTATTGCGTGTATCATTCATAGCATTATCGTTTGCTCCGCATGCTGTTAAGCCCGCTGTCATTAGAATCAAGCTTGCGATCGTCATTTTTTTACCCAATGGAAAAACCCCCCGTGGACGAATTGAGCATGTTTGCTCGTTTTTATCATGTGCGTCCGAGGGGGATGTTAAGCGTGTAAGTTCTGTCCATTTGACAGTGACCTGCGCCGAAACAAAAAAAGGAACGATTTACATCGTTCCGCACAATCACTCATTTTCTTCTTCCGGCCGGCCAAACATTTGGTTTACAGAAGGCTGATTCGCCATTGGCATAGAAACCCCGGCCGCATATGGATTTGGATTCGCTCCGCCGTAAGGCATATTAGGGGTACCATAAGCTCCGCCTCCAGAATAGCCAGGTGCGGAGTAATATGGCTGATGATCATCATCACATCCGCAGTCGTCATGATCTTTGTACGGCATGTATCCTGGGGCCGCTGGCGGCTGGTATGCACCCATCACTTGAGGAGTGCCATAATGAGGGCCATACGGCATATGTCCATACGGAGATCCATAAGCCGGAGATGCGTATTGAGGCGCTCCGTATGAACCGAAATGTCCGTGATGGCTGTTTTCATGATACTGGTTTTCATATTGACCCGGATCATACTGAGGCGATACAAAACTTGGCTGGTATCCATGTGGCTGATACATTGGATAAGCTTGTGCCGGATAGTACGGGTAGCATAATCCTGACCCTGGAAGAATTGGTGAAACAGGAACCGGACATGGCACGAAATGAGCCGGATAATGATGATAAGGCTGAACAGCCGGCATATTCGGAACTGTGTGATGAACGTTTTCTTCTTCCATACCGCCTACCTCTGGCGCCTTTGGCATATTAGGCATATTCGGATAATTTGCATTTTCCATATTACTCATAGCCTCCTGTTGTGGAAATTGATCTTGGTCTTGCATGTGATACATCTGATCCATATTTCCGTCATGATGTTTTTTCGGCTCCTCCGGTTTAGGAGGCGACCAAGGCTGGAAAAGCTGTTTCATATCATAATAATCGTTCACATCAGCTTCAGGATACACATTTTCCTGCAAATTAGGCATCGGCGGGACATACGGCACAGACTTCTTTTCTTTCGGCTTTGTGTCTTCTACGTCGACAACGGATTTAGGCTTCTCTTTCGCATATGGATGATCTTGCTTCACACTCCCGGGTGCCGGACTTTTGCCCGCTTTTGGCTCTTTTCTGACCGGGACACCTTCAGACGGCACTTTTATTTTCATTCCAGGCATGACTAAGTCTGGATTGCTGAGCTGTGTATTAAGCTTCTTCACTTCCTCAATATCGACTCCGTACTTTTCAGCTATTTTCAAGAGCGAATCGCCTTTTTGAACGATATGGATTTTCAACGTTTTCCCCTCCTATGCAAAACGTGAACAGTTCAGCTGTGATTACAATATGTTTCTTCACAACATATGCCTGAACAAAAGAAGTTATGAGTACAGGAGGGGAAATATTTCTGATTTACGTGATCGAAAGCATTCGATTCAGGGCAAGGAGGGCATCTTGCTGAATGGCTTTTGGCACCTTGATCACGCCCGAAGGTTCTCCTTTTTCTATTTGTTCCAAAGACCACAGCAAATGCGGCAAATCGATTCGGTTCATTGTCAGACATGGGCACATGTCAGGATTAAGTGATTCGATTTGTTTATCAGGGTGATCGTGAATAATCCGCTGAACAAGATTCATTTCTGTTCCGATTGCCCACTTGCTTCCCGCCGGAGCCTGGTTGATTGTATCGATAATATATTTTGTTGATCCGCTGTCGTCACTTAGTGTCACGACTTCATGTGAACACTCCGGATGCACAATGATCCGAATGTCAGGATCACGGTCCCTCACATCTTGGATATTTTTCGCGGTGAATTTTTCGTGAACAGAGCAGTGCCCTTTCCACAAAATCACTTTCACATTCTTATGCTCAGGTTCAGCTACTAATTCATCTTTTATCGGATCCCACACAGCCATATCCTCAAGCGCGATGCCCAAATCATAAGCCGTATTTCTCCCTAAATGCTGATCAGGCAAAAATAAAATTCGTTTTTTCTGTGTAAACGCCCATTTAAGCACTTTTTTCGCATTCGAAGAAGTCACAGTCGCTCCGCCATGCTTACCGACGAAAGCCTTGATCTCCGCAGTGGAGTTCACATAAGTTAAAGGTATGATCGTATCTCCAAATATATGCTGAAGTTTCTCCCATGCCCTATTGGTCTGCTGCATATCAGCCATGTCGGCCATAGAACACCCTGCTCTCATATCAGGCAGGATGACCGTTTGTTCCTCGCCTGTCAGCATATCAGCGGTTTCTGCCATAAAGTGTACGCCACAAAAAACAATATAATCCGCTTCTTTGTTTTTTTCCGCAATTTGGGCCAGCTGCAGGGAATCGCCTGTTTGGTCAGCAAATTGTATCACTTCATCTTTTTGATAATGATGTCCTGGTATAAAGAGCCTGCTGCCGTACTTTTTCTTAATGGCGGCAACACGCGTTTCCATATCCTTTCTCGACATTCCTTTGTAACCTTCAGGCATCATATCATTCGATCGTTTTATCACATCAAGAATTGACATAACGGCATTCCTCCGCAGATTCATTTGATAATGTAACATCCATGCTGATATCTAAACTTTTGACGGAATGAGTCAGAAACCCTAATGAAATATAATTCACGCCCGTCCCTTTAAAAGCAGCCAAAGATTCTAACGTAATCCCGCCCGAAGCTTCAGTTTTTATATGGTCCGGTGTGAGAGTTGCAAAATGACGGACCGTCTCAGGCGGGCAGTTGTCAAACATAATAACATCTGCGCCTGCTTCAATTGCTTCTCGCAGTTGTTCCTCCGTTTCAATTTCCACCTCGATATTTACCATATGTCCCACGGTCTGACGCGCTTTTTGGCATGCCTCTAAAATAGAGCCACATGCTGCAATATGATTGTCTTTAATCATGACGCCGTCATACAAGCCGAATCGATGATTATACCCGCCGCCCGCTCTGACAGCGTATTTTTCCAGCATTCTCAGCCCCGGTGTTGTTTTTCTCGTGTCACAAATTTTAATCTGTTCATCATCCAGCCTACGGACTGCCTCCCTTGTCATCGTCGCAATTCCTGACAGCCTCTGAATAAGATTTAATACGACCCGCTCTCCTGACAGAAGCGCAGCCGCCGGACCGCGTAACACGGCAATCACTTCACCTTTTCGCAAAATGTCTCCATCTGTTTTGGGTAAAATGGTTTGAACATTTTCATCTAATAAAGCAAAGCCTTCTTTTATCACCGCAGCTCCTGCAAAGATACCGTCTGACTTTGCAACAATCTCAGCTTCACAGCTCTGTTCTCCAAAGATAGACTGCGATGTAAGATCCCCCATTCCTATATCCTCAAGAAAAAAGTGATTCAGCAATTTTTTCAGCTGTAAATGATTCATTTTTCCAAATCCCCTCGTTTTTTCTAATCTTCGTTCCCTTTTTTGTATGGACAATTTGTCTTCCTTGCCAGCGCACATCAGCTTGAGGAAAATCGGTGCGGAAGTGAGCCCCTCTGCTTTCCTCCCGCAAAAGCGCAGAAGATGTCATCAGCTTTGCAGCCTGCCATAAATGAGAAAGCTCCAGCTGAGGTATTGTGATGTCCTTCACATTCATTTCCTGAAAAGGCAGCATATGAAGCCAGTTACTCAGCTCAATCAGACTGCCTTGTTCCCGCAAGATAGACATGTGGTTTGTCATTCTGCTTTGCAATTCATACACCTCTGTATTCGGCACCTTGTAGATTACGCTGGTTTCTGATGATGATTGATATTGCCTGTTATAAACCGGTTTTTGCATAATATGCTCTGCTGCTCTTTTTCCAAACACCAGTGCCTCCAACAAGGAATTGCTCGCAAGCCGATTGGCTCCATGTAAACCGGTACATGCAGTCTCTCCAATCGCATAAAGCCCCGGTACTGTCGTTTCCCCCCAGCAACTAACTGAAACACCTCCCATTAAGAAATGCATTCCCGGTGCCACAGGGATTTTTCCGCTTTGGATATCAACCCCTGCTTTTTCACAAATAGCGGTGATGGTAGGGAAACGTGCTTCGAAATCAGAAATCGCACTGCAGTCAATGTAAACGCGGTTTCCTTTTGCCATTTCTTCATGAATAACCCGTGAGACGATGTCCCTTGGAGCCAAGTCACCTAAAGGATGTCGTTCAGCCATAACCCGGCGGCCATTTTCGTCAACTAAACATCCGCCTTCCCCTCTGACAGCCTCTGAAACAAGCCCGTAGGAAACACCATTTTTTACAAGCAGTGTCGGGTGAAACTGGGTAAACTCTAAATCAGTTAATTCCGCTCCGGCCCGGTAAGCTAAAGAAAGGCCGTCACCTGTGACAGATGAATCGTTCGTATGGTGAAGAAACAGACTCCCGCATCCGCCAGCCGCCAGCACAACTTCATCCGCATGTCTTACCTTGATCTGCCCCTGGCTGTCTTTTGTCATGACGCCGATACAGCGTCCATTCTCAACAAGCAAATCTGCTGCTGTTTCATGCTCGATTAACTCGATGTTGCTGTCGATCTGTTTCAGCAAATAATCAACAAGCAGTCTGCCTGTTGCGTCTCCGCCTGCATGAAAAATACGGTTGTATGAGTGGGCTCCTTCTCTGCCAAGACAAACATCGCCTTGCTCATTGCGGTCGAATGGAAATTCACTCTCCAATAGGCTTTGAATCATGATTTTTCCATCATGTAAAACGTCTGCTGTAATAGCTAGATCATTATGTCCGCATCCTGCATATAACGTATCCTCCAGATGGGCTTCAATCGAGTCACCTTTTGCATAAGCCGCAGCAATGCCGCCTTGCGCGTAGACAGAGTTGCTATGTTTGACGCTTTTTTTAGTGATGACAGTCACTTCATATGAGGGCGGGAAAGCTGACGCTAAAGAAAGTGCCGCCGCCCCTGAACCGATGACTGCAATCGTCTTTTTAGACATATGCCACCCTCCTGTTGTTTACACCTGTCTTGACACCTATATTTACACAAGGATAAAATAAACTCAAGAGTTTTTTATGGAGAACGGATGGAGGAAGACCGGATGATTTATTTAGATTTTGCAGCGACAACGCCTATTTGTGAGGAAGCCCTTAACGTATATCAGAAACTCAGCATGGATATGTACGGAAATGCCAGCAGCCTGCATGATGCGGGAGGAAAAGCAAAGCACATACTGGAGTACTGCCGTGAAAAAATCGCCAATATCATTAGCGGAGAAGCAAGCGGCATCTATTTTACAAGCGGCGGCACTGAATCCAATTTTCTGGCCATTCAATCATTGCTAAACGGCCTGCCAAAAGCAAAAAGACATTTCATTACGACTGCCATGGAGCATCAGTCCATTCATAGCTGTGCTGCTTTTCTAGAACAGCATGGATTTGATGTAACAATCATTGAACCGGATGAATACGGGCTTATTACCGAGGAAATATTGGCAGCTCATATCCGGCCGGAAACAGGCCTGGTATCTATTCAGCATGCCAATTCTGAAACCGGGATCATTCAGCCCATTCAACGTCTGTCTTCATACCTCCACAATAGGGGTATTCTTCTTCATAGCGACGCTGTTCAAACGTTTGGAAAAATCCCAATCGATACAGAAGAATTGGGGGTGGATGCACTCTCTTTGTCCAGCCATAAAGTCCACGGTCCTAAAGGGGTGGGTGCGGTCTATATTCGGCCAAATGTCCCTTGGAAACCCGTTTATCCTCTCATCACTCACGAACATGGATTCAGAGCCGGCACCGTGAATGTCCCCGGAATCGGAGCCTTCACTGCTGCTGCGGAGCTAATAATAAGCGAAATGGAAAAACAGATATCCCGCAATGAGGCGTTAAGAACATACTTTCTAGACCAAATCCGCATCCGGTCTCTCCCTGTAACTCTTGCGGCAGACACTTCACAAGCAGAATGTCTTCCGCATATTATAGGGTGTTTTTTTCACTCATTTGAAGGACAATATGTTATGTTAGAATGTAATCGGAGTAATATTTGCATTTCCACGGGCAGCGCTTGTTCTGCCGGTTATCACGGTCCGTCTGCAACGATGAAAGCATTAAGAAAAACAGAACAAGAAGCCCTCCAATTTATCCGCATCTCTTTTGGAAGGCATACAACGGCTGAACAGCTGGATAAGTTATTACATACGTTTACAGCGCTTTGGGAACAAAAGAAAGGAGAATTCGATATTGACCGAAGAATTAAAGCTTATGGGCGCCAACAGGCGTGACCAGCTTCTTCTGTGGCTGAAGGAATCCACATCACCGCTGACAGGAGGAGAACTCGCAAAAAAAGCGAACGTTTCAAGACAGGTTATTGTACAGGATATATCGCTCTTGAAAGCGAAAAATGAACCGATTATCGCCACAAGCCAAGGATATGTATACATGGATGCAGCCGCTCAGCAGCACCAGCAGGCCGAAAGAATCATCGCTTGTCTGCACGGTCCTGAACGGACAGAAGAGGAACTGCAGCTCATCGTGGACGAAGGTGTTACAGTAAAAGACGTAAAAATCGAACATCCCGTATACGGAGATTTAACTGCTGCCATCCAAGTAGGCACCCGGAAGGAAGTTAGCAATTTCATTAAAAAAATCAATTCTACGAATGCAGCCTATTTATCACAGCTGACTGACGGCGTGCATCTCCATACACTGACAGCACCCGATGAACACCGCATCGACCAAGCCTGCCTAGCACTCGAGGAAGCAGGTATTTTAATTAAAGACTAAAAAAAGCCCTTAAAGGGGCTTTTTTTATAATTGGTAGGACTGATATGCACCAAGAAGCTTCACTTTGCAGCCGAGTGCTTCGAGCTCCTGCATGGCACCTGGAATCAATACCTCATCAAACGCTTTCTCAATATCAATAATAAAGAAATAATGGCCTAATCCGGTTTTAGTCGGACGTGACTCAATTTTTGACAAGTTTAAGTTTCTCCAAGAAAAAGCAGACAGCACTCTGTGCAAAGCCCCTGATTCATCCTGCGGAAGCATTACCATCAGGGTCGTTTTGGGCCTTGAACTCAATTTTGAATTGACTTCAAATGATATGTTTTCATCAGGAGACAGGATAACAAATCTCGTATGATTATCCCTATAGTCCTGTATATCTCGTTTCACAATTTTTAATTCGTATGTAGAAGCTGCCATGTCATTGGCAATGACCCCGATATTCAGCTCGGGATGGTCACTGACAAATTTTGCTGCCGCCCCGGTTGAATTGGCGTATTCATATGGAACGGAAGGAAATTGTCGATGGAGAAATTTATGGCATTGCGCAATCGCGTGTGAGTGCGAGTAAATTTTGTCGAGCTCTTTCCATGCATTCTCTCTGGAAGGATGGACAAGCAAGTGCTGATGAATCGGCAATGTCATTTCACCCACAATTGGCAAGGGCTGTTCATGTATTAAATAGTCTATCGTTAAATTTACTGATCCTTCTAATGCATTCTCTAAAGGAACAAAAGCGAAATCAACTTCGCCTGCAACTGCCGCATCTATACACTCCGGTATGGTTCGGTAAGCAACATGTTCGGCGCCGTTTTGAAAACAAGAACTGACTGCTAGATGTGTGAATGTAGCTGCTGGACCTAAGTAACCGACTTTCATGACGATATTCTCTCCCTTATGCACCTGAACCTAATATTTCAACCTTTTCTACAAAATCAAACTTCCTGAGCTTATTCATTAACGTATGAATGTCCTCTTCCATGGCAGACGTACTGATAGACAGTGTCACATTTGCTCTGCCCTGAAGCGGAATGGTCTGGTGAATGGAAAGAACGTTGCTTCCAGAATCCGCTACAGCCTGCAGGAGCTGAGATAACGCACCTGACCTATCCTCCAAATGAAAGAAAAGTGTGATAATTTGTTCTTTAACCATAGTGTAGAATGGAAAAACAGCATCTCTGTATTTATAAAACGCACTTCTGCTTAAATCGACCTTTTGAACGGCATCTGCCACTGAATCTGCTTTTTTTCGATCAAGCAGCTTTTTGACTTCCAATGTTTTTCTCATCGCATCGGGCAATACATCTTCACGGACAAGATAAAATGTCTCCTCTTTCATTTGCATCCCCCCTTTAAAATAGAGAGCCTGACATCCAGGCTCTCCTTTCTGCCATCATTAATCAATAAATTCAAATTCAAACTCCAGAAGCCTGATAATATCTCCATCCTTGGCACCGCGTTCTCTGAGTGCTTCATCAACACCCATTCCGCGCATTTGTCTTGCAAACCGTTTAACCGATTCATCACGTGAGAAATCAGTCATCTTGAATAACCGCTCAAGGCTATCTCCTGAAAGTACAAATACACCGTCTGGATCGCGAGTAATGTTAAATGGCACTTCTTCATTCTCGATCGTGTACATGACACGGTTTTGTGTAAGCTCTTCCTCGTCATACAGCGGGAATTCCGGTGTGTTCTCCAGCTGATTGGCGACTTCAAACAGAAGCTCACGTAGGCCTTCTCTTGTCACCGCACTGACCGGGAATACCGGGTAATCATCCGTCAGCTTTTCTTTAAAGGCTTCAAGATTTTCCGCAGCCTGCGGCATGTCCATTTTATTTGCAACGATAATTTGCGGACGTTCCGTGAGACGCAAGTTGTACTCGCTCAGCTCCTGGTTAATCGTCACATAATCCTCATACGGATCGCGGCCTTCTAAGCCGGACATGTCAATGACGTGAACGATAACCCGTGTCCGTTCGATATGGCGCAAAAACTGGTGGCCAAGTCCGACGCCTTGGTGTGCGCCTTCAATCAGTCCCGGTAAATCGGCCATAACAAAGCTGCGTCCGTCATCCGTTTCAACCATGCCGAGATTCGGGACAAGCGTTGTAAAGTGATAGTCCGCAATTTTCGGTTTTGCAGATGAGACAACAGACAGCAAAGTGGATTTTCCAACACTCGGGAATCCGACAAGCCCGACATCCGCAAGCACTTTTAATTCAAGAACAACGTAGCGTTCTTTTCCCGGCTCGCCGTTTTCTGAAAGCTGAGGCGCGGGATTAGCCGGCGTAGCAAAGCGGGAATTTCCTCTTCCGCCTCTTCCGCCCCTTGCAATGACAGCCTGCTGTCCGTGCTCTGTTAAATCAGCGATGACCTGCTTTGTATCATCGTCTGTCACAACGGTGCCTGGCGGAACTTTAATGACCATATCATCAGCATTTCGCCCGTGCTGGTTTTTGGACATGCCATGCTCGCCGCGAATCGCTTTAAAATGTTTTTTGTATCTAAAATCCATCAGGGTGCGGAGACCTTCATCCACTTCAAAAACGACGTCTCCTCCCTTTCCTCCGTCACCGCCGGCAGGGCCGCCTTTCGGCACATATTTTTCACGGCGAAACGCAACCATTCCGTTGCCGCCGTCGCCGCCTTTTACATATACTTTGACCTGATCTACAAACATAATGTCCTCCGTTCTAAACCGTTAAAAACTCCGCTAGTCCAACCCAATTTCAATCAGGCATTCGTGACTTGTGATTTCAAAACGCAAGATATCAACGTCCTCATATCCATTCTGCCGAATATCATCAAAAGCAGATGGATCGGCTAAGGCGCCGTGAAAATCAAGGTACAGAATCAGCTGTCTGTCAGGATGATCCGTTTGAAGCGAAACCGTTAAATGATTTTCGCTCTCTCTGCTGACTGCTTGATCAAACAGATAAAACAGCTTTCTCATCAGTTTCGCCAGCTTTTGATCATAGGCCGACAAATCCTTAATTTCTCCAAGAACTTCATATTCAAGCGTCATATAATGGGTTTTCCAATTAAACGTAAGAAAATCAAACGCCAAATGCGGTGTTTTCAGGTTTGAGAGCTTTGATTCGTGCTTTGCGTCTATAACCATTTCTTCAATCATTTCAAAGACGCGGTCATACTTCTGCAAGCTTAAGTTTCCTTTAATCAGCTGCAGCTTATTCATCCAATCATGCCGGGAATGGCCGAGCAGATGAATCAGTTCGTTTGTTAATGCCGTGTCGCTTATATTTTCTTCTTGATTTTTTGAAACATCCTTCATTTTCGCACTCCCAATCATTTAATTTCTTATTTAGGAGTCTGTATAAGTGTGTATTATGAATTATAACAGAGAAGGCTTTGTTAGAAAAACAATTGTTTTTCCCAGAAATATCATGTTCCTTTTTTTCTGACTAAGGTTGATTTGCAGCCAGGCAGAACATTTTATGTATTACTGCTTGGGGAACATATCCAGTGGGTTTGAGATGTTTATTCTCATTCTTGGCGGGGTCTGCTCGCACATACTCTGCATTTCATTCTTGGTGTTTACTCCGCATATTGCAAAAAAAACTCCAGTCATCATCGACCGGAGTTTTTTGAATCATTATTGAGCTACAGGATATACGCTCACTTTTTTGCGGTCACGACCGAAACGTTCGAATTTAACAGTTCCGTCGATTTTAGCAAATAGAGTGTCATCTCCGCCGCGGCCCACGTTTTCACCTGGGTAAATTTTTGTTCCGCGTTGACGGTAAAGGATAGAACCGCCTGTCACGAATTGACCGTCAGCACGTTTAGCACCTAAACGTTTAGCCTCAGAGTCACGTCCGTTCTTTGTAGAACCTACTCCTTTTTTAGAAGCGAAAAACTGAAGATCTAATCTAAGCATGTAGCTCACCTCCTATATTATGTTTGTGGTCACACGCAAGTTATCTTTGTAATCCCGTTCGATTGTCTCCAGCGAAACAATCATGCCTTCAATCAGCAGCTGAGCTTTTTGACGCGCCTCCGGATCAAGAGATTCAGGGAATTCAAAGTAAAAATAACCCCCGTCCTCCCCTATATCAAGAAGCGGCTCGAAGCCCGCGAGCACAATAACCGCGTTAACGGCTCCAAACACAACGGCTGTTACTCCGGCACAAACAAGATCTTGTCCATGTTCAGCAAAATTCGCATGGCCCGTCATTTCAAAAGACAATACGCCTTTATCATGAGACCTTCTGATTGTTGCCTGAATCATGCTTACGCGTTGATTTTTTCGATCGTCACTTTAGTGTAAGGCTGACGATGACCTTGTTTTTTATGAACGTTTTTCTTAGGTTTGTATCTGAAAACAGTGATTTTTTTCGCGCGGCCTTGTTTTTCAACTTTAGCCGTTACTGTTGCGCCTTCAACTGTAGGGTTGCCGACTTTCACGTTGTCTCCGCCAACAAACAAAACGTCTTCAAAAGTAACTGTTTCACCTGCTTCAGCAGCAAGTTTTTCGATGTAAACAGTTTGGCCTTCTTCAACTTTGATTTGTTTACCGCCTGTTTTAATGATTGCGTACATTCTCTGCACCTCCTATTAGACTAAGACTCGCCAGATACCAGGGGGCTGTAAAAGCTCTTAACACCTGTACTGAGCGGTTGTAGCAATGGTGCTACATCCATAACATTAAAAAATATACCAAAATACAAGGCGGTTGTCAATCAATTTTAGTAAGGCAACAGCAGTTCCTCCATGGAGGAATTCGTCCGCTTATCGGCAAAGTAAGCGTGGAGCACTTCATTCTCGTCAAGCTGGCTCAGCTTTTGGCCTGATTTCTCTATGATAATCGGGTGTTTACAGCCGCGTTTGAACTCGGCCATCACATGATAGACTTTATCCTCTGCCTTTACTGTCAGCGGCAGCAGTTTTTCAAGCTCGCGGTTTTTTCCGTAATACCTTTCAAGGAGAAATCTCACATGGATATAATGCCTTTGCCTGTATTCCTCAAACAAAGAAACAGCCAGAAAGACAAACAAAACCCATGCGCTGATTTGCAGAGGAATCACAAATAAAACCCAGCACCCGAGCAGCAGGCAGAAGCAGAGCGACGTTTTTAAATTGAGCCGGTGAGCCTTTTGAAAAGGCATCTGCTTGGAAAACAGCAAAAATAACAGTTTTCCGCCATCAAGCGGCCAGATCGGCAGCAGATTCACAAATAAAATAGAAAGATTATAAAAGGTGAAGAGTTCAAAGGTATGCTGATGAATCACTGAGAATTCTGCAAGCATCCAGGCAGCAAGCTGAAGCCAGATGTGCTGAAGAGGGCCGGCAATAATCACTGCAAACTCTTCCTTTAACGGCCGATTTCCGTGTTCTTCCACTTCCACCGTTCCGCCAAACGGCAGCAAAAATACACGCTTGATTCTCCAGGAAAAAAACACGGCCAGAGCAGCATGCCCCAGCTCATGGACCAGTACAATCAGGAGCAGACATAATAATGCTTTTATATGGCCTGTGAGCAGTCCCAGCGCCGCGATAATCCATAGAAAAGGATGTACATGAATCTTCAAGATAAGGTCAAGCCATTTATTCAAATGAAATCACCTGAATCGGATCAATAAATTTATCGCCGTCTTTCATGGCAAAATAATAGACCCCTTTATTATGATCATCAAGTTTAATTGAGCCGAGCTTTTTTCCTTTATCTACAAAATCATATAAAGCAACATCCACATCTTTGAGCTCGCCATAAATACTATAGGTATTGTCAGCATGCTGCACCTTAACTGTCAGTCCCGTCTGGCTGTCTTTGCTGACTTCAATTACATAGCCTTCTTTTATGCTATCAATTTTATCGCTGCTTGTTTCGACTTTAATCCCTTCCCCGTTGTCCTGAAAATCCTGCTGCACTTTCCCGGATGCAGGCGCGACCAGGTCTTGGCCCACTTCAACCTGCTGTTCTTTATTTTTATGTTCAGGAGCCAGAAAAGCGAGCGGATTGCCAAATTTCGTTTCAAACCAATGGCTTGCTGAGGCAAATTGAAATTCAGTTTCGAAAGTTTTGGCAACGGCGGGTTTAATCTGGCT
Organism: Bacillus sp. VA15; assembly: GCF_055721145.1. Classification (NCBI taxonomy): domain Bacteria; kingdom Bacillati; phylum Bacillota; class Bacilli; order Caryophanales; family Bacillaceae; genus Bacillus; species Bacillus sp. VA15. The sequence goes on along the minus strand of NZ_JBVQPQ010000001.1, from coordinate 269,940 downwards.
GACGGGCCCAATGTTTGTTTTATAGGCTATGGCGGAAACAAGAACAAGACAGGCCGACAGAAGACATTTCAGGATAATTGAATCTGTTTTAACCAAAGGGTGTTTTCCGTTGAATGTTGAAATGTTATCTTCATAGACCGGTAGAGTTCCGTGCTTTTCCTGGTCCGTTACCATTACCCAAGACGGGGGTTTCTGCTTTTCAGAAACTGTCTGAGTAGAGAAACGTTTTGAGCCGGAAAGCTGTTTTCTTCTTTTCTCTAATCGTTTTCTGATTTCATCTGCTCTGTGACTCATTGCCATCATCCTTTGCATTCGTTGGGTTTGTACATCATATGTCTTGTCCATGGCAAATATTCGATTTAGTCAAGCACAAAGCAGACAAAAACAAAAAAACCTGACACAGCAATTGCTTTGTCAGATTCTTCTCTTCGATTCTATCACATTAAGATCTTACTCCGAAAAATGATTTAATCTTAGCCATCATTCCTTTGTTTTGCTCTTCAAGCAACTGTAAAGGAACCGATTCACCTAAGATGCGGCGGGCAATATTGCGATATGCAATGGAAGCGCGGTTTTTCGGGTCCATTGCAATCGGTTCGCCATGGTTGGAAGCTTTAATGACTTCATCATCATCAGCCACGATTCCGAGCAAATCGATCGACAAATGCTGTACGATTTCGTCGATATCCATCGTGTCACCGTTTTTCATCAGGTGATTTCTGATTCTGTTTACAACGAGCCGCGGCGGTTCAATATTTTCCTCTTGCTCCAGCAGCCCTATAATACGGTCAGCATCACGAACAGCTGAGATTTCAGGCGTTGTGACCACAATCGCTTTATCAGCTCCGGAAACGGCATTTTTGTATCCTTGCTCAATTCCGGCAGGACAGTCTATGATGACATAGTCAAATTCCTGTTTGAGCTCTTGGACCATATTTTTAATTTGTTCAGGAACAACGGCTGTCTTATCACTCGTTTGAGCAGCGGGCATTAAATAGAGCAGATCATCGAAACGTTTGTCTTTTACGAGCGCCTGATGCATTTTGCACCTTCCCTCTACAACGTCTACAAGATCGTAAATAATTCTATTTTCAAGACCCATTACAACATCAAGGTTGCGCAGTCCTATATCAGTATCTACTAAACATACTCGCTTCCCTAAAATGGCTAAGGCGGTACCGAGGTTCGCAGATGTTGTCGTTTTACCTACTCCGCCTTTTCCCGAAGTTATTACGATAGCCTCACCCAATTCACATTCCTCCCTCAAGCCTTGTTAGATCAGGTCTTAAATGAGCCAAATGTTGAAGGCGTTCAATGACCATATTTCCGTCTGTATCTAAATAAGCACATTCCATTTCGTTCCCTTTTTGAATGTGGTCTGGGGAGCGATTTAACACGTGATTGATTCTTAATTGTGTCGGCAGCATTTCAGAGGCGGCGATGACCGCTTGATTATTTCCGTTGAATCCGGCGTGCGCGATTCCTTTCAGTGAGCCCAGAACAAAAATGTTCCCTCCGGCCATGACTGTTCCGCCGGGATTCACGTCACCGATCAGGAGCAAGTCGCCTTTCACCTGCAGCACCTGGCCTGAACGGACAATTTTTGAAACAGAAATAATTTCAGCTTCCTCTTTCATACGCTGTGCTTCTTTTTTAGTAATGACTTCACTGTCAATAGAATGAACAAACAAATCTTTCTTTGACGCAATCAATTCGGTCAGCTGTTCCTCTTGCTCCTTATATAAAAAGCGATTTCCCAGCTTAACATGGACGCTGATTTTCTGGCCTTTTCCATCCGTATATTGTTCAATTGACAGCATATTCTGAAGACCATCGAGAAGCTCATCAAAAGAACACGCATCATCCAGATGCAATGTTAATCCATTCTTTGTTCCTTTTATTGTTACATATTGCTGCTTTTTGGTCTTCACAATATTCACCTCAACAACATACTCATTTCGTCAAAAAAAGATAAAATCCTTTTTACTCATCTCTCAATTCTTTCTTTAGACTCATAAAAAACAATCTAAATGGCAGAACCAGAATAAGAGCGGCTACAATATTTAATAAAATTGTCGGTATAAACCGGTCAAGCACAAACCCGTTAAACGTCATGATGTCTTTATGAATCAACGACTGAATGCCGAATACATAAAATTCGAGCACGCTGACAGCGAGAACTGCTATCAATATCACCACAAATGCGTTTGTATGAAGCACTTTAAACGCTTTTGAAGCCAAATAGCATAACCCGGCAAAACCAAACATATAAACGCCTAATAGACTTGTATAGTTCATATCATATAGAAGGCCAAAAATAAATCCGTAAATCATTGCGTGTTTTTGATTGATGAAAGCCGACATAAATATCAGTACAAGCATCAGAAAACGCGGGGCAAGCACCTGATCATCAGTAACGAACGGAAAATGCACCAGATCGGTAAAAATGCTTTCCGCAGAAAAAACAAGCATCATAACGAAAGGGAGAAGGAAACGTTTCACGATCCTTCCTCCTCTGTATCGACAGTCGGCACATCACGGTTAACAACGATCACATTATTTAAATCGGTAAGGTCAGCAGCAGGTTTTACATAAGCAACTTTCGTTAATCCGTAGGAATCTGACTCGATATCAGTCACTTCACCGATTGTCAGCCCTTCTGGGAAAACACCGCCTGTGCCTGATGTTTCAATAAGATCGCCTTTTTTCACGTCTTGTTTATCCTTGCGCTCAATAATGGTCATCTTAAGACGTTTTTTCTCTTTGTCATATCCTTCGATCAGGCCGTAGCCTTTGCTGCCTTTTTTTCCGGAAATTTTCGTCGCGACTCTGTTATTGCGGTCAGTATCACTTAAAAGCTGAACAGTAGACGTAAAATTGTTAAGACCGGAGCTTTTGATCTTGCCGATTAATGCGCCTTTTTCGTTTGTTACAGCCATATCTTTCGCTACGTTTTGCTGAGTCCCCTTATTAATGGTGACTTGTTTCGCCCAATTATCAGGACTTCTGGCAATGACTGTCGCTAAAATCGGCTTGTAATCTTTAATCGATTTGACATGGCCAAGCTCGTCACGCAAGGATTTGTTTTCTTCTTCAAGTTCTTGAAGCTTGGCTTCATATTGTGTCTGTCCGTCAAGCTTCTCTCTCAGACGCTCGTTTTCTTTGTATGTGTTTTTTAAATCATTAATGTTCTCAAATATCCCTGCAAAAAATTCGGCAGGCGTATGAAAAATATTTTGAAATACTCCCGTCGTATCGCCGATCACTTTCTCAGGCCAGGTGGTATTGCGGCCGCCCTTCAGCGAAAAACCAATCATAGCCACCAATATGATAATACACAGAAGTAATAGCATTAACCGTTTATTCGGCATTGTGTTACACCTCTTCTATTGAACTCCCGATTATCTAGTTTTCCCTTTGAAAAGATGGATGTGCTCCAGTGCTTTCCCTGTTCCGATCGCTACACAATCAAGCGGGTCTTCGGCGATAAGGACCGGCATTTTCGTTTCTTCACTGATGACTTTGTCCAAATTGCGAAGAAGCGCTCCGCCGCCGGTTAACACAATACCTCTGTCCATAATATCTGCTGCAAGCTCAGGCGGTGTTTTTTCAAGTGTGCTCTTCACTGCTTCGACAATTGTAGATACAGTGTCGCGCAATGCGTTAGAAATTTCTTTTCCTGTAATTTCGATTGTTTTCGGCAGACCTGTCAGTAAATCGCGTCCGCGGATTTCCATTTTATCGGAATCTTCAGGAGCTTCTGCAGATCCGATCTCCATTTTAATCGCTTCAGCCGTACGGTCACCGATCATCAGATTGTACGTTTTTCTGATGTAGTTGATAATCGCATCATCCATCTCATCACCGGCTACGCGGATCGATTGAGACGTTACAATGCCTCCGAGGGAAATAATCGCAACCTCTGTCGTACCGCCTCCGATATCGACAACCATGCTTCCAGTCGGTTCCCAAACTGGCAGATTGGCTCCGATTGCTGCGGCAAACGGCTCTTCAATCGGATAGGCGTCACGCGCTCCTGCCTGTCTTGTCGCATCAATGACAGCGCGTTCCTCAACAGCCGTAATGCCTGAAGGGACACAAACCATCACATATGGTTTTCTGGCAAACATGCCTTTATTTTTAATGGCCTGATTGATGTAATATTTCATCATCGTCGCCGTTGTTTCATAATCAGCGATAACGCCGTCTTTCATCGGGCGAAGTGCCACCACGTTGCCCGGTGTCCGTCCGATCATATTTTTCGCATCATTTCCGACAGCAACAATCGACTTCGTATCCGTTTGCAAAGCGACAACTGACGGCTCTCTCACAACAATTCCTTTTCCTTTTACAAAAACAAGCGTATTCGCAGTTCCAAGATCTATACCAAGGTCTCTTGCACCAATTCCAAACATATGTATGTATCTTCCTTTCTTAAAGCAAAAATACCCTAAAGGGAAAAACTCATAAACTCTATTATAGCTTAATTCGACGAAAAAAAAAGTGTTACAAATATCCTTTTTCCTTTAAACTCACAAATTTTTTGTCCCCGATCACCAAATGGTCAAGCAACTCAATGCCAATCAGATTTCCGCATTCAAACAGCCGTCTTGTCACTTCAATATCTTCCCTGCTCGGCGTCGGATCTCCAGAAGGATGATTATGAACACAGATAAAGGAAGCGGCAGATCGTTTAAACGCTTCTTTAAACACCTCTCGCGGATGGACAATAGATGAATTCAGACTTCCGATAAATACAGTGCGTTTATGGATGACTTGGTTTTTTGTATTTAAGTATAAACAGACAAAATGCTCCTGGGTTAAAAAGCGCATATCCTCCATGACAAGATTTGCGCCGTCTTCCGGGGAGCGAATGACGAAATGTTCTTCGTTGGCTAATTTATGAATACGGCTTCCAAGCTCTACTGCCGCCAGGATTTGGACCGCTTTTACCATACCGATTCCCCGGATGCTCGACAGCTCTTCAACCGATGCTTCTTTCAGCAATCGAAGTCCGTCAAAAGAGCGAAGCAACCGGTTTGACAGATCCATAACAGATTCGTGTTTAGTTCCTGTCCGCAATAATATAGCCAATAGTTCATGATTCGCTAAGTTCTCGGCTCCGACTTTCAGGAGCCGTTCTCTTGGCTTTTCTTTCGTTGGGAAATCTTTGAGTTTCAATGGCAGATCGTGTATGATCAAGCACTCCTTTTCTTTCCCTTCCCGTTTATAGAACCGTCATGCCTTTATATCAAAATGGCGAAGAACTCTCATCGTTTTTGATATAGGAAGGCCCATGACTGAATAATAATCTCCGTCTATTTTCTTTACAAAAAGCGCGCCTCTTCCTTGGATGCCGTATGCACCTGCTTTATCCATCGGCTCTTTTGTTTCTATATAAGTCCAAATCTCTTCTTCACTGAGGGGCCAAAACGTAACTTCTGTCTTATCATAAAAAGTCTCGCTGTGATTTTCGGCTTGTATGCTGACCGCGGTAATTACTGAATGACTTCGGCCTGAAAGCCTCCGCAGCATAGAAGCAGCTTCCTCTTGATCTTTCGGTTTGCCGAGGCATTCGCCGTCCAGGCATACCATTGTATCAGCGCCGATAACGATTGCATGCGGGTGGAGATCTGCTACAGCCTTAGCTTTTTGTTTTGCCAACCATTGGACGTTTTCTTCAGGTGAAAAGTTTCGATTTAATTTTTCCTCTACTTCACTGACAATAATGGAGTAGGGCAGCTGGAGAAGATCGAGGAGTTCTTTCCTGCGCGGAGATTGTGATGCAAGTATTAGCGGCTTAGTCATGTTCGTCATCCTTTCAGGGTTTGCTTAAGAAAAAAAGATACTCGTTTATCCTACCAAATCACGAAGCTTGTCACAATTTCAGAAAAATAACTTTTTCATGACAAAATAAAAAAAGCCTGTCACTAAAGGACGAAGGCTCAGGCACTTTCTCTTATTTAATGACGGCTAATAGCTGCTGCTGAGCCTTCCACCCGGCTTCAGCATTTAGGTCCTCTAATTCCTTTAATGCCTGCAAAATCGCTTTTTTCTCTCCTGCTTCTGATGTTTCACCAAGCGACTTTTCTATTTTCTCTACACTCGCTTTTGTAATGTCTTCGCCGAGAATCGCCTTTGCTGCAAGCTCCGCTGTTTCCTTGAAGGAATCTTTCATATCTGACTCTATTGATAAGGAAAGCTCCTTGCCTCCCCAAGCTTCAAAATCACTGTCGATTAAAAGCTGCCCTAACTGCTGTGACACGTCCTTATCACTGGCTAAGCCTGCGATGACGTACGTGTACCCGTCATCCTTTGACAGCGACACGGCGGAATAACCTTTTTCAGTCAGTTGTTCTGTTAACGTTTCGGCACCCTTTTCATTTGAGAATTTTCCGGCTTGTACAGCGTACGTTTTATATGTACCTTCAGTTTGTGCCGCCTGTTTTTCTGCGCCTGAGCTTTGTTTATCAGCAGAAGTATCTCCGGCTTTTGCCGTTTGGCTGCCCAGGGAATCATCTAAAGAGGCTGGTGCTGCCGCTTCTTTATTGCCCGAGATGTTCAACGCGAATAAGCCTAATCCGGTGCCTATGACAGCTGCAAAGGCAATCGTCGCCGCCACTCTTTTTACCGGTTTGGCCGCCCCGGCCTTTCCTTTTGCATACAGCTTTGTTTTTTTCTTTTGATAAGGCGGAACGACTTTTGGATCCTCTTTAAACACCTTGTCCTCTTCTGAATCCCAGTTAAATTCATCTTCATCGGGATGTTCATGGGAAGCTGCGACCTCCTGTTCTGCCTTTCTCTTTTCCTCCCAATTTGAAAATGTCATGTTTTTATCCGTCTCAGTCTCAGGCGTTTCTTGTTCGTAAACCGTCTCTTCTTTTCCATTAATCGTCACCTTGAGGGCTTTTTCTGCGGCTTTACTGTTTTTTTTATTCTTCCTTTTTTTCAATTCCGCTTCCTCCCTTCATTTGCTTGACCGTTCTTGTCGGCTTTTCATGCTACACACTTTAGCACAGGCGAAAAAAAAAAGAACAAGACTTTTGTCGTCTTGTCCAAAAAACGTTCGTCAAATTTTTCAGCGGTCAGCCCAATGCCATTTTCATATAAAAAGAAATAATAGAGTCACCGTATAAATAGGCTAAAATGCTCCCTGCCGCAATTGCGGGGGCAAAGGGAAGCGGCTGCCTTTTGGCGAGTCTTCCAGTCAGGACAGCTGCCGCTCCATACAATGCACCTATCAAAACAGAAAAGAAAAAGGCAGCTGCCAGCATTTTCACACCAAGCATAAAGCCAATCACCGCAAATAATTTAATATCTCCTCCCCCTATTCCTCCATGGGTGATTGCGGCAATTAAGGACAGGAAAAGAAATCCGGCGGCCGCACCTAACAGGCTGGCATACCAGGAATCAAGCGGAGAAATCAATCTTGCTGCCGCCAAAAAGGGAAGAAAGAAAATCAATATTCGATTTGGAATCAGCATAAAATGAATATCTGTCACTACAACAATGATGAGAAGAGAGATAAACACAACAGCAGGCAATAGTTCCGGAGATGAGCCAAAGCGTATTCCTGCGGCGGCAAATAAACACGCTGTCACAAGCTCTGCCGCGGGATACATAAAAGAAATTCTACGTCCGCAGCTTTTACATTTGCCCTTTTGGAAAAGGAATGACAGGATGGGAATTAATTCTGCCGCGGTTAATGTCCGCCGGCAAAACGAGCATGCCGAACGGGGCGTGATAATGGATATATGCAAGGGGATACGGCACCCGGCCGTATAATAAAATGAACCAAGGATTAGCCCGAGGAGAAAAAGAATGGGAAGCATAGACAACACACCTTTACAAGATACTGGTATGGATTGTAGCAGAGTGAGCGGGCTGAACTCTAATCGGGAATATTCAATTTTACACATAAAAACCCCGGCAGAATCTCATTTTCGATACTGCCAGGGCTGGACGCCTTTACTTCAACCTTTTGCGAATGTCAGAAATAAAATAGAGTGATCCGGTAATCAGCACAATTTCATTTGAGCCCTTTTTGCTTTCTATAAATTCGAGCACATCGCCCGGATCTTCACTCCAGCTTTTATTGCTGATTTCACTTGCATCATAGAGATCTTTTGCAAGAGAAGCACGCGGGAAATCAAAAGAAGCAAAATGAATCGCATGCGCTATGGTTTCCAGTCTCTTAATCATGTTTTGATACGGTTTGTCCTTTAATGCGCTAAACACCACAGAAATGCGGGAATCCGGGAAACGCTGTTTCATCGTTTCCGCCAAATTTTCAACACCTTCTTCGTTATGCGCACCGTCTAAGTATACCGGCGGATGTTCCTGAACAAGCTCTAACCGCCCCGGCCAAACAGCCTTTACAAGTCCGCTTCTTAACGCCTCATCACTGATACGGGCAATGTTCTCTCTATTAAGCCACTCAGCAGCCAAAATGGACAAAGCCGCATTTTTTCTTTGATGTGTGCCGATCAGAGATGTCCGAATATCTTCATAACACTTCTCAGCCGTTTTGAATGAAAACTGCTCTCCGGCAGGCAGAGCCTCTTCATTGAAAATAACACATGTATCATGTAATGACTGGAACGGCGCAGCATGTCGTTCAGCCTCATGACGAATAACCTGTAAGGCTTCCGGCTGAGTAACAGCTGTAACAATTGGAATACCTTCTTTAATAATTCCGGCCTTTTCCCCAGCAATTTCTTCAATGGTGTTTCCCAAAATGTTCATATGGTCGTGTCCGATGCTTGTGATTACAGTTAAAAGCGGTTCAACTACATTCGTAGAGTCGAATCTCCCGCCCAGACCTGTTTCAAAAATAACAAAGTCGACCTTATGAAACTCTGCAAAATATAAAAATGCACACGCCGTCATAATTTCAAATTCTGTCGGCTGTCCGTATTCCGTTTGATCAAGCGCTTCAACGTGCGGTTTCATCTGATTGACGAGTGCTGTCCATTCCTCATCTGAAATCGGTGTCCCGTTTACGCTGATCCGTTCATTAAACGTAATGATATAAGGTGAGGTAAACGTTCCTACCGTATATCCGGCTTCTTGCAGCATAGAACGGATAAAAGCCACAGTTGATCCTTTACCGTTTGTTCCTGCGACGTGGAACGCGCGGATTTTCTTTTCAGGATGCCCTAACCGCGCCATCAGCTGCTCCATTCGGCCGAGTCCGGGCTTCACTCCGAATTTCAGCCGCCCATGAATCCAGCTGCGCGCTTCTTCATATGCAGTAAACAATGATAATCCCCTCTTTTATAAGACAAGGCGGTTTCTCTAGAAACCGCCCCGGCTTTTCATTAGCCCTTCAGCTCAGCCATTCGTTTTTGAACAGCGTCACGCTTTGCCACATAATCTTTTTCTTTTTCACGTTCTTCATCAATTACGTGCGCAGGCGCTTTTTTCATAAATCCTTCATTTCCAAGTTTCTTTTGGACGCGCTCGACTTCTTTCGTCAGCTTATCGAATTCTTTTTGCAGACGGGCAATTTCTTCATCAATATTAATTAAGCCTTCAAGCGGAAGAATAACCTCCGCTCCTGAGACAACGGCCGTCATCGCTTTATCAACAGCCTCGATATCCGTGCCAATTTTTAGCACGCTCGGATTCGTAAAGCGTTCAACATATGAACGGTTCGCTTCGAGACGGGCTGCTATTTCGTCTGTGCTTGTTTTAATATACAGTTCAACCTGCTTGCTCATTGGCGTATTGACTTCACTGCGGATATTACGCACAGAACGGATCAGCTCAACAAGAAGTTTCATGTCAGCTGCCGCTTCAGTATCAGTATGCTCCGGTACGACAACAGGCCATTGACTTACTGTAATCGACTCCCCTTGATGAGGAAGGTGCTGCCAAATTTCCTCCGTTAAGAATGGCATAAACGGATGGAGCAGGCGCATCGTTTGATCCAGTACGTAAGCAAGGATGGAACGGGTTGTTTTCTTAGCCGCTTCGTCTTCTCCGTAAAGCGGAAGCTTCGCCATTTCAATATACCAATCACAGAAATCGTCCCAAATAAAGTTATATAAATGGCGTCCGACTTCACCAAATTCATATCGATCAGCAAGCTGAGTCACATGCTCAATCGTTTCATTTAATCGCGTTAAAATCCACTTATCAGCTACTGATTTTTCGCCTGACAGATCAAGCTCACCGTATGTCATGCCGTCCATGTTCATTAATGCAAAACGGGAGGCATTCCAAATTTTATTGGCAAAATTCCAAGTCGATTCCACTTTTTCATAGCTGAAGCGCAGATCTTGGCCAGGAGAGCTTCCAGTCGCAAGGAAATAACGCAGAGAATCGGCTCCGTACTTGTCAATGACATCCATCGGATCGACACCGTTGCCAAGAGATTTACTCATTTTCCGGCCTTGCTCATCACGGATTAAGCCATGGATTAAAACATCTTTGAACGGGCGCTCGCCTGTAAATTCAATGCCTTGGAAAATCATACGTGACACCCAGAAGAAAATGATGTCGTACCCTGTCACGAGAACGTCTGTCGGATAGTAGCGTTTAAAGTCTTCAGCCGTTACATCAGGCCAGCCCATAGTGGAGAAAGGCCAGAGCGCAGAGCTGAACCATGTATCCAGTACGTCTGTATCCTGTTCCCAATTTTCGCTGTCCTCAGGCGCTTCAAGCCCGACATATAGCTCACCTGTTTCTTTATGATACCAAGCAGGAATGCGGTGGCCCCACCACAACTGACGGGAAATACACCAGTCGCGGATGTTTTCCATCCAGTGTAAATACGTTTTTTCGAAACGGTCAGGCACAAAGTTGACTTTTTCTTCTTTCTTTTGCAACTCAATCGCTTCATCAGCAAGCGGCTGCATGCGCACAAACCATTGGGTAGAAAGATAAGGCTCAACTACAGCCCCGCTTCGTTCACTATGGCCGACAGAATGCATATGATCCTCAATTTTGAAGAGGACTCCCGCCTCCTGTAAATCTTTTACGAGCTTTTTGCGGCATTCAAAACGATCCATACCTTGGTAATGCAGGGCATTTTCATTCATTGTTCCGTCTTCATTCATCACAAGAATGCGTTCTAAATTGTGGCGGTTGCCAAGCTCGAAGTCGTTCGGATCATGGGCAGGCGTAATTTTCACCGCACCTGAACCAAATTCCATATCAACGTAGTCATCACCGACAATCGGAATTTCACGATTTACAATCGGCAGGATCACCGTTTTTCCGATAAGATGTTTATAGCGCTCATCTTCAGGATGAACGGCAACAGCTGTATCACCGAGCATCGTTTCAGGACGTGTCGTTGCAATTTCAATTGAACCTGAACCGTCAGCGAGCGGATAGCTCATATGATAGAACGCACCTTGAACATCCTTGTAAATGACCTCAATGTCGGATAGAGCTGTTTTTGTCGCAGGGTCCCAGTTAATAATATATTCGCCTCTGTAGATCAGGCCCTTTTCATAAAGCTTAACGAATACTTCGCGAACCGCTTTGCTTAAGCCTTCATCCAGCGTAAAACGTTCACGGGAATAATCAAGGCCAAGGCCTAATTTCGCCCACTGGCTGCGAATAAAGTCAGCATACTCTTCCTTCCACTTCCACGTTTCTTCGAGGAATTTCTCGCGGCCAAGATCATATCGGGATTTGCCCTCTTCACGAAGTTTCGCTTCCACTTTAGCCTGTGTCGCAATGCCGGCGTGGTCCATACCCGGAAGCCACAGTACATCATAACCCTGCATGCGTTTCATTCTTGTTACAATGTCTTGCAGCGTTGTGTCCCACGCGTGGCCAAGGTGAAGTCTTCCTGTTACGTTTGGCGGCGGAATGACTACAGAATATGGCTCTTTTGTCTGGTCACTGCCCGCTTCAAAAAATTTACCTTTTAGCCAAAAATCATATCGGTCTTTTTCAACCGCTGCCGGATCGTATTTCGTCGGCATTGTTTGTTCATTCGTTTCCATCATAACCCTCCAGCATGTTTAAAAATGGCTGAGAACGAAAAAAGAGCTTTTCATCCCTGTAAAAGGACGAAAAGCTCTTTCGCGGTACCACCTTTTTTCATGAACTTTATCAGTTCATGCACTTACAACGGATAACGGGTGTTTCCCGAATTTCTCTACTCTTCTTTCAAGAAATTATGCTCCCGGGCGACCTTCCAATCAGACAACATAAGAAGCCTTTCAGCAAACGGCTTCTCTCTCTGCATGCGCCTTTTTTGTACTCTTCCCGTTCTAAGCAGGTGTATTTATCAGCTCATTATATACATTATTTATGTTCTTTATTATAGTAAAAGTGTTTTTGATTCGTCAATCATCTTTTCCAAAAACACCGCTTTCTATACAAATGGGCAGGCACCTATTGCCCAAGTTTACATATAATGCTTGTAAATGCGTAGAGGAGGATGCACCTTGAAGAAACGATTCAGCTCTTATTCCCTGCCGCCGTGGGTCAGGCAAATTCGGCTTGTATCCGCGCAAGTGATTATCCCCATTACAATTTTTCAAGGGATCAGAACCATTTTCTTTCCGACAACCTTTGATGTTTTGCTGCTCGCAATCCTGATCTTGTTAGCTTGCGCCCTTCATTTAGACTGGATATAAACAAACAAGTCCGCGCCATTAAGACGTGGACTCGTTTTCAGCCTGAAATTTTTTCTCTTGTTCAATCTGATGAACTTTCATCACAAACGGCTCTATATTTTTCATTTGCCAATAAGCCTTTAATAATTGCGTACATTCATTTTTTTCATGCTGTCTTTTCCCGGTTTGATAACGGTTCAGCACCTTGTACATGGCTGCCGGAAATGCCATATAGCTGAGAAAAAGACTGACTTCCGCTTCACGCAAAGGGAATGATTTCGTGTATGCATAAAACCATTCGACGCATTCCGGACAAGCTTTCGGAAAGCCTCTGAACATTTTTGTATAAAAGCCGAGTAAGTCGTTTTGCGGCGGGCCGACAGACGCTCTTTCGAAGTTTGTGAAATACCCGGTCCCTGTATCATTATACAGAAAATGGTGTATAGACAGGTTGCCGTGGTTCATCACAACCCTTGAGTCACCCTTCTCTTTTGCCGACTCATACCAGTCCTCCAACCGCTCCAGCGCAAAATTCACCGCCGAAATGGTTTCTGAAAAATAGGTTACGGCCTGAAGTTCAAAAGGGGAAAGGTACCATTCCTTTTCCGCTCTGTCTACAAACTGTTCATAATAAATTTTATCATGTTCCCACTTTTTTTTCGTTTGTCCGTAATAACGTTCAATATCATCACGTCTGATCTTTATTTCCTGCGCGGTTCTCTCGTGAAGGCGGGCTGTTTCTCTAAATAAATAAGCATGTTTCTGATCCCGTTCTTCCTCCTGGTCAAATTGAAGCCACGGCATTAAATAATAGGAATCTCCGGATTGTATACCTTCTGATAAAAACTCACCGCTATTTGTTCTGTAAACAGGAACAAATGAACGAAAACCTTTTTCCTCAATCGCCACCATATGATCTGTAAATTGTTTGCTGCGAACCGATTTCAATTTTTTCAGGGCAAATACGCCGTAGTCTGTATACACTTTCCACACAAGAGGACTGACAGGCTCAATAAATTGAGCAGTCAGTCCGTATTTCTGAAGAACCGATTGGGTATCTTCCATTCCATTCACCACATTTTCCGATCGCTTACGGCTTACGCATGGCTGTTGTTATATTGAGGAATATAGAGGATCTGTCCTGCTTTCAATTCATCGTCCAAGGCTAAAGAATTCATCCTGATCAGCTGCTGGGATGTGATTTCATACCGTTCGCATAAGCGTTCGATCGTATCTTCCTGCTGAACAATGCATATTTTCATTCTCGAAAACTCATCCTCTTCTTTCGTAAAGAGTTTTGTTAAATAAAGAGAATTATCACTTTCCTTCGTTTCAGCAGCAGGAGCAACCCTAGGAACAGCATTCGCTTCCTTCCTTTCAGTCTCTGAGGTATCAGTCAGCTGGAAGGATTGAAGAGCTGTTTCTTCCTCAGGCTTTTCAGCCGGTGGTATTTTTCTCACTTCAATTTCAAAGCTTTCTTCCTCTTGTTCTTTCTCTTCCAGCAGCTTAGGCGCTGAATAAAAAGAATCCTCCTCTTCATGTTCGGGTAGGAAGGTGCGGTATGCCGGTGCAGACTCTTCTTGAGGTGCCTCCTCCGAGCTTGCTTTTTGCTTGAAATGAAGCTGTAAAGCGGTTTCGTCATTCTCCACATATGGAGCTGAGGCTGATTTCTTCTCTCTGCTTTCTTCTATGGAGAGAACGGGCTGAGATTCACTTTCAAGAGCCTCTTCCGCTTCTTGACCAAGCGCGGGCTCAGCATGTTCTGGTTGTGCCGCTTCTTTCTCTTCTTGACGAAGTGCGGGCTCAGCATGTTCCGGTTGTGCTGCTTCTTTCGCTTCTTGACGAAGCGCAGGCTCAGCGTGTTCCGGTTGTGCTGCTTCTTTCTCTCCTTGACGGAATGTAGGCTCAGCGTGTTCCGGTTGTGCTGCTTCTTTCTCTTCTTGACGGAATGTAGGCTCAGTGTGTTCCGGTTGTGCTGTTTCTTTCGCTTCTTGACGAAGCGCAGGCTCAGCGTGTTCCGGTTGTGCTGTTTCTTTCGCTTCTTGACGGAATGCAGGCTCAGCGTGTTCCGGTTGTGCTGCTTCTTTCGCTTCTTGACGGAATGCAGGCTCAGCGTGTTCCGGTTGTGCTGCTTCTTTCTCTTCTTGACGGAATGCAGGCTCAGCGTGTTCCGGTTGTGCCACTTCTTCCTCTTCTTGACGAAGTGCAGGATCAGCGTGTTCCGGTTGTGCCGCTTCTTTCTCTTCTTGACGAAGTGCAGGATCAGCGTGTTCCGGTTGTGCCACTTCTTTCTCTTCTTGACGAAGTGCAGGATCAGCGTGTTCCGGTTGTGCCACTTCTTTCTCTTCTTGACGAAGTGCAGGCTCAGCGTGCTCCGGTTGTGCCGTTTCTTCATTTTGAGCCTCTTGGCGCAACGCATATTCAAGAATAGGAGACACTGGAGTTTCTGCTTTTTCCTCTGCAATCACAGTCTCTGCATGTAGTTCAGCTTCCAAAGCAGGCGATTTTTCCGCTCCAGAATCTTCACGAAGATCTGCCTCCGCTGGGGGGGCTGCTTCTTCACGAACATCTGCTATTGCAGCTGCTGGCTCAGGCGTTTCATTTTCTGTTTTTACGATCTCTTGAATCTCTATTTCTGAAGCATCGGGTTCTTCTGTTCCCGATGCTTCACGACTCTCTGCTTCCGGCTCCACAAGCTCTAACGGCTCGGCACCTTCTCGCGCCTCTGGTTCTGAAGCAACCGATTCCGGCGGCGCAGATTCTGCTTTTTCTGTTTCCAGTTCTTCACGGAGCCCCGCTTTCGAGACAAAAAGTTCTGGCGGTTCGGCTGGCGTTTCATCCTGCAGAACTGCTTCCGTTGCCGAAGGTGAACCCGTTTCTACTGCACTTTGTATCGGCGGCTCTGAAATCTCTTCCTCTCTGAATGCCGCTGGAGCCTCATATAGAGGAATCTCCGGCTCTTTGTCTGCCGTATCATCCAAAAGCCCTTCGATCGCTAAATCAGCTTGAATCGTTAAAATGCGAGAATCCGTTAATTGATAGTCAAATGCGTCAATAAAGACGAAGACATCCTGTAAATGGCTCACTTTATTTTTCGGAATGGTAATATCCACAGGAAAACAGTGAGTCAGTTCTGCGCTTCCATCCTCTCTCTTTCTGACTTCTTCAACAAACCGCTTATCGGTATAAAACTCTTCGGTATGTTTGTTTTGATCTATGTTGTACTCACCTGTAAGTTCAAGCGATCCTCTGATTGATACATAATCATTTACTTCCTGAACCCTAATGTCAGGATCTAATGAAATAGAAAGCAGTTCAGAAACTTCCTGTCCTTTTTGGAAACAGATCGATTCTTCTACAGAAAATTGCAATCGATGATTTTGCGGCAAGTTCATATCCTCCTTTCATCTAATCCTTAAAATTAGATGTCACTAAAGGTGTATGTATGAACTGGGGAAAATATGAGTTGACGAACACAGAAAAAAACCGGTACAAGGATGTCCTTGATACCGGTTTTTGCTCTTATCCGCGGCTGATCTCAGCAAATACTTTCTCAGCTGCCTGGATTGTTTTTTCAATATCTTCCTCAGTATGGGCCGTTGAAAGAAAAAGGCCTTCGAATTGTGATGGCGGAAGGAATACACCTTCATTTGCCATGCCTTTATAGTAGTTAGCAAACAGCTTCAAATCAGATGCTTTGGCTGTTTCATAATTGATGACAGGTTCGTTTGTAAAGAAGAAGCCGATCATTGAACCTGCGCGGTTAAAGGTATGCGGAATGCCGTGAGCCTCGGCGGCTTTTGAAATGCCTTCTTCCAGCCTGTCGCCTTTTTTGATGAAATTCTTATAGGATTCAGGTGTCAGCTGCTTCAATGTTTCTAAGCCAGCCGTCATCGCAAGCGGGTTGCCTGACAATGTGCCGGCCTGATAAATCGGACCGCTCGGAGCGATCTGCTCCATGATTTCAGCCTTGCCGCCATAAGCACCGACAGGAAGCCCGCCCCCGATCACTTTTCCTAAACAAGTCAGATCAGGCGTTACCCCGAAGTATCCTTGAGCACAATTATAATCGACGCGGAAGCCTGTCATTACTTCATCAAAAATCAGCAGGGAACCGTATTGCTCAGTGATATCACGCAGCCCTTGCAGGAAGCCTTCTTGCGGCGGAACAACTCCCATATTTCCGGCAACCGGCTCTACAATAACTCCCGCAATGTCTTCACCGAATTGCTGGAAAGCAAGCTTTACACTTTCTAAATCATTGTACGGAACGGTGATGGTGTTTTTCGCAATGCCTTCAGGCACACCAGGGCTGTCAGGCAGACCGAGAGTGGCCACTCCTGAACCCGCTTTAATCAAGAGGGAATCGCCATGCCCGTGGTAGCAGCCCTCAAATTTTAAAATCTTGTTGCGGCCTGTATAGCCTCTTGCCAAACGGAGGGCACTCATAGTAGCCTCTGTTCCGGAGCTGACCATTCGTACAATTTCTACAGATGGCACACGATCAATGACGAGTTTTGCCAGTTCATTTTCCACTTCAGTAGGGGCACCGAAGCTTGTCCCGTATTCTGCCACTTTTTTGAGGCTCTCTACGACGCGGTCATTTGTATGCCCTAAAATTAAAGGCCCCCATGACAAGACGTAGTCAATATATTCATTTCCGTCAATATCATAGATTTTTGAGCCTTTTCCGCGCTCCATAAAAATCGGGTCCATGTCTACCGATTTAAATGCGCGAACGGGACTGTTCACACCGCCCGGCATGAGTTTTTGCGCTTCCTTAAAAGCCGCTTTTGATTTTTCATAGCTTCTCATCTGCCTCAACTCCTGTCAACTGAATAAAATTACTCCGCAAGCCATTTCGCTGCGTCTTTGGCATGATACGTAATAATCAGGTCAGCACCTGCACGCTTCATGCTTGTCAAAATTTCTAACACAATTTCCTTTTCTTTGATCCAGCCGTTCTGCGCTGCAGCCTTTACCATTGAATACTCTCCGCTTACATTATAAGCGACGAGCGGCAAAGTAAACTCATTTTTTACGTCACGCATGATATCCATATATGAAAGTGAAGGTTTGACAATCAAAAAGTCCGCGCCTTCCTCGACATCTGATTGTGCTTCGCGGAGTGCTTCCATACGGTTGGCAGGGTCCATCTGATATGTTTTGCGGTCTCCGAATTGCGGCGTGCTGTTTGCTGCATCACGGAACGGACCGTAAAACTCACTTGAATATTTCACAGCGTAAGACATGATTGGAATATTGACGAACCCTTCTTTATCAAGCGCTTTTCTGATCACTGTAACAAATCCGTCCATCATGTTTGAAGGCGCAATGATATCCGCACCTGCTTTCGCTTGGCTGACAGCTGTCTGCGCCAAAAGCTCCAGCGATTCATCATTGAGGATGACGCCGTCTTTGACAAGTCCGCAATGGCCGTGGTCTGTATATTCGCATAAGCACGTATCAGCGACAACAACCATCTCAGGGAAGTGTGTTTTAATTTCTGTGATGGCTTTTTGAACGATGCCGTGATCATGATACGCTTGCGTTCCGCAATCATCTTTTTCTTCCGGGATGCCGAACACGATGACAGATTGAATGCCCAGTTTAACCAGCTCTGCCACTTCATCCTTCAGTAGATCTAATGATACATGGTAAACATCAGGCATTGACGGAACAGCTTTTTTGCCTTCCAGCCCTTCAACGATAAAAATTGGATAAATAAAATCCGATGGGTGCAAACGTGTTTCCTTTACCATCTCTCTCATTGCTTTTGATGACCGCAGGCGGCGGTGTCTGTTAAATGATTGACTCATATTCTCTCTTCCTCTCTTGACATGCTGCACATTAACTCAAGCATGCCATCTATTGTAAATGTATCAGGCGTATGCGATGTGATGCCATACGTCAGCAGAGCGTCCCTTGTTAAAGGTCCGATGCTGATACAGACCGATCTGTTCGCCTGCCACTTTTTCAATTCTTCCCCCAAGACATGCATAAACGTATGTACGGTTGATGAACTCGTAAATGTCACATAGTCAAATGAATATTGGCCCGCAACCTTTTTCAGTGCCTCGATGCCATCTTCATCCGGAATCGTTTCGTAGACAACCCATTCTTTCACTTTAAATCCGAGCGGGACAAGCTCCTGTTTTATCACATCACGTGACAAATTGCCTTTCACCACTGTAATCCGTTCCGCCAGTTCAGCATGCTGCTTAAGGGCCTCCGCCAACTGTTCAGCGATATAGTCCTTAGGCATCACATCAACCGATACGTTATGCGTTTCCAAACGGCGAGCCGTTTTTTCACCGACAGCTGCAATTTTTTTATGCGCTGGAAGAATTAGCTGATTTTCCTTTAGATAAGAAAAAAAGAAGTCTGCTCCGTTCACACTTGTAAAAACAAGCCAGCCGGGGGCGGCAAGATCCTCTTTCACCTGTTTTGCAAGATTATTCGGCAAAGCGCGGCGAAACGTAATCAAAGAGGTCAAAACCGCTTTTCCGCCAAGTGCCTCCACTTTTTGCTGAAACGATTTTGCCTGCGCCTTATTCCGGGTGACAAGCACTGTTTTTTCTTTCAGCGGAAAATCATTTTCCATCCTCATCAAGCTCCCGTTTTACACGATCAATTAATTCTTTGGCTCCTTTGTCAGTCATAAGAGCGGCACAGCGCTTTCCGACTTCCTCCGGATCGTTTCCGGTGACGGTTTCTTTAAAAATGATTTTGCCGTCAGGAGAAGCGACAAGCCCAGTCAATTCAATTTCATCCTGCTCGTTTAACACTGAGTAGCCTGCGATCGGAACCTGGCATCCGCCCTCCATCGCGTTTAAATAAGCACGTTCCGTCAACACAGTCCGTTTTGTATACTCATCCGTAAACTGAGAAAACAACGCCAATAGCTCTTCATCCGATTCTCTGCACTCAATCGCCAGTGCTCCCTGGCCCACAGCAGGCAAACAGCGCTCAGGCTCTAGGAATTCGGTTACGATATCTTGCTTCCAGCCCATTCTGGAAAGGCCGGCAGCGGCTAAAATAATCGCGTCATAATCCTCAGTTTCCAGCTTTTGAAGTCTCGTGTCTATATTACCTCTAATCCATTTAATTGTAATGTCAGGGCGCTCAATTAAAAGCTGCGCACTTCTTCTTAAACTGCTTGTGCCGATGACAGCGCCTTCCTTCATTTCTGAAAGCTTTACGCGATTCTTTGAAATAAGGGCATCACGTGGGTCTTCCCGTTCAGGAATACAGCCGATCACAAGGCCTTCAGGCAAAACAGCAGGCATGTCCTTCATGCTGTGCACCGCCATATCAATGTCTTCATTCAAAAGCGCTTGTTCAATCTCTTTGACAAACAGGCCTTTTCCTCCCACTTTTGAGAGCGTAACATCGACGATCCGGTCACCCTTTGTCACGATTTCTTTGATTTCAAAGGCAAATGAAGGATTGATTTCCTTCAGTTTTTGAATAACCCATTTTGTTTGAGTCATAGCGAGTTTGCTCCGTCTGGAACCTACTTTTATTGTTCTCATCGTTTTCTTTCCTCCCGAATCTGCTTGGGACATCATTTAACTGAACCAATGGAATTGCGACAGGCTTCCAAGCAGGAAATAATTGATCATCAGCACGAGAAAACAAGCCGTATTCCACAATGCTGCGACCTTTCCTTGCAGCTCTTTAATCAGCCTGATATAAAGATAATAGCTGTACAGCAGCAGGACGACAAACGAACCAAGCACTTTGGCGTCGAACCAATACAGCGTTTCTAATGATACATACGCCCAAATAACGCCGAGAATCAAACTCAGCAACAGCATCGGGACTCCGATGACATTCAGAACATATGCCATATAATCAAGCTTAGACAAATCTTCTATTCTCAACAGCCATTTTCCCCACTTTTTCTTTTTCAGCAAATGATATTGAAACATATACAGGACAGAAAAAACGAAAGAAAGGGAAAAAGCGCCGTATGAAAGAATCGCCATTGTAATATGAATCACCAAAAGCTCGGATACAAGCTGCCCGGAAAAAGCGGCAGACTGCTGCTCTGTCGGTGAAAATGTATGAATGGCGATCATAGAAAACCCTATTACATTTGTAAAAAACACAATAAAGTCAACTCGTAAAAGCTTTGTCAACACAAGTGACAGCGTGACAAGCACCCAGGCATAAAAATAAAGCGCCTCCGTCACATTTAATACCGGAAACCGCCCCGTCACCCACATAAAATAGGCCAAATACACGGTTTGCAGAGTCCAGACAATAGAAAGCAACCAGAAGGCCATTTTTCCAGCCTTCCGGTTGTGTTGAAGAAAATCTATAAAATAAAAGAGTACACTTAATGCATAAATGACGATTGTTCCCTCATTAAGTCTTGCCATTGCAGTATCAATCATTCAGCATTCACTCACTTACAAGTGGGGCAAAGCCCGCTTTTGATTCAGCCTTCTTAAAAGAATGGACCTTTTGGCTGCTTTCAACAGTTTTCATCATTTGACGGCCCGCAGCTTCTTCAATATCAAAAATCTGCATAAACAAGGCAAGCTTTTCATCAGAATCAGCATCTGCCGCAAGCTCTTTCACCTTTAAGATCGGATCACGCAGCATTTGGTTAATGATACTTTTGGTGTGTTTGTTCAACAGTTTTTTCTCTCTTGTGCTTAAGTGAGGCAGCTTCCGCTCGATGCTGTCCATTGTTTCTGACTGGATCGCAAGTGCCTTTTCACGCAATGCGGAAATAACCGGCACAACACCAAGTGTATTCAGCCATTGTTTGAACTCCACAATGGTTTCTTCAATTAACAGTTCAACTTTTTCAGCGGTTTCTCTCCGTTCTTTCATGTTCGCTTCTACAATGCCTTCGAGATCGTCGATATCATAAAGGAATACACCTTCAAGATCATTCAGCGCAGGATCAAGGTCTCTAGGCACGGCAATGTCCACCATAAACAGCGGACGTCCCTTGCGAAGCTTATTCGCGTTTTCCATCATCTCTTTGGACACAACAAAATCACTTGCACCGGTTGAACTGATTAGGATATCGGCCTCCGCAAGCGCGCTTTCAAGCTGATTCAAGCTTCTCGCTTCACCAGAGAAACGGTCTGCAAGCTCCTTCGCTTTCAAGTATGTTCGGTTAATGACAGTGACCTTGCCGATTCCCTGTCCGTGCAGGTTTTCCGCAGCAAGCTCGCCCATTTTTCCCGCACCGAGAATCAATATGTGCTTGCTTGAAAGGTTTCCGAAGATTTTTTTAGCAAGTTCAACTGCTGCATAGCTTACTGATACTGCATTTGAGCCAATGTCTGTTTCAGCATGAGTCCGTTTGCCCACTGTAACGGCCTGCTTAAACAGCTCATTAAAAATAGTCCCGATCGTTTTTTCTTGCTGAGCTGTTTTAAAGCTGTCGCGTACCTGGCCGAGAATCTGCGTTTCACCAATCACCATAGAATCAAGTCCGCAGGCTACACGGAATAAATGCTCAACAGCCGCATCGCTTTCGTAAAATGTTAAAAACGGCGACAGTTCTTCTTTGCTTAATTGAAACCAATCAGCTAAAAATTTTTTTATATAATAACGGCCGGTATGGAGCTGGTCGACTACCGCATAAATTTCAGTGCGATTGCATGTGGAAACGATGATGTTTTCAAGAATGCTTTTCTCTTCCTTCAGCTGCACCATCGCTTCTGCCAGCTCATTCGGCTGAAAGCTTACTTTTTCACGTATCTCAATAGGGGCGGATTTATAATCTACTCCCACAACAAGTATATGCATCGCTTTAATTACACCCCCAACACCCAATCTTTTATTTATAATCATTCTAACATAGAACTCATTATTTATAATAATTATAACATAGTTTCTTTCACAAAATGTGAACAGATTTTAAAATTCTTATGCTATATTAGAAAAAGCTTCACGGAAAAGAAGCATTCCTATTGACAATACCAAAAACAGCAGAAATTTACTACACATCAGCTCTAAAAAACAAGAAGGTGATATGCATGAAACAAAAATCAATTTTATTCCCTTGTCTGCTGCTTGCCGCTTCTGTATATGCATGGCTTGAAAGCGGCCAAGCCGAACTGTTTTCAGGGCAGGGTCAATGGCCTGTTCTCCTCATGCTGTTAGGCGCAGCCTTTGTATATCAAGGAAAAAAAGAAGCCGTTACACCACACTTCTTTATCGGTTTGCTTCTTTTCGGGATCGGCTTGCACTTTTTCGCCAAGCCGAAATGGCCATGGTGGCCGGATGATTTTGAAATGCTCGTATTTATCATCGGCTTCTCGCTCTTGGTGTCAACCGTTCAGAAAAAAGAATATGTATATGAAGCTGTATCAATGATTTGTTTTTCCCTGTTTTTGTACTTTTTCAAACAAATTATGGCATGGCTAGAATCTGCTCATATTCCGACAGCGCTTCTGAAAGAGTATTGGCCGTTTGTCTTTATTGGAATCAGTTTATTGTTATTATTGATAAAACGGAAAAAATCTATACGATAAATAAAACCGGCAGAGAGTTTTCTCTACCGGTTTATCATTTTTTTGATCGCTCCCCAAGCTTCGTCTTTCCCCTTTTTCGTTTCTGAGGAGAAGAGAATCAGCTCGTCTTCCGGATCAATATTTAGTGTCTGTCGGACAACCTTCGCGTGTTTGTCCCATTTTCCTTTCGGGATCTTATCTGCCTTTGTAGCGATAATAATAACAGGAATGCCGTAATACTTTAAGAATTCATACATCTGCACATCATCATTAGACGGCGCATGCCGCAAATCAACGATCTGCACTACTGCTTTCAATTCCTCGCGTGTCGTGATGTAGGTTTCAATCATTCTGCCCCAAGCTTCACGCTCGGATTTTGACACTTTGGCAAAACCGTAACCCGGTACATCCACAAAATGCAGCTCATCATTGATAATGTAGAAATTGAGCGTTTGTGTTTTTCCCGGTTTAGATGATGTTCTCGCAAGATTTTTGCGATTGATTAATGAATTGATAAAAGACGATTTTCCCACGTTCGATCTTCCGGCCAGTGCAATTTCCGGAAGCCCGCCCTCAGGGTACTGTTCCGGCTTAACTGCACTGATCACGATTTCTGACTTTGTGACTTTCATTTCTTCTCTCCTACTAAGGCATGTTCCAAAACTTCGTCTAAGTGGGACGCCAATATAAATGTGAGCCCCTCTCTGACGCTTTCAGGAATATCCTCTATATCTTTTTCATTCTCTTTAGGCGCAATAATGGTCGTTAATCCCGCTCTATGTGCGCCAAGCGCTTTTTCCTTCAATCCGCCGATCGGCAGCACGCGCCCGCGAAGCGTAATTTCCCCAGTCATGCCGACTTCACGCGAAACGGCACGTCCCGTTAAAGCAGAAACAAGCGCTGTCGCCATCGTAATACCGGCTGACGGACCATCTTTAGGCACCGCACCCTCAGGTACATGTATATGAATATCATACTTCTCATGAAAGTCAGGTTCAATGCCAAGTTCTTCTGTTTTTGAACGCACATAGCTGAATGCAGCCTGAGCTGACTCTCTCATGACATCTCCAAGCTTTCCTGTCAGGATCAATTTCCCTTTCCCTGGAGATAGAGATACTTCAATCGACAGCGTATCTCCGCCGACGGTTGTATAGGCAAGCCCTGTAACTACACCAACCTGATCTTCTGTTTCAGCTTGTCCGTACCTGAAAATGCGTTTTCCGATAAAGTCCTGAAGATTCTTCTCAGTGACCGTAATCCGTTTTCGCTCTTCAGCAACAATGGCTTTTGCAGCCTTACGGCAAATCGTGGCAAGCTGGCGTTCAAGGCTTCTCACACCCGCTTCTCTCGTATAGTAGCGGATAATATCAAGAATCGCCTGGTCACGCAGCTGCAGGTTGCTTTTCTTCAGCCCGTGTTCCTTGATCTGCTTTGGAAGCAGGTGGTCTTTCACGATTTCGAGTTTTTCTACTTCTGTGTAGCCCGCAATATTAATAATCTCCATTCTGTCTCTTAGCGGACCCGGGATCGTGGCCAAATTGTTTGCCGTTGCAATAAACAGCACTTTTGATAAATCAAAGGTTTCTTCAATATAGTGATCACTGAAGGTGCTGTTTTGCTCTGGATCAAGCACTTCAAGCATAGCAGATGACGGGTCGCCTCTGAAATCAGATGACATTTTGTCAATTTCATCTAATAAAAAGACAGGATTTAGCTTGCCGGCTTTTTTCATCCCTTGAATAATGCGTCCAGGCATTGCTCCAACATAGGTCCGTCTGTGTCCGCGGATCTCTGATTCGTCACGCACTCCGCCGAGTGAGATTCTGACGAATTCCCGTCCCATACTTTTTGCAATTGATTTGGCTAAAGACGTTTTTCCGACACCTGGAGGTCCTGCCAAGCAGAGAATCGGGCCTTTCAGGGATTTTGTCAGCTGCTGGACAGCCAAATATTCTAAGATACGTTCTTTCACTTTCTCAAGTCCGTGATGCTCTTCATCTAAGAGACGTCCTGCCTCTTTCAAATCAAGCTTATCATCTGTCTCATCCGTCCACGGAAGAGCGATCAGCCAGTCAATATAGTTGCGTATCACAGAGCTTTCCGCAGAACTTGACGGAATTTTTTCGTATCTGTTCAATTCCTTAAGTGCGGTTTCCTTCACATGGTCAGGCATGCCTGCTTCTTCAATTTTTTCCGTCAGCGTCTGAACTTCGCCTGTTTTACCTTCTTTATCGCCAAGCTCTTTTTGAATCGCCTTCATTTGTTCACGTAAGTAGTATTCCTTCTGCGTACGCTCCATCGAACGTTTGACGCGCTGGCCGATTTTTTTCTCGATCTCCAGCACTTCTTTTTCATTATTGATAAAATCAATGACCTTGTTCAGTCTGTCTTTGACGTCAGCCGTTTCTAAAATATCCTGCTTATCCTTTAGCTTAAGGGGCAGGTGAGAAGCAACGATGTCTGCCATTCTCCCTGGCTCTTCGATATCAGTAACCGCGGCGTAAGTTTCAGCCGAGATTTTTTTGGAAATTTTTATGTACTGATCAAAGTGGTCTAACAAAGTCCGCATCAATGCTTCGTCTTCTGTATCTTTTGAATCATCTTCATGAATCAGCTGAATGTCGACCGACGTGTAATCCTCATGCTCATTGTATTTGACGATTTGGGCACGCTTGAGGCCCTCAACCAACACACGAATCGTACCGTTCGGAAGCTTCAGCATTTGCTTAATTTTTGTATAGGTGCCGACAGTAAAAATCTCATCTTCACCTGGTTCGTCTATCGAAATATCCTGCTGAGTGGCTAAAAATATCATATGGTCATGCATCATTGCCTGTTCAAGGGCCTGAACCGACTTGTCACGTCCTACATCTAAATGCAAAACCATCGTCGGGTACACCAATAAACCTCTTAAAGGGAGGAGCGGGATGCTGCGTTTTAATTCTTCTGCCATGTGACTGACACCTCCGTGACTTTAGTATGAACCATTATAATACAACTTTTTCATCCTTGTACAATAAACGGCATGGTTCCATTTTCTATAAAACAGTCTCCTCGTAGTATACCCTTTCTTTCTGATATGAAAAAGGAAAAGATGTCCTTCATGAAAAAAACCCTATTATAAAAATAGGGTTTAAACGGATTCTTTATTGATTTCAATATGAAACGGTTTTTGTTCTGTTGGCGGATTCACTAAAATTTCATCAAGTACTTCCTGGAACGTCTTCACTGCAATAATTGTGATTCCGTCAATTTGCTTTAAGATCGACTGCTGATTTTCATGTGGGATAATCACTTTTTTCGCACCGGACTGCTTGGCAGCTTTTATTTTCGGAATGACGCCTCCAATAGGCTTCACAAGACCATTCAGGCTGATTTCGCCCGTCATGGCAACGGTATTGTCAATTGGGATTTTGTGAATCGCCGAGAAAATTCCCGCTGCCATCGCGATGCCTGCCGACGGTCCGTCAATCGGAATCCCTCCTGGGAAATTGATGTGAATATCATAATCAGACGGGTTCATTCCCATTGTCCGGAGCACGGTTAACACGTTTTCAACCGAACCCTTCGCCATGCTTTTTCGCCGGATTGATTTTGATTGGCTGCCGATGCTTTCTTCTTCAGCTATTCCTGTGATATTAATTGATCCTTTATCCTGAGCCGCGGTTACGCTCACTTCGATTTCCAGAAGCGATCCGCTGTTAGGTCCATATACTGCAAGCCCATTTACAATGCCGACTTGCGGTTCGGCGCCGATTTTCTGCTCGTGCTTCGGAGTAAGCTGGCTGGAATGGATAACCCATTCAATATCTTCAATCGTAATGTCTTTCCGATTCTCCGTCACTGCCATCCCTGCGGCGATTTGAATCATGTTAACGGCTTCGCGCCCGTTCCGCGTATAGCTGGTCAGCAGGTCCAGACTCTCGTCAGAAATGTTTTTTTCAATTTTATCCGCTGCTGTTTTGGCAACTGTTTTCAGCTCATCCTTTTCAAGCTCGCGGAAAAACACCTCTAAACAGCGGGATCGGATAGCTGGCGGAATTTCGTTCGGCATTCTTGTCGTCGCGCCAATCAGGCGAAAATCTGCCGGCAGCCCATTTTGAAAAATATCGTGAATATGATTCGGGATTTGTGTGTTTTCCTCGCTGTAATACGCACTGTCTAAAAAGACTTTTCTGTCCTCAAGGACCTTCAGCATTTTATTCATTTGAATAGGATGCAGCTCCCCTATTTCATCAATAAACAGCACACCGCCGTGGGCATGGGTAACAGCTCCCTGCTTCGGCTGCGGAATCCCCGCCTGTCCCATTGCTCCGGCCCCTTGGTATATGGGGTCATGGACAGAGCCGATGAGCGGATCGGCAATACCTCTTTCATCAAAACGTGCTGTTGTCGCATCGAGTTCCACAAAAACAGCCTGCTCTTTAAACGGCGATTGTTTATGTTTTTTCGCTTCTTCTAATACAAGCCGTGCAGCAGCTGTTTTTCCGACACCCGGAGGTCCATAGACAATGACATGCTGAGGATTCGGCCCGCATAAAGCCGCCTTTAAAGCTTTAATGCCATCTTCCTGTCCGACGATATCTTGAAAGCTTTTGGGGCGGACCTTTTCAGATAATGGCTCGGACAAGCTGATAGCGCGCATTTTCCGAAGCTGCTCCATTTCCTTCTTTGATTCCTTATCTATCGTGACCTTTTGTGTCCTTTGATTTTTAAGCAAATTCCAAAAATACAAACCAATGATGATCCCAAAAAACAGCTGAATAAATAACGCGATCCCTGTCCAACTCATGATGGTCCCTCCTGAAAAACAATTTATGTATCCAATTCATTCCTCTGATTGCTAGTATCTCCCACAGAAGGCGGGAATAAACGTTTTTCCGGAAGAGATTGCATGACAAAAAAACCTCCTGAATGTCACCATTCAGGAGGTTCGTGCTTATCTTTATGCAGATGTTTTATCTTGGCTTACCTCAGTGCCGTCTTTTAATAAGAGGCGAGGCGGCTCTCCATGTGTCACAGTTGCCCCAGTAATCACACATTTTTCAATGTCATCACGAGAAGGCAGCTCAAACATCACATCAAGCATGATACCTTCAATGATAGAACGGAGTCCACGTGCTCCAGTCTTGCGTTCAATTGCTTTTTTAGCAATTTCAGAAAGCGCTTCTTCTTCAAACTCAAGCTCTACATTGTCAAGCTCAAGCATTTTCTTGAATTGCTTAACAAGAGCGTTTTTCGGTTTTGTTAAGATCGCAACCAACGCTTCTTCGTCGAGCTTTTCAAGACTTGCAATAACAGGAAGACGTCCGATAAATTCAGGAATTAACCCGAAGCGGAGCAAGTCTTCAGGAAGCACTTTTGAGAGAAGATCTTCTTTCTCAAGATCAGCAGCTTTATTGTCCCCACCGAATCCAATCACTTTTTGGCCTAAACGGCGTTTGATGATTTGTTCGATACCATCGAAAGCACCGCCGCAAATGAACAAAATATTTGTTGTGTCAATTTGAATGAATTCTTGATGAGGATGCTTACGTCCTCCTTGAGGCGGCACGCTTGCCACTGTACCCTCAAGAATTTTAAGCAATGCCTGCTGTACACCTTCACCTGACACGTCACGTGTAATAGACGGGTTTTCTGATTTTCTTGCTACTTTATCGATTTCATCGATATAGATAATGCCTTTTTCTGCTTTTTCCACATCATAATCAGCAGCTTGAATGAGCTTCAAGAGAATATTCTCTACATCTTCACCCACGTATCCAGCTTCAGTCAAAGACGTAGCGTCCGCAATCGCAAACGGCACATTTAAAATGCGAGCCAATGTTTGAGCCAGAAGGGTTTTACCGCTTCCTGTAGGGCCGATTAATGAAATATTACTTTTCGAAAGCTCAACATCATCAACCTTGCTGTTGGAATTAATGCGCTTATAGTGGTTATACACAGCAACAGCGAGTGATTTCTTCGCCTGATCCTGGCCGATGACATATTCATTCAGAATTTCGCGGATTTCCTGAGGCTTCGGTACGTCTTTAAATTCTACTTCTTCTTCTGTTCCGAGCTCTTCCTCTACAATTTCAGTGCAGAGTTCGATACATTCGTCACATATATATACACCAGGTCCAGCTACAAGCTTACGAACCTGATCTTGTGTTTTTCCACAGAACGAGCATTTTAATTGTCCTTTTTCCTCGTTAAATTTAAACATTCTTTCACCCCTTAATCTTGTCTCACTTTTTCTTTTACCGGCAGAGCAAAAGAAAATGATTCTTGAAACGAACGAGTATGTATTGCATTTTACCATACTTTCCAAAAAGACGGTAACAATGTGTTTCTGACTTGCACATTATATATGTATGACAAAAAACAGCCCTGCATTAATTATCTTGCCCCAAGAAAAAGAGATAAATCATAATTGTACAAAACAAGGCACGAATCATTCGCGCCCTGTTTTATTATTACTATTATTATGCACCATATTAACGGTTTTCTACAAGAAAATCAATTGCTTTGCGAACTTTTAAATCTTCTTTCATCGCGTCAGTAGAACCGATGGCTTGTTTAATATTTTCAACAGGCATGTTGTATGCTTCAGCCATTTTAGTAAGCTCAGCATCAACTTCCTCATCTGTTGCTTCAAGGTTTTCCGCTTTCGCGATCGCCTCAAGAGTCAGGTTAGATTTTACGCGTTTTTCAGCATCTTCTTTCATTTGCTCTTTTAACGCAGCTTCATCTTGGCCTGAGAATTGAGTGTAAAGCTCAAGGTTCATGCCTTGCATTTGCAGACGCTGTTCGAATTCTTTCAGCATGCGGTCAAGCTCAGTGTCAACCATTGCTTGAGGTACATCCATTTCAGCATTTTCAGAAGCTTTCAGTACAAGCTCTTCACGCAATTTAGCGTCAGCTTCGTTTTCTTTTGCTTCTTCTAAACGTTTCTTTGTTTTTTCAGTTAGTTCAGCGAGTGTTTCCACTTCTTCATCGATATCTTTTGCGAACTCATCGTCAAGCTCAGGAAGCTCTTTCGCTTTGATTTCGTGAATTTTCACTTTGAACACAGCCGGTTTGCCTGCAAGCTCTTCAGCGTGATACTCTTCAGGGAATGTCACTTCAACATCCTTCTCAGCACCTGCTTCAAGGCCAACTAACTGCTCTTCGAAGCCAGGGATGAATGAACCAGAACCTACTTCAAGAGAGTAGTTTTCAGCTTTTCCGCCTTCAAATGCTTCGCCGTCAACGAATCCTTCGAAATCAAGAACAACTGTGTTTCCTTCTTCAACAGCGCCTTCTTCTTTCACAACAAGCTCCGCTTGACGCTCTTGAAGCGCTTTGAGTTCGTTTTGAACATCTTCGTCAGTTACAGTTGCATCGTCTTTTTCAACGCCCAGGCCTTTGTAGTCGCCAAGCTTCACTTCAGGTTTTACTGTTACTTTCGCAGTGAAGATTAAGCTTTCGCCTTTTTCGATTTTTTCAACATCGATTTCAGGACGGTCTACAGGCTCGATTCCAGCTTCTTCAACCGCTTTAGGGTATTCTACAGGAAGAAGAATATCCAAAGCATCTTGGTAAAGAGCTTCTACGCCAAAGCGCTGTTCGAATAATCCGCGAGGAATTTTACCTTTACGGAATCCAGGAATTGAAACTTGTTTTACTACTTTTTTAAATGCATCATCAAGTGCTGTTTTAAACGTTTCAGCATCAACTTCAACCGTTAAAACGCCTTCGTTGCCTTCTTGTTTTTCCCATTTTACAGACATGTGTTTCCCTCCAAAAATCTATTCAGGTTGTGTCGGTCTTCCATTCTAAAGCAATCATTCGGCTTCGTCCAACAAAAACAAAGCTGCCAAAGATCAGAATCATTATGTATAGATGTTAATAATGAACTGCAAAGCCTGTCCAACCGTATTTCTTATAACCCGTTATACACAAATACAACCATTATATTATAACATAACACATAGCGCTTTCAACTATATGGCGCGATTTACAAATAAGAAATTTCTTCAATATCTTTTATCATTGTGCACGCTTCATCGAGTTCTCTGTCTGTAAACTCATACATCATATGAAGTTCTTCCCTTTCAATTTCAATTCCGTGCATCTCGTAACCGACTTTATGCAGGGCAGCCGCCCAAAGATCGGCCGACAGCAATTTCGGCTGGAACGGATATAAAACGTACAAATGTCTTCTCCACAGTTCTTCTACTGCCGCATATAATGTTGGATTTTCATTTCCAAGCGTCTCATCCAGCACCCGGAGAACACGGTGTAAAATCGGTGCGGCATCAGGCGGGACAATCTCAGACGGTTCAATTGTCAAAGACTCGCCAAATTTAGTAATGTGCAC
This sequence comes from Bacillus sp. VA15, assembly GCF_055721145.1. Taxonomy (NCBI): domain Bacteria; kingdom Bacillati; phylum Bacillota; class Bacilli; order Caryophanales; family Bacillaceae; genus Bacillus; species Bacillus sp. VA15. The sequence goes on along the minus strand of NZ_JBVQPQ010000001.1, from coordinate 238,531 downwards.
GGGTTTGCTGTACTCATGCTCGGCCAATAGCATAACAATCATCGTTTTAATAATCGGGTGAGCTGAGGGGTCTTGAAGGATTGTTTTGAGCAGGCCTGTATACTTCGCTATATTGCGGTCTTTTAAGGAATGAATTAAATTCATTTGCTCCTCAGGGCTTGCCAGCACTTTCTCAGTATCAATTGTATCCTCATATTCCTCGGCCCAAGCCTCGTCCTCACGTTCCGGATCGGTCATTTTCCGGCTGAAATCAAGCAGCTTATAAAATTGCTCGGCACTTTCTGCAGGCAGTTGATTTTCTTCCAAAACGGCTTCAATGGTGCTTTTGACTTCTTCGTATTTTTTGAGCTGAATTAAGATGGTCATGTACACCTGCAAAACCGTAAAATAATGGCCATAGCCTTCTTTTAGCATCTTCTCGCAGACGCTTTTTGCCTCTTCCAATTCTCCCAGCTCTAAAAAGCAGATAGCCATCCCTAAGTGAAGATCGGAGTCAGTATCATCATATTTCATCGCTTCCGAAAACAGCTCAAGTGCTTCTTGATACTTTTTTTCCTTTAGTGATGCCATCCCTTTTTCCACAAGACGGTCTTTCAGATGAGGAAAAGGAATAATTTTTGCGTTTTTCTTGTCATGCGTCATACCTATATTCCTTTCAGGCATTTATTTTGTTCAAGTGTATCAACACCTGTGAACAAACACAAGAAATGAAAGGTTTCACAAGGCAAAAAAAGCCGCCGGACAAATGCCGGCTGCTTTTTAGGCTTGAAGCCAAGAGCTTCTTTGTGATTCAAATTGCTTGATTTCATCTTCAAGCAAAAGCGTTAATGAAATTTCATCATAGCCGTTGATGAGCATCTCTTTCCAATGCGGATCAACTTCGAATGAAATTTGATTGCCTTCACTATCATGAATTAGCTGATTTTCAAGGTCAACAGCCATTTGCAATGACTGGTTTTCATACTGGCCGACAAGCTTTTTCCAATTGTCATATGGCATGCGGATCGGCAGCATACCGTTTTTAAAGCAGTTCTGGTGAAAAATATCAGCAAATGAAGGTGCAATGATAATTTTAAACCCATAATCATCAAGCGCCCACGGAGCGTGTTCACGCGATGACCCGCAGCCGAAATTTTCTCCTGCTATTAAAATGGAAGCGCCTTGATAAGCAGGCTGGTTTAATTCAAATTCAGGGTTCGGTTCACCTTTCTCATCATATCTCCAGTCAAAGAATGCAAAACGGCCGTAGCCTGTTCTTTCAATCCTCTTCAAAAATTGTTTAGGAATAATCTGGTCTGTGTCAACATTGATTCGATTTAATACGGCTGCTTTACCCGTATGTGTTTTCAAAGGTTCCATCTCGCGCACTCCTTACACAACTGTTTTTTCCTGATAAAACTTTCTGACATCAATGAAGTGTCCGTGAATGGCAGCCATCGCAGCCATTGCCGGGCTGACGAGATGTGTTCTTGCACCTTTTCCTTGTCTGCCCTCGAAGTTGCGGTTAGAGGTTGACGCACAGCGCTCTCCCTCAGGAACAACATCATTATTCATGCTCAAACACATGCTGCAGCCTGACTCTCTCCATTCAAATCCAGCTTCCAAGAAAACCTGGTCAAGTCCTTCTTTTTCAGCCTGAAGCTTCACGCTTTGGGATCCGGGAACGACGATGGCTCTTACGCTATCAGCTACCTTCTTCCCTTTGATCATATCAGCAGCCTGGCGAAGGTCAGTCATGCGAGAATTTGTGCAGGAACCGATAAACACGTGCTCCACTTTAATGTCTTCAATTTTCTGATGAGGGGTCAGTCCCATATATTCATAAGCGCGAATCGCTTCTTTTTTGTCATCTTCTGCGGAAAAGCTTTCCGGCGCAGGAACTTCTGAATCGACAGGAAGAACCATTCCCGGGTTGATGCCCCATGTCACCATCGGAGAAATTTCGTTGCCGTCAAGGACGATAGATTTATCGTAAACAGCGCCCCGATCTGTGCGCAGCGCCTTCCATTCCTCTACGGCCTTGTCAAATTCTTCGCCTTTTGGCGTATACTTGCGGTTTTTGCAATATTCAAATGTCACCTCGTCAGGTGCAATCAAACCTGCTCTTGCCCCTGCTTCAATTGACATGTTACAAACGGTCATTCGTTCATCCATCGTCATATTTCTGAATACTTCCCCAGTGTATTCAATGACATAGCCAGTGCCGAATTTCACCCCGTATTTGCCGATGACAGCAAGAATGACATCCTTTGCCGTTACCCCTTTTTGAAGTGTTCCGTCTACGCGCACTTCAAGTGTTTTCGGACGTTGCTGCCAAAGTGTCTGTGTGGAAAGGACATGTTCAACTTCACTCGTCCCGATTCCGAATGCAAGAGCGCCGAATGCGCCATGGGTTGATGTATGGCTATCGCCGCATACAATCGTTTTCCCTGGAAGCGTTAAGCCCAGTTCAGGACCGACGACATGGACAATCCCTTGATCTACACTATGAAGATCAGCAAGGCGCACACCAAATTCTTCACAGTTTCGTTCAAGCGCGGTCACTTGGCGTTTCGCAACTTCATCCTTTATCTCAAAACGATTGACGGTCGGGATGTTGTGGTCCATTGTCGCAAACGTGTTCTGGGGTCTTCGGACCTTTCTTCCCTTTTGTCTCAACCCTTCAAATGCCTGAGGAGACGTGACCTCATGAATAAGATGCAAATCAATATAGAGAAGATCCGGTTTTCCCCCACCATGTTTTACAATATGCTGATCCCAAATCTTTTCGATGATTGTTCGAGGCATCATCTTTTATTTCCTCCCTCTACCTATGAACTAAGACCGCTTAACGTAAGCTGTCACATATTAGAAATTGTATTTTCACTCATGATCGCTGCCTTGACTTCCTCTGTGATGGCATGAGTGCTGCTAAACTCTTCGCCTCGCGCCAAGTCTCTTGTTCTTTTTCCGGAAGTTAAGACTTTGTTAACCGCATCTTCTACAGCTTTCGCTTCCTCTTCAAGGCCGAAAGATGTTCTCAAAAGCATTGCCGCTGACAATATGGCCGCAAACGGATTTGCCATCCCTTTACCGGCTATGTCAGGCGCGGAACCATGAACAGGCTCAAACAGATGAAGACCTGAACTTGATAGGCTGGCTGACGGGAGCATTCCAAGTGAGCCTGTAAGCATGGACGCTTCATCGCTTAAAATATCACCGAACATGTTTTCAGTCACCACGACATCAAATTGATTCGGTGCATAAATCAGCTGCATGGCCGCGTTATCCACAAGCATGTGCTCTAGCTTCACATCAGGAAAGTCTTTTGCAACGTCCTCAGCCACTTCACGCCACAGTCTGCTTGATTCAAGAACGTTCGCTTTATCAACGGAGGTTACCTTGCCTTTTCTGGCTGCCGCCATTTTAAAGCCCTCTCTGATCACGCGTTCAATTTCCGTCCGCTTATAAAACAGTGTGTCTACTGCTTCCTGCTCACCTTCAGTGTTTACATAGCGTTTGCTCGGCTGGCCGAAATATAAGCCGCCTGTCAGCTCACGGACGATAACGAAATCAACGTTATCTATATATTCTTTTTTCAAAGGTGATGCGTCAGATAGGCTTTCAAACACCTTCACAGGCCGCAAATTCGCAAACAAATCAAGCTGTTTTCTGATGCTGAGCAGACCTTTTTCCGGTCTCAACTCCGAAGGATTTTGATCCCATTTCGGTCCGCCGACAGCGCCAAGCAATATAGCGTCGGCATTTTTACAAGCGGCAACGGTTTCCTCCGGGAGGGGGTTGTTATGTTCATCAATCGCCGCCCCTCCAATCAGGCCATATTCAAATTCAAATTCATGATTAAAGCGTTCGGCAACACTTTTCAGTACGTCTGTCGCTGATTCTAATACTTCAGGGCCGATCCCGTCTCCGGGCAATAGAGCAATACGTTTCTTCAAGTTATCCGTTCTCCTTTCTTTTATGATCCGACAGCTGTATGGTTTTTAAGTCCGCTCATATTCGATTGGAAAACCAATTGACGGTTGACTGCGTTCAAATAGGCTTTCGCTGATGCTTCTAATACGTCTTGCGCTATGCCCCGCCCTGCTGATTCTTTTCCGTTCACCAAAACTCTTACATACACCTGGGCAAATGCGTCTTCGCCTTTTCTATTAGACTGAATGCGGTAGTCCAAAAGCTCCACGTCTTTATCGATGCAGCGCTCAAGCGTGTTGTAGATCGCTTCCACGCTTCCCGCTCCAGTTGCCGCTTCCTGAATAAGCTCTGCGTTTTCTTGGTTTCTCAAAGAAAGTGTAGCTGTAGGAACCTGACTTGTTCCGTAATGCACTTGCAAAGAAAGAAATTCATACCCAATCTTGCGGTCTGTTACTTTTTCTTCTAAAATAAGAGAAACAAGATCCTCATCAGTGATTTCTTTTTTCTTCTCAGTCAACTCTTTGAACATCGTAAAAAATTTATTAATCTCTTCACTTTCAAATTGGAATCCTAAAGCAGTCAGCCGGTCTTTAAATGCGTGGCGTCCGGAATGTTTCCCTAGGACAAGCGCATCTGCTGTTACACCGACAAGTTCCGGTGAAATAATTTCATAAGTCGATTTTTCTTTTAAGAAGCCGTCCTGGTGGATGCCTGATTCATGAGCAAAGGCATTATCGCCTACAACCGCTTTATTGCGCGGAACAGCCATACCTGTCAGCTTGCTTACTAAATCGCTTGTTCGCTTAATCTCGTTCAATGTAATGCCTGTTTCAACTTGATAGAAATCTTTTCTGATATGGAGGGCAACGGCAATTTCCTCTAATGCCGCGTTTCCGGCTCTTTCACCGATTCCGTTCACAGCGCATTCGATTTGATCAGCGCCATTTTCAATCGCAGCAAGAGAGTTTGCGACTGCCATTCCCAAATCATCATGACAGTGGGCCGAAAGCTTTGCTTGGTGAATGTTCGGAACGTTTTCCTTCATATATTTAAAGATATTTCCGTATTCCGCTGGAGCCAAGTAGCCGACCGTGTCCGGAAGATTGATAACACTGGCGCCTGCGTCAATGACTTTCTCGACGATTTCCGCTAAAAACGGCAGTTCAGTCCGGCAGGCATCTTCAGCTGACCATTGCACAACCGGAAAGCGCTCTTTTGCGTATTTCACCATTTCAACTGCTCTTGCAATCACTTGCTCACGAGTCATTTTCAGCTTGTGTTTCAAATGAATGTCCGACGTGGCGATAAATACGTGAATTCTCGGATGAGCACCGTCCTTTAACGCTTCCCAAGCAGCATCAATATCACCTTTTACGCAACGGGCAAGACCAGTTACTGAACAATTTTTAATGGTTCTTGCAATTTCCTGAACAGCTAAAAAGTCACCTCGGGACGAAGCGGGAAACCCCGCTTCAATGATATCTGCCCCGAGTCTTTCGAGCTGCTTTGCTATGGCAAGTTTCTCCTGGGTATTTAAGTTCACGCCAGGGGACTGTTCACCATCACGAAGCGTCGTGTCGAAAAAATTAATTTTGCGCAACGGAGACCACCGCTTCCTTCTTCTTGCCTTGTTTCACAAATGGCATCATTTCACGAAGCTTTCTTCCAACAACTTCGATTTGATGTTCGTTTTCGCTCGCATTGATGGCGTTGAAACGAGGACGGTTTACTTGGTTTTCAACGATCCACTCTTTTGCGAATGTACCGTTTTGAATATCTTTTAATACTTCTTTCATAGATTCTTTTACTTTAGCATCAACAACGCGAGGTCCTGATACGAAATCTCCCCACTGCGCTGTGTCAGAGATTGAATATCTCATTCCCGCCAAGCCTTCTTCGTACATAAGGTCTACGATTAATTTCAGCTCGTGAAGACACTCAAAGTATGCAAGTTCAGGCTGATAACCTGCTTCAGTTAATGTTTCAAATCCAGCTTTTACCAGCGAGCTCAATCCGCCGCAAAGAACTGCTTGCTCACCGAACAAATCTGTTTCTGTTTCTTCTTTAAATGTCGTTTCCAAAACGCCCGCTCTTGCGCCGCCGATTCCTTTTGCATATGCAAGGGCTTTGTCTCTTGCTTCTCCAGTCACATCTTGATAAATCGCGAACAATGCCGGTACGCCAGCTCCTTGCTCATATGTTCTTCTTACCAAGTGTCCCGGACCTTTAGGCGCTACCAAGAATACATCTACATCCGCAGGAGGAACAATTTGATGGAAATGAACGTTAAATCCGTGAGCGAACACCAATGATTTTCCAGCTGTCAATTCATCTTTGATTTCAGCTTCGTATACTTTTTGCTGCTGTTCATCCGGAAGCAGAACCATGATGATTTCAGCTTGAGCTGCCGCTTCTTTTACTGAAAATACTTTATGTCCGTCTTCTTGGGCTTGAGTGAAAGATTTTCCTTGTCTAACACCAACGATTACGTCAACTCCGCTTTCTTTAAGGTTCAGGGCATGTGCGTGACCTTGCGACCCGTATCCGATAACTGCTACTGTTTTTCCAGCCAATACGTTCTCTTTGATATCACCGTTATAATATACTTTTACCATTTCAAATCTCTCCCTTGTTATGTTTTATACAATAGATATTGTTTTATTGGATGACGCCTTTTGCTGGGTTCCCCTCGCAAAAGCCGTTGTACCTGTTCTCGCGATTTCTTTAATGCCATAAGGTTTTAACAATTCAATAAGCGCTTCAATTTTGTTAGATTCGCCTGTCACCTGAACAACGATGCTATCTCTGCTGACATCAACGACAGAGGCTCTGAACGGTTCTATGATTCCATTAATCTCTGATCTCGTTGACGGTGCGGATACGACCTTGATTAAGGCCAGCTCCCTCTGGACAATCGATTGATTCGTGATGTCGGTGACCTTCAGCACATCAATCTGTTTGTTGAGCTGTTTTGTCAGCTGTTCAACATCATTTTCTCCTTCAACGTGAACGACAAAGGTGATTCTGGAAACGCCGGTTGTTTCTGTGTGTCCAACTGTAATGCTTTCAATGTTGTAATGTCTTTTAGTGAATAGACCGGTGATCCGGTTTAACACGCCGGAACGGTTCACCACAGTCAATGTGATAATTCTTTTCAAGGTTTCACCCCCACCATTTCATGCAGCCCTTTCCCCGGAGCCACCATCGGAAATACTTTTTCTTCGCTGGCAACCCGCACGTCAATGACAACCGGTTCTTTTGATGTTAATGCCTCTTCCAGCTTATCTTTCACTTCTGCTTCTGATGAAATTCTAATGCCTTTAATGCTGTATGCTTCTGACAATTTGACGAAGTCAGGCTGAGAAGCAAATTTAGATTCTGAATAGCGTTCTTCATAGAAAATTTCTTGCCACTGTCTGACCATTCCGAGACAAGCGTTATTTAAAATCACGACTTTGACCGGAAGATTCAATTCGCGAATGACATCGAGTTCTTGGAGCGTCATTTGAAAACCACCGTCTCCGAGAACCGCGACTACAGTAGCATCTCTATCTGCAAGCTGTGCACCAATCGCTGCCGGAAGGCCGAATCCCATCGTTCCAAGTCCGCCTGATGTGACCCATTTATCTGCTTTTTGGAACGGATAAAATTGCGCTGACCACATTTGATGCTGGCCGACATCCGTTGCGATAATCGCCTCGCCTTTTGTAAATTGATGAATATATTCAATCAATTTCTGAGGTTTAAAGCCTTCTTCTTCATTATCTACGTACCAGAGTGGGTACTCTTCTTTCCATTTGGCGAGCTGTTTTTTCCATTCGCTTGAATCGCTTTGTCTGCCGTCTTGTTTGATCAGCTCCTGCAGGACAATTTTGCTGTCTCCGACTACAGGAATCTGTGTTTTCATGATTTTTCCGATTTCAGCCGGATCAATATCGATGTGGGCAACCTTTGCGTTTCTTGCAAAGTGCTTCAGGTTTCCTGTGACGCGGTCATCAAAACGTGCGCCGATACTAATTAAAAGATCGCAATCATGAAGGGCCATATTGGCTGTGTAAGTGCCGTGCATTCCCGCCATCCCCAGGAAAAGCGGATGGTCAGCCGGAAAGCCTCCCAGCCCCAAAAGGGTGTGTGCCACAGGGATTTGCTGCTGCTCGACATAATTTTTTAATTCTTCTGACGCTTTTCCGTGCAGTACGCCCGCACCCGCCAGGATCACCGGTTTCTTTGCGCTGCTCACGGCTTCTACAAGCTTGCGGATCTGCAAATAATTCGGCTCTGTTGTCGGCTGGTAGCCCGGGAGATTCATCTCATGATCGTAACTGAATTCTCCTTCAATTGTTGCTACATCTTTCGGAATATCAATCAAGACAGGTCCGGGCCTTCCGGTTGTTGCAATATGGAACGCTTCTTTAATGATGCGCGGCAGATCTTCCGGCTGGCGAACTTGGTAGCTGTGTTTTGTCACCGGCATCGTAATCCCTAAAATGTCCGCTTCCTGAAATGCATCGCTCCCGATAACAGAGGTTGCTACCTGCCCGGTAAAAACGACTAATGGCAATGAATCAATCATGGCATCCGCAAGGCCTGTAACAAGGTTTGTCGCTCCCGGGCCTGACGTGGCGATGACGACACCCGGTTTTCCAGATACTCTTGCGTATCCTTCCGCCGCATGGATCGCACCTTGTTCGTGACGGGGAAGGATATGTACCATCCCTGAATTGTAAAGCTTATCGTAAATCGGAAGCACAGCCCCGCCCGGATAACCGAAAATCATTTCTACTTTCTCTTTTTTTAATGATTCAATCAGCATTAATGCTCCGCTCATCGTCTGTGTACATTTGGCAGATGCTGAATCCACCTGTACATTAGTCCCCATTTTAGTTCCTCCTTTTGGATTTTCATCCTCTAAAGATCAATCTTTTTATTAGCTTTATAGCTGATTATTCAATAAAAAAAGCCCTTCCGCCCACAATCAGCCGCGCAGTGAATGCGATAGCTAAAAGGGGCGAAAAGGCTCTTCTTTCCGCGGTACCACCCTTGTTTACAGCCTGTTAAATCGGCCGTCTCATGGATATTTCTATCCGCTTTAATAACGAGTGAATCAAGTTCACCCGGCCAAGTCCTACTATCATTTCAGACTGGCACTCTGAGGCGAGTTCACCTTGTAAAGCTTCGCCGGTTCTCAGCTAACCCGGTTCTCTGTGGAAAGCTTTATCAAGGCTACTTATCCTCATCTGCGCTTTTCATATTCAGTCTCCGGAACAGCTTAGAGCTGTTCAAGGAGGTCGTTTGTTTTTTCACTTTTCAGAATCATATTGCGATCATTTTTGCTTGTGAAGCTTGCGTTTATCTTTTGTTGAACTCATATTACGCCGCTTTGGACGCAGTGTCAACAGCATTTTTTAAAATTATTAGACAATTTTGATTAATCAATCTATATTGTATACGCTTTCATTATTGATGCATAAGGAATCGCAAATGTTAAAAGTTTTTATAATTTTTTCATTAATCTATCAAGGATACACCAGAATTTTTCAATATCATATAAACATGTCATATTTTATAACATTCTATCATTTGGATATATGTTGCAACCTGACAGATCGCCTTGCAAACCCTTTTAATTCGGATAGGCACTTCCATTATTCCTCCGGCATACATTGATGGTATCTTGCAAAGAAAAGGTGATACAATGAATAAATCATTAGCAGATATGCAAGGATTCCCCGCAGGCTTTCCCAGCTTTCCGCAACCGTATTACCCTACTGCCCCTGCCTTTTACCAGCAAAGCCATCAGCCATTCGGAGGCTATGGATACGGTCAGCCGTACAGCCAGGCATACAGCCCGATAAGCACTCCCTCTGCTATGTACTCCTCCTATCCATATGCTTCAGGATTTTACGGGCAGCAATTTGCAGGTGCTGGCTATAGCGGCCATGGCGGCGGTTTCAGTATCCCGGCGACACACGCCGGCGGATTCGGCGGAGCAGGCGCACATGGAGGCTTTAGATATTAACGAAGACCCAGGGCCGAACATCTATTTCGGCCCTTTTTTGCTTTGAAACGTCTTTCACAAATCATATCATTCCAAAGAATGATCTATACTGTCAGATTTTCTGTCTTTATATTTGGAAACAGGATGAAATATGATTAAGATGAAATGAAAATATGTTCTGCAAACCTGCAAGTTTTTGAGGAGGAATAGAATTGTATATAAAAATAGATGATGTAACTGGACAACAGGTGATCTCACTTGTGAATGAGCATTTACATAGCATGACACTCATGTCCCCGCCAGAAAGCATCCATGCCTTAGGTTTAGAAAGGCTGCGAGGGCCTGAAATCACATTTTGGAGTGCCTGGGAGGGTGATGAACTAGCCGGCTGCGGAGCGCTTAAAGAACTGGACAGCCGGCACGGAGAAATCAAATCAATGCGCACGTCTGCATCCCATTTAAGAAAAGGCGTTGCCAAACAAGTTCTTCAGCACATCATAGAGGAGGCTGCAAAGCGAGGCTATGAGCGGCTAAGCTTAGAAACGGGTTCAATGGCTTCATTTGAGCCGGCAAGAAAATTGTATGAAAGCTTCGGTTTTCAGTACTGTGAACCGTTTGCAGACTATGTTGAAGATCCAAACAGTGTGTTTATGACGAAGAAGCTGTGAGGCATTTTTATAGGGTAGATAAGTGCAGAGAGCATTCTGTCTTGTCTATCCTTTTTTATTTTCACACACCTAATTCGCGTGTATGAAACACACCCGGTGTTTTCAATCTTGTTTATTTTAAAGAGCAGCGGGAATTAAAAACGACATGAACGATAAAATGCAAAATTGATAAAGGAGGAGATTAATATGAAAAGTATAGTTGGTGTATACGAAACTCCACAGGAAACCATTGCAGCAATTGAAGGCTTACTGACAAAAGGCTATGATTCTGACGACATTTCTGTTGTGACAAGCCGTCGAGATACAGATTATCTTGAATCACGCACAGGAACAGAAGTCAATCAGGCCATCGATGCACGTGAGGGCGAATCTGAATCTTTTTTCGATAAACTGAAAGATTATTTCACAATGGATGATACCGCCGCACACAGCAAAGCATTATCCGATCTGGATATCACCACTAACGAAATAGACAAGTACCAAGAAGATTTGGATGACGGCAAACTCCTTGTGGCCGTTGAGACAGATGCAGATGTAAATGCTCCTATCGATAACGGCAATGCCCTTTCAGGCGGCTTTTCAAGCACAAATGAAACGGCGGATTATACAACGAAAGAAGAAAAAACAATGCCGCTGCGGGAAGAACAGCTGAAAGTCGACAAGGAAGACGTTCAAACCGGCGAAGTAGAGATAGGAAAAGAAGTGAAAACAGAACAAAGAGATATGGACATCCCGGTGAGACACGATGAAATTTATGTCGAACGCCGCCCAGTGGATGAAAACACAGCGGACGCTTCTCCTGTAAACGATGCAGAAACTGTCAGAGTTCCAATCGTTGAGGAAAAGCTGGAAGTGACTAAAAAACCAGTTGTCACTGATGAAGTGGTTGTCGGTAAACGCACTGTTGAAGAAAATGAGCATGTTTCTGAAACTGTGAAAAAAGAAGAACCTCGTCTGAATAAAGAAGGAAAAGTTGACGGCTTGGATGATGATCCGTTACATCACAAATCAAATAATAGATCTTAAACCTACAACAAAAAACCTCAAATCCTTAAAGGATTTGAGGTTTTTCTTTTGGTACGTCCCAGGAGAGATTCGAACTCCCGACCGACGGCTTAGAAGGCCGTTGCTCTATCCAGCTGAGCTACTGGGACATGTTTTGTTTTTTTGTTTTCGCTTTAACTATCAGCGACAAGATTTATTATATATGGGATGCAACAATAAGTCAACGGTTTTTTTAGAATTTTTTTCATGAGGAAGAAAAATTTCTTCCTCATGACTTTTTTATAGTGTGACCTGGTTTTGCAGATCCTCAATTTCATGGCCTGATTGGTCGTAAAAACGCACTGTCGCGGCATCATTTTCTAAGGTTAGTATAGCATAGCTTTCAGTCCTGCGCACCCTCGGAAGCCGGATGCTGCCTGGATTAATCATCAGTTTTCCGCGCAGCACTTCACTTCCCGCGATGTGTGAATGCCCGAAACAGATAATATCCGCTCCGAGCTCCTCTGCACGATAGTATACGTTTAACAAGGTCTGTTTTATACCGTGAAGGTGGCCGTGCGTGACCAGTATTTTTTTTGAACCGGCAGTCAGAAGAAGCTCGTCCTTAAAATCGCCTACAAAATCGCAATTGCCTTTTACAACCGCATAAGGATTTAATGCCGGATGCCCTGTTTCAAGCTCAGAGTCTCCGCAATGAATCATGAGATCAACTTCTGCTTCATGCCGTTTCGCAATGGTTTGGAGTTCTTCTTCAAGCCCATGGCTGTCACTGATAATCAGCACGTTCATGTACAAGCTTCCTCCTTATGCCTCCAAAAGCTTAGACAGCTTTTTAAGCGCGTCAGCCCTATGGCTGATTTTATTTTTTTCATCACTTGTCAGTTCGGCCATTGTCTTATCTTTATCTTTCACAATAAAGATCGGGTCATAGCCAAAGCCGTATTCTCCTCTCGGTTCTTCAGCAATATACCCTTCAACATGGCCTTCGACAGTTTTTGTTTCGTCACCGGGGATACTCACAGCCAGCGCGCACCGGAAACGGGCCGTGCGCTGTTCTTTTTCAATTCCTTTCAGCTCGCTGAGCACTTTATCGATATTTGCCTGGTCGTCTTTCTGTTCCCCTGCATAGCGTGCGGAATAAACGCCGGGTCTGCCTCCAAGGTTATCGATGGACAGACCGGAGTCGTCCGCAATCACCATTTTGTTCACTGCTTTGGCAACAGCTTCAGCTTTTAAAATGGCATTTTCTTCAAACGTATGGCCTGTTTCCTCAATTTCTTCTGTGAATCCAATTTCAGCTAAAGATTTGACATCATAGCCTTTTGGCTCAAGGATTTCTTTGAATTCCTTCACTTTTCCCGGATTATGTGTCGCAATAATTGCTTCTTTCATGATGATCAAGCCTTTCTGTCTTTATTTCAGTTCTGGCAGAGAATCACCCAGCACTTCTTTTTGCTTGTCAATCAGTTCCTGAATGCCTTTTTCTGCAAGACCGAGAAGACCGTTCAGATCCTCCCTTGAAAAAGTCGCCTCTTCCCCGGTTCCCTGCAGCTCTACAAAGCGGCCGCTGCCTGTCATAATGACATTCATGTCAACTTCAGCGGAGGAATCTTCTTCATAATTTAAATCTAACAAAATTCCCTGTTCCTTATCAATTCCGACAGAGATCGCAGCAAGAAAATCAGTGATCGGATTTGTCTTGATCGTTCCCGCTTTGATCAGCTTGCCAATCGCAATCGCCATAGCAAGAAATGCACCTGTAATCGAAGCGGTTCTTGTCCCGCCATCGGCCTGAATGACATCACAGTCAATCCAAATCGTCCGTTCACCGAGCTTTTCTAAATCTACGACTGCCCGAAGCGCGCGGCCGATCAGGCGTTGAATCTCCATTGTTCTGCCGGAAATTTTCCCCTTAGAGGATTCTCTGATTGTTCTTTGGTTTGTTGCCCGCGGCAGCATGCTGTATTCAGCTGTAATCCAGCCTTTTCCTCCGCCCCGCAAAAATGGCGGCACGCGGTCCTCAACAGACGCGTTGCAGATTACTTTTGTATTTCCTGCTGTTATTAGAACAGAACCTTCCGGATGGCTGATAAAATCCAAATCGAATGTGATTGGACGCAGCTCATCATGTTGTCTTCCGTCATGTCTCATGTTTTACCTCCGATTGTATGTACATAAACCATTTTTGTTCCGGAATTGAATAAAGAAAGAGGCAGCCGGAACGCTAACCTCTTTCTTTCTAGTATATCAAAAATCCCAATTTAAAAACTACCCGTATTCACTTGAGAAGGTCTGGAGACCGGTTCTGTGAGCTTTTCGCCTTTTTCATTTACAAGCTCTGATTTCCCGTTTACTTTAACAGAGACACTTTTTACCTCCGGTTGCTCCGTTAACGTCAGCACAATGCTATTCAGCACTTCTGAAGAAATCATTTTCGTCTTTTCATCGGCGCTGCCGAATATAGATTGATTGAAATCTAACGTCACCCGTCCGTCTTTGATTTTCGGTTTGCTGACCAGCTTTACATCTTCACTGAAGTCTGTTAACAGCCCACTCACCTTGCTTGGGCCTTTAGCCAATTCATTGATCGCTGCTGTGATGTCGTCTTTTTCCGAATTGTCGATCCGTTTCGTCACCGGCACGTAGTACTCACTGTCTTCGTTTTCCGCCAAATAATAAACTGTGAGCGGATGTGTTGCAGTGAGATCATTTACGCCAGATGTTTCCATATTAATTCCGTCTTTTCGGCTTAAATCATCTGAGATCGGCGTGCCGCCTACAGGCATCTCCTTCAGTTCATGGCCGTTTATTCTCAGCTTCACTTTATCTATCGAACTGAATTGCGTAAGCGTCCATGTCACAGATTGAACGATTTTCTGTTCGTCTTCCTTCTTATAATTTTTAAATTCACTAGAGAAATCAGCTATTGCTGTCCCATCTTTTTTGATGTCAACGTTAACGGTTGTGTCAGCCGGCAATACGGCTCTGAAGCCATTCGGAAGAATTTCTGACACAGGTCCGCCCTGAACGAGGTATTCAAGCGCCTGTTTGGCCGTGCCTTCACTTTTCGGAAGGGGCAGCGTTTGGGCAACGACATACCCGTTTTTATCAATGAGATAAAGCTCCCTCATGACTGTAGATGAGGCTTGATCCGCTTTGGCGGTATCGTTTTTTTCACTTTCTGTTTTTTCGGCTGCTGTTGTATTTGAATTGGCCCCCGCTTCATCGTTCACGTATGTAACGTCTTGAGGCGGATCAATTTCCTCGGCTGCCTTATCAGATTGAAACAAACCGCATCCGGATAAAAGCAAGGCAGAGGTGAGACAAGTGGCACCAATGACTGCAGGTCCTTTTTTCAGCATACTTTTCCCTCCTAAGGCTGTTTGTACTATTATGTATACGAGCCTTATTAGGAAATAGACCGAAGAATTCCGGCAAAACAGAAAAAAACCCGCAACATGCTGTTGCGGGGAAAACTATCTTCTAATCGGTTCTTGCAGTGAGATGCATTCCACATAGCCCACCTCATGGCCAAACCAGTCATCTGCAATTTTTGCAAACTGATCACGTGCTCCTGTTGTCAGGAACTGATGATCCGGAACAATCGGAGACTGGTTCAGCAGCCCTTTATATGAGAGAATCGTGCTGACTTCCCTTGCTGTTTCATCGCCGGACGAAATAATGTTTACGTGCTCTCCCATATATCTCTGAATGGATTCTTTTAAAATAGGATAGTGGGTGCAGCCTAAAATCAGCGAATCAATCGATGTGTCTTTTAACGGGTACAGCGATGTTTTGACAATTTCGTCTGCTGTTTTGTCAAGAAACTTCCCGCTTTCCACAAAAGGCACAAGCAGCGGGCAGGCAAGGTTCTCAACCTTCAGATCAGGATTCAATGCTAAAAGCGCCTCTTCGTACGCATTGCTCTTAATCGTATTCTCTGTACCGATGACACCGATATGCTGATTTTCTGTTACTTTTATCGCTGCTCTCGCACCCGGCTGGATCACTCCGACCACAGGTATACCGACACTGCGCTGGATGTCTTCCAATGCGATCGCTGTTGCTGTGTTGCAGGCGATCACGAGCATTTTGATGTGGTGGTTTTCGAGTAAATAATTCGTCAGCTCCCACGTATATTGAAGCACTTCTTCTTCAGGGCGCGGCCCGTATGGACACCGTTTCGTATCCCCGACGTAGATAATATTTTCTTTTGGTAGCTGTCTCATGATTTCCTTTGCAACGGTTAAACCGCCAACCCCGGAATCAATGACTCCTATTGGTTGTTCCAACAAAATCGCCTCATTTTCTCTTCATTTCATGCTGCAGTTTCATCAATGATTTTTCGAAGATGGCTATTTCTTCATCTGTAAACGTTTCGAACATATCACGCAGATATTCCTGCCTTTTGGTAATGACCTCTTGGATAATCCGTTCTCCTTCAGGCAGCAAATGTATCCGAACAACGCGTCTGTCCGCCGGGTCCTTGACCCGCTCAACAAGCTTATTTTTTTGCATACGGTCGATTAAGTCCGTTGTCGTGCTGCATGCCAGATACATTTTGCCCGATAGTTCGCCGATTGTCATATCTCCTAATTCATAAAGCCATTGCAGGCCGACAAATTGCGGCGGCGTAATCGCATATTGGTTAAGGATTTCTCGTCCTTTTTGCTTAATGATCGCGGCAATGTGGCGGAGTGACTTTTCAATATCCGCAACATGCTCCAAAGGTTTTGATGTCATTTGTCCATCCCTCACTCAAGGATCTCTTACGCTCAAAAGCGTTCCGTGTCTATTTTCCTTCTTTTTTGAAGAAAATGCAAGACTCGCTGGAGAGAAATAGAGGACTTTAGGCAAACAACATCAAATAGAAAAATTTGTTTTACGCCTTGCCATCCAAGTTTTGCATAGCATTCCAAATACGGTTTCGAACGTTCCAAACAAACAGCAATAACCGGCTCCTTCCTAAAAAGAAGGAATACCGGCAAGGATTAAAGCTCTAGCTCACCCATTCTAAGAAGCTCAACAACGGCTTGCGAACGCCCTTTCACACCCAATTTCTGCATGGCATTTGAAATATGGTTTCGAACGGTTTTCTCACTGATAAATAGCTCGCTTGCAATCTCCTTTGTTGTCTTATCTTGAACGAGCAATTCGAACACTTCTCTTTCTCTTTTCGTTAGCAGCGGCTTCGATTGAAATTCTTTCTCCTTCAAGTATTGTAACCCTCCTTGCTAAGGTGAGAGCGAATCAGAAACGAATGGGTTTTGATATAGTCGAGATATCATATGTAAGAAGGGCACAGGAGGTGACGTTTACAAGAGAATTAGTTTATGGTGTATGGAGAAGCGTTTCTTTCTCCTCATCCGTCCAGCTGACAGCCTTGCCGCTTTCCTTTGAGATTTGGACCATCACAACTGCTCCAGTAAAGCAGGGCTCGCCATTGCGGTTCTCTCCGAGATAATGCAAGGTAAGGGATGAGCTGCCGACGGCACTTGTTTTCACATAGATGCGCAGCTCTTCATAAGGCATGACTTGGCGCAAATAATCGCATTGCTGGCTTGCCACGACTGTCATGGTCTGTTTGTTTTCATTCATCATATTCAGCTTTTTAAAATAAGAAATCCGCGCCTCCTCAAAGTATATGAAAGGGACTACATTATTCATATGGCCAAACATGTCCGTCTCGGAAAAACGCACGGATACTTCATTAAAAAAAGAAAAGGACTCTTTCCATTCTTGAAACGGCTCATCAATATAAGCGGGAAGCTTCATCTTTATTCATCTCCTTATTGTTAAAAAAACCTCTCCCATGCGGAAGAGGTTGTTTCTTCTTATACTCTGTCGCTTCCGAAGAAATTGCGGAACGCTTGTAAGTTTGTATCTCTGTTTAAGGCAGCAATGGAAGTAGTGAGCGGGATGCCTTTCGGACAGGATTGAACGCAGTTTTGCGAGTTGCCGCAATCTGCAAGGCCGCCTTCATCCATCAGTGCTTCTAATCGGTCAGATTTATTCATCGCGCCTGTCGGATGTGCGTTAAACAGGCGGACCTGAGACATCGGTGCCGGCCCCATGAACTTCGATTTGCTGTTCACATTCGGGCAGGCCTCGAGGCAGACGCCGCACGTCATGCATTTTGATAATTCATATGCCCATTGACGGCGTTTTTCCGGCATTCTCGGTCCCGGTCCTAAATCGTACGTGCCGTCAATCGGTATCCACGCTTTTACCTTTTTCAATGAATCAAACATTCTGCTCCGGTCAACCTGCAAATCACGCACGACTGGGAATGTTTTCATTGGTTTTAAGCGGATCGGCTGTTCAAGCTGATCGATAAGTGCCGTACAAGACTGGCGGGGCTTTCCGTTTATGACCATTGAACATGCGCCGCATACTTCTTCAAGACAGTTCATATCCCATGTGACAGGGGTTGTCTTTTCACCTTTCACGTTAACCGGATTCCGGCGAATTTCCATCAGGGCGGAAATGACGTTCAGGTTCGGGCGGTATGGAACCTCAAATTCTTCATCGTAAGGCGTGCTGTCAGCTGTATCTTGACGTGTGATAATAAATCGTATGGTTTTTTGTTCACTCATGATTATTTCGCCACCTTCTTCTTCGAGTAATCCCGTTTCCGAGGCGTTATCAGTGATACATCGACATCCTGATACTCAAATTCCGGCGCTTCATACGGGCTTACATGTTTAGCCATTGTTGTTTTGAGCCATTCATCATCATTACGTTCAGGATAATCCGGTTTATAATGGGCGCCCCGGCTTTCATTGCGGTTGTATGCGCCAAGGGTAATCACCCTTGCAAGCTGAAGCATGTTCGAGAACTGGCGTGTGAACATTGCCCCCTGGTTGCTCCATTTTGTTGTGTCATTGATGTTGATCTTTTTAAATCGCTCCATTAATTCCTGAATTTTGTCATCCGTTTTCAATAGCTTGTCGTTATGGCGGACAACTGTGACGTTCGCCGTCATCCACTCACCAAGCTCTTTGTGAAGAACATAGGCATTTTCGGTTCCGTCCATACTCATAATCTCAGCCCATTTTTCTTCTTCTTTTTTAACGTGAGCGTCAAATAAAGATGAGGACATGTCTTCTGCTGAAGATTCTAAGCCGTTTACATATTTCACCGCATTCGGTCCGGCCACCATTCCTCCGTAAATCGCGGAGAGCAGAGAGTTTGCCCCCAAGCGGTTGCCGCCGTGCATAGAGTAATCACATTCCCCGGCTGCAAACAGTCCCGGGATGTTTGTCATTTGATCGTAATCCACCCATAAACCGCCCATTGAATAATGGACCGCCGGGAAGATTTTCATCGGAAGCTTCCGCGGGTCGTCTCCCATGAATTTCTCATAAATCTCAATGATGCCGCCAAGCTTGATATCAAGCTCTTTCGGATCTTTATGAGACAGATCGAGATACACCATGTTTTCGCCGTTAATGCCGAGCTTCTGGTTGACGCATACATCAAATATTTCGCGTGTCGCAATATCACGCGGCACCAGGTTTCCATAAGCCGGATATTTTTCCTCTAAGAAATACCACGGCTTACCGTCTTTATATGTCCACACGCGACCGCCTTCACCGCGCGCTGATTCACTCATCAGTCTTAGTTTATCATCGCCCGGTATGGCTGTAGGGTGGATTTGAATGAATTCTCCGTTTGCATAATACGCTCCCTGCTGATAAACGATCGACGCAGCAGACCCTGTATTAATCATGGAGTTAGTCGATTTTCCAAAAATGATTCCCGGTCCGCCCGTCGCCATGATGACAGCGTCTGAACGGAAGGATTCAATTTGCATGTTTGTCAGGTTTTGCGCAACAATTCCGCGGCAGGTTCTGTCATCATCTAATACAGCGCCAAGGAATTCCCAGCCTTCGTATTTTGTAACCAGACCCGCAACTTCGTATCTGCGCACTTGCTCGTCCAGTGCGTAAAGCAGCTGCTGTCCCGTCGTCGCACCCGCATAAGCTGTTCTGTGGTGCTGTGTACCCCCGAATCGGCGGAAATCAAGCAGCCCTTCAGGCGTCCGGTTAAACATGACGCCCATCCGGTCTAATAAGTGGATGATAGAAGGCGCCGCTTCACACATCGCTTTAACCGGCGGCTGGTTTGCAAGAAAGTCCCCTCCGTATACAGTGTCATCAAAATGTTCCCACGGAGAGTCACCTTCCCCTTTTGTATTGACCGCTCCGTTTATGCCGCCTTGCGCACAAACCGAATGAGAACGTTTGACAGGAACGATGGAAAACAGCTTAACCGCCATTCCTGATTCCGCTGCTTTAATTGTCGCCATGAGGCCGGCAAGACCCCCGCCGACTACGATAATGCTTGATTGACTCATGATAGCCCCTCTCCCTCTAGTAATCTAGTACTCTTAAACAAATGCAAAAATCGCTTTTAAGCCTACGTAAGACAGTGCAACAAAAATAATCAGCGTAACGTAAGTCGAAATTCTTTGAGAACGAGGCGTTACCGTGATGCCCCATGTAACAGCGAAAGACCATAAACCGTTTGAGAAGTGGAAAATTGTTGATAAAACACCGACAATGTAAAAGCCAAGCATAGCCGGAGAGCTCAAAATATTCGCCATCATGTCGAAATTGACCTCAGCGCCCATTTGTGCGGCAATACGGGTTTCCCACACGTGCCAGCTCACGAAAATGAGGGTGATGATACCGGTTACACGCTGCAGGACGAAGAGCCAGTTTCTCATATAGCTGTATTGACCTGCGTTATTTTTTGCAGTAAACGCTATGTACACACCATAAACTGCATGATAAATTAATGGTAAGAAGATAATAAAAATTTCCAAGGCATACCTGAAAGGCAGACTATCCATAAAATGAGCAGCACTATTGAATGCTTCAGCGCCCCTTGCGGCAAACTGGTTGACGACTAAATGCTGAATGAGAAAGATGCCGACCGGTATGACGCCAAGCAAGGAATGCAATCTTCGAAAATAAAACTCTCTGTTCCCAGACATTACTTTACCCCCTGTTTGATAAGTGCGAAATGTGCTAAATCTCTTCCCCCACTTCTTTCAATTGTAAGCACTTTATTAAGATTTATTGACAATTTCATTTTACTCCTCCCTCAAAAGGGCGTCAAGAAAACGCGTACATAAATTATAATTTTCCGAATTGAATAGTTGATTTAAAAATTTTATTTTATCAATATATGTTTCTGTTTAATTTTTCATAAGAATTATAGGATCATTCTGTAATCCTCCCCCCTGTTTGGGCTATAATATACCAAGGAGAGAGGGGAGACAGATATGAAGTCTAAATTTGAAGCATCTATTGACAACCTAAAAGAAATTGAAATGAATGCCTATGCCTACGAACTAATACGAGAGATCGTTCTCCCAGATATGCTTGGCCAAGATTACTCTTCCATGATGTATTGGGCTGGGAAACATCTCGCCCGTAAGTTTCCTCTTGAATCATGGGAGGAATTTCCGGCCTTCTTTGAAGAAGCGGGCTGGGGAACCCTCACCAACGTAAGCGCTAAAAAACAGGAGCTTGAATTTGAACTTGAAGGGCCGATCGTTTCCAACCGGCTTAAACATCAGAAAGAACCATGCTTTCAGCTGGAGGCTGGTTTTATTGCTGAACAAATTCAATTGATGAATGACCAGATTGCCGAATCATATGAACAAGTGAAAAAGAGAGCCGATAAGGTGGTTCTGACTGTGAAATGGGATATGAAAGACCCAGTGTAATCAAAAAGGCGGTGACTATATAGTCCCGCCTTTTTGATTGTCATTACACAGCTGAAGGGTGTTTTGAAAGCTCAAATGCATCGTGCAGCGCTTCAACTGCTTTCACCATGTCATTTTCACTTACGACTGTTGATACTTTGATTTCAGATGTGCTGACCATTTTGATTAAAATGTTTTTTTCCGCCAGTACAGCAAACATTTCAGCTGCTACACCAGGGTTTGAGACCATGCCGGATCCAACAATGGATACTTTAGCCAATTTGCTTTCTGTCTCGATTTTCTCGAATTCAAGCGCGTCTTTATACTCTTCAAGCACCGCAACGGTTTGGTCTGCGTCTTCTGTTTTAACTGAGAAGGAAATTCCGGTCTGATGGTCTCCGGCCTGCGTTTGGATAATGATATCGACGTTAATGTTTCTTTTGGCAAGTGTTGTAAAAATAGTAGACAGGGTTGTCAGGCCGCTAGTCAGACCGTAAATGGTTACTCTTGTGATTTGATCTTCGAACGCAATGCCTCTGACAATTAAATTTTGCTCCATGGATGATTCCTCCTCAATTAATGTTCCCGCTTCTGTTTCTGTACTTGAACGCACTTCTAACGGCACTTGGTAATTTTTCGCGAATTCAACGGCTCTCGGATGAAGAACGCCGGCGCCCAAATTGGCAAGCTCAAGCATTTCATCGTATGAGATGCCGGCAAGTTTTCTCGCTGATTTCACATAGCGCGGATCGGTTGTAAACACTCCGGGCACGTCCGTGTATATGTCACATTTATCCGCTTTTAATGCGGCAGCCAAAGCGACTGCTGTTGTGTCTGAACCGCCCCGGCCCAATGTCGTGATTTCGCAATCCTCTGCCATGCCTTGGAATCCTGCCACAATGACAATCTTTCCTTGCTCAAGCTGGTCTGCTAAAACCGAAGTGTCGATATCTGTAATTCTGGCGTTTCCGTGAACGGCTTCCGTGCGGATTCCCGCCTGCCAGCCAGTATAGGACACAGCGTCATAGCCTTTTTCCTGCAGCGCCATTGAAAGCAGGGAAATGGTGACCTGCTCGCCCGTCGCCAGCAGCATATCCATTTCGCGTTTGCTCGGCTGGTCAGAAATTGCTTTTGCAAGGCCGACCAATTCGTCAGTGGATTTTCCCATAGCTGAAACGACAACAACGACTTGATGGCCCTTCTGCTTTTCTGAAATCGCGCGGTTTGCCGCATTTTGAATTTTTTCGACTGAGCCGACGGAAGTACCTCCGAATTTTTGTACAATAAGACCCATGTATTACCACCCTTTACATTTTGGTTCGTGCGGGTGAGGAGAAAGAGCGCTTTGTCCACAATAAAAAAAGCAATGAGAGGAATGCTCTCATTGCTTATCAATTAATCATCATAAATGATTATGAACAACGAGATAGCCCTCCAAGAAAATGATTTCTTGACAGCCCTACATTTATTCAATGCACGGCCAGCAAATAATACCGATGGGGTTTTATTTGCTTCGGCGACGCTCCCCTTTCAGCCTTTTTCACAGAATCCATCTTTCTCCAAAGGCTTACTCTTGAAGTTCGCACCTCTATCTTCACCATATAACACGATCTAACTATGAAATTAGTTCACATTTTATCAGATCTTTTTTAAAAGGACAACATTATTTTTGCAATTTGTCGTAAAGCAGCTGAGCAGCCGCTGCGGGAACACCCGCTTTTTGGATGTCCTCAAGGCTTGCTTCCTTCATTTTTTTAACCGAACCGAAATGCTTTAACAGCATTTTCTTTCTTTTCTCTCCGATACCCGGGATGTCGTCCAATACGGATTGAAACGCGCTTTTTCCGCGGATTTGCCTGTGAAAACTGATCGCAAAACGGTGCACCTCGTCCTGAATGCGCTGCAGGAGATAAAATTCCTGACTGTTTCGTTCCAGATACACCGTCTCCAGCGGATCTCCGATTAATAAATTTGAAGTTCTGTGTTTTTCGTCTTTGGCTAAACCGGCGATCGGGATATCCAAGCCGAGTTCATTTTCAATGACATCCCTTGCAGCGTTGATCTGCCCTTTTCCTCCGTCAATGATGATCAGATCAGGCAGCGGCAGATTTTCGCGAAGCACTCTCGTATAGCGCCTCCTAACAACCTCTCTCATTGAGCCGTAATCATCCGGTCCCGTAACGGTTTTGATTTTATATTTGCGGTATTCCTTTTTGTTCGGTTTGCCGTCGATAAACACGATCATCGCGGAAACCGGGTTTGTCCCCTGTATGTTTGAGTTATCAAACGCTTCAATTCTGTGCGGGGTATAAATATTCAATGCTTCACCCAGTTTATGGACAGCCCCGATTGAGCGCTCCTCGTCCCGTTCGATTAAGGAGAATTTTTCTTTCAGCGCGATTTTCGCGTTTTTATGGGCCAGCATAAGCAGTTCTTTTTTCGAGCCTTTTTTCGGCTGGTGGACGTTTGTTTCCAGCAGCTGCTCAATCATAGATTGATCTACGCTGTCCGGAACTAAAATTTCCTTCGGAAGGAAGTGGTTGTTTTTCGAATAGAACTGTCCGATGAACGTAAGAAACTCATCATCTGCTTCCTGGTAGAGCGGGAACATGCTGACATCGCGTTCAATAAGTTTTCCTTGGCGAATGAAAAAGACCTGTACGCACATCCAGCCCTTATCATATGCGTACGCGAATACGTCACGGTCGACTAGATCGTTCATCGTCATTTTTTGTTTTTCCATCGTTGATTCGATATGAGCGATTTGGTCACGAAGCTCTTTTGCCCGTTCAAACTCAAGATTCTCGGCAGCTTCATGCATTTTCTCTTCAAGCTCTTTTTTGACCTCATTATAGCCGCCCTTTAAGAAACGGGTAATGCTCTCAACCAGCTCTCTGTTCGTCTCTTCGGAAATGTCCTTTACGCACGGAGCGAGACATTGACCCAGATGATAGTATAGACATACTCTGTCCGGCAGCTTGGAGCATTTTCTGAGAGGATACAGACGGTCGAGCAGTTTTTTAGTTTCCCTTGCGGCCTGCACGTTCGGGTACGGCCCGAAATAGCGCCCTTTGTCTTTTTTGACATTGCGGGTGACGATCAACCTTGGGTGGCGTTCATGGGTGATTTTTATGAAAGGATAGGTTTTGTCGTCTTTGAGCATGACATTGTATTTCGGATCATGCTTTTTGATTAGATTCATTTCTAAAATAAGCGCTTCAAGATTGGAGGACGTCACGATATATTCAAAATCCTCGATTTCCGTCACAAGCCTTTGTGTTTTCGCATCGTGAGAACCGGTGAAATAGGAGCGCACTCTGTTTTTCAGCACTTTTGCTTTTCCTACGTAGATCACAGTCTGCTGCCGGTCCTTCATGAGATAACATCCGGGCTGATCGGGAAGGAGGGCGAGTTTTTCTTTCAGTTGTTTGTTCATATGTTACCCTTCCTTATGTTTAATCCTTTGTTTCCAGTTTAACACGAACGTTTGTTTTTCTCTATGATTCACGATTGGCGAATAAAAAAAGCGATCCCTCAATCGGAATCGCTCTGGCATGTAAGCAGCCGAAAATTAAAGATGTTTGTTGACAAGCTCTTGAAGCGCTTCTTTTGGTTTGAAGCCGACAGAAGTTTCAACTACTTCTCCGTCTTTTAACACAAGAAGTGTCGGGATGCTCATAACGCCGTATTTTCCGGCTGTTTCTTGGTTTTCATCCACATCGATTTTTACGATCTTCAGTTTGTCTCCCATTTCTTGATCCAGTTCTTCAAGAACAGGTGCAATCATTTTGCAAGGTCCGCACCAAGGAGCCCAGAAGTCTGCCAGTACGACGCCTTCGCTTGTTTCAGCTGAGAAAGATTGATCAGTTGCTTTTACGATAGCCATTATTGAATTCCTCCAATTGTGAAATGATGATTTTTAGTATAGCATCTCCCATTCGTTCACGCTATTTTAATGCTTACAAATTATTTTTTCCTGATCACAATCGGTTTACTCATGTTTATCTGGATTGAATGGGTTATGTCACTTTGCATTAAAACACGAATCTGATAATGGCCCCAATGACTACAATCGCCCCGATGATCATTAGAATGGTACGAAGCATAGAATAACATCTCCTCTTCACTGTCATGTACCTTTACCATGCCCTGGCGGAGCTGTTTTAAAACATGAAAAAAAGCGCCGGCATGAAGCTCCGGCGCTCTCACGCGATTAAGAATCAGCACGCAGCGTGAGTAAGACGACTGACATTGGCGGGAGTTTTACTTTCAGTTTGTTTTTGTTGAGCGTGTATTGGCTGAAAGATTCCGGTTTGACGTGATGAGGATCGTCAAACGTGTTATGCGCATTCATTTTGTCAGCCGTCAGAATGACTCCGGAATGGTCCGCTGTCTTGTGAATGCCTCTCAACTCGATCTCAGCCTCCGCTTTGTTTTGGTGATCAATGTTGCAGATCGTGATATTGATATCGCCTTCTGCATGTTTCGAGGCTGAAATACTGATTTGCGGCAGCGTTTCACCCTTCCATTCATAGTCAGCAGACGTTGTTTCAGTGTTTAAAAGAGAAGCGTCCTGGTGTACCTTAAACATATCAAATACATGGTACGTCGGTGTCAAAAGCATCCGCTCTCCCTCAGTCAAAATCATCGCTTGAAGAACGTTTACTGTTTGGGCGATGTTGGTCATTTGCACTCGGCGGCAATGCTGATGGAAAATGTGGAAATGAGAAGCCGCCACCAGTGCATCACGAATGGTGTTTTGCTGATACAGGAAACCAGGGTTCGTGCCTGGCTCAGGATCAAACCACGTGCCCCATTCATCAATAATCAGCCCGACCCGCTGCTCCGGATCGTACCGGTCCATAATCGTGCCGTGTTTTTGAATCAATTCATCGATGTATTTGGCTTTTTTCATCGTAATGAACCATTCGTCCTCCGTGAATTCTGTGGCTGATCCTTTGCCTTTCCAGAAATCACCCGGAATCGTGTAATAATGAAGACTCAATCCGTCCATCAGGCCAGCGGCTTTTTTCATGAGCACGTCCGTCCAATGAAAATCGTCCACATTTGCGCCGCCTGCAATTTTGTATAGTTCATTCCCGCTGTAATTGCGGACATAGGTTTGAAATCGCCGGTATAGATCTGCGTAGTATTCAGGATGCATGTTGCCGCCGCAGCCCCAGTTTTCATTGCCTACGCCGAAATATTTCAGCTTCCAAGGCTCCTCTCTTCCGTTTTGTTTTCTCCAGTCTGACATCGGCGTGCCTTCTTCAAACGTCATATACTCGATCCATTCCGCCATTTCCTGAACCGTTCCGCTTCCGACATTGCCGCAAATATAAGGCTCGCATTCAAGCAGCTCGCAAAGCATCATAAATTCATGCGTTCCGAATTCATTTGATTCAATTGTACCGCCCCAGTGCGTGTTAAGCATCGTCTTACGGTCACCGACACCGTTTGCCCAATGGTATTCGTCCGCAAAACACCCGCCCGGCCACCTGAGGACAGGAATATGCAGCTGCTTGAGCGCTTCCAGAACATCCTTTCGTATTCCGTTTATGTTGGGAATGTTCGAGTCCGTTCCGACCCAAATCCCCTCATAAATCCCTCTTCCTAAATGTTCCGCAAAATGACCGTATATATTTTTGTTAATGGTTCCTTTTACAATATCTGTTTGGATCACTGCTTGATGTTCAGACATGCATGATCATTCCTTTCATACGAATATGAAAAGCACCACAGTCAAATATGTGATCTGTCTTTTGCCTGAGGAGTCAGCATGAATGTAAGCGCTTTTAAAGTAACCATATTATATATGTTCGTACATGTCAACGACATTTTTCTAAAATTTATATTTGTACGTATGTATTCAATTATATAAAAACCCCGAACTTCAGCAGTCCGGGGTTTTCTTTACGAATGTATATTTAATTGCTTGAATTCCTCAGTTAATAACGGGACAACTTCAAATAAATCGCCTATGATGCCGTAATCCGCTATTTTAAAGATATCCGCTTCAGGGTCTTTATTGATGGCGACTATCACCTTGCTGTTTGACATGCCGGCCAAATGCTGGATGGCGCCGGAAATGCCGCAGGCAATGTACAAATCCGGGGTAACGACTTTCCCGGTCTGCCCGATTTGGAGAGCGTAATCGCAATAATCAGCGTCACACGCCCCGCGAGATGCCCCGACTGCGGCCCCCAGCACCTCGGCAAGCTCTTGCAGCGGCTGAAATCCTTCCTTGCTTTTGACTCCGCGGCCGCCTGCAACGATAATTTTGGCTTCGGAGAGATCAACGCCGTCCGCTGTTTTTTTCACGACCTCTTGAATAACGGTGCGGAGGTCAGTAAGAGAAACATCAACGCTTTCGATATTCCCCGACCTGCTGGCGTCTTTTTCTGAAGCTTGAATATTATTAGGGCGAATCGTTGCAAAAATCAGCGGATCGGTTGAAATGACGCGTTCAAATGCTTTCCCCGAGTAAATCGGCCGCGTGAACACGACATTCTCTCCGGTAACGCTTACATCTGTAGCATCTGAAATTAAGCCTGTTTGCAGCCGGGCCGCGAGCTTCGGTGAAAGGTCTTTGCCCATGGCCGTGTGCCCGCATATGACTGAATCGGGTTTTTCTTGGTCAATAATGGCCCTCATGACCTGGCTGTATCCGTCTGCCGTGTATGCTTTCAGCTTCGGATCCTCAGCTGTGAGAACTTTATCGGCTCCGTAATGGATAAGCTCTTGTGCAAGGCTTTGTACATTTTCTCCGATGAGAACACCGATGACTTCTCCATCGCCTGAAATGGTTCTTCCTGCAGCTAATGCTTCAAAGGTGACATTCCGCAATTCTCCATCGCGTATTTCTCCGAGTACGATCACTTTTTTTCCCATTCTAACATCCCCCTGTTTCTTTGAATGTCCAAGCTTTAAATGACTTTAGCTTCGCTGCGGAGCAATGAGACGAGCTCTTTTGCCTGTTCGGCAGGCTCACCTTGGAGAAGCTTCCCGGCTTCTTTTTTCGGCGGCAGAAAACGTTCAATGGTTTTCATCTTAGGTTCGGCATCCTCTTCGTCCAGATCAAGATCATCAAGTTCTAGTTCTTCAAGCGGTTTTTTCTTGGCCTTCATAATTCCCGGAAGCGATGGATAGCGCGGTTCGTTTAAGCCCTGCTGAGCTGTGACAAGCAATGGGAGTGTCGTTTTGATTTTTTCAACATCCCCTTCGACGTCCCTTTCTGCTTCTGCATCAGTGCCGCTGATTTCGAGTTTGGTGATCGTTGTGATGCACGGAATGTCCAGTAGCTCGGCAAGCCGAGGCGCTACTTGTCCTGAACCTCCGTCAATGGCAACATTTCCGCCGAGAATCAAATCAAACTCCTGATCCTTCATATAGTGGTATAAAACTTGAGAAATGGAATATTGGTCGGGCTCTTCGAGATCATCTTCTATGTTGATTAAAACGGCTTGGTCACATCCCATGGCAAGCGCAGTGCGCAGTTCCTTCTCCGCTTCTTCGCCGCCGACAGTGACGGCGGTGATCGTGCCGCCGTGCTTTTCCTTTAGCTGGATGGATTCTTCTATCGCGTACTCATCGTATGGATTAATAATCCATTCCGCTCCGTCATCCTGAATCTTTCCTGCTTCAATGACGATTTTTTCTTCTGTGTCAAACGTCCGTTTCATCAGTACAAATAGATTCATGATCATATCCCCTTTTATTCGCCTTTGAACTGAGGCTTTCTTTTTTCGAGAAATGCCTGGATGCCTTCTTTGGCGTCCTCTGACTCAAATGCTTCTCCAAACCGTTTTGCTTCAAGCTTTAAGCTGCCTTCATAGGAATACACCTTATTGGAATAAAGAAGCTCAAGTAGAGATGCCAGCGTTTGCGGGCTTTTTTCTGCAAACTTAGCGGCAAGTGCTTTTGCTTTTTCAAGCACTTCTCCTTCATCTTTTGCTCCAAGTGACACAAGTCCGAGATCAAGCGCTTCTTTTCCGGATATCGGTTCTCCTGATCCGATGAGCTCTAGTGCTTTGGCTGTACCGACATATCTCGGAAGACGCTGTGTTCCCGCAAAACCCGGTATAATACCGAGGTTAAGTTCCGGAAGCCCCAGCTTGGCGTCTTCTGCCGCAATTCTGATATGACAAGCCATCGCAAGCTCCAGCCCGCCTCCAAGAGCAGCACCGTGAATCGCCGCGATAATCGGTTTTGGGAAGCCTTCAATTCTTTCCATCAGCTGCTGGCCGCGCTCAGCCAGCAGTGAGGAATCTTCATTGCCTTTAAGCGATGTAAATTCTTTAATATCAGCCCCGGCTGAGAAAAATCTTCCCTCACCGTGAATGATAATGCTTCGTACGCCTGCATCTGTCTCACATTGATCAAGACAGGAGGACAGCTCTTCTAATATCCGGGTGGAAAGCGCATTTGCCGGCGGATTGTGAATCGTCAAGACTGCCACAAATTGATCAACCGCAAGTGAAATTGCATTCATAGGACAGAACCCCTTTACTTATTGTGAATTCCGGACACCAACAATTCTAAAACGCTGTCTGACAAGGCAGCGAGATCGTACTTTTGGTCATTCATAACCCAAGTTGTCACGGTTTCGTCAATCGTTCCAAAAATCATCTGCCGGGCGAGGCGGACATCGAGGCCTTCTTTTAATTCGCCTGATTGTATGCCTTCCATCAAAATACTATCCAAAATATTTAAGTAGCCTTTTAATATTTCATTGATTTTCTGGCGCAACTCCAAGTTTGACTGGCGGAGCTCAAGCTGAGTGACAATCGCGAGATTATGATCATCCGCTAAAAGGGAAAAATGCTTTGAAATCACAAGCGCCAGTTTCTCTTTCGCTGTTGTCTTTTCTTTTATGTCCTCTTCCATCCGCTCAATAAATTGGCCCATTTTTTCTTTGAAAAGAGAAATTAAAATGTCTTCTTTGTTTTTGAAATAGAGGTAGATGGTGCCGTCCGCCACTCCGGCTTGTTTGGCAATTTTGGATACCTGTGACTGGTGGTAGCCGTTTTCCGCAATGACTTCTACTGCTGCATCAATAATCTGCATATACTTTGGCCGTTTTTGCTTCAATGTTCATCGTTCCTTCCTATAGAAATGAATGACTATTCATTCATAATTTCATGATAAAAAGGATTTTCGGCTTTGTCAAGTTTATTCGCAGGTATTCTCTTTTTCTTATGTCATTTGTCATTTGTTATTTGACATGATGATTTTCGGCTTCTTCAAGTAAACGCCTTCTTAAAATTTTTCCGACTGCCGTTTTCGGCAGCTCTTTTCTGAACTCATAGGCTTTCGGCACCTTGTAGGGAGCGAGGCGGGATCTCGCGAAAGTGTCCAGTTCTTCTGCATCAGCTTTTGCGCCTCTCTTTAACACGACAAATGCTTTTACTGTTTCTCCTCTATAGGAATCAGGCACACCGGCAACGACAATTTCCTGGATGGCTTCATGTTCATAAAGCGCTTCTTCTACTTCACGCGGGTAAATATTGTAGCCGCCGGCAATGATGATGTCCTTCTTCCTGTCGGCAATATAGAAAAAGCCCTCTTCATCCATATAGCCCATGTCTCCGGTGAACAGCCAGCCGTCTCTCAGTACAGCGGCAGTTTCCTCCGGTTTGTTCCAATATCCTTTCATGACTTGCGGACCTTTTACAATGATTTCTCCATGCTCATATGGAGCAGCATGCTTACCCATCTCTTCCGAATAGATCGCGGCGTCAGTACTCGGCCAAGGACAGCCAATACTGCCTGGCTTGTTTTTCCCCCAGATAAAATTGGCATGTGTCACTGGGGATGCCTCAGACAAGCCGTAGCCTTCCACAAGCTTTCCGCCAGTCACCTTTTCAAATTTCTGCTTTACCTCCACAGGCAGTGCGGCTGATCCGCTAAGACAGCTTTTAATGGATGACAGATCATAATGCTGCAATTCGGGGTGATGCAAAAGGCCAATGTAAATTGTCGGTGCGCCCGGAAAGAGCGTCGGTTTTTGTTTGTCGATGATTTTGAGCGTTTCGATCGGATCAAACTTAGGAAGAAGAATCATTTCGAAGCCTAGTTTAATCGAATAATTCATCACTGCCGTCAGTCCGTAGACGTGAAAAAACGGGACGATGCCAAGCACTTTTTCAGCCCCTTCCTTTACATCGTACATCCAAGCGGAGCACATTTCAGTATTGGCCAAAATATTTTGGTGCGTGAGCATGACTCCTTTTGGAGCCCCCGTTGTTCCTCCGGTGTATTGGAGGACAGCTATATCATGTTCAGGATCGATCTTCGGGATTGTCAGGAGCTCAGTTTTTTCCTCCTTCATGCTGGAAGCGAACATGTGAATGTGATCTTTTCTGTCAAAGTCGATGTGCACTTTTTGTTTTTGCGTCAGCGGGTAAAGAATATTCTTCGGAAAAGGCAAATAATCTTTTACGCTGGTGATCAAAATCTGATCTACAATTGATAACGTTTTCATTTTTATTGCCTTTGGGAAAAGCAAATCTAAGGTGATGATCACGCTTGCCTCAGCATCTCTCAGCTGGTATTCAAGCTCGTGCTCGGTATAGAGCGGATTCGTCTGCACCACGATGCCACCGGCAAACAAAACGCCATAATAAGAAATCACTGCTTGCGGGCAATTGGGCAGCATGACAGCCACTCTGTCTCCTTTTTGCAGGCCGTTGCCCTGCAAAAAAGCTGCGAGTTTAAGAGCATCCGTCAGAATGTCATGAAAGGTGAGTTTTTTTCCATAAAAAGATATTGCGGTTTTGTCAGGGAATCGTGCGGCGGAGTCTGTCAGGATGGATTGCAGGGTTTTGTTCGGCAATGGAAGCTCATGCGGGATATCGTCGGGATACTCGGCAAGCCACGGCTTTTGAGACTGCATAAAACCTCCCCTTTCGGTTTTAGAGTTCCACCCTATCATTATAGCAGATGGACGGCAAAAAAAAGAAAAAGAAAGGTAAATCTTTCTTTTTCTCATAATACGAACAGATATATAAGACCAATTAACAAAAAGATTCCCGCCGCGGCGAGCAGTACTTTTGCAAGCTTTTCCATCTATTCTCCGTCCCCTTATATTCCGGCTGCCACCACAAATGAAAGCCCGACAGAAATGACAAATGAAATAAAGCCGACAGCCCGGTTATCATTTTCGATTTCCTTATCAATTTTAAACCGCGGAGTCAAAAACTCAAAAATAAAGTAGCTTAGAAGAAGCATAACAAATCCGTAAACGCCCCAGCCGATCATTTGCAGCAGAGAATTGTGCTGGGAGATGGAATGCTGAAATACGTTTGCAATTCCTAAAATTTTTCCGCCGGTTGCCATTGCCACCGCAAGATTTCCTTTTTGAATCTCTTCCCAGTTTTTATAAGCCGTCACCAGCTCAAACACAGTCAAAAAGAGGACGAGGCAGAGAACCGCGACACTGTAATACGCCGCGATTTCCACAAGCTCGTTTTCCCAAAAATCACTCATGGCCATACTCCCTTTTATTTTAGTTCAACAACCGTAACGCCTGATCCTCCCTCACCTGCTTCACCGAAACGGGAGCTTTTGACGCTGCGGTGGTTTTTCAGAAGATCCTGCACGCCTTTTCTTAAAGCGCCGGTTCCTTTTCCGTGGATGATTGACACTCTTGGATATCCGGCTAACACTGCATCGTCCAAGTATTTTTCAACACGGCTTAGGGCATTTTCATAGCGTTCGCCGCGAAGATCAAGTTCAAGCGATACGTGATAATCCTTTCCCTTGACCGCCGTAATGATTTTTTCTTTTTTTGGTTCCGGAGCAGATTTGATAAACTCCAGGTCTTTTTCTTTAACTTTCATTTTTAATATGCCGATTTGAACATTCCACTCATTGCCGCCGGTTTTTTCAAGCAGTGTTCCTTTTTGCCCGAAGGTGAGGACTTTCACCTCATCACCTGGCTTGAAGTCACGTTTTTGCGTTTTCGTTTTTTCCGGTTTTTTGGACTTTTCAAAAGTAGGAACTGCGCCTTCTAACCGTTTCTTCGCGTTGATCAGTTCGTGATCCTTGAAGGATTTGTGTTCTTCTTTTATTGAGCGCAATTCATGAATAATGTCTTCGGCTTCTTTCATTGCCGCTTTTACTTTATCAGCCGCTTGCTGTTCAGCCTCCTCGAGCATTTTGTCTTTTTTGCTGTTGAGCTCGATGATTTGCTGCTGCAGCTCTTTATGCAGTTTTTCTGCTTCTTTTCTGATTGATTCTGTCTCAGAAAGCTCTTCTTCCGCACGTTTTTTGCTTTGTTCCAGCGACGCAATCATCGTATCGACTTCGTTATGCTCGGCCGTCATTTCTGACTTCGCCTGCCCGATGATATGGTCCGGGAGCCCAAGGCGTTTTGAAATTTCGAAGGCGTTGCTTCGTCCCGGCACACCAATTAAAAGTTTATAGGTCGGCGACAGCGTTTCGATGTCAAATTCCACACTGGCATTCATGACGCCTTCTCTGTTATAGCCGTACGCCTTCAATTCCGGATAATGCGTCGTGGCCAACACTCTTGCATGAGTGCGGTGCACTTCATCCAAGATGCTCATAGCGAGGGCCGCCCCTTCTTGCGGGTCTGTCCCTGCGCCCAGCTCATCGAAGAGCACTAGGCTGTTTTCATTGACCTGTTCTAAAATGCCGACAATGTTCACCATATGGGATGAGAACGTACTTAAGCTTTGCTCAATCGACTGTTCATCGCCGATATCAGCGAATACATGTTCAAATACCGCGGCTTCTGATCCTTCATCTGCCGGAATATGAAGACCGGATTGCGCCATCAGGGTTAACAGGCCTAACGTTTTAAGGGTGACTGTTTTCCCCCCGGTGTTTGGCCCTGTAATGACAATGGTTGAAAAGTCGCCGCCAAGCTCGATGTCATTGGCAACCACCTGATCAGGCGGAAGCAATGGATGGCGGGCTTTTTTCAAACGGACAAAGCCGTTGTCGTTCATGATCGGTTTTGTCGCTTTAACCGCTTTTGCGTATCTTGCTTTTGCAAAAATAAAGTCAAGCGTCTGCAGTACGTGCAAATCTTGAAAGAGCTCTTCTGTGTGCTCCGCCGTTTGCTCTGTCAGCACGCGCAAAATCCGTTCAATTTCTTGTTTTTCTTTCACTTTCGCCTGCTGAAGCGAGTTGTTCATATCTACAATTGCCTGTGGTTCAATGAACAGTGTCGCGCCTGAGGAAGAAGTGTCGTGCACAATTCCTCCGTAGCTTGATCTGTACTCTTGTTTGACTGGAATCACAAAGCGGTCATTCCGAATCGTAACGATCGTATCAGACAGCATTTTTGAAGCGGAAGAGGAGCGCAGCATTGACTCTAACCGGTCTCTGATTCTCGATTCAAGTGTTCTGAGCTGTGTGCGGATTCCTCTCAATGTTTCCGACGCGTGATCAAGCACTTCTCCGTGATCATCAATGCAGGAATTAATGTCCCGCTCTAAATCGGACAGCGTGATAAGCTGTTCAGCATGCTGTTGGATCAGCGGAATGTCGACGCCATCTTCAGCCATTTGGCTGATAAAATGTTTCATTTGTTTAACTGCATATAGCAGTCCTGAGATTTCAGTGAATTCTGAGGGACTGAGAACGCTGCCGATTTCCGCCCGTCTTAACGCTCCTCTGATATCAGTAAGGCCGCCAAATGGCGCCTGGCCTCTCAGCCTGATAATGGCAGAAGCTTCGTCTACTTCATCCAGCTGTTTTTTGATTTCGTCTATAGAAGAAGAAGGCTTAAGCTCGAGAAGCATTTCTTTTCCGAGCGATGAAGCGGCATGCTCAATAACCTGTTCTTTCACTTTATGAAATTCAAGAGCTGATAATACTTTTTGCTGCACGATTGTGTGAGCCTCCTTACTTAATCGTTGCGCTTCAGGAATGCCTCTACGTCTTCAAGTGACCGGGCATTCAGAACGTTTTTCGTTTCCGTCCATCCTTTGCGCGCGGCAGTAACGCCGGTTTTCATATCGTCTAACATCTCAATATTATGGGCATCGGTATTAATCACCAATGTAACCCCTTGTTCGTTTGCTTTGATTAAATGTTCTGTGCGCAGATCGAGACGCGCAGGGTTGGCGTTGAGTTCCAGCGCCGTATTTGTTTTCTTCGCAAGCTCAATCAGCTTATCAATATCAATTTCGTAACCGGCCCGTCTGCCGATCAGGCGTCCGGTCGGATGTGCGATAATGTCAACATGCTTGTTGGTCAGTGCCGTCTCAAGCCGTTTCATAATGACGTGTTCCGGCTGATTAAAGCTGGAATGAATCGATGCAATGACGATATCCATTTCCGCCAGCACGTCGTCATCATAATCAAGCGTGCCATCAGGCAGGATATCCATCTCGACACCTTTCAAAATACGGAAATTCTCAAATTCACCATTGAGCGCGTCAATTTCTTTTGCCTGCTGTTTGAGCCTTTCTGCAGTCAGCCCGTTGGCGACCTTTAAATATTGCGAGTGATCGGTGATCGCCATATATTGATAGCCTTTATTCATGCATGCTTCAGCCATCTCTCTGATCGAAAACGCACCATCGCTCCACGTTGAGTGCATGTGGAGATCTCCTTTGATTTGCCCGGGCTCTATCAGTTCAATGCTGTCGCTGTATGTTTCCACTTCTTGCCCGCTTTCACGGAGCTCCGGCGGAATCAGCGGCAGGCCGAAGTGCGCATAAAATTCACGTTCACTCGGGAATGTTTTGATGTCTCCGGTTTCAACTGTCTCGACGCCGTATTCACTGATCCGCTCGCCGCGTTCTTTCGCGATTTGGCGCATCTTAATATTGTGATCCTTTGATCCCGTAAAATGATGAAGTGTTGTCGGAAACTGCTCTTCCGTCACAAGACGGAAATCGACGCTCGTTTCATATTCAAAGGAAAGGATGACAGATACCTTCGTATCTCCGCTCGCGATCACGCTTTTGATATTTGGCAGAGCAAGAAGCTGCTCTCTTACTTCAGCCGGGTGATCTGTGGCAATGATATAATCCAGATCCTTCACCGTTTCCCGCGCTCTGCGGAGACTTCCGGCACGAGAAAATTTGATGATATCCGTAAATTGAGAAAGGTGCTCTTCAATGTCCCGGGCGATCCGAAGGGCGTAGCCGATCGGGAACCGTTCAGGCTGTTTTCCGGCTTCTCCGAGCGCCTGTAATATTTTTTCTTCTGATTTTTTGCCGAAGCCCGCAAGACCTTGTACCTTTTGCTGTTCACAGGCTTCCTTCAGGGATTCTGCATCATGTACGCCGAGCTCTTTATACAGCTTTGCGATTTTTTTGCCGCCAAGCCCTGGCAGCTTCAATAAAGGCACGAGCCCTTCCGGCACTTCTTTCTGCAGCGATTCGAGCGTGCTTGACTTTCCTTCATCTATATACTCTTTAATGACGCTGTACGTTCCTTTTCCAATTCCGGACAGCGACATCATATCGTCCATTTCTGATAAGCTGCGGTCGTCCTGTTCCAGGGCTGCCGCTGCTTTTCGGAAGGCAGATACTTTAAACGGGTTGTCCCCTTTGAGTTCCATGTAGACTGCAATGGTTTCAAGCAGCCGGATAATGTCTTTTTTATGCATACAATAACCCCCAGACGTTCACATATGTTTCCATCATACTCGAAAAAAACTTCTCCGGACAAGAGAAGTTTTTTATGCCCCGTACTGTGTCCACAGCTCTTCTAAAAGCCCTGACAAATACGGTGTATGGTTAATGATCACATTTGCGAGAGACGATTGCCCCATCATTTGCTGCAAAGCATCTACCGGAAGCACGGATGCGACATACAGCAGCACAAATGTAAATAAATAGACTTCTAGAAAACCGAGAACGGCGCCCAGCACCTGGTTGATTTGTTTGATCACCGGAATGCCGGCGACAATACTCAGGAATGAGCCGATGATTCTCAGTAAGATTTTAGCGATGATAAATAAAACGATAAACGCAATCGCATTATAATAGGCTACTTCCAAATTTCCCGTAAAAAAAGAAAGAGCCGGCTGTCCCGCTGAAAAGTCGGGTGCGGGAATCCACTTTAAATGCGGCGCCACATTTTTATAGAATAAAGCCGCAAAGGCGATCGATAAAATAAAGCTCGTTAAGCGGATAAACTGCAGGATAAAACCGCGTTTTAACCCCAGTAAAGTCCCCATCAGGAGCAAGATTAAGATGATGATATCTAGCATAGTTGTTCAATCCTTTTCTTTAAGCTGACGCTCCAGTTTCTCATATTTCTCTTGTAATTTGACATAATCGTGCACCACATTTACCGCTGTCAGCACTGCAAGTTTATTTATATCAAGGTATGGATTTTTTTCATTGATTTCTCTCATTTTATCATCAACAATTCCGGCGACATACCTCATATGGGCTTTGCTTTCTTCACCGACAATCGTGAAGTGCTGGCCGTAAATGTCAACGGTTGTTTTTGTTTTTTTGCCGTCAGACAACGTTTCTCCTCCATTCCGCGAGAATCCTAGTTCTTATCATAACACGTTTATTAAATGAATGGAAAGACGAGCCTCCCGCTGTTATGATACACTGGTATATACAGCGAAAAGTGTAAAAAAAGGAGATTATTACGTGTCCCATTCTGTGATAAAAGTATCGTTGTCTGCTATTGACCAAATGAAAACGACGTACAGCGGTTCGCTTACTGCCTCTGTTCCGCAGGGAGCCGTTTTTCAGGCGAAACCGCCAGGCTGTACCATTACAGCATATAAATCCGGCAAGGTCTTGTTTCAAGGCAAAAACGCAGCGGCAGAATCCGCGCGCTGGGGAACAGCAGAGCCGCAGGAAAAGAAGAAAACGGCCAAAAAGCCGGC
Organism: Bacillus sp. VA15; assembly: GCF_055721145.1. Classification (NCBI taxonomy): domain Bacteria; kingdom Bacillati; phylum Bacillota; class Bacilli; order Caryophanales; family Bacillaceae; genus Bacillus; species Bacillus sp. VA15. The sequence continues at coordinate 200,390 of NZ_JBVQPQ010000001.1, read as the reverse complement.
TGACCCCCGTTATGCCCCTCCGGCAGATATCGCCGGCATGTCTGTTATCGGCTCTGACGAGGTCGGAACCGGAGATTACTTTGGCCCGATGACGGTTGTATGCGCGTACGTCGACAAAACAATGCTTCCTTTAATGAAGGAACTCGGTGTTAAGGACTCTAAAGACTTAAAGGATCCGCAAATCATTGAGATTGCCCGAAACCTGATCAAAACCATTCCATACAGCCTGTTGGTTTTAAAGAATGAAAAGTACAACAGCATGCAGGAAAAAGGCATGAGCCAAGGGAAAATGAAAGCTTTGCTGCACAATCAAGCCATAACCCATTTGTTAAGAAAAATGGATGGGGTAAAGCCTGAGGCCATTTTGATTGACCAATTCGCTGAGCCAGGCGTCTACTTCAATCATTTAAGGGGCAGAGACATTGTGAGGGAGCGGACCTATTTCAGCACAAAGGCTGAAGGCATTCACTTGTCAGTCGCCGCTGCTTCAATCATTGCAAGATATTCGTTTTTAATGGAAATGGATAAACTGTCGCGTGAGGCAGGAATGACACTTCCGAAAGGGGCCGGCCCGCACGTGGATGAAGCGGCAGCCAAGCTGATCCTCAAAAAAGGGGCATCTGCTCTCAGAACCTTTACAAAACTCCATTTTGCCAATACACAGAAAGCACAGCGCCTTGCCGATAAAAAACGCTCATAGAAAAAAGCTTGCAGAGAAATCTGCAAGCTTTTTTTATTAGCCTCTCAAAACAGCCTGATATGTGTCTTCTAACGCTTTCAGCACTTTGCTGTGCGCCTTTGTCACTTCTTCTTCAGTCAGTGTTTGTTCAGGGTTGACATATTGAAGTGAGAAAGCGACTGACTTTTTGCCTTCCTCCATATGCTCGCCTTCGTATACGTCAAAGACGGATACTTCTTTCAGAAGCTGGCCGCCAGCCTCTTTAATCACGCTCTCGAGCTGGCCGCTCGTGACGGATTTATCTGTTACAAGCGCAATATCACGTGTCACAGACGGATATTTTGGAATCGCCGTGTAAACAAGCGGCGCTGTATCCGCTGCGAGCAGTGCATGAAGATCAAGCTCAAACACGTATGTCTCTTTTATATCCAGTTCTTTTTCCAATGAAGGATGGACTTGGCCGATGAAGCCGATAAGAGAACCATTCAATAGAATGTTCGCTGTTCTGCCCGGGTGCAGCTGTTTGCGTTCAGATTGAACAAATTCAATGCTGTCGAGGACGTTCAGTTTGTCTAACAGCCCCTCCACAATTCCTTTGGCGACAAAGAAATCAACCGGTTTTTTCTCGCCCTGCCACAGCTGCTTGCGCCATAATCCGGTAACAGCTCCTGCCACGCGTTCTGTTTCAACAGGTTTTGTGTCCTCTTCCTTTGTCAAGAAAACGGAGCCGACTTCGTACAGTGCGACTGAGTCCGTCTGTCTCGCCAGGTTGTAAGAAACGGACTCAAGCAGATTAGGAACAAGACTGTGTCTGAGAATGCTTCTTTCTTCACTCATTGGAAGCGCAAGCACAGTGTTCAGTGATTTTTCAATCGCAAACGCTGCCGCTTTCTTTTCGTTTGTCAGTGAGTAAGTGATAGCTTGTGACAAGCCTGCGCCTTCAAGAAAACGTCTGACCTTACGGCGCTTTGCCTGATATGGCGTTAATCCGCCTGTTGTTCCTGCTGTCTCAGGAAGCGTGGACGGAATGTTATCGTAGCCGTACAATCTTGCCGCTTCTTCAATTAAATCCTCTTCGATTGTAATGTCACCGCGGCGTGATGGTACGGTCACAACGAGAAGGTCATTCGCTTCACCGACAGTAAAACCGAGACGCTTGTAAATGCTGATGAGTTCTTCTTTGCTGATTGTCATGCCGAGAACGCTGCTCACTTTGTCAGCAGATACATGAATGTTATTTGCTTCGATTGTCAGGTGATCTTCCTCAACCGTTCCAGTGAGCACTTCACCGCCGGCATACAGATGGATCAGCTGTGCAGCCCGTTCTGCTGCAAGACGTACGCGGGCTGGATCAATGCCTTTTTCAAATCTTACGCTTGATTCACTTCTCAAACCAAGGTCTTTGGAAGCCTTGCGAACTGTCTGTCCATTGAAATACGCGGCCTCCAGCAAAATCGTTTTCGTATCTTCCTGAACTTCTGACTCTGCTCCTCCCATGACACCGGCAACGGCTTGCGCTTTCGTTCCGTTCGTAATAACAAGGTGATCGGCAGAAAGCTTTCGTTCTTGATCATCAAGGGTTACGATCGTTTCATTTTCAGCTGCTTTTCTTACTACAACTTCCTTGGAGCCGAATCTGTCATAATCAAACGCGTGAAGCGGCTGTCCGTATTCCAACAGGACAAAGTTTGTGATGTCGACGACGTTGTTGTGCGGGCGAATGCCTGCATTCATCAGCTTCGTCTGCATCCAAAGCGGTGACGGAGCGATCGTGACGTTTTTAATGATTTTTGCAGTGTACAGCGGGTTCGCTTCTTGATCTTCGACTTTGACAGCGATGTAATCAGACGCTTGTTCTGAAGCAGCCGGATAATCCGTTTTCGGAAGTTTTACCTCTGTATCTAAAATCGCTGCAACCTCGTAAGCAACACCAAGCATGTTCATGGCATCCGCGCGGTTTGGCGTTAAACCAAGCTCAAGAATCGCATCGTCAAGCTGTAAAGCCGCTAAGGCATCCCTTCCTGTTTCAGCGTCATTCGGGAATACGAAAATGCCTTCCGCATACTCTTTCGCCACAAGCTTGCTTTCAATGCCAAGCTCCTGTAAAGAACAGATCATGCCGTTAGATTCTTCACCGCGAAGCTTTGCTTTTTTGATTTTGAAATTGCCCGGAAGCACTGCTCCGACTGTTGCAACTGCGACTTTTTGCCCTTTATCCACATTCGGCGCGCCGCAAATGATTTGTACAGGTGCATCCGCTCCGATATCCACAAGGCACTTATTCAGCTTATCAGCATTCGGATGCTGCTCGCGCTCCAGCACGTGGCCGATAACAACGCCTTTGATGCCTTCCCCTTTGTATTCAATTCCTTCAACTTCGATACCGGCTCTTGTAATTTTCTCAGCAAGAACAGCCGGGTCCATGCCTTTTATATCAACATAATCCTCTAACCATTTATAAGAAACAAACATCCTAGCATCCTCCTCTTACGCCTGTTTAAACTGCGAAATAAATCTGACATCATTTGTATAGAAGTGGCGGATATCATCAATGCCGTATTTCAGCATCGCGATGCGCTCAACACCCATTCCGAATGCGAAGCCCTGATATTCCTTCGGATCAAAGCCTGCCATTCTCAGCACGTTCGGGTGAACCATGCCAGCACCGAGGATTTCGATCCAGCCTGTTCCTTTACATACTGAACAGCCGTTTCCTCCGCACTTAAAGCATGTTACGTCTACTTCTACTGAAGGCTCAGTAAACGGGAAGAAGCTTGGGCGGAGTCTGATTTCACGGTCTTGCCCGAACATTTTTTTCGCAACGAGTTCAAGCGTTCCTTTTAAATCACTCATGCTGATGTTTTTATCAACGACAAGCCCTTCAATTTGCATAAATTGGTGAGAGTGCGTCGCATCATCGTTATCGCGGCGGTATACTTTACCCGGACAAATGATTTTCACCGGCCCTTTGCCTTCATGCTTTTCCATCGTCCGTGTTTGCACAGGAGAAGTTTGCGTTCTCATCAAAGTTTCCTCTGTGATGTAAAAGCTGTCCTGCATATCGCGCGCAGGGTGTTCTTTCGGCAGGTTGAGTGATTCGAAGTTGTAGTAATCCGTTTCAACCTCAGGTCCTTCCTCGACTGTGTAGCCCATACCGATAAATAAATCTTCAATTTCTTCAATGACAACAGTGAGCGGATGGCGGCCTCCGACTGCGACAGGGTTCCCAGGCAGCGTGACGTCGATTGTCTGTCCAGCAAGCTTCTGCTTCATTTCCTCTTCCTCAAGCTTCTCGTTTTTGACAGCAATTGCATTGGCGATACGCTCTCTTACTTCATTCGCGAGCGCGCCCATTTTCGGACGTTCCTCAGCAGAAAGTTTGCCCATTCCACGCAGCACTTCTGTAATCGGCCCTTTTTTTCCGAGATATTGCACCCGAATATCATTGACAATCTTTAATGAGCTTGCCGCTTCTACTTGTTCTAAAGCTTCTTGTTCCAGCTGTTTTAGCTTTTCTTCCATTTTGCATCCTCCTTTTATGTAAACAAATCGTCATATGTCTTTGGAAAATAAAAAAAACCCGTCCCTTATACAAGGGACGAGTTGTGGCCGCGGTACCACCCTTATTTCAGACAGACTAATGCTGTCGTCAGCTTCATTGACATAACGGAATCAGATTCCGGTTCACCTTTACGCGCAGTGTACGCGGTCCCGGCGACAACTCAAGAGGTGAAGCCAATTTCCGGCTGCGTTAAAAATGCTCTCAGTCAGCGGCATTTTCTCCCTGGAAAGCAGTTGATCAGAAATTGAGGTCCTCTGTCACGGTTTTTGAAATATTATGTTCTATTATAGAGAAATCCACCGCTTGGCGCAACACTATCCTCGCAAGTGATACATGAGGATGGCAGCCGCAATGGCAACGTTCAGTGATTCCGCCTGTCCGTAAAGCGGCACATACAGGTTCAAGTCCGTTTTTTCCAGCAAGGCGGCATCCACCCCTGCCCCTTCATTTCCTACAATAAGCCCAAAGGATTCAGCCTGGGACATGTCCCGGTAAGGCGCCCCGTTTTGCAGCGCCGTGCCGTACACTTTTACGCCCTCTGCCTTCAATTCATCCACATAAGTATGCAGGTTTCTTCTCACCACAGGAATATGAAAGTGTGATCCTTGCGCAGATCGCAGTGTTTTTCCGTTATAAGCGTCCGCCGTGCCGTCACCGAGCACAACCGCATCTAGACCGGCCGCATCAGCCGTCCGAATCATCGTGCCGAGGTTTCCCGGGTCTTGAACAGCGTCAATCAGCAGCACCCGCTGAGGCGACGCCAGTTTTTCTTCAGGCATATGGCACACAGCGGCGATCTGCTGCGGCGTTTCGGTTTCAGTAACAGCTGAAAAAGCATCCTCACTCAGCACGTAGCACTGGATGCTCACATCAAGATCTGACGGCATTTTCGTTTCATCCTTTACAAGGATTTCTTTCACCATGCCCGGGCTCTTCAACGCCTCTTCAACAAGATGTTCTCCCTCTATCAGAAATGTATTCGTTTTTGTTCGTTCTTTTTTCGTGTGAAGCTTTTTCCAATCCTTCACTTTTTGGTTTTTTGCCGATTCTATTTGTTTCACTGTCTGTGTGGCTCTCCTTTTTTTAACATGATGTTATTATATCGCAAGATCAGCACATAATAAACCAGGTGCAGGGTTAGAATATACGTATTACATTTTAGGAAAAGGAGCGTTTTACATGGATCTTAATTTACGTCATGCCGTCATAGCCAATGTAACCGGCAATAATCAGGAACAGCTTGAGCATACAATCGTGGATGCGATTCAAAGCGGTGAAGAAAAAATGCTTCCAGGGCTCGGCGTTTTATTCGAGGTTATCTGGCAGCACGCATCCGAAAGTGAGAAAAACGAAATGCTAAAAACGCTTGAAGGCGGATTAAAACCCACCCAATAAGACTCATGAAACCGGGTGACAGCGCCCGGTTTTTTTCTTATATAATAGAAACATGATGAGGAGGAACGCCATGTTTTTACAGCCGTTATTAGCGAAAAAAATCATTGCTGAAGTCAAAAAAATGTACGAACGTGAAGTCATTATTGTGAACACAGACGGCCTTATTATGGCAAGCACAAATGATGAGCGGGTCGGACAATTTCATGAAGGAGCGCTCATCTGCGCAAAAGAGAAACGCAACGTCATTATTACAAAAGAAGATGAAAAGAGACTAAAAGGAGTGAAGGCAGGCCTGAATCTCCCTGTATTTTCTGACCGTGATGTGATCGCCGTCTTCGGGCTCACAGGTGAGCCTGCTGAGATTCAGCCTTACGGGGAGCTGCTTCGGAAAATGACAGAGCTGTTCATTAAGGAATCGTGGCATTTAGAGCAGTCCCAATGGCGTGAGAGAATGCTGGAGTCCTTTATGATCGATTGGCTGCAATTAAAAGAGTGGTCTCCCGGTTTTCTTGAGAAAGCCCAGCTTCTCGGTGTTGACCTTTCCTCCCGGCGCCAAATGATTCTCATTCAAGGATATGAGTGGTCACCTCATGATATTAAGCAAATGACACATATCTGGAAATCTGCGTACCCTTCGGATTTGTTCATCAGGTGGGGAAATGAACGGATTCTGATTAATCACGAAGTGCCAAAGCATGAACAAAGGGATCGGCTTTTGCGGGAGCTCCTTCATATTTGTTCGTTTGCTCATACCGCAAATAGCCGATTTGCGGCAGCTGGTGCCGGAAGGCCTGTGGCAAGCTCCAGCCTGACGGACTCATACGAGCAAGCGGAAAAAGCGCTGGCTGTCAGCCTTAAGCGAAAAACGCCCATCTTCGAAGAGGACCTGAAGCTTGATATGTGCCTGACTGAGATCAGCCCGGGTACCCGAAATGAATTTCCGCAAAGAGTATTCCGGGAGGCGCTTCAGCATCAGGAGCTTATGTATACCATACGGACTTTCTTTCATCACGATTTGTCTTTGAAACAAACCGCTAAAGACATGCATATTCACATCAATACATTGCGTTATCGCCTGTCTAAGGCTGAACAGCTGACGGGTTTGCGTTTTGACTGCACAGAGGATATTGTCACGATGTATGTTGCACTCTATTTTTTAGATCAAGATACAAAATAAAGAGAGTTTCAGTTTCATTTTTTGTATGTTTCTCCATGGAAGGCTTTGCTTTTTTTCTTTTACAATAGATTGAAAGCGTTTTTTGACAGGGGGATGGGTGAAATGATCACCAAAGATGTAAAAGAACAGCTGATCCGAATCGTCGGACCGGAAAACTTTGATGACTCCAATGCCGGCCGTCTCGTCTATTCATATGATGCGACGCCGCAGTTTCAGTCTATGCCTGATGCCGTGATTGCACCGAGGAATACAGATGAAGTATCACGAATTTTAGCGGTTTGCAGCGAACATCAAGTGCCGATCGTTCCAAGAGGATCAGGGACAAACCTGTGCGGCGGCACGTGCCCGACCGAAGGCGGACTAGTTCTTCTCTTTAAGCATATGAACCGGATTCTTGAGATTGATGAAGAAAATTTGACCGCCACAGTCCAGCCGGGCGTCATTACGCTGGATATGATCCGCGCAGTTGAAAGCAAAGGTTTGTTTTATCCGCCTGATCCGAGTTCTATGAAAATATCAACCATAGGCGGAAACATCAATGAAAATTCCGGTGGGCTCCGCGGATTAAAATACGGCGTCACCCGCGACTATGTCATTGGACTGGAGATTGTGCTCGCAAATGGAGACATCATCCGCACCGGCGGAAAACTCGCAAAGGATGTGGCCGGATACGATCTCACACGCCTTTTTGTCGGCTCAGAAGGAACACTCGGCATCGTGACAGAAGCCATCGTCAAACTCGTTCCAAAGCCGGAAACAAAGAAGACGCTGCTTGCTCTTTATGAAAATATCGATGCCGCTGCTCAAACCGTATCAGACATCATTGCCGCAAAAATCATACCCGCCACGCTGGAATTTCTCGACCAGCCTACACTTTTGGTCATTGAGGATTATGCCAAAATCGGACTTCCGATAAACGCAAAGGCCGTTCTGTTAATTGAGCAAGACGGGACGCTTGAAACCGTTGCACGGGATATGGAAAAGATTGAGGCGATCTGCAAAAAAGGCGATGCTGTTTCCGTTCAGACCGCCCAAACGGAGGAGGAAGCATTTGCCCTGACTGAAGCCCGGCGTTCTGCGCTTTCTGCCCTAGCCCGCCTCAAGCCGACGACCATTTTAGAGGACGCGACCGTTCCTCGCTCAGAAATCGCCATTATGGTAAAAGCCATTAATGATATTGCCGCCAAATACGATATTTCCATCTGCACCTTCGGCCATGCGGGAGATGGGAACCTTCACCCGACATGCACGACAGACATAAGAAATGAGGATGAGATGGAGCGTGTCGAACAGGCTTTTGCCGAGATTTTTGAGAAAGCGATTGAACTTGGCGGCACGATTACCGGAGAGCACGGGGTCGGGATCATGAAAGCGCCCTACTTGGAGATGAAGCTGAAAAAAGAAGGCATTGCCGCGATGAAAGCGATGAAAGCGGCATTTGATCCCCGTAACATATTAAATCCGGGCAAAGTGTTTGCGAAAGACGCCAGAAAACGTGTGGTGACGGAAAGATGACAACAAATAAAGAAATGAAACAGATCCAAGATGAGTTCAAAGAGCGTATGGATGAAGGCGAGCTTTTGAATTGTATGCGCTGCGGCTTCTGTCTTCCTTCCTGCCCGACCTATATCGAATCGGGGTTTCAGGAAACTCACTCTCCGCGCGGGCGCATCGCCTTAATGAAAGCCGTAGCTGACGGTATGATTGAACCGGATGAAGATGTCGAACGTTCGCTATCACTTTGCCTCGGCTGCCGCGCCTGTGAACCTGTATGCCCGTCAGGCGTGAAATACGGACAGCTGCTTGAGGAAGCCAGAGATATTATCCACCAAAATAAAAAACATTCGCTCGGCGCACGTGTCATGCGAAAGGCGGCTTTTCACGAGCTGTTTCCGCATCAAAACCGCATGCGCTCAGCAGTAAGCCTTATCGGTTTGTATCAGCGGTCAGGACTGCAAACCGCTGTGCGTAAAACCGGTATGCTTCGCGTCCTGCCTGAGCATTTGCGGACGATGGAAGCTGTTCTACCTGATGTCCCTAAAAGTAAAGACATGAAGCATCGGCCGCGTTTACTGCCGTCAATCGGCCCCATGAAAAAACGGGTCGCCTTTTTTTCCGGCTGCTTAATGGATACAATGTTTTTACCGACCAACAATGCCACACTGAAGCTGCTGCAGTTGGCAGGCTGCGACATTGTCATTCCGCCTGAACAGGCTTGCTGTGGGGCACTGCATGGTCACAGCGGTGAAAAAAACGCGGGGAAAGAGCTCGCTAAACAAAATATCGCTGCTTTTGAAGCGTTAGACGTGGATGCTGTCATTACAAACGCAGGAGGATGCGGAGCCTTTCTCACTGAATATGATCATTTGCTGAAGGATGACCCCGAGTGGTCGGAGCGGGCCACTGCATTTGTTCAGAAGCTGAAAGATTTTTCATCCGTTTTGGTTGAACTCGATTTTCATCAAATGGACTTAGCGCTCAAGACGCCCCAGGTCATTACCTATCAAGATTCATGCCATCTAAGAAATGTGATGCATACGTCGCTCGAGCCCCGCCAGCTTCTTCAAAGCATCAAGGGGGCCGAATTCAGAGAAATGGAGAGAGCAGACAGCTGCTGCGGATCAGCGGGAATTTATAACATCGTGGAAGCTGAAATGTCTATGAAAATACTGGACAGTAAAATGGCTGCCGTCAAAGCAACCGAAGCGATCGTCATTGTGACAGCAAATCCCGGTTGCCTGCTGCAGATGAAGCTCGGCATTGAGCGCGAGGGACTAAGCGGTAAAGTCAAAGCCGTTCATCTGGCTGATTTGCTGCTGGAAGCAGCTGGACACAAAACATCATAAGAAAGCCCAAAACAGAAATTGTTTTGGGCTTATTCCATCGGACTGCAAATTTCAATATAATGTCCATCCGGGTCAGCAATATAGGCGACCGTCTGCCCCCATGGCTTCACTTTCGGCTCCCCAATAATCGTGACACCTTGTTCTCTTACCCTTTTAATAACCTCTTCTACGTTTTCAGTGACAAATCCGATTTCAAATGTGTTTGAAGCAGATGTATCTGGAATGTCTAGCTGCGTGATTTCTCTGGCGCTTTCTCGCGTATTAAGCGCCAATATCGTAGATCCTGTTTCAAATTCGACATACGTTCCGTGTTCAGCACGAATCGGCAGTCCTAAAATATCCCGATAAAAATGAATGGCCCGCTTGCTGTCTGATACGTATAGAATAAGATATTTCATTGATAGATTCATTCCCAATCCTCCTCAACATTTTCATTAGCCCTTCTATCCCGGGATAGAAGCTTCCATCCTTAAGCTCGGATCTCTCCACATCTGCGCCCATTTTTTCACAGCCGCCACGATAATGATGAAGCCTAACAGCAGCATGATGATCGATAATACGCCATTCAATACACTGTAGCCTGCTGCTTCAGGATTGAGATACACATTGCGCACCATCCAATAGCCTGCATAATTGACAGTGACATATAAATAGGCAAGCGGGACAAGGCAGGTCAGAATGTAACGGCGTTTATCAGCGATTTTCAGCACTATAGTCGCTCCGATAATCAGCCCAACTGAAGCCATCAGCTGATTGGACACGCCAAACAGCGCCCAAATAGAACCGATATCCCCTGAATACAGCAAATAGCCCCACATGAAGCAGGCAAGTGCGCTGGCAAATACAGATCCCGGAATCCAGTCTGTTTTCTTCAGCGGTTTATACACCTCTCCAAAGAAATCCTGGATCAAATACCGGGCAACACGTGTCCCCGCATCAATCGCTGTTAAAATAAATACGGCTTCAAACATAATGACAAATTGGAAAAAGTATGAGGCCAAATGGCTGAAAAACGGCATTCCCGTAAAAATATAAGTCATTCCCACCGCAAGCGTGACGGCTCCCCCTGTTCTTCCTTCTAAGTCCAAACCGATTGCCCTGCTCAATTCAGGCAAATGGACGACATCCATACCGAGCGTACGGAAAACCTCAGGCGTGCTGTTAATCGCAAAGTAATCAGCAGGCTGCAAGGCGGTCGCTGCAATCAGCGCCATGATGCCAACAAGACACTCGACAAGCATTGCACCAAACGCAACCGGTTTCATATCACTCCATTTATTCAGCATTTTCGGCGTCGTACCTGAACCGACAAAGGCATGGAATCCCGAGATCGCACCGCAGGCGATGGTTATTGAAATGAACGGCCAAACAGGGCCTGCCAGCACCGGACCGCCGCCTTTTACGAATTCTGTAAACGCAGGAAACGGGATGGACGGATTGACGACAAACACCCCTGCAATCAAAGCGATAAAAACACCGATTTTCATAAAGCTGCTTAAATAGTCACGCGGTGCAAGAAGCAGCCAAACGGGAAGCGCCGCTGCAAAGAACGCATAAACAGGAAGCGCTATTGCAAGCGTTTTCGTATCTAGTGTTAAAAAGTCACCGAGCGCGGTAGTCTGCACCCATGGGCCAATAAAGACTCCTGCCATTAAAAAGAGAAAGCCGATCGTTGACGCAAGCTTTAAATTTCCCGTTTTCTTATAAAATAAGCCCACGCCCATCGCAATCGGAATCGTAATCCCTACCGCAAATGTTCCCCATGGATTGCGTTCAAGCGCATGCAGCACAACCATCGACAGACCCGCCATCGTAATCGTGATAATAAACAGCATGGACAGTCCCGTACAAAATCCGGCAACAGGGCCGAGCTCGTCCTTCGCTACTTCTGACAGCGATTTTCCATTTTTGCGCATCGAGGCAAACAGCACAACAATATCATGGACGGCTCCCCCTATTACCGCCCCGATTAACAGCCATAACAACCCCGGCAAATAGCCGAACTGCGCCGCCAGAATCGGTCCGACCAACGGCCCAGCCGCTGCGATTGCCGCAAAATGATGGCCGAACGAAACCCATTTATTTGTAGGCACATAATCTTTTCCATCCTCAAGCGCGTGAGCAGGCGTTGGCTTGTCATCATTCACTTTGAGAACCTTCACCATCATAAATGTTCCGTATAAACGATAGGCGATAGCCAAAATACACATTGACGCTATCACAATTGTAACCGCATTCATTTTCTCCCATCCCCTTTGCTGTTTTTCATAAATATATCATAATTTTATGGTGAAAAGCGGTCATTTTTTCCTATACAAAAAAGCCGGCTGGAATGGGCCGGCTTGTGGCAATTAGTTTAGTTCAATGTCTCCAGATGTTGTACGAACTTTTAAACGGTTAGAGGTCCCGCTATCACCTACATAACCTACAATACGATGCTCTGATTTTTCTTTATACAAGATGTGATCGAGATTGGCCGCGGCATCACCTGAGTCTGCCTGAAAATCCACTGCCAAAGATGCAGGTTCTTTCTGATACTCTACTGACACACTTCCGCTCGTAGTGACGATGTCGATCTCTTCGTTCTGATGATCCTGAAGAAGATCAATATCCCCGGAAGTTGTCTTATAGTTCACCTTTTCAGCTGTTGTGCGGCTGCTTTTTATTGATCCGCTTGTTGTCTTTACCTCACCTTGGCCGAATGAATTTTGGTCAGTTTGAATTTCTCCGCTCGTTGTTTTTAGCGTCAGCTCGTTTTCGATGCGTGTATGCTTCAGCTCAATATTTCCTGATGTAGAGCCAGCAGCTCCTTGATCCGTTTGCGCATTTTCTATCAGAATATCGCCAGAGGTTGTCGTTACAGTTATCTCATCATACTTCTTTTCCGGAATCGTGATTGTGATTTTCATATCCTTTTCGCTGCCCCACGGTATAAAAGAGATGATATTCTGGCGTGCTATTTGATTGATTTTTAATGAATTGCCATCTTGGCTCACATCGAACAGCTTTTTGCTTTTATCACTGACTTGTCCTTCAGCAGCTACCTGAATATCATCCGTTTGCCCGCTTTTGACCTCTGCATGCATCGAGCTCGTTGTTACCACAATTTTTTTAATATCTGCAGCATCATATGTTTCGGCAGCTTTCACCTCTTCTTTTGTAAAATCCGAGGCAGCTGCAGAGATGACAGCCCCGATTACCCCGACTGAAAATACTGCGATCAATCCTATTATGATTTTTTTCATGTCTGCGCCCCCGTCACCAGCTTTAAATTATATCTGATATATCGCAAACTCATGCCATACAGCAGCTTGCCTAAATGCCACAGCCCTATACACAAGAGCAGCCCCAGACTGCCAAACACGAGTGATAAAAAGAACTCCAGCATCATGTGCGTATTCATTTGAAACATCACCATGCCGACAAACATAATTGGTGATACAGAAAGTGCAAGCGCCGCCCCGCATAAACCCACGTACACTCCAAAAATGCCAATAGCTGGTCCCAGCACAAAAATCAAATTTAAGATGCTTATCGCTGCTGCTGAACATGCCATCTGAAAGAGGTTCTTCTTAGGGCGCTGCACTGCTGGAGCAGTTTCCGTGACATCTGGCACCAATTCCTTTGCTATTTGTTTTGGGGAGCCGAGTTCCCTGATGATGTCCGCTTCCGACCTGCCTTCTTTCATCCCTTCTGTAATATGTTCTTCAAAATCAAATAAGATCTCATTCCGCTCTTCTTTAGAAAGCGGCTGTAACGCTTTACTTAACTCCTGTAAAAACTGTTCTTGATTCATCGTTCTCCTCCCCTTGCCGCATCAATGATTTGATTGACAGATGCTGTGAACTGATCCCATTCTGCCAGCAGCAGTTTCATTCGCATGAAACCAAGCTTTGACATCGTGTAATATTTTCTGGCAGGCCCTTCGGAAGACGGCGCCATATATGTTTCTAAATACTCTTCTTTCGTCAGTCTCCTGAGAAGAGGATATAAGGTGCCTTCAGCAATCGCCATGTGCCTGGAAATGTTTTGAGAAAGCTCATATCCGTATTGGTCTTTTTCGGATATTAATACAAGCACACATAGCTCTAATGCTCCCTTTTTGAATTGAGCATTCATCATAAGATCCTCCCTGCGGCTGGTCAATTTTGTTTATTTTTCCCACCACTTATCCATATGGTAACATCCACTACTGAACATTACAAGGTACTGAATGATATCTACTGACAAAAAAAGAAAAACCGGAGAGAGATCTCCGGCTTTGTTTCTCTTATGATTGTTTTTTCAGGCGGATCACATTCCAGGAAAGCGGCGTGAAATGCGCGGTTAGGCCGTTTTCGCTGACAGACGATGTTCCGTTGGAATGCGGGACGACATTTTTTCTGTTATGCTGGTTTGTCGCTTTGATATCCTGATGCTCGAGTACGATGTGCTCTGCGATTTGATAGGATTCAAAGCCTCTGAGCGAAATCTCCGTCTCCATCTGATCCTCAGCTTTGTTTACCGCAAAAATGGTGAGTGTTTCTTCCTCTTCTGAGTACACAACAGCTGCATCAACATATGGCACATCAGTAAAATCTGAGCAGTCGTACTTCGGAGAAGAAATAAGCGGTTTCAGCGACTCACCTCTTCCGTACACAGAAGCATGCATGTACGGATAGAAAATCGGCTGTCTCCATGCTTCTCCGCCTTTTTCCGTCATGATCGGCGCGATGACATTGACAAGCTGTGCAAGACACGCGATTTTCACACGGTCTGCGTGCTGCAGCATCGTAATGAGCAGAGAGCCGACCAATAAGGCATCTTCAAAATTATAAATATCCTCTAAAATAGGCCGCGCAGTAATCCACGGTTCTACTTTTTTATCAGCCTCATTTGAGTGATACCAAACGTTCCATTCATCAAGAGAGAGATTGATTGTTTTCTTGCTGCGTGTTTTTGCTTTTACATAGTCACAGGTTGCAGCGACAGATTTAATAAAATGATCCAGATCCATGGAACGGGCCAAGTAGTTTGGCAGATTGTTATCTCGGTTTCCGTAATACGTATGGAGAGAAATATAGTCGACATGCTCGTACGTATGCTCCAGTACCTTTGCTTCCCAATCGATAAAGGTCGGCATGCCGCTGTTTGAGCTGCCGCAGGCAACAAGTTCAATTGATGGGTCAACCCATTTCATGACCTTTGCCGTCTCCGCGGCAAGCCGCCCGTATTCGTCAGCTGTTTTGTGGCCAATCTGCCACGGGCCATCCATTTCGTTACCTAGGCACCATGTCTTGATGCCGTATGGCAGTTCATAGCCATGTGATCTTCTTAAATCACTCCAGTACGAGCCTTTCGGGTGGTTGCAGTATTCAACGAGATTGCGGGCAGCATCTATGCCTCTTGTGCCAAGGTTGACGGCCATGTTGACTTCTGTGTTGACCTTTTTTGCCCAAGATAAAAATTCATTTGTTCCCACTTCATTGGTTTCTGTCGTTTGCCATGCCAAGTCAAGCCGTCTTGGGCGGTTTTCTACAGGCCCGACACCGTCCTCCCAGTTGTATCCGGATAAAAAGTTTCCGCCCGGATAGCGGATGATCGGAACCTGCAATTCTTTGATCAGCGACTGGACATCCTTTCTAAACCCGTCTTCATCCGCTTCAGGGTGATCTGGCTCATATATACCTTCGTATACCGCACGCCCCATATGTTCGATAAACGATCCATAAATCCGTTTGTCTACTTCACCGATTTTGTATTCTTTGTCTACAATCATTCGCGCTTTTTTCATCACACGTTTCCTCCCTTTTTAACCTTTGACTCCGCCTACTGTCAGGCCGGAGATAAAGTACTTTTGGAAAAACAAGAAAATGATAATCACCGGCAAAATCGCAAATACTGAGCCGGATATGAGCATGTCATAGTTGTTTCCATAAGGGCTCAGCAAGCTGGACAGCCCAATTGGAAGCGTAAACATTTCTTTCGAACGAAGCACGATCAGCGGCCATAAGAAGTTGTTCCAGCTGTTTAAGGACTGGAGGATAATCATCGCGCCGAAAGCCGGTTTCATCAGCGGCGCCATAATCCTGAAAAAGATGCCGAATTCCGTACAGCCGTCCATTCTTGCAGAGTCCAGCAGATCTCTTGGCAAACCAAGCGCATACTGCCTGAAAAAGAAAACAGCAACAGGCGAAACGATGAACGGCAATATGACACCCGTATACGAATCAATCAAATGCAGTCCGACGGTAAGCTTAAACAACGGAAGCATCATCACTTCCAGCGGAACCATCATAATAATCAGCACAAGAACAAAGATGATATTTCTGCCCTTAAAATCATAAACCGCAAGCCCGTACCCAATCATCGAAGAAAAAAACAGAGTGAGCACGGTCGTAAAAAGTCCGAGCACAAGACTGTTAAAAAACCATTTGAAATAAATGCTGCCGCCATTAAACAGAAATGTGTAGTTATCAAAACTCATCACTTTTGGATCAATATCAAGATTCAGCCCCACACGCAAAAGCTCAGATGACGGCTTTAATGATCCTAAAAGCAAACAGAAAATCGGAAAAATATACAATAGGCTCAGCATAATAAAAAACAGGGTTAGTGCGATTCTGTAAACGCTAAACTGAGGACTGTGCCGCAACATTTATCCCTCCCCCTTAAACGAGCCTGACAGCTTTAATGAAATCAGGCTGACAACAAGTATCACAATCAAAAGCACAATGCCGATGGCCGCTCCGTATCCCATTTCGTTGTAGGCAAGCCCCTGCTGATACAAATATCCGACAAGCGTCAGACCGATATTACCCGGGGAATTATTTTGCCAAAGGACGTAGCTTTCCTCAAACATCCTGAATCCGCCGATGATGCTGATGGTCAGCACATATACGGTTACAGGCTTGAGAAACGGCAGCGTAATGTGCCGGAATTTTTTCATTGTGTTCGCGCCGTCAATATCGGCGGCTTCGTACAGCTCTTTCGGCACATTTTGCAAACCGGCCAAAAAGTAAAGGATGTTGATTCCCATCCATCTCCACGAAGCAAGCAGCACCATTAAAAACATGCCGGTATGCTCATTGTTCATCCAGTTCTGAGGTGAAAAGCCAAGTTTAAGTAAGATGGAATTGGCCAGCGATGTTTCCATTTCTCCGAAGATCAGCCGAAAAATGATCCCCGCCACAATTGTAGAAGTCAATGCCGGAATGAATAGCGCTGATTTGAATATATTTCTGAATTTGACCAGCTTTGAATTCAGGAATATGGCCAGAAGCAAAGGAACAGGAATCAGCACAATCAGCGTCCAAAAGGTGTATTCCAGCGTATTCCAAAGGGCTGTATAGAACGTCGGGTTGTTTAGTGCTGTATAATTAGACAATCCGACAAACGACACCTCTCCCGGCAAAATTCTTTGAAAGCTCATGATGAAGACACTAATGATGGGGTATAGAAAAAATACGAGAAAGGATAAAACGAATGGCGCAGTAAACAGATAGGGCGCCGCTTTTTTCGAATAAAATAAATCTCGCCAGCCTGATTGTTTCTCAGCTGAAGGAACGGGATGAACCGTTCCCGTTTTCACAGGTTTCATGAGAACCTCCCCGCTTTCACTTTTTGAATGGGATTCTATTTCTGTTTCAGTTCACCTGCCGCTCTGTCCAAGGCTTGTTTAGGCGTTTTTTGCTGAGATTTAAGTGCGTCGAACAATACACTTCTGTTGACAAGGTCTGAAGCCTTGGCAAAATCCTCATGTAAATATATCGGATTGATTTCATCCTTGATATCGAGCAGCATAGAAAAAATGCCTGTTCCGTTTTGGAAGTAATCCGTGTATTTGTTTTTCTCTTTCAATTCCTTTGAGCTCCAGACATCCCAGCGAAGCGGGTCAAACCCGAGTACGCTCCAAAGCTTTTTGTTTCCTTCTTTAGAACCCTTCGCAAAAGCCAAAAACTCTTTTGCTAACTCAACATGCTTGGATTGCTTCGGTACAACAGTTGCCGTACCGCCCAAACCTGCCGAACGGTCGCCTCCCTCTTTCCATGCCGGAAGCGGCCGGATGGCAATCTTCCCTTTCAGATCAGGCATATAATCTATGAATCTTCCCATATACCAAATCGGCATCAGAACTGACGCTGCTCCGCCTTGGTTCATAAAGCCGTAATATTCTTCACTATGATGCCCGCCGCCTGGTGCGGCAATCATCGTTTTATCATTAATCATGTCCTTTAAATATTGAAGTGTTTTTACGTTGGTGTCATTATTGAGGATCAGCTTGCCATTTTTATCAAAATAGCCTGAGTTTTGCTGTGAAATCATGGATAAGAACGTTCCCGAATCATTTGTTTCCACCGTTCCCATCGGCTTTCCGGTTACTTTGCGCACTTTCTGCCCGGCTTTATGGTAATCATCCCATGTTTTAATATCATCAGGATCGACGCCGGCTTTTTTCATAACATCCATGTTATAAAACATCACTGTCGTCCCTACATGCGTATCCAGCCCGTAAAGCTTGCCGTTTTTGCTGTACAGGGTAAGCCGTGCCTCAACGAATTTATCGCGGTCCTTTTCAATCAGCGGAGTCAAGTCGGCAAGCGGGATATCAGAGCCCTTCAAAAAGTTTGAAAAACGAGCCAATTCGACATCGGCAATATCAGGGACACCTTCTCCCGCGATTAAGGAGATAGACAAATTATCGTGCATTTGCCCATATGGATAAACGACCGTATTCAGTTTAATTTTGCGGTCAGGATATTTTTTGTTCCATTCCTTCACCATTTCCACATAAAATTGCTCATGAAGTCCGTTAAATGTCCAAAAGGTCAGTTCGGTTTCACCCGATTTCCCGGATGATCTTTCTGCTGAACACCCAGCAATGCATAATGTCAGCAGCAGCATGAGCACAAGAAAACAGGCAGTCATTTTTTTCATTTGCGTTACCCCTTCCATTCGAGGTGCGGGCTATTCATATAGACCATGATTGATCAGCGTTTTGTTTTCATTGATGATTCTTAATCCGGTGCAGCGGTCTCTTAAGGTGTGCGCGTGTCTGAAGGCATTCTTGACGGAATCCTGCCCGACACCGATTTCGTCAAAAAACGCAGGGCCTCCGGCTGATCTCAGCCAATTGGCCAATACTTCTCCTTCTGGGAGCGTTTCATAAGCCGATTGAATGGCTTGCCGCTGGCGTGGAGAAAATTCGTTCAGCCCGTCGTCCTGGGCGAGCTTTCTGTATGTGTCAGTTAATAACACAGCGGCACAGCCCACCTTTGCCCCATGGAGAATCTGAGGCCGGTTTTTCTCCATTAATTCCATCTCAATCCAATGGGAAATATGATGCTCTCCCCCTGATGCCGGGCGGGAATGATCTAAAGCCAGCATGACAAGCCCCGACACAATTAAAGATTCCATTAAAACCTGTATGCCTGTTTCCGTTTTCATCGCAATGTCTTCTGTGTGTTCGATACAGGCATCAAGTGCCTCCTGAACGATCTTAGCCCCTGCTGGCGAATAAGGCTCGCCGGCAAGATGGCGGGATATCTCCCAATCAGCTAAAGACGTGATTTTACCGAGCATGTCGCCAAATCCAGCCGCCACCATTAACTGGGGTGCTGCTTTTAATAGATCCAGATCAGCGAACAGCGCGGACGGCGCCTTCGTTTGGATGGTTGTTTTCGTACCGTATAAAATAAGCGGCGCTCCGGCTGATGTAAAACCGTCTACAGATGGGGCAGTCGGATAAGAAATAAACGGCAAATCCCTCTGAAACGCTGAGAAGCGCACAATATCATGAATCGTGCCCGAACCGACTGCGATCATGACATCCGTTGTTTTTTTCATATGGATCAGTACATGAATGAGAGACCGTTCATCAGCCGTCACATTTCCGGCTTCATTTTCCGGAATGATCAGGCACTCGGCGTGGAATCCTTCTTGATTCAAGCGGTCTTCCAAATCAATTCCGGCAATGCGATGTGTATTCGAGTCGCAGACTAGGACGATCTGTTTGTGTTTTTTTCTTTTTACATACTCTAAAAGCGAATCGGCTGCTTGTTTTTCGAGAGCAATTTCTTCCATTTCGATAGGAAACGTCTTTTCTCCGGCTTGTTCAAAAGCACGCTGAACGTCAGCTGCGATACGATTCATAACAGAATCCCCTCCTCAGCTAATTTGGTTACATCCTTAATAGACTCCAGCACATAATCCGGTGTGTACAAACGCTGTTCACCCGGTTTCGCAGAACCAGTAAGCACTAAGGCGCTTTTCATGCCATAAAGCTTCCCCATCGCAATGTCTGATTCAATGCTGTCTCCGATAATCATGCATTCATGTGCGGACAGCCCCATTGCTGTACATGCAGCCTCCGCCATCAGCCATGACGGCTTTCCGACAACAAGCTCCGTTTTCGCTTGAGCGGAAGCCTCTATCGCCCCAATCATTCCGGCCACATCGATGGCATTGCCGTCTTCATTTGGAAAAGAGCGGTCTTTGTTCGTAGCAATGATACGAGCTCCGCCTGCGGCCGCTTGAAAGGCTTGATTTAAATCTTTGTACGTGAGCGTTTCATGAAGGGAGATCACAAGCCAATCCGCTTCCTTCGGTTCGTTCGCGTGCTGCACGCCGGCCAGCCTCAGCTCGTCAACCAAGCCTTGTTCTCCAAGCACCCACACCTTTGCAAAACGATAATGGTTTTTCAGAAAAGCTGCTGTGACACTTGACGACAGAACAATATCGCTTACATCCGCCTCTATCCCCGCGCCGAGAAGTTTTTTTCTGCACATGGCACGGGAGATATTCCCCCGATTGCTCAAAAAGACGATTTTCTTCCCCATTTCTCGGAGTGTATTGATCGCTTCTCTTGCCCCTTCAATCAATTCATTTCCTCTGAATACAGTACCGTCCAAGTCAATCAGAATGCCGGCCGGTGACACAGCGGAATCATGACTGGCCATAATACGCATTTGCTCCGTGTTTTCGATAAAAATGCTTTTCATGAAGGACTGTATTAATTGGATTTACATCCTTGTTCAACATAATGGAGTGATAGGCCATTTCCGCAACCGTTTCTAATACAACGGCGTTATGAATGGCATTTAAGGCGTCCGTGCCCCAGCAGAACGGGCCGTGATTATTCACAAGCACACCCGGAACCTGTTCGTAGTTATGATGCTGAAAGGTTTCCGCTATGACTTTTCCTGTATTCAGTTCGTAGTCATGAATGATTTCTTCATCGTACATTTCTCTTGTACACGGAATCGCACTGTCAAAGTAATCAGCATGGGTCGTACCTAAAGGCGGTATGTCTCTGCCCGATTGCGCCCAGCTTGTTGCCCATTGAGAATGGGTATGGACAATTCCCCCGATGTTCGGAAAGGCTTTGTACAAATAAACATGAGTAGGTGTATCTGATGAAGGCTTGAGCGAACCTTCGACGACCTCTCCTTCAAGATTCAAAACAACCAAGTCATCAGCTGTCAGGTCGCTGTATTCGACTCCGCTTGGTTTGATGACAATTCTTTCTTTTTCACGGTCAATACCGCTGACATTTCCCCACGTAAAGGTTACCAGCTGATGCTCTTGAAGCTTCAGGTTGGCAGTCAGCACTTCTTTTTTTAATGTTTCAAGCATGCTCCATCACCCTTTATGAATTCTTTTTGGCGGCAGATGAAAATTGAAGATTTTTAATTGTTTTCAGACGTTTCATGACATGGTTTTCTTTTCCGAAGTAGTGAACAAGCTCTTTATATTCAGCGTACAATTTTTCATACACCGCAGCGTTTTCGGCGTTTGGCGTATAAGAAATATCTTTCAGTTTTCCCATGTGCGCCGCTGCCTCTTTGATGTCGTCGTATCCGCCGTTTTCTTTACCGGCAGCAAGCGCGCCGAAAATGGCAGATCCTAAGGCAGGGGCTTGCGGGGAACCAGAGATTTTAATGTCCATGTTTGTCACATCCGCATAAATTTGCATGACAAACGGGTTTTTCTCAGCAATTCCGCCAGCTGCGTACAGCTCCTCAATCGGAACCCCGCTTTCTTTGAACGTTTCGATAATCATCCGGGTTCCGTAAGCCGTCGCTTCAACTAATGCTCTATACATCTCTTCAGGCTTCGTCAGCAGCGTCATGCCAAGCAGCATCCCAGTTAAATCAGCATCAACAAGGGTTGAACGGTTTCCATTCCACCAATCTAAAGCAAGCAGGCCGCTTTCACCTGGCGCTTGAAGGTTTGCCTTCTCACTCAGCAGCTCATGAACGCCAATGTTTTTTTCCTCTGCTTCCTCTCGATACGCTTGCGGGACACATGTTTTTACAAACCAGTCAAAATGATCGCCAACACAGGACTGCCCGGCTTCATATCCCGCGTAGCCCGGGAGAATTCCGTTGTCCACGACACCGCACATACCCGGCACGATATGTACCTCTTCGCCCAGAAGAACATGGCACGTTGAAGTTCCCATAATCATCAGCATTTTTCCTGGCTCTGTGATGCCGACCGCTGGCACGGAAACATGAGCATCAACATTGGCAACCGCAACAGCCGTACCTGGAAGAAGGCCTGTAAGCTGTGCCATTTTTTCAGTCAGTCCGCCGGCTTTTTCCCCTACTGAATGAATAGAACCCGCTAATTTGTCATTTGTAATCGTTTTCATTAAAGGATTTAATTTGCCAAAGAAATCTTCTGACGGATACCCCGCTTTTTCACTCCAAATTGCTTTATACCCTGCAGTACAGTTGCTTCGCTTAAGCGAGCCGCACAGCTGGTACACGATCCAGTCTGCAGCCTCGATAATCCGGTCAGCCGCTTCATAAATGTGAGGCGCTTCTTCGGCAATCTGCATGACCTTCGGAATCATCCATTCTGATGAAATTTTTCCACCGTACCGCTGTAAAAAAGCTTCTCCTTCTTCTTCCGCGATATGATTGAGCCGATCAGCATGCTTTTGGGCCGCATGATGCTTCCAGAGCTTCACATAGCTGTGCGGCTCCTCTTCATATTCCGGCAACATGCATAACGGCTGCCCTGTACTGTCAACTGGCAGGATCGTACAAGCCGTAAAATCAATACCGATCCCGATAATGTCTTTCGGTTCAACGTCCGTCTGGTCGAGTAAAGACGGAATGGTTGTTTCCAAGACTTCAAGGTAATCAGCCGGATCCTGCAGCGCCCAGTCCCGCGGCAGCTTATGACCCGTTTTTGGAAGCACGGTATCAATGACCGCATGCCTGTATTCTTTCACAGCAGACGCCAGTTCCTCCCCTGTTTCGACATGAACGAGCACCGCTCTTCCTGATAAAGTTCCAAAATCAACCCCTATTGTGTAAGCCAAGTGACATCCCCCTCTCTACTTTTGAAGCCGGTAAAGCGCCTCGTTCCATTTTAATTCGTGTTTCAGCTTGTGAATTGTCGTATCACGGGAAATGAGAACACTTTCGATCCCCGCCATTTCCGCCCAATCGAGCATTTGCTCTACTGTCAGTTCATAAGACAAGCAGGTGTGGTGTGCGCCGCCGGCTAAAATCCATGCCTCCGCCGCTGTTTTCAATGACGGCTCCGGCTTCCAGAGAACACGGGCCACCGGCAGATTCGGCATGTCTTTTTCAATTTCCTGTCCGTTGACCTCATTCAAAACAAGACGGAAACGCCCACCAATATCAACAAGGCTTGCTTGAATGGCTGAACCGCTGATGCCGTTAAATACAAAACGTGCAGGGTCCTCTTTTCCGCCGATAGAAAGCGGATGAACCTCAATTTTCGGCTGATCCAAAGCGACAGTCGGACACACTTCAAGCATATGTGAACCCAGAATCATTTCATTTCCCGGTTCAAAATGATACGTATAATCTTCCATGAAGGACGTTCTTTTTCCTTGAGACATGATTTTCATCATCCGTACAAGAGCCGCTGTCTTCCAATCTCCTTCACCTGCGAACCCGTAGCCTTTCTCCATCAGGCGCTGAACAGCAAGTCCCGGCAGCTGTTTCATTCCGTGCAGCACTTCAAACGATGTCGTAAAAGCTGAGTATCCGCCTTGTTCAAGGAATGTGGTTAAGCCAAGTTCAATTTTCGCCTGTTCTTTAATCGACGCTACCTTTGCTTCGTCGCGTTTTGTTTCCTCGCTGATGACATAAAGCCTGTCATACTCCGCATAAAGCGTGTCAACCTCGTCGTCCGTAATTCGGTTCATCACTTCAACAAGGTCTCCGATGCCATATCCGTCAACTTGCCAGCCAAATTGAATATGCGCCCCCACCTTGTCTCCGTCCGTTACCGCGACGTGACGCATGTTATCTCCGAATCTGGCAACCTTAATATGTCGGCTTTCATTTAATGCAGCCGCCGTATCCATCCACTGTGAAATCTCTTTCTTCACTTCTTCATCATCCCAGTAACCGGCAACGACTTTTCGGCTCAGCCCCATTCTCGAGTTGATGTAACCATACTCACGATCGCCATGTGCGGATTGGTTGCTGTTCATAAAATCCATGTCAATCGTACCCCACGGAATATCGCGATTATATTGAGTATGCAGATGCATAAGCGGTTTTTGATAAGAAGAAAGGCCTTCTATCCACATTTTCGCGGGAGAAAATGTGTGCATCCAGGTAATGATGCCCGCGCATGTCTCACTGTAC
The DNA here is from genome assembly GCF_055721145.1 of Bacillus sp. VA15. Taxonomy (NCBI): domain Bacteria; kingdom Bacillati; phylum Bacillota; class Bacilli; order Caryophanales; family Bacillaceae; genus Bacillus; species Bacillus sp. VA15. Next base: position 176,113 of record NZ_JBVQPQ010000001.1, on the reverse strand, counting down.
TCCGCTTCTCTTAACAGTTGTCTGATGGTTTCCGATGAAGTGACGACAGGCTTGTGAGTGATTTTATATCTAGAAGAAACCCCGCTAAGCCCCTCACAAATGCTTTTCGCATGCTGATCGACCAGTTCCAGAGTCTCTTCTCCGTATAGGTGCTGGCTTCCTGTTACAAACCAGAATTCATAATCCTTTGTCTGAAGCATGTAAACTGCCCCTTTCTCCCTATAGTAAAACGCTTTCAATTACCCAAACAGATACGGACTAATAACAAAAAATAAACTATTTTCAATTAATTTGTACGAACAACTTTATTATATTAGTAGGTTTATTTACTGTCAATCATTTTTGTATTCTTTTACAAAAAGAAATGATTCGTTACTAGGTTTTCAGGTAAAAAAACGTGTTCTTAAGAACTACGATTGCTCTGTCAATCAATCTTCCGATTCGTTTTTCCATTAGAAAAAGCCCTGATGTATCAGGGCTAAACAAAGATGATAAGATGTGCATGATTAAGCTTTCTCTTAATAAGACGGCCAGCCTGAGCTCCAATTCAAATCATTGATTAACATCTTTGGAGTGCCGTTGTCTTTTGCATCATAAGCATGACGCACGAGTATGTTCCCGTTTACGATATCCTGTCCGCCCGGCCCTTTCCACTGTTCATTGCCGGCATCAAGAATTGTACCTCCTCCGTCCATCATGCTTCTACCGTTTCTGTCTACATAAGGACCTGTAATATTTTTTGATCTGCCGTAAGCAATTTTGTACGTACTATTTACGCCTTGACAGCATTTATCGAATGAAACCATTAAGTAATAGTAGCCATTATTGTATGTTAATGTAGGGGCTTCCAGAGCGCCGCCGTTATTTGGTCTGGCTGCTATTGAATATAATGAACCGGTGGGTTTCATTGTATCTTTATTTAATTTTGTTAATTTAATGCCACTCCAAAATGAACCAAATGCTAGCCAAGGGTTTCCATCTTTATCAATAGTTAATTCAGGATCAATGGCATTGTAATTATTGGCACTTGTCGACCGAGTAACAAGTCCCTCATCCTTCCAGCTGCCCGAACTGAGACTTGTAGTTGAAGCAAGCCCAATTAAAGAGGTATTGCTGCCAAATGAAGAAACTGAATAGTAAAGCCAGTACTTTCCGTTGTAGTATGTCACATCCGGTGCCCATTGGTTTCGTTCGTAATTAGGCACATATTGCTTCCACCAAGATAAAGGACTAGTGAAAATTGACTTTTGAACCCTCCATACTCCGTTACTGTCCGCTTTTAGAACACGTAATCCGTTTTCCTCAGCAAGACCTGTCCCAAAAGCATACCAAGTATTCCCTTCTTTTGCCATTGTCGGATCATGCAGAAGCTCGTTCGATGCCCCCCAAAAAGCCGCTGATGCCGGTAAAGCGGACAACATTACAGCACCAGCTGTTAAAGCTGCACAAGAAAAACGCAATAATCCAGAAAACGCTTTCTTTTTCATATTCATCAAATCCCCCTTTTTTGGAATATAGAAAACTTGTCTATCATCCAGACTAGCACAAATTTTCTATATATATCCTTATTGTAGAGTTGCTTATTGAATTTGTACAGACAAAAAATAGAATCCGCCTTTTATAGCGGATTCTGATGGTTTTTATTCATATGTGATTTGGTCAACTGTCTTTCGGTCTAATTTCTTAATCACTTCTGTAATTAATTTGACCGCGTTTTCATAATCATCACGGTGCAGCATGGCCGCGTGCGTATGAATGTAGCGGGTTGCAATGGTAATAGAGAGCGCAGGAACGCCATTTGCCGTCAAATGGATGGCTCCCGAATCTGTTCCGCCGCCGGCGATGGCATCAAACTGGTACGGAATGCCTGCTTCCTCTGCGGTAGCGACAACTACATCGCGCAAGCCTTTATGAGAGACCATGGATGCATCGTAAACGATAATCTGCGGGCCTTTACCCATTTTGCTTTGCGCTTCCTTCTCGGAAATGCCAGGCGTGTCTCCTGCTATTCCTACATCAACACCAAACGCAATATCAGGCTGAATGGTGTGCGCAGCCGTTTTCGCTCCCCTCAGGCCAACTTCCTCCTGCACGGTTCCGACACCATACACAATGTTTGGATGATCTGTATTTTGTAAGTTTCTTAACACATCAATTGCAATCGCACAGCCGATGCGGTTGTCCCAGGCCTTCGCCAGTAAGAATTTTTCATTGTGCATGACCGTAAATTCAAAATGAGGTACGATCATATCTCCCGGGATTACACCCCATTCCAAGGCTTCTTCTCGGCTTGAAGCTCCAATATCAATAAACATGTCTTTTATTTCCACTGATTTTTTTCTCGCTTCAGGAGATAAAATATGCGGCGGCTTGGAGCCGATTACCCCTGTAATTTCGCCTTTTTTTGTCACGATGGTGACACGCTGGGCCAGCATAACCTGAGACCACCAGCCCCCAACGGTTTGAAAACGGATAAAGCCTTTATCGGTGATTTGTGTCACCATAAAGCCGACTTCGTCCAAATGCCCGGCGATCATAATTTTCGGGCCGTTTTGCACACCTGTTTTTTTGGCAATTAAACTGCCCAGCCGATCTGTTGTCACCTCATCAGCAAATGGTTCTATGTATGATTTCATCACTTGCCTTACTTCTCTCTCATTGCCCGGTATGCCTTTTGCATCTGTTAAATCTTTCAGCATGGTCAATGTTTCATCTAATTTTGCCATGTTTCAAAACCTCCTTCATCAGTCCTGCCTTCTTATTATACAAAACCTGGCGCTAACCATACGACTATTTCACTTGAAAATCGGGTATATGTTTTTAGAACTTTCTTTTTAAAAAAGTGAAACCTTTTTCTATGCTCTTCGTATTACATCAGATCATCACAATAAGGGAGGTGCCTTCACACAATGTTTGTCATGGTTTTAAGGATTATATTGCTTGCACTTTTTGCTTATTGTATTTATGCCGCAGTCAAATATGTCGCGAATCCAAAGAGAAGGCTCAAGCTGGCCCAATCAAAAGAACATTTTTATATTATTGATGAACAGAACAATACCCGAAAGAACTTTCAGCTGACGTATAAAGGCGTGCTTTTTGAAGGAGAAAAGCATATTCCTTCCAAGGACCATCCGCTGTTTATCCACACCATCTTTGTCTGGACAGAATCTCCTGAGAAGCTGAAACATTTCTCTGCAAAAGATTTTGAGAACATTGAAGAAAAAGTGCTGGAACGCTATCCGAATTGTAAGATTGACTGGGACCAGCCCATTAAACTCGCAAAAAAAGCAGAAGAGCGTTAAAACGCTTTTCTGCTTTTTATAAATCAAACGGGCTGTAATAAATGCCGATCAAGATCGCTTCAATGACCAAAAGAAGTGGCACTCCGTACTTAAAAGACGTGTGTTTCGTTTTATGTCTGAAGGTTTGCATGCCAAGCCAGACACCGAGCGCTCCAAACACGATCGCTATCAGCCACAGCCGTTCTTCAGAAATTCTCCATTTGTGCTGCTGCGCTTTTCGTTTGTCAACGCCCATCACCCAAAAACCGCATAGATTAATCAGCACCAAATAGACAGCAATAACCATGTGGCCTCATCCTTTATATAAAAAAGCCGCTCTGCTGGAGAGCGGCTCTATATGATTACTTGTTTAATTGAGCTTTAGCAGCATCAGCAAGCTGATTGAATGCAGTAAGATCGTTTACAGCAAGATCAGCAAGCATTTTACGGTTTACTTCGATACCAGAAAGCTTAAGACCGTGCATTAAACGGCTGTAAGAAAGACCGTTCATGCGAGCAGCTGCATTGATACGAGTGATCCAAAGTTTACGGAAATCACGTTTTTTCTGACGACGGTCACGGAAAGCATAGTTTCCAGATTTCATGACCTGCTGGTTAGCTACTTTGTATAATGTATGTTTTGAACCGAAATAACCTTTTGCTAATTTAAGAACCTTTTTACGACGCTTACGCGCAACAGTTCCGCCTTTTACTCTTGGCATTAAATTTCCCTCCTAATTGTTCCTTATCCGATTACTTGATGTTAGCAAGCATTTGTTTGATACGTTTGAAGTCTCCTGCACTTACAACAGCACTCTTGCGAAGCTTACGCTTTTGCTTTTGAGATTTGTTAGCGAATAAGTGACTTGTATACGCGTGAGAACGTTTTAACTTCCCAGAACCTGTCTTTTTAAAACGTTTAGCAGATCCGCGGTGAGTTTTCATTTTTGGCATGGGATTTCCTCCTTATTGCTTTTCGTTTTTCGGCGCGAGCATTAAGAACATGCTGCGGCCGTCCATTTTTGGTTTTGTTTCGACAGTCGCAACCTCAGCACATGCTTCAGAAAAACGGTCTAACACACGCTGACCGATTTCTTTATGAGTGATTGCGCGTCCTTTAAAGCGGATAGAAGCTTTCACTTTATCGCCTTTTTCAAGGAATTTAATCGCATTGCGCAATTTCGTGTTAAAGTCATGCTCATCGATTGTCGGACTTAACCGAACTTCTTTTAAGTTAATGATTTTTTGATTCTTGCGTGCTTCTTTTTCCTTTTTCTGCTGCTCAAATCGGAACTTACCGTAGTCCATGATTCGGCAGACAGGCGGTTTTGCATTCGCTGCAACTAACACAAGGTCAAGATTTGCGCGGCCGGCGATTTCAAGTGCTTCCTGACGGGACTTGATTCCAAGCTGGTCGCCATTTTGTCCGATCAAACGGACCTCACGTGCACGGATACCCTCATTAACCAATTGATCTTTGCTAATAATGAGCCACCTCCATAGTTTCTTCGAATTGATTCACAACTCATTTTGACTGCATTCTGCAGGCAAACAAAAAGTGTGGGCATTATAAAACACCCACACTACGAACATCTGTATCAATAAAAATGTACGGTCAACCTGCCAACTACATGCATGTGTCAATCAGGTGAGAAGCGGGTGCTTCTGCTTGTGATTTATATTCAATTCAATAACTATTCTACACAATACCGGATCTTTAGTCAAGGACGACTTATCCGGAACAACTTTTACATTGTAACATGGGTTTTCTATGAGCGCAAGAGAGAAAAAGAAAATCTTTCATCCTCATCCAGAATGTAAAGTTTCTGAACGGCTTAGCCACGCATCAAGTGTTCTGTTGAATAACATCGGTTCAGCCAGCGGTGGCCGATCCCCGGATAGGCTGAAAATAGCTGATTTGCTCTTCCCACATCCAGCCGCTGACACCCCCGCCATGAATAAAGACCATGCGCCGAGGATAGTGTACCCTGATTCTGTTATATGAAGAATCAATAGTCTCCCCCATCCTTCTCCTTATTTCACAGTTTATCATGAAACCACTGACAGGAAAAAATGTAAAGTAAAGTTAATCCCTAACCGATATAGGAAGCAGAAGGGAGTCTGACACATGAACAAACTGATACAGCTTGCTTTATTTTTCACATTGATAGTAACCGGTTGCTCGAATAGCAGCAGCACATCTTCCGAACCAAAAGCTGAAACGGTTAAGACAGCCGTAGCATTTAACCAAAAGGAACTGGAGAAAGAGCTGAAAAAACTAAAACCCGTTTCATTGGAAATGAAGTTTGAAAGTCCGCTCGCTGCTGAATTAGGAAAGCTGAAAGCAAAAGAAGAAGCAGAGAAACAAAGACAAATCGAGGCCGCAAAAAAACGTGAAAAAGAGCAAGAGGCGAAACGAAAGAAACAGCAGGAGGAAGAAGCTGAGAGACAGCGATTGGCAGAGCGGCAGGCGGCAGCAGAGAGACAGCGATTAGCGGAAGCTGAAAGACAAGCTGAGCTTGAAAGACAGAGACAGGCAGCAATCCAAAAAGAGCAGGAAGAGAATGCTGAAAAAAAGCGGCAATCGCAAGCACAACGGCAGCAGACCGAAGCACCCTCATCTAATAGCCAACATGCACCATCTTCCTCGAAACAGACAGATGATACCATTCAACAGCCAGCTTCAGAGCTTCCTGATGACGATGGTTATGGTTATGAAGAACGAAAAAAGTGGCATGACGATCAAGTGGAATGGGGCATTAAACAAGGATATATCGACCCCGAAGACGCACCATAAAATAGAAAAAGCCAAGGCTTTCAGCCTTGGCTTATCCTCCGATCAGCTGCACGAACACAGGAATGACAAGAACCGTTACCACTCCTACTACGACAACCGCAATACTTGCCATCGCAGCTTCGACTTCTCCCATCTCGATCCCGACGGCTACACCGAGTGCATGTCCGGACGTTCCGAGAGCCAATCCTTTAGAAATGGGATTCTTTACTTTAAACACCTTCAAGAACAATGCTCCGAGCGCATAAACAATTACAGCGTTAAAGATGACCGCAAAGGCAGTGATGTCGCTGATGCCTCCAATGTCTTTTGATAGAGGAAGCGCAATTGCCGTTGTAGCCGCCTGCGGAAGCATGCTTTTCATCACTGCCGCATCAAGGTGAATACCTTTTGCGAGCAAATAAACAATCGTGACAGAGCAGATAGAGCCGACAATAATGGAGGACATGATTTGCCACCAGTATTTTTTCAGCTTATCTCTTTGTTTGTAAAGAGGAATTGCAAAAGCGATCGTCGCCGGTTCAAGGAAAAACTTAATGATTTCTCCCCCGTTATGATAGTCCGCATAGGAAAAACCGCCAATTTTTAAAAATGCGATCCCAAGCACCATGGCAACAAACAAAGGAGTGAAAAGGAAGAAGCCTTTCGTTTTCTTAAATAAAAAGGTGCCGATGCCGAATGCAGCAAGTGATACGACAATTCCGAAATAAGGACTCATTGTGCTTTCCATCTGATGAACCTCCTGTTTCCTTAATGGTGAACGAGTTCTTTATTGTTCTGCGGGCTTTGCACTGTTTTTGTTTTCATGTCCGCTGCGGATTTGCGTTTTCCGCTCAGCGAAAGAATCAGCTGAGAAAACAATCCTGTAGCCCCTAGCAAAATGATCGTTGCGAGCAGAATGACAAGAACAATTTGCAGACCGTATTGCTGCATCACACCTAGCGAATTCATAACAGATATACCTGACGGGACAAATAAAAACCCGATCAGAGAGGTTAAAGACGTTCCGAGCGTTTCTACTTGTTCCAATTTAATGACTTTCAAACATAATAGAAGAAATAATAAGACCAACCCTACAACCGATGCCGGGATAGGTATTGGGACAATAGTTGCAATCATATTCGAAACCAGCATAATGACGGCAAAAATAAATGCTTGTGTTAAAAACCCGTACACTTTTTTAGCACTCATTTTCTTCACCTCTTTCTCTTTGGTACCCTCATTATAAATAAGAATCCCCTGTTATGAAGCGCTTACAAGATAACATGCCGAATAGCGGGACTGAGTTGCAGAATCAAATGGCTGAAATGCAAAAAGCCGCCCATCAAATATGGAGCAGCTTTTTCAATTCCTTTGCATATGTCCGGCTGACCGGTATTTTTGATCCGTCTTTCATGATCAGATTGTACGTTGAATTAAACCACGGCTGAATTTCTTTAATATATTCGGTATTGACGACAAAGCTTCGATGGACGCGGATAAAGTCAGCATCAGGCAGCTTTTTCTCAATCACAACGAGCGTATCGCTGACCGAATAAGATGTATCGAAGGTTTTTACATTGACATGACCATCTTCCGTCCCAGCATAGATAATGTCCTTCGTATCTATGATTACAATTGATTCTCCGACAGATAGCGCGAGTTTATGCTGGCCGGCATGGCTGTTCTGTTCTATTTCAACGATATCCCGATTTACTTTTTTATATTTTTTCAGCGTTTGCTGAATTCTTTCCTCATCGAAAGGCTTAGTTAAATAATCAAGAGCGTCCACCTCAAACGCTTTGAGCGCATATTGGTCATACGCTGTCGCAAATACAACAGCAGGAGGATGCTTCATTTTTTTCAATCGCTTTGCGATATCAAAACCGTTTTCTCCGGATAAATCAACGTCTAAAAACAGCAAATCAGGTTTTTGATCCATCATTTGGTCAAAAGCAGATTCGATATTTTCCGCTTCATTGATTTCTATTTCCTCATTGGTCCGCTTGAGCAAGTAAGCCAGTTCATCCCTTGCCAGCATCTCATCATCAACTATTAACACCCTGAGCATGTTCTTCTCCCTCTTTCATCTGTTGCATTGGCACTCGAAAGGAAACCTCTGTCCCTTTCTGAACCTCACTCCTGATATTCAGTGCGGCTTGCTGTCCGAATAAACCGACCAGCCGCTGATTCAGGTTATAAAGCGCTGTACCGGTTCCCTCCTTAGACGGAAACGGTTTCTTTCCCAGCTCCGGCAGGATGTCCGGCGGAATTCCCCGTCCGTTATCCGTCACCTTCATATAGACGAATGTATCATCAGATAAGACACAGACCGTAACTTTGCACATGTCTTGTTTTTTCGGAAACGCATGACGAAGCGCGTTTTCCACAAGCACCTGTAAAACAAACGGAGGGATTTCAATCTGTTCCAGCCTGCTGTCGATATTCAGCTCAATCTTATATTTCCCGGGAAAACGCGCCTGTTCTAATGATAAATAGGCGTGGAGGTGGTTCAGCTCCTTTGAGAGCGGAATCAGCAGCTGTCTCGCTCCTTGAAGGTTTGAACGAAAATAAACACTGAGCTGCAATAAGAGCTTACGTGTTTTTTCAACATCCGTGCGGCATAACGCAGAAATCGTATTGATCGCATTAAATAAAAAATGCGGATTCACCTGTGCTTGAAGCGCTTTGATTTCAGCATCCTTGAGAAGCTTGCTTTGCAGCTCTGCTTCCCCAAGCTCAAGCTGTGTCGAAAACAGCATGGCCAGCCCCTCAGCAAGCTCCTCCTCTACTTGGCTCAGGCCAGCCGGGTTTTTAAAATACATTTTTAAAGTGCCGATTGTATTGCCGTTTGATGTCAGCGGCAGGACAATCGCCGCATGCAAAGGACATTCAGAATGCGTGCATTCAATCTCTTCCTGGGAAATCGCCTTCATGATTTGCCCTGTTTTTATCACCTTTTTGGACAGGCCGGTGATCAAGCTTTTTGATGGAATGTGGTGATCCATTCCCGCGCCGACATGCGCAAGGATCTTCTCATTGTCAGTGAGAGACACCGCATCTGTTCCGGTCAGCTTATGGATAATAGCCGCCACACTTTTACAGGAGTTTTCATTTAGACCTTGGCGAAAAAAAGGAAGCGTCTGGTCAGCAATTGTCAGCACTCTGTGCGTTTCAAGCGCCCTTGCCTGCTCTTCCTTGCGGATGATCGCTTGAATAATCGACAGGAAAATAAAACTGCCTGTTCCGTTGATGAGTATCATCGGAATCCCGATCATGCTGACAAGCTCCCAAGCGTCACTGAATGGCTTCGCCATCAGCAAAATAATCACCATCTGCAGTGACTCCATGCCGATTCCCACAAGAGCGGCGATACGCGGTGTCGGCATTCGGTACCGCTTCGTAAAATACCTGCCGATCAAGCCTGCAAGAACACCCGCTAAAACGGATGATACCGCACAGCTTAAGGCCGTGCTGCCGCCGAGCGAAAAACGGTGCAGGCCTGCCAGTATACCGATCCCCGCTCCTACAAACGGACCTCCGAGAAGGCCTCCGATTTCCACGCCCAAAATACGGGTATTCGCGATAGAGCCCGTCGGATCTATCGCAAACACCCAGTCATTGTTTACAATCATATTTTTTTGAATTTCGATGCCTGTATAATTGCTGATGATACTAAAGAGAGAAAAAATAGAGATTAAAACCACTTTTCCTTTATAGCCGTCCTGATTTTGCAAAGCTTGTCTGAAAAGCTTCGTATGGGCGAGAATGAAGCCCAATATAACGATAATCCCTACCCTCTCAAGCATCATAATCATTAAATGAATCATGCATGTCACCTGTTCTTTCCGTTTTGATTCTAGCATGTTTTCGTTTCACGGCTGACTGTTTTTTTAAAATCGTCTGAAAACATATTTCACAAGGCTTTTATCTATTGTAAAATAAAATGTGAGCCTTTTGGCAGAAAGATTTGAATCTGAAGCAGAGGAGAAGATCATGAAAGCCGTATTTTTTGATTTAGACGATACACTACTTTGGGACGAAAAAAGCGTCAGAACAACATTTGCAGAAACTTGTTTACAGGCGGAGAAAAAATATGGCCTTGACCCGCAGGCATTCGAAGCAGCTGTTCGCGAAGCGGCGAGAGAATTGTACATGTCATATGAGACGTATCCATATACAGTGATGATCGGCATTAACCCGTTTGAAGGACTGTGGTCCAATTTCTCCGAACCGATCAGTGAAGGCTTTCAGAAGCTGAACAAGATTGTGCCGGAGTACAGAAGAAACGCATGGACAAACGGACTGAAAGCGCTTGGCATCGATGATCCTGCATATGGCGAATACTTGGGAGAGTTTTTCGCGGCAGAGCGCAGAAAACGCCCCTTTGTATATGATGAAACATTTGCTGTACTCGATCAATTAAAAGGCAAATATGAATTGCTGCTTTTGACAAACGGCGATCCGAGTCTGCAAAAGGAGAAGCTCGCCGGCGTGCCTGAACTCGCCCCTTATTTCAATGAAATCGTCATCTCGGGCGCTTTCGGAAAAGGGAAACCAGATGTTTCAATTTTTGAACACTGCCTTAAGCTGATGAATATTGAAAAAGACGATGCGATCATGGTCGGCGATAATTTGAATACTGATATTTTAGGCGCTTCAAGAGCCGGTATCAAAACGGTTTGGATTAATCGGACAGATAAGAAAAACGAAACCGATGTGACGCCTGATTACATCATCAGCAGCCTTCATGATTTGTTTCCTATATTAGAGAAATAAAAAAAGCATGATCTCTTCAATGAGATCATGCTTTTTTATGTTATTTTTTCGCTTCAGATACTGCCTTTTTCACAAAATCATCTAGTGAAATGGTTTCAGAGTTCTGCTCTCCGTACTTACGGACGTTTACCGCTCCGTTTTCTGCTTCTTGGTCACCGACCACAAGCATGTACGGAATTTTTTGCATTTGCGCTTCGCGAATTTTGTAGCCGATTTTTTCATCGCGGCTGTCGACTTCTACACGCAGGCCTTCACGCTGCAGGCGTTCCTGCACTTTTTTCGCGTAGTCTAAATGCACAGCCGGAGACACCGGGATGACTTGGAACTGAACCGGTGCAAGCCATGTTGGCAGCGCGCCTTTGTGTTCTTCGATTAAGAAGGCAACAAATCGTTCCATTGTTGATACGACACCTCTGTGAATAACAACCGGACGGTGCTGCTTGCCGTCTTCACCGATATAGGTTAGATCGAAACGTTCAGGCAATAAGAAGTCAAGCTGAACCGTAGACAATGTTTCTTCTTTGCCGATCGCTGTTTTCACCTGAACATCAAGTTTAGGGCCGTAGAATGCCGCTTCACCTTCTGCTTCGTAATAGTCATGGCCGATTTCGTCCATTGCCTCTTTCAGCATGGATTGTGCTTTGTTCCACATTTCATCGTCATCAAAATATTTCTCTGTATCTTCCGGATCACGGTAAGACAGACGGAATGTGTAATCACTTAAACCGAAATCTTCATATACATCCTGGATTAAACGGACTGTACGGATAAACTCATCCTTAATTTGATCCGGGCGCACAAAGATGTGTGCATCATTTAATGTCATGCCACGTACGCGTTGAAGCCCTGACAGCGCACCTGACATTTCATAGCGGTGCATCGTTCCCAGCTCCGCAATACGAATCGGAAGCTCGCGGTAGCTGTGAATGTCTTGTTTGTAAATCATCATATGGTGCGGGCAGTTCATTGGACGCAATACAAGGGTTTCATTGTCCATTTCCATCGGAGGGAACATGCCTTCTTGATAATGATCCCAGTGTCCTGATGTTTCATACAACTCTTTGCTCCCAAGCACAGGTGTGTATACATGCTCATAGCCGAGGCTGATTTCTTTATCAACAATGTAGCGCTCGATGACGCGGCGGATTGTCGCGCCTTTTGGCAGCCAAAGTGGCAGGCCTTGTCCGACTTTTTGAGAGTTCGCAAACAGCTTTAATTCTTTGCCGAGCTTTCTGTGGTCACGCTCTTTCGCTTCTTCAAGCATGCGAAGATGCTCTTCAAGATCAGCTTTTTTGAAGAAAGCTGTGCCGTATACGCGCTGAAGCATTTGGTTGTTGCTGTCACCGCGCCAGTATGCGCCTGCAAGGCTTAACAGCTTAAACTCTTTGATTTTTCCGGTTGAAGGAACGTGCACGCCGCGGCACAGGTCAAAGAATTCGCCTTGCTCATAGATCGAAACGGTTTCTCCTTCAGGAATGGCATCCAATAGTTCAAGCTTCAGGTCGTCGCCGATTTCTGCAAAACGGGCTTTCGCTTCTTCACGGCTGACTTCTTTTCGAACGATCGGGAGGTTCGCATTGACGATTTTTTTCATTTCTTTCTCGATTTTCGGCAGATCCTCCGGTGTAATCGCTTCTTCCATTTCTACATCGTAGTAAAAACCGTTTTCGATGACTGGACCGACACCGAATTTGACATCTTTATAAATGCGTTTAATCGCTTGAGCAAGCAAGTGAGCCGTACTATGGCGCATAATTTGAAGACCTTCTTCTGAGCCTTCAGTAATGATTTCCACTGTACCGTCTTCATTGATCGGTGTTCTCAAATCGATTTCTTTTCCGTTCAGTTTTCCGGCTAATGATTTTTTCTTTAATCCCGGACTGATGGATGCCGCGATATCTTCTGTTGTTGTTCCTTTCGCAAACTCCTTGACTGCTCCATCAGGAAATGTGATTTTTACCATATCTGACATCTATGTCACTCCTTTTTTGCATATAAAAACCCCGCCCCCTATGAAAGGGACGAGGTTGAATAAACGGAATCGTGGTTCCACCCTTTTTTCCGCAAAGCCAATACTCCGGCAACTGCGGCTCTAAGCTCTGTAACGGGAGTTCCCGTCAGCCATTACTGCTCCTTTAAAGGGGTTCACAGCTGAAGTTCAAAGGCGGTAAAGTGAATGGTCCTTAGCTGGGAAACTTGCAGCCGGGGCTTCCCTCTCTTTGAGCCGGTATCATTCCTTCGTGTCCTTATCAATACGTGTGTCTTTCTTAATCTCCTATGTATTATAAATTGTTCAATCCAAAAAATCAACACGATCGTATTTCCTTTTTCAAACCGACAGCCTTATATATACAGGCTGCCGGCCCTTATCCTTCCGAGTGCTTCACAGGTATTTCTGCGTCTGAAAAAGCGTGCAGCGGAAGCATTTCCATTCTCTCTTGAAATACGTTTTGAATGGTCCTTGCCATCATGTGCTCGGGCTGGTCGGTGTAAAGCACCACTTCATCAGGCGCAATGGAAATCAGCGGCGCGAGCAAATGAGAATCAATGTACATAGGATGATCGCGGACAAATCGCCTGTCTATGTATTTCATTTTTTCCCGTTCCGGCACATAACGCAGTTCCCATAATGTAAATGAACCATCATGGACAATATGCACCTTTTTGATTCGCGGCTGTTTTGCTGTTACATAGTCTCTGAGTGTTTGAATAAAGTTTTGATATTCCTGTTCCATCTTATATTCATCTATCGCCGCTTCCGTAATGTCTCTAAGCTGCTTGTAGTATTGTCCGAGTCGGAAGGTCTGAAAGGAACGAATGGAAAATAAGCCTTCCTCTAAACAAATCGTTTGGAGTTCATCCAAAATTGATTGTTTCCGCGAAAGCTTTAGCGGCTCAAACGGTAGATCGTCCGCTTCTCCTTCAATAATACTGTGTGCGAGCTGAAGGATTTGCTGCTGTTCATCCTGGTCCGTGAAGCAGTATGTTCCCTCAATCAATGACAGCATATGCTCGTCTTCTTTGCATTCTAAAAAAAACTTGACCAGAATCGGCTCCATAAAATGCTGAATAGAGAAAGCCGGCTTAGCTTTTTCAATCCCGATTTTCCGTATGCCTTCACGGACAATGATATTGTTCCGATCGTCCGAATGCTGAATGAGATGTAAAAAAGCGGCTGCATCATGGTCATCTTCAAAGATTATTTCAAGCATGTTTGTCCCCCCTTACGGCATCTGTTACAAGTATATGGGGGATGTTTTTAAAATAGACGTAAAGGTCATTGGCAAATCTTAATTTGATTCTTGGAACAAGTTTTGCATTTTCTTTCTGAAGATGAACGGCAGCGAGATAAACACGATATACAAAACGAGCACCATAAAGAAAGCGGGCAGATTGCCAGCCAAAAAGCTCGCACCCAGCACATTAAGCGCAATGGTCCCAGGGATGATTCCCGCGGCCGTCGCCGCAAAATATGGCAGCGCTTTGACATTGGAAAGACCTGCCGCATAACTGACGAAATCAAAATTGATCGGCAGGATTCTTAAAAGAAAGATATAAAAAAATCCGTTATCCTCCATCTGCTTCTGAATGGCTTCCAGCTTTTCGTAATGGCCGTTCTTTTTCGCAGCAAACAAACCCGCTGCAAAAAACGAAACAGCTGAGGCGCACATCGAACCGAATAACGTGTAAAGCGTGCCGAGAAGCGGGCCAAACGCAAGCCCGCCCGCTATAGAAATAACAGACACCGGAAATAAAACAAGAGGTCTGACGATGGATATCCCGATAAACATCAGCGGTGCAAAGACCCCGAATGACAATATCCATACCCTGATCTCTTTCGGCGATACATTCAAATACCTTTTATTTCCCCAAAAGATTAAACCTGCAACGGCCAGCACTGCCAGCCATTTAAGAGCGGTTTTTCGTTTCATACCCTCAGTTCCTTCCCCTTTGAACCGCAGCGATTACGGATGGCGGCGGTTTTCTCCGTCAAGGCGGATTGGAGCAGCCAAATATAATATCCGCTCCATTAATCTTGCCGCTTTTACTTCTTCCTTTTCTCCCCTTTGCGAATACGTAAAATGATGCTTCAGTTCGTCAGGTGAGAAATTAGAAGAAAAGAACGTCGGAAGCTGCTGGGACATTCTGTGCTGAAGCACCGTTCCGATGACTTCATCCCTTACCCAGCTCGTCATTGATTCCGCTCCGATGTCATCAAGCATCAATACAGGTGTTGTTTTGACCATATTGAGCTTCTCTTCCAATGAATGGTCTTGAAGCGAATTCTTGAGCTCTCTCACAAATTCGGGTACATATACGATCATGGAGGAATACTCTTTTTCCGCCAGTTCATTGGCAATCGCAGCGAGCATAAACGTTTTTCCTACCCCGAATTTCCCGTATAAATATAGTCCTTTCCCTTTTCCCGTCTCATTATAGCTTTTCAGAAAATCCGTAACATGCTGGAACATCGCGAGCCTACTCGGATCACTGATATCAACCTGCTGGAATGTCGCTCCGAGAAGGTCCTGCTGGATATACATGCTTTTCATAAGAGACTTTTGTTTTTTCTGTTGGTCGAGCTTCCGTTTGACCGGACATTCATAATACTCGATATCAATAGAACGGCCATTGACAACAAGCTTCGGATGGTAGCCCTCCAACAGATTGTTGCAATCTTCATCTTCTGAACAATAGGAGCAATTCTTGCTTTGTCCGCTATATTCATAAAGCTTATTTAAGCTCTTTTCAATCATTTTTTGATCAATCATTTCTTCGTTTTCCTTCAAAAATGCCTGAACATCTTGATCCTTCATGACTTTTTCCTTCATTTGTTCAAGACGTTTTTGGAAATCCGGTCTGCCGGTTACGCCCTGCAGGGAACGGCCGATTGGTTCCATCTATTACTTCACCCCGCATCTCTGTCTTTAATAGGCAGAGTATTTTTTCAGTTTTTGCATCTCTTCCATCATCTTTTTCTTCTGTTCTTCCAAATCCTGAGGTTGCAGCTTCTGCTGTCCGGATTCTGAATCGGACGCTGTTTCCTTTTCTTTCATCCAGTCAGGAAGTTTTTCTTCGCGAATCACTTTTGAGTTTCGTTTTGATGGTTGATTTGCTTTCCCTTCAGCCCATTCAAGGTATTGGCGGTTTTCTTCTATCGCGAGCTTCATCGCTTCTCTGACCGTTTTTACCTTTTTGCGCGCCCAATGCGACGCGATTTTTTGGATATAGTTTTTCGACAGCTTCATATCGGTTTTCAGCATGACGTAATAAATTAACACATTTGTAACGCCTGGCTCGAGCTTCTGTTCAAACATAATTTCTTCTATGATTTTCAGATCAGCTTTTGACGGCTCAGTTCCGTCGGCAATGTCCTGCAGAAGCTTCTTCGGAGAAATCGCCTCAAGCAATGCGATCAGTTTCCCGTCCAGCGAATCCCCTTCCGCCGGTTTTTCGCCTTCACGCAGATGCACCGGCTGTGTTTTTTCCACTAAGTCAGGCAGCTGTCCGTTTCTTTCGATTTGATACCAGTCACTTGCCGCTTTTCTTAAAGCCTCCGTCGTAATGACGTCACGCTCATCAATCGCGCTCATCACGACATTTTGCATCTGCAAAGGATCTATGCCGTACAGATAAGAAAGCTTTTTGATTGTGTCCCGCACCTGCTGAGTCATTGCTTTTCTCGGAATCATCGTCTCAGAAAGTCCCGCTAAAAACAAATCAAAATCAAACACATCCTCCGTTATGGTGTAGGACGGTGCCTGTCCGACAGAAGTATACTCTGTGCCCTGCGCAAGTCTCACCGTGTCCTCCATATCAGATGTGAGCTTCCATTCACTCGGCTGTAGCGATTCAAACGCATGATTAAACGGCCGCGTAATGTCCTTCGCATCTTCTGAAATGGCCGGGTGCGTGAAAAATTGTTTTAATTGCTGATATTTTGTTTTTCCGACTCTATTGTACAGAAAAACATTCAGCATTCCGTCTTCAAAAAAATCATTTGGCCTGAGCGGCGGAAGGAGTTCATATATAAAGAGGCGCTCCTGCCGCTCGGATTCCTTCATATATACTTTTAGCAATCCGATGCCTTCGAGCTTCCCCTGTTCCTGATGGATCGTTTTTAAGTTAGACTGTGTCATCCCCATCAGCTGTCTATGTGTGGACTCTCCGCCCCACAGACGGTTTTGTTCAAGCTCTCCCCACAATGTCATATAAAGAGAGAATGCAACAGGGCCGATTAAGGGCTGATACAGTTGTGTAATAATTTGTCTGTCTATATCCTGCAGCATCGATCTGCTTTTGACCACATACGGATCTACAGGCAGTACATCTTTCCAATAGTCAGCCATACATTCTCAAACCTTCCGAATTTGTTTCTACCTTTCATTTTACACCGTTTCTCATATCTATCAAATGCCAATTTTGCACATGAGAAAAGAGCTAGAAGAATCCTCTTAGCTCTTTTAACGCTCTTTCTTTATTAAGTCTTTTAATTCGTCGATAAAGACATTTATATCTTTAAACTGCCGATAGACTGACGCGAACCGTACATATGCGACTTCATCAATCTTAGCCAGCCGGTCCATCACCATTTCTCCGACGAGCTCGCTTTTCACCTCAGAGCAGCCTTGATTGCGAAGTTCTTTTTCAATATCAAAGCACATGTCTTCAAGCGTTTTGAGTGAAACAGGTCTTTTTTCACATGCTTTTATGAGACCGCGCAGCATTTTTTCTCTGCTGAATTCCTCACGCACACCTTCTTTTTTCACGACGATGAGCGGGGTTTCCTCCACTTTCTCAAAGGTCGTAAACCGGTAGTGGCAGGATTCACACTCGCGTCTTCGGCGAATCGATTTTCCGTCATCCACAGGCCGTGAATCGAGGACTCTCGTTCCGTTATGCTGGCATGAAGGACATTTCAATAAAATCAGCTCCCAACTATTTCGTTCCCTGCAATGTATTTTCGGCAGCCTCCGCCTTTTAAAATAGATGTGAAAGCATCTGTCGGGAGAGCCGTTGTGTAAAGCTGTGTCTACAGCATCTGGTGGTTTGTGAAAATCTCTTTCTTATTTTACAAAAAAAATGAAAAAAGAAAAAGCTGGACCACCCTTGTTTCTTTATAAAAATAAAAGGAGCATAAGCTAAAAAGCGCATAATGGCTTTCTAGCTTCAGCTCCCTTTGTGTTCGTGTTTACTATAGTACTTTCGCTTGCGCCTGTTTAATTTGCACAGGCCCCATTCCTCTTGGTATTTCAATGTTTTCTCTTGTATCAGCATGTAATGCCTCTGCGATGTAATCAGCAGCGACATTAGGATCTAAGTCTCCACAAGTATAAACATCAATGCTCGCATATCCGTGCTCAGGAAAACTGTGAATTGTTAAGTGTGATTCAGAAATAATCACAACTCCGCTTACGCCTTGCGGTGCAAATTTGTGAAATGCAACCTCGCGCACCTCAGCACCTGATTTTAGAGCAGCATTTACAAACGTTTTTTCAATAAAATCCATGTCATTCAGCTTATCAAAATCGCATCCCCATAGCTCGGAGATAACGTGACGCCCCATTGTTTCCATAGTCATGGACCCCCCTTAACAAGAATTAAAAAGTGAAATTCCAACAACTGGGTCGGCCATTTACCACGGGGGAAAGTTAGTCCGGAGAGGTCCTAACCCTTTAAGTAATTCCGAAACAGTCTCAAGCAAGAAGTTCACGAAAAATAGTATACTGTGTTTAAGTCTAATTTGCAAGGTGCGTTTTTTCAGAAATATGCTGTTAGGGGTTTTTTCTTCAAAATGCGTCCATGACCTTATTTTATACAGCAGACGGATGTTTCATTCGTGCCGCTACATGGCGGATCAGATCAACGACTCTGCATGAGTAGCCCCATTCGTTGTCATACCATGCGAGCACCTTTACTTTTCTGTCTTCCATTACCATTGTCGTAAGCCCGTCAATGACCGCTGAATGCGGATTTGTATTATAGTCAGTCGAAACGAGCGGTTCATCTGAATAATCAAGAACGCCGTACATCGAAGTTTTGGCAGCCCGTTTAAATGCCTCGTTTACCTCTTCAGCCGTTACATCAGTTTTCAGATCGACAACGAGATCAACCAGTGAGACGTTCGGAACAGGGACGCGCAAGGCAAGGCCGTGAAGCTTTCCTTTCAGATGCGGCAGCACGAGCGAAAGCGCCTTTGCCGCTCCTGTTGTCGTCGGAATGATGGATTCACCGCATGCCCGCGCCCGGCGCAAATCTTTATGCGGATTATCAATATTTTTCTGGTCATTCGTATATGCGTGAACTGTAGTCATCAGCCCGCTCTCAATGCCAAATTCTTCATCCAGCACTTTTACAACAGGCGCAAGGCAATTTGTCGTGCATGACGCATTTGAAATAATGACATGGCGGTCGGCGTCGAATTGGTCCTCATTTACTCCCATCACAATGGTAACGTCTTCATTTTTTCCCGGAGCAGTCAGAATGACTTTTTTGGCCCCCGCTTCTATATGACCCATCGCTTTATCTTTTGAATTAAACTTCCCTGTCGCTTCGACGACAATGTCAATATCATATTCCCGCCAAGGCAGCTGTTTTGGATCACGGCTGTTTAACAAAAGCACTTTCTTTCCATTCACGATCAGGCTGTCTTCACCAGCCACAACCTCTTTGTCGTACCTGCCGTGATTTGTGTCATACTTTATTAAATGAGCCAGCGTTTCTGCGGAATAGCTGGCGTTAATGGCCACTACTTGAATTTGATCGTCTAACATTGCTTTTCTAAAAACCATTCTCCCGATTCTTCCAAACCCGTTGATCGCTACTTTTACCTTCATGTTGGACACCCCTTATCAATTATGCCATTCTAATTTGTTGTCATCTGTAATTAGTATAACACATTAAAATGAATTCGCCAGTACATATTGATAAAAATCAACGATTACAACGCTAATTTATGATGCATTATATATTTTCTTGCACACAAATTAGGCGTAAGAACCAAAAAGCAGCCAGCGTTCCGCACTGACTGCTCTCATTTTTTATAATTCCTGTTTTAACTTATCATTGAGCACACTTTCTTCTAACACTGAAAATGTATCTCCGTACACTTTGTTAATATGATTCGCTCCCCAAGCACACAGCATGTCTAAAATCCCTTCTAAGCTGCGGCCGTATTCGCTAAGCTCGTATTCCACTTTGGGAGGAACCTGATTGTACACGATCCGGTTAATGACACCGTCCGCTTCCAGCTCGCGCAGTTGCTGGGTCAGCATTTTTTGCGTGATATTAGGCATCAGGCGCTTTAATTCACTCGTGCGTTTTTTTCCGTGCGTCAGGTGGCATAAAATGACGCATTTCCATTTCCCGCCGATCACTTCAAGAGTCGCTTCAACTGAAATGTTATATTTTTTCTGCTCCATGCGGTTCACTCTCCTTACAGGCACTAAAAAGTGACTATAGCACTTAAAAGTACGTACTTTTCTTTTTTGACGATGTCTTTCATAATCACATTTGCCGGCTGATTTGAATCTGCTCTTTTTTATTTATATAGCTTACTCGGCAGAATTTCAATCATACAACACATCATACAAAGGAGGAACATGATGACTTCAGCCAATAAAAGCAGCATTCCTGCACTCCTGGCTTTGGCCGTAAGTGCATTCGCCATAGGAACAACCGAATTTATCAGCGTCGGCCTTTTGCCGCTCATTTCTGATGACCTGCACATCCCTGTCACAACAGCGGGATTGACCGTTTCCCTTTATGCGCTTGGCGTTACATTCGGTGCACCTATATTAACTTCATTGACCTCAAGCATGTCACGTAAGACGCTATTGCTTTGGATCATGTTGATTTTTATTGCCGGGAATACGATGGCCGCTACCGCTTCAAGCATCGGGATTTTATTAGCAGCACGTGTGATATCAGCTTTTTCGCACGGTGTGTTTATGTCGATCGGTTCGACAATCGCAGCGGATATCGTCCCTGAGGATAAAAGGGCTAGCGCGATTTCGATAATGTTTACAGGGCTCACTGTGGCAACTGTAACCGGAGTTCCTTTCGGCACGTTTATCGGCCAGCAGCTCGGATGGCGTTTTGCCTTTATGGTCATTATCGCCGTCGGAATCATTGCTTTCATTACAAATGGTATTCTTGTCCCGTCCAAATTACGAAAAGGGACGAAAACAACGATGCGGGATCAATTGAAGCTTGTGACAAACGGCCGGTTATTGCTTCTATTTGTCATTACAGCTCTTGGATACGGAGGAACATTCGTTGTATTCACGTACCTGTCTCCCCTGCTTCAGGAAGTAACAGGCTTCAATGCCGGAACTGTGGCAGTGATCCTGCTCGTATACGGAATTGCCATTGCAATCGGCAATATGATTGGCGGAAAGCTGTCAAACCGAAATCCGATTGCCGCTTTATTCTATATGTTTATCGTACAGGCACTCGTTCTATTCACGCTGACATTTACGGCTCCATATCAAACAGCAGGCCTTATCACCATTCTCTGTATGGGATTGCTGGCCTTTATGAATGTGCCCGGCCTTCAGGTGTATGTCGTCATGCTGGCTGAGCGTTTTGTCCCGAGTGCAGTTGATGTCGCATCCGCGATGAATATCGCTGCCTTTAATGCAGGGATTGCGCTTGGCTCATATCTTGGAGGTGTGATCACCGATTCAATCGGACTGATTCATACCGCTTGGATAGGCGGATTAATGGTAGTCGGTGCAGTTATCTTAACAGGCTGGAGCCGCTTGATGGAAAAACGGGATCAACAAGAAGCCTGACAATTTTAAAGGAGGAAATCAATATGACAACACATTTACAAGCAGCAGCAACACTTCATAACGGAGTAAAAATGCCATGGTTCGGCCTAGGCGTATTCCAAGTGGAAGAAGGATCTGAACTGGTAAACGCAGTTAGAGCCGCCATTGTTCACGGATACCGCAGTATTGATACTGCCGCTATCTACGGAAATGAAGCTGGAGTCGGAGAAGGGCTTCGGCAAGGCATTGAAGAAACAGGCATCTCAAGAGAGGATCTGTTTATTACATCAAAAGTGTGGAATGCAGATTTAGGCTACGAGGAAACACTTGCCGCATTTGAAACAAGCGTGTCAAAACTCGGTTTGGATTATTTAGATCTATATCTTATCCACTGGCCTGTAGAAGGAAAATATAAAGAAGCCTGGAGAGCGCTTGAAACTCTGTATAAAGAAGGCCGTGTCAAAGCGATCGGCGTGAGCAACTTCCAAATCCATCATCTTGAAGACCTGATGACGGCTGCTGAAATAAAGCCTATGATCAACCAAGTGGAATTTCACCCGCGTCTTACACAAAAAGAGCTGATGGCATACTGCAAAAAACAAGGCATCCAGATGGAAGCTTGGTCACCTTTAATGCAGGGACAGCTGCTGGATCACCCTGTACTGGCAGACATCGCTCAAACATATAACAAATCAGCAGCACAAATTATTTTGCGCTGGGATCTGCAGCATGGCATCATTACGATTCCTAAATCAACGAAGGAACACCGCATTAAAGAAAATGCCAATGTGTTTGACTTTGAGTTAACACAGGATGACATGAACCGAATCGATGCGCTGAATGAAAACCTGCGCGTCGGTCCTGATCCGGACAACTTTGATTTTTAATGACAAAAACACCGTTCTAACGAACGGTGTTTTTGTATTATGCCCAGCTAGTGATGATTTCATCAAGCTGCTGTTTGGTCTCTGCAAGCGTGCCGCTGTTATCGATGACTTGATCTGCTCTTGCTGTTTTTTCCTCTAAGGGCATTTGAGCACGGATACGGCTGACCGCCTCTTCTTCCGTCAGCTGATTGCGCTTCATCAGACGTTCCAGCTGAAGCTCTTTGGTCACACTGACAACAATAATTTTATCAACTAAAGATTCCAATTTGCTTTCAAACAATAGCGGGATATCTAATACAACAAATGCCTCGCGATTTGCTATGGCTTCATCACGGTGATTGAGCATTTCCTGCCTGACTGCGGGATGAACAATTGCATTTAAAGCAAGACGCTTTTGTTCATTTGTAAATACCAGTGCCCCAAGCTTTTTTCGATCTATATCACCGTTTGGGAGCAGGATGTCTTCACCGAATTCGTCAATGATTTGCCGGTAGGCCGGCATCCCTTTTTCTACCGCTTGTTTGGCAATGATATCTGCATCTATAACTGTTATTCCTTTTTCAATCAGCATATTGGCTACTGTACTTTTGCCGCTAGCTATTCCTCCCGTTAAACCAATGACTAAGGTCAAGAGATCCACTCCTTTTTACAATTTCCAGAGCCCAATCGTGATCAGCAGAAGCCCCGGCAAAAACGCCATCTTATCAATCCATTTCCATTTAGACAGAAAATGGCCGGCATTGATTCCGATTGATACAAACAGCGAGCTCATGATTGCCACGGCAATGCTCATCACAATCGGTGAAAAACCGAGAATGGCTGCGCCAATACCTGCTCCGAAGGCATCAATCGATAAGGCAAATCCCAACAAGACCGCCTCAATTCCATTGATCACACCCGATTTGTCGATATCCGCACTCATAGGTTTTCTCAAAATATGAATCACAATCCCTAATGACCGAACCTCTAAATTAAGCAGCGTTTTTTCATGCAATAAGTATTCTTTGTCTTTTGCCGGTTTGAAAAATTGATACAGAACCCACGCACCGATTCCGACCAATACCAAACCGCCAAGCTTCTCCGTTACATATACAGGAAAAAACTTTGTAAGAAAGCTTCCGATCAGCATGGATATAAACATGACAGCACCGGAACAGCAGGCGATAATTAAAATCGCTTTAAACGGTATTTTCATTTTTCTCAATCCGTACGTAAATCCGACTGAAAAACTGTCCAAGCTGACAGCCAACGCCAGCAGCAGTATAGAAACCATTTGCATATCCGTTTCTTCCTTTCTGTTGGTGCTCTTGTATCAGATGTGAAATGCCCGGGATTCATCACAATCATATATATGGTAAAGTGAAAAATCCGTGTTTCGAAAATGGCATCCTCTATTACAGAGTTACTGATATATGCACCGACAGCTTGGACGATGAAGCATTATGCTACTTTTTTTTCTGGCACTTCGCGCAAAAATGCGTGCCCCTGCCTCCGACGACAATTTTTGAAATCATCGTTCCGCAATTTTTGCACGGCTCGTCTTTTTTTCCGTACACAAAATGCTGCAGCTGGAACATTCCAATTTCCCCTTGGGAGTTGATATACGAGCGGACTGTGCTGCCGCCCGCGTCAATCGCCTCCTGCAGGGTGTTTTTGATTTCAGCATGAAGTGTTTTGATTGTTTTGTCTGATAATTGATTTGCTTTCGTCTCAGGATGGACACCCGCTCTGAAAAGAGCCTCGTCCACATAAATGTTCCCGAGTCCCACAACTGTTTTCTGATCCAGTAGGGCGGTTTTGACAGCACGGTTTGTTTTAGCAAGCCGTGCTTTTAAATATGCACTCGTAAATTCTTCTGCATCCGGTTCCGGCCCTAATTGAGAAAGAGGGAGCTCGCCCGCTTCCTCTCCCGGTTTAAATAAGTGCATGGTCCCAAACTTCCGCACATCCCTGTAACGAAGCTGTGTTTCGTCTGTCATCGTGAATATGACATGCACGTGTTTATCGTCTGGCTCCTCCGCTTGATGAAGCCCGTATTTCCCTTCCATTCGAAGGTGGGAAACCATGACATAATGATCTAAATGAAACAGCAAAAACTTTCCCCGTCTTCCGATAGACTGTATCGTTTCTCCTGCTAGATTTCGCGCAAATTCCTCCGGTTCGGCAGGCCGTTTGATGATATTCGGCCATCTGATCTCTACCGATTTGATTGTTTTTCCCTTTACAAGCCCGGTCAGAGTGCGCCGGACCGTTTCAACCTCTGGTAATTCCGGCACATCCATCACTTCCTATCTCTGTTTATTTCGCATCGTACCAAGATGGGCCTGATGCAAAGTCCACCTTTAACGGCACATCTAATGCAAGCGCATGTTCCATCACTTCAGGAACAAGCTTTTCAAGAATTTCAATTTCTTCTTGCGGCGCTTCAAAAATCAATTCATCGTGTACTTGAAGCAGCAGTCTTGCTTTCAGCTGTTTTTCTTTCAGCTTGGCAGCCATATCAATCATGGCTTTTTTTATAATATCAGCTGCGCTTCCTTGAATCGGCGTATTCATTGCCGTACGCTCCGCAAAACTGCGGATATTAAAGTTTCGGCTCGTCAGCTCAGGAATGTAACGGCGGCGATGCATAAGCGTTGTCACGTATCCTTTTTGCTTCGCGTCCTGAACTGAATCTTCCATGTACGCTTTTACGCCTTGGAAGCTTTCCAAATAGCGTTCGATGAATGCTCCGGCTTCCTTCCGGGTAATGCCGAGGTTCTGTGACAGCCCGTAATCGCTGATGCCGTATACGATGCCAAAGTTGACCGCTTTCGCCTGGCGTCTCATCGCAGAAGTCACTTCATCCTCGGCAACATGGAACACATCCATTGCCGTTTTCGTATGAATATCCATATCATTTGTAAAAGCTTCGATAAGATTTTGATCCTTTGAAATATGAGCAAGCACCCGCAGCTCGATTTGTGAGTAATCGGCTGCAAAAATAAGCCAGTCTTTTTCAGACGGAACAAAAGCTTGGCGGATTTTACGCCCTTCTTCAAGCCTGATCGGAATGTTTTGCAGATTCGGATCAGTCGAGCTGAGACGGCCTGTTTGCGTTAAAGCCTGGTTAAAGCGCGTGTGCACCTTATGCGAATCCGGTCTCGTCACCTTTAAAAGCCCTTCGACATATGTCGATTGAAGCTTGCCAATTTGTCTGTACTGCAAAATATAGTCGACAATCTCATGCTTGTCAGCCAGCTTTTCAAGCACATCAGCAGACGTTGAATAGCCTGTTTTTGTTTTTTTCACGACAGGCAGGCCGATCTTTTCAAACAAGATGACGCCGAGCTGTTTCGGAGAATTGATATTAAACGGCTCTCCCGCAATCTCATGGATTTTTTCTTCATATTCCTTCAGCTTCGCACCCAGTTCTTCACCCATTCGTTTTAAACGATCAACATCGACCTTGACGCCAGTTGATTCCATTTCGCCGAGAATAAGCGCAAGCGGCATTTCGAGCTCTTCAAACAGCTCAAGCTGATCGTTGTTTTCCAGCTCCTGAACAAGCTTTTCCCGCAGGCTTTGAATGGCTAACGCTTTTCGGACAAGATGCTCAGACAGTACATCTTCTGAAGGTACCGCCCGTTTTGCTCCTTTGCCATAAACTGATTCGTCGCTTGATACAATATGCAGGCCGTAATCCTTGGCCACACTCGCAACGTCATCATATGAATTGCCAGGATTGATGATATAAGCCGCAAGAAGCGTATCAAACTCCGCCCCCTTCAGCTCAATGCCCTGCCAGCGCAAAGCGACAACAGCCCGCTTGCTATCGAAAAGCCATTTCTTCTGCTCGTCATTTTCCGCCCATTCTTTAAACACCTTAGACTCCACGGCAATGTCTTTCGGAATAAAAAAAGATCCCGTTTCATTTACGATCGAAAATCCGAGAAGCGGCTCTTCATGATAATTGTCGCCAATCTGTTCAACGACAAATGCGGATGGAGAAACCAATATGCCGCTTGTTACGTCTGTGACGGTTTCGACCTTAATTTCCTCTAATGCCTGATCCTGCTCTGCTTCTTCACTGTCTTCCCCAAGACGTTCAAGAAGCGTGTTGAATCCAAGATCTTTAAAGATGGCAATCACCTGTTCACGATTAAAGCCTTGATATTCCAGGCCGGAAACGGATACCTCAATCGGCGCATCCGTCATGATCGTCGCAAGCTCCTTGCTCATCAATGCCTGATCCTTAAATTCCTCAAGCTTTTCCTTCAGTTTCTTTCCGCTCACCTCGTCAATGGACTCCAGCAGCTTTTCCACGGAATCGAACTGTTTTAAGAGCTTAATCGCTGTCTTTTCTCCGACGCCGGGCACACCTGGAATATTATCCGAGGAATCGCCCATCAGACCCTTCATGTCAATGATTTGTTCAGGCGTAAGCCCGTATTTCTCTTTGACGTGCTCCGGTGTGTAAAATTCAACATCGGTAATTCCTTTTCTCGTAATGGCAACTGTTGTTTTGTCTGTTGCCAGCTGAGTTAAATCCTTATCTCCTGAGAAAATCTTTACTTCAAATCCGTCTTTTTCAGCCGATTTGGCCAGTGTGCCGATAATATCGTCGGCTTCGTATTGTTCCAGTTCGTAGCGGCTGATCTGATAGGCATCCAGCAGCTCGCGGATAAATGGCATTTGTTCGGAAAGCTCAGGCGGGGTTTTCTGTCTGCCGCCTTTATATTCTTTAAATGTGCCGTGACGAAATGTTGTTTTCCCGGCATCAAATGCAACCAGCATGTGCGTCGGTTTTTCATCCTCAAGCATCTTCATTAAAATCATCGCAAAGCCGTATACGGCATTCGTATGAATACCTTTATCATTGCTTAACAGCGGCAATGCAAAAAACGCCCGGTAAGCCAGACTGTTTCCGTCTACAAGCACTAATTTTTTTCGTTCCGTCATTCAATATCCTCCTAAGAAGCCTCAGGCTTCCATTCATCTCTTACATAGTCATTAGCTCCTCTTATTTTAACAAAGTTCAATTTGAAAGGAAAATACGTGAACTGAGGAGAAGACACAAAAAAGGACGGGAACACAAAATGGTTCCCGCCGTCAAAATTGGCTCCTTGGATGAAGGGGTTCTACTACATCCTACCAGCATAGGTTTAACAGTGCATGAAGATATTGTTAAACCTTTGTAAACATTAGGCGGACTTTTCAGCGGCCCGTTTCAGCGTCACTGTAAAGACCGTTCCCCGTCCTGGCTCGCTTTTGACATCGATTTTCCCTTCATGAGCCTCTATTAAATGCTTTACGATTGCAAGACCCAGGCCGGTGCCGCCCGAATTCCTGCTTCTGTCTTTATCTACGCGGTAAAAACGTTCAAAGATGCGAGGAATTTCTTCTTTCTGAATGCCGATTCCGGAATCGGCAACTTCAATCTGAATGTCTTTTTCTCTGGGCGTTACATTGATAGCTACAGAGCCCCCTTCAGGCGTGTAGGTTAACGCATTGTTTACGAGATTAAGAAATACCTGTTTCAGCCTGTACGGGTCGCCTGATACATATAGCGGATCTTTCGGGACATTCAGTTGTAAGGAGATGCCTTTCTCATCCGCCTTATGCTTAAGAAGCGTTTCAATCTCACCAAGCATTTTGGCTGGTTCAAACGTTTCAATGCTGAGCGTAAAATTTTGCTGCTCGATTTTTGAGAGATCGAGAAGATCCTGAACCAAAGACTGAAGCCTTTCGCTTTCCTTTAGAATAATAGAGAGAAATTCAGAAAGCGCTTCTTTGTCCTCCATCGCCCCGTCCAATAACGTCTCCGTAAACCCTTTAATGGACGTAATCGGCGTTTTCAGCTCATGAGAAACATTCGCCACAAAATCCTTTCTCATCTGCTCTAATTTCTTCGTCTCCGTCATGTCATGGAAAACGAGCACAATTCCTTTCCATTCATCGTCCGGCCCCATAATCGGTACGCCGTCCACTTCAAAATAACGCCGTTCAATTTTGATCGGAAGCCTTAACAGTTTGCATTTCTTTGTCTCCGTCATAAAAATGTCTTCGACAAGCTGGATCACTTCTTCATGTTCAAATGCATCATGATAAAGACGGCGCAGCATCTGATTCGGATTGATATGAAACTGCTTGGCGTAAGCCCTGTTCACGAGATTGATAAAGCCTCTTCCATCAATCATAATCAGCCCAGAGCCGATATTTTCAATGACTGTCAGCAGCCGGTCCCGCTGCATTTCCTGCGTTCTCGTCATTTCCATCAGATCAACAGCAAGACTGTTCATCGCACGGCCGAGCTTATCAGAGCGCCTGATATAGCCGCCGTATGTCCTGGCATCGTAGTTCCCCTTGGACAGTTCTGTCGCTACGTTTGTCGCTGCTTCAATCGACCTTTTATAGCGTGAGGTCATACTGGAATAAAAATAAACAATGACGATAAAAGCGGTACAAAGACTGGCCGTCAGCATCCCCCACATTTCGCCTTTCAAGCCGTAGCTTTTTTTAGAGGCAGAAAGCAGCACATATCCTGTTTTTTCACCTTCGCTTCTAAGCGAGAGTCCGTAATAAAGCTCGTTATCCGCTGTTGAAAGAACACCCTCATGGCCAGAGACAAGCGCCCGCACCTTTTGAGAATCTGCTGCTCTCCCATTTGACCCGTACAGCACCTTGCCGTCTGTATCGATAACGGATGCGCTCACATCAAGCGCGCCGCCTGCATCTTTAATGATTTTCTCATTTGCTTGATCATTCAGATTGCCGGCATCAAGAAGCGAAGCCATGTATTTGGCTTCTTTTTCAATGTGTTCCTCTGCTTTCCTTTGATCAGATGTTTCAAAGAGCTGCTGCAAAAACAGCCCGAGGACACTAAACACCAGAATCATACAGACAACGAGTACAGAAAAAAGGCGCACACGGTATTTATTCATTCATTTTTGGCTCCTCCAGTTTATACCCCAATCCCCTAATCGTTTTAATATAGATCGGTTTTTTCGTATTGTTTTCAATTTTGTCGCGGAGATGGCTGATATGTACATCAACAATTCTCGTATCTCCGGCAAAATCATAATTCCAGACAGCGCTCAACAAAAGATCTCTCGTCAGCACTCTGCCTTTATGTCTGCCCAAATACAGCAGCAGTTCGAATTCTTTCGGTGTCAGCTCAAGCTGATTTTCTTTAAAGTACGCTTCATAATGATCAGGCAGGATTTTCAGATCGCCAATTACGATCTGACCTTCAATTTCATCGTTTTTCATTTCACTAGAGGGCGCAGCCATTTCCGAACGCCTTAAAATCGCTTTGACTCTTGCATTTACTTCCCTTGGACTGAACGGCTTGGTCATATAATCATCAGCACCGAGCTCAAGCCCTAATACTTTGTCGAATTCCTCATCCTTCGCTGTCAGCATTAAAATCGGAAACATCAGTTTTTGCTGTCTCAGCTGCTTGCATACTTCGATTCCGTCCAGTTTTGGAAGCATCACATCAAGCACAATCAAATCAGGCTTCTCTGTCTCCGCTTTTTTGAGTGCTTCTTCCCCATCCGAGGCGGTAATGACATCATAGCCTGACCGTTCCAAATTGTACTGTAAAAGAGTAACAATAGATTCTTCATCATCCACAACTAAAATTTTCTTGTTCATGCTGTGCCTCCAGTATTATAATTCCCCGACATCCTATTTCTCTATTTTATGTCATCTTAACATGTTTCATGATTTTATTTTAGCGAAAGCAGGATATTCCGACAATTCGTCTTTTACATCATTTTTAAAAGAAATAAAGAAGTTGATGACAACGCTTTCATTTATAGCAAAAAGAGAAAGGCTCTATCAAGCAAGCCTTTCTCTCTTTTTATTAAGATAATACTTTCATGACATTTTTGACAGATTCAACTGATTTATTCAGCTGTGCTCTTTCATAGTCTGTCAGTTCAAGTTCAATGATTTGCTCAAGACCGTTGCCGCCTACGATTGTAGGAACACCAAGGTAGATGCCTTCATAGCCGTATTCCCCTTCAAGATAAGCAATTGTAGGAAGGACGCGGCGCTGGTCTTTCAAGATCGCTTCAACCATTTCTGTCAGAGAAGCCGCAGGCGCATAATACGCGCTTCCGTTTCCAAGAAGATTTACGATTTCGCCTCCGCCTTTTCTAGTGCGCTCTACAATTGCGTCAATCCGTTCCTTCGGAATGAGAGTTTCAAGCGGGATACCGCCAGCATAAGAATAACGCACAAGCGGCACCATATCGTCACCGTGGCCGCCAAGAACGAAACCAGTCACATCTTTCACTGACAGGTTTAATTCCTCTGCCACAAATGTTCTGAATCTTGCCGTATCAAGCACACCGGACTGGCCGATTACGCGCTCTTTAGGGAAGCCTGATTCTTTGTACACCGCGTATGTCATTGCATCAACAGGATTTGTCAGCACCACAATGATAGAGTCAGGAGAATATTTCACGATTTCTCGTGTAACGCTTCTCATAATTTTTTCGTTTGTAGAGACTAGATCATCTCTGCTCATACCAGGTTTTCTTGCGATACCGGCTGTAATGACAACAATGTCAGAACCCGCTGTATCCTCGTAATTGGATGTGCCCGTAATTTTTGCGTCAAAGCCTTGAACCGGACTTGCCTCAAACATATCAAGCGCTTTTCCCTTTGTCGGGTTCTCCAATTGCGGAATGTCAACAAGAACTACGTCTGCCAGCTCTTTTTGAGCGATTAAAAATGCAGTTGTCGCTCCGGTAAACCCTGCTCCGATAACAGAAACTTTTTTACGAGTATTTCCCATGTCTCTCTTCTCCTTTATGGCTAGTTTTAGGCTGTTTCCTTGCTTAGTCCATGTTTTTAATCAGTTCTTCTCCGAACTCTGAACATTTCACTTCAGTCGCGCCGTCCATTAATCTGGCAAAATCGTAAGTTACGACTTTAGAAGCGATTGTTTTTTCCATAGATTTGATAACCAAATCAGCCGCTTCGTTCCATCCTAAATGCTCAAGAAGCAGAACGCCTGAAAGAATAACTGAAGATGGGTTTACTTTATCAAGGCCTGCATATTTAGGAGCCGTTCCGTGCGTCGCCTCAAAAATCGCATGTCCTGTTTCATAGTTGATGTTCGCTCCAGGAGCAATGCCGATTCCGCCGACTTGCGCAGCAAGAGCATCAGAGATGTAATCTCCGTTCAGGTTCATTGTTGCAACGACATCAAATTCGTTCGGACGCGTTAAAATCTGCTGAAGGAAGATGTCAGCAATGCTGTCTTTGACAATGATTTTGCCTGCTGCTTCCGCTTCGCTTTGCGCTTTGTTGGCAGCGTCTTTTCCTTGTTCTTCAGCAATGCGGTCATATTGAGCCCATGTGAATACTTTTTCGCCGTATTCTCTTTCAGCAAGTTCATAGCCCCAGTTTTTGAAGGCGCCTTCTGTGAACTTCATGATGTTTCCTTTGTGAACTAGGGTTACTGATTTGCGGCCGTGCTCGATCGCATAATCAATGGCTGCTCTGACCAAACGGCTTGTTCCTTCTTCAGAAACAGGCTTAATGCCGATACCTGATGTCTCAGGGAAACGGATTTTGTTGACGTTTAACTCATTTTGCAGGAAGCTGATGAGCTTTTGCACTTCTTCAGAGCCTTTTGCGTACTCGATGCCTGCGTAAATATCTTCTGTATTTTCACGGAAGATGACCATATCAGTATCTTCAGGGCGTTTTACCGGTGACGGCACTCCAGTAAAGTATCTTACAGGTCTTAAGCAGACGAATAGGTCAAGCTCTTGTCTGAGCGCTACGTTCAAAGATCGGATTCCGCCGCCGACAGGTGTCGTTAACGGGCCTTTAATCGCGATGAAATATTCGCGGATCACATCTAATGTTTCAGCAGGCAGCCACTCACCTGTTTTATTATAAGCCTTTTCTCCGGCATAAACTTCTTTCCACGTAATTTTCTTTTCACCTTTGTATGCTTTTTCAACTGCTGCTTCCAACACCTTCGAAGCCGAGTTCCAAATATCAGGACCGGTTCCGTCTCCTTCGATAAACGGGATAATCGGGTTATTTGGTACGTTTAATACTCCGTTAGAAACTGTAATTTTTTCACCTTGTGCCACAATAAAAACCTCCCAGTATGTAATTCATATTTAGAAAACATTTTATTTTTCCTATATAGAAAACAAAATGATTTTTCTCAACATTCAATGTAAAGTGTAAACCACTTTTGATGTTCTGAACAAGAGGCTAACCTCATTAACGCAAGCCAGCCTCCAATGGTTCTTTAGGCTCTTTCTTCAATCGGAACAAATGCTTGTTTATCAGGGCCTGTGTAATCTGCCCGCGGGCGGATCAGTCGATTGTTGTCATACTGCTCAAGAATATGAGCAAGCCAGCCGGACATTCTGCTTATAGCAAAAATCGGTGTGAACAAATCATGGTCAATACCGAGGCTGTGATAAACAGAAGCCGAATAGAAATCAACGTTAGGCGGTAGCTTTTTCTCTGATGTGACGATCTCTTCTACGCGAATCGACATCTCATACCATTTGCTTTCGCCTGTCAGGTTGGTCAGGCGCTTGCTCATTTCTTTCAGATGCTTCGCGCGCGGGTCGCCATGCTTATACACGCGGTGGCCGAATCCCATGATTTTTTCTTTCTTTTCAAGTTTGGCGCGGATGTACGGCTCAGCGTTTTCTACTTCACCGATTTCTGTCAGCATCTTCATCACGCCTTCATTTGCACCGCCGTGAAGAGGACCCTTCAGTGCGCCGATTGCGGCAGTAATGCCTGAATAGATATCAGAAAGTGTTGCGACGCAGACCCTTGCTGTGAACGTTGACGCGTTCAGCTCATGGTCAGCATGTAAAATCAGCGCTTTGTTGAAAGCTTCAACCTCAATTGGCGAAGGCTCTTCACCGTTTAATGTGTAGAGAAAATTCTCGGCAATGCCGTAGTCTTCTCTCGGTTCAACAGGTTCAAGGCCTTTGCGGATTCTGGAAAACGCTGCAACCAAGCCAGGCACCTTTGCCTGAAGGCGGATCGCCTTTCTATAGTTGGCTTCCGGGTTCATGGTATCAGCCTCGCTGTCAAGCAGGCCTAGTAATGAAATTGCTGTCCGAAGAGCAGCCATGGGATGAACATTTTCGAGGGAATAAGATTTGAAGTGCTCAATAATTTCTTGCGGAACGACAGCTTCCTTTGCAAGCTGCTGCTTTAACTCATCAAGCTCCTTTTTGTTCGGCAGCCTTAAATGCCAAAGCAAGTAGATGATTTCTTCAAAACTTGCATTCTCTGTTAAATCATCGATATCATACCCCACATATGTAAGGGTATCGTCAATAATAGAACTAACAGATGATGTTGTTGCTACAACCCCTTCTAGACCGCGTGTCGCTGTCATATATAACATCTCCTTTTCAATAAATTTCCCCTTTAAGAGTGTTGTAAAAACATGAGGCTTACTTAAAAAGCATGATGCAAGTATTTCTCTCCCCCTAAAAGAAAATGCTTACATTTTACTGCCTGCTTCTACTGAAACCCTTTGCTTATGAAAGAACATAACAAATTCTTATAAGCTTATTTAAGTTTAAGCCTATTCTCATTATAAACAATAATCAGACATTTGTTAAATGTTTACCTATAATTTTTTTTTTCGTTCTGTGTTTTCCCCGAAAAAACGCCTTTATTTGCGGGTTTTTGCATATAAAAAAAAGCGGCCTGAGAGCCGCTTTTTTTATGAAGTGAACAGTTTTACGATCTGCATGGCTAAATAAGCAATCCCCGCTCCGATCAGCGGTCCCACCGCAACTCCACCAAAAAGCGCGACTGCAAGAATGGTCCCGATCACAAGAGCAGTTGTAATATGCGGGTCATTTTCCAGCAAGGTCAGGCCGTTTTTGGCAATCAGCGCCACTGCAATTCCTGCTCCCAAGGCGATCCAAGCATAGGAAGACCGTACTGCTTCTCCAAGCTGCTTAAATCCGATTTCTCCCGTGGCAATCGGAACAAGAACAGCGATCGTGATAATGGTCACTCCCCAGTTAATGCCTTTTGACTGCATGGTTGGAAATAATTTCTGGTCAAGTCCAACGATTTTGATGATCAAAAGGACGGATACAGCAAAGAGCAATGATTGGTTTTTTGCGATAAGTGCAATAGCCAAGAGTATAATTAAAAATAAATTCGCTTGTGTAAACACATGCCATCCCTCCTTAAAGATGAATGTATTCATATTCAGCCGGAGCGTGAATACATATAAAAAATAGGACATGCTGACGAGAGGAGGACCGATTTCGTGAATCAATCTTATATAACTATTTTATTCAGAACCCTCTTTGTCATATCAGTTACCGCAGGATCGATAGCTGCGGCCTATTATTCGTTTCCGTTAACTTATCCGTTCCTAATCGCCCTTATTCTCTCATCAGTGATTCATCCTGTTGTTGACTATTTGGACAAAGTGACAGGATTCCCCCGAACGGTAAACGTGCTGGGCGTGCTTGCTCTTTTTCTGCTCGCTGCCTTCGGCGTGCTCACCATTCTTGTAGCGGAAATCGTAACGGGAACAGCCTATCTTGCAAAAACACTGCCACCGCATATCAGCACGTTTATCTCATATTGCGAAAAATTATTTACGACTCATATCCAGCCGCTCTATAACGAACTGACCCTTTTGTTTCAAGAATTGGAGACCAACCAGCAGGCTTCCATCGTTACTCACATCCAGACACTCGGTGATTCCGCCGCTAAAAATGCCGGGCTGCTGCTGTCCCACATTCTAGAAATGATCCCGAGGTTTTTCGCGCTTCTTCCCAATACGGCGGCTGTTCTGATTTTTTCTCTCCTGGCAACATTTTTTATGACAAAGGATTGGCACAAACTGAAAGCGATGCTCGTTTCGATTCTGCCTGATCGGGTTACAGCTAACAGCAAGGCCATAAGCAGCGAATTAAAAAAAGCAATGACCGGTTTTATCAAAGCTCAGGCCGTTCTCGTTTTCATTACGATGGTAATTGTATTTATCGGCCTTTCTCTCTTAAAAGTAGAACATGCTGCAACAATTGCTTTTTTAATCGGGCTTGTTGATCTTCTCCCTTATTTGGGTGCGGGTTCCGTATTTGTGCCGTGGATTTTGTATTTATCGATTACAGGCCAGCTGCCTCAGGCGATCGGAATCGGTGTACTGTACCTCGTCGTTCTGATTCAGCGGCAGCTGACAGAGCCTAAAATACTTAGTAAATCTATCGGGATCGATCCGCTGGCAACGCTCATCGCCCTGTTTGCCGGTTTTAAATTATTCGGGTTTTTAGGATTGATTGCCGGGCCGGCTGTTCTCGTCATCATCCAAGCCTTCATCACAACAGGCGCATTAAAGGAAGTATGGTCCTACATTACTGTTCAACAAAAATAAAACAGCAGCCCATGTTGCATGGCTGCCGTTTTTTATTTGATGATGATCCGCTTGTTCTTCGACATCCCTCTCAGCCATTTGAACAGAATCGGCTTACACCAGCTGCGGGTAAACGGGATAAGCAAACAGGCGCCGGCCAAATCTGATAAAAAGCCCGGAAGCATCAGCAATAGACCGCCAATGAAAATGCACAGGCCGTCAGCAATCGCTTCCCCCGGCATTTTGCCATATTGAAGATCACGCTGAACCTTGTAATATACTTCGGTTCCTTGTTTTTTTGCAGCTGCTGCGCCGATAATGCCCGTCAGAATCATTAAAAGGACCGTCGGCAAAATGCCGATCAGCTTGCCTGAAAATAGGAATATGCCGATTTCTATTGCCGGAAATACAATAAAAAGCAAAAATAAAAATCTCATATCCAAGCCCCCCACACGTGTAACACGCCTCTGTTCAACATTAGGCGAGATAAAGAGAAAAGGAAGGGATTCCCCTTCCGTTTTCACCTGTGATTAAAGAACGCTCGCACGGCCTTGGTAGACTGCGCCTCTGGAAGCGTCAACTGTAATCTCCT
The DNA here is from genome assembly GCF_055721145.1 of Bacillus sp. VA15. NCBI lineage: Bacteria > Bacillati > Bacillota > Bacilli > Caryophanales > Bacillaceae > Bacillus > Bacillus sp. VA15. Next base: position 139,651 of record NZ_JBVQPQ010000001.1, on the reverse strand, counting down.
GGCCTTCTGTCAAAATAGATGTCGCATTTTCAAGGCCAACGATTACCGGAATGCCAAGGCTTAATCCAACTACCGCAGCATGGCTTGTCAAACCGCCTTCTTCTGTAATAAGGGCAGACGCTTTTTCAAGAGATGCAATCATATCACGGTCAGTGCTTTTTGTAACGAGTACCGCACCGTCAGTCATTTTTTGCTCAGCTTCTTTTGCATTTTGTGCTATGACAACCGGACCGAAAGCTGATTTACGTCCAATGCCTTGGCCTTTAGCGATGATATCGCCGACAGTGTAAACTTTCATTAAGTTCGTAGTGCCAGACTCACCGACAGTGCCTGCTGTAATGACGATTAGATCGCCGTGTTTTACAATTCCGCTGTTCAATGATTTTTGGACAGCATCCTCAAGCATCTCATCCGTTGTGTTCGCATTTTGGCCGCTTTCTGCGAATACGCCTGATACGAGCGCAAGTTTTCTGGAAACAGCATCATTTACAGTAACCGCAACAATCGGCGCCTGTGGACGGTATTTCGCGATCATACGCGCTGTATGGCCGCTTTCAGTCGGTGTTACGATCGCAGCAGCATTCAGGTTAATTGCCGTATGTGCGACAGATTGTCCAATTGCGTCTGTAATCGTCATTCCTACTTGATCTCTGCGTTTTGAAAGAATTTCTTTATAATTTAAAGCTTCTTCAGAACGGGACGCGATGTTGTGCATCGTTTGAACCGCCTCAACCGGATAGCTTCCGGCAGCTGTTTCACCAGAAAGCATGATCGCATCTGAGCCGTCGAAGATCGCGTTTGCAACGTCACTTGCTTCCGCACGAGTCGGACGCGGGTTGCGCTGCATGCTGTCAAGCATTTGTGTCGCTGTAATAACAGGTTTTCCTAGCGCGTTGCATTTTTTGATCAGCTCTTTTTGCACGAGCGGCACTTCTTCAGCTGGAATTTCCACACCTAAGTCTCCGCGTGCAACCATTAAGCCGTCAGATACTTCGAGAATAGCATCGATATTGTCAACGCCCTCTTGGTTTTCGATTTTAGGGATGATTTGAATATCCTGAGCGTTGTGCTCTTCAAGAAGCTCACGGATTTCAAGCACGTCCGTGGAACGGCGAATGAAAGATGGCGCGATAAAGTCTACTCCCTGCTCAATACCGAAAACGATGTCTCTTGCATCTTTTTCAGTGATACCCGGAAGATTGACACTGACGCCCGGTACGTTAACACCTTTTTTATTTTTGAGTGTTCCGTTGTTCAATACTTTTGTTTTGATTTCGCGTTTAGCAGCATCTACATCTAGTACCTCAAGGCCGATAAGTCCGTCATCTAACAGAATCGTTGAACCTTTTTCAACGTCGTCAACTAAACCTTCATATGTGACTGAGATTTTATCTGTTGTTCCCACTACCTCGTCCATTGAAACGATAAGCTCTTTGCCTGTTTCGAGCTCAATGCCGCCGTTTTCCATTGTATGTGTGCGGATTTCAGGACCTTTTGTATCAAGCAGGATACCGATGTTTTTGCCAAGCTTTTTGCTTGCTTCGCGGATATTTTTAATTCTTGCACCGTGCTCCTCAAAATCTCCGTGAGAAAAGTTTAATCGAGCCACGTTCATTCCTGACTCCATTAATTTCGTAAGCATTTCAACACTTTCACTTGCCGGACCGATAGTACAAACAATTTTAGTTTTTCTCATTTGGTTCACTTCCTTCTGAAATCTTCAGCCTTCAGCTGACATTAAATAGACAGTTCTTTTGAAAGCTGATACATGTTTTGCTCAACTGTGTGTTTTGTATCCAGTATTTCTATAATATCATGGTCTACAAGCTTATTGTTTTGTATACCTACACAGCGTCCGCCTTTTCCTTCTAGCAGCAGTTCAACAGCATATGCGCCAAGACGGCTTGCCAGCACGCGGTCAGCAGCGCTTGGAGAACCTCCGCGCTGGATATGGCCCAGTACAGATACCCTAGTTTCAAGATTTGTTTCTTCTTCAATGCGTTTCCCGAACTCAACACCGCTGCCTACACCTTCGGCAACGATAATAATACTGTGTTTCTTGCCGCGTTCGTGGCCGCGTTTTAAGCGGGCAATGATTTCGTGCATGTCATAGTCTGCCTCAGGGATTAAGATTGATTCCGCGCCCCCTGCAAGACCGGCCCACAATGCGATATCACCGGCATGGCGGCCCATTACTTCGATCACATATGTACGTTCATGAGAAGTCGCTGTATCGCGAATCTTATCAATTGCGTCAATTACTGTATTTAAAGCTGTATCGAAACCGATTGTAAAATCAGTGCCCGGAATGTCATTATCAATTGTACCCGGTACACCTACACATGGAAACCCGTGTTCTGTTAATTTTTTCGCACCCATATAGGAACCGTCTCCGCCGATGACAACAAGACCTTCAATACCAAGCTTTTTCAAGTTTTCTATCCCTTTTTCACGGCCTTCAACCGTTTTGAATTCAGGACATCTTGCCGTATAAAGCTTTGTTCCTCCGCGATGTATAATATCGCCTACAGATCCGAGCTCAAGCTTTTCAATCTTTCCGCTGATCAATCCTGCGTATCCGTTGTAAATGCCGTACACTTCAACGTCATGATAAATCGCTTTTCTGACTACTGCGCGAACTGCTGCGTTCATTCCCGGGGAATCCCCGCCGCTCGTTAATACCCCTATACGTTTCATTCTCCATTCACCTCAGCAACATATATGATTAAACATAACATGATCATTGCCCTAAAAACAATGAAAAGGGATCTCCATCCTCCCTATCAAACCTTACCTATTATACAATTAAATAAATTGTTTTTAAATAAAATTTAAAGAATGTCACAAAAAATAAACGTGAGCCAAAGGCTTCACGTTTATTTAGTTTACCCCGATATATTGATCTTCAACCGAGACTTTGCCAATTGCTTTATATTTTTCATAGCGCTGCTGAACTAATTCTTCTTCACTCAGCTTCAGCAAAGTTTTTAACGATTGTTTAAGGGTTTCGTCCATATAGCTAGCCTGCAGCTTTACATCGTGATGCGCTCCGCCTTTTACTTCTTTTATCATATGATCTATAATACCTAATTCTTTTAAATCCGGCGCAGTGATTTTCATTGTTTCGGCTGCTTTTTTAGCAAGACTGGAGTCCTTCCATAAAAGTGCCGCGGCACCTTCCGGAGAAATAACAGAATAAGTAGAGTTTTCCAGCATATGCAAGTGATTGCCTACACCCAGACCAAGGGCTCCGCCGCTTCCACCTTCACCGATGACGATGCAGATAACAGGCACTCGAAGGCCGGCCATCTCAAACAGGTTTTTGGCAATGGCTTCGCTTTGTCCTCTTTCCTCCGCTGCTCGTCCAGGGTATGCTCCCTTCGTATCAATAAAACAGATAATCGGTCGGTTGAATTTGTCAGCCTGTTTCATGAGACGAAGCGCTTTTCGATAGCCTTCAGGGTGAGGCATCCCAAAATTGCGGACTAGGTTTTCTTTCGTGTCTTTGCCGCGCTGATGCCCGATAACCGTTACAGGAAGGCCATGGAACTTCGCAATCCCGCCGACAATGGCTTCATCGTCCCCGTACGCTCTGTCTCCGTGACATTCAAAAAAGTCGGTAAACAGGTGTTCGATATAATCAAGCGTTGTCGGCCGGTCCGCCAGACGCGCGATTTGAACACGGTCCCAAGGCTTCAGATTTTTGTAAATATCATCCTGAAGCTTAGCGAGACGGTCTTCGAGCCGTTCGATTTCAGCACTTAGATCCATATCGGAATCTTGGGTGAATTTTTTTAGTTCGGCGATTTTGGTTTGCAGTTCAATCACCGGTTTTTCAAATTCTAATCTTGCAGCCACTCTATGTCACCTCCTGTTTGATGCATATCCAGCAGATTCTCTAACGTTTTTTTCATATCGTCGCGGTGAATAACCGCATCAAGCTGTCCATGTTTTAATAAAAATTCAGCCGTTTGGAAGTCCTCAGGCAGTTTTTCTCCTATTGTCTGTTCAATAATGCGTCTTCCGGCAAAACCGATTAGCGCGCCAGGCTCAGCGAAATTGTAATCGCCAAGGGATGCAAAGCTTGCTGATACGCCCCCGGTAGTCGGATGCGTCATCACTGAGATAATGAGGCCTTGTTCTTCACTGAACAGTTTTAAGGCAGAGCTTGTCTTAGCCATCTGCATCAAACTTAATACGCCTTCCTGCATTCTAGCGCCGCCTGAAGCCGTAAAAATAATAAACGGAACTTTATCAGCTTTTGCTTTTTCAATCGCAAGCGTGATTTTTTCACCGACGACTGAACCCATGCTGCCCATTCTGAATGAAGAATCCATGACGGCGACAACAGCCGGGTGTCCGCCGATGGTGCCCTTGCCTGTCACAACAGCCTCGTTTAAGGATGTTTTCTCGCGATCTTTTTCAAGCTTTTCCAGATAACCCGGGAAACCAAGCGGGTTTTCCGACACCATTCCCTGATTGAATTCCTCAAAGGATTGTTCATCCATCAAGCTTTCGATACGTTGTTTTGCGTTCATTGGGAAATGATAATCGCAGTTCATGCATACCCGCATATTTTTATCCAACTCTTTAGTGAGCATGATTTTTTTACACTTAGGACATTTTGTCATAATGCCTTCCGGAACATCGTGCTTCGCTTGATCAGACGGTACGGAAGCATACTTTTTCTTTTTCGTGAATATATCCTTTAACAAATGATTACCTCCCTTTTGTGAAGGGTTCTCTTCACCGCATGTCATCAATCAGATAGACTTGCTAATAACTTTACCGAAACTATTGTACTTTTTTTGTCAAACGCTGTCATCCTCAATTCGACAACTTTTTATTCAATGACGTGTTCGGAAAGGTTCGGATGAATTCAGATAAGACATTGAAATAACAGGATTGGCAGCGCATTCAAAAATAATGTTAAACCCGGCTGAAATTTTTTTAAGGCCAACCCCCTAAAAAAATTTCAGCCGCCAGTTTAACTTGAGAACAGCGCGCCGGACTCCGCCAACACGCTGCCATTTTTGGAATGAATTAAAATTATTCACCAATAATCGTAAGTTTTCTCGTTTTTTCTGCGACTTCCTCAGGGTCAACTGTGATTCTTGCAACACCTGTTTCCATCGCCGCTTTTGCCACAGCTTTCGCAACAGCAGGCGCAACACGTTTATCAAACGGTGCAGGGATGACGTAGTCTGCGCTAAGCTCATCTTCTGAAACCAGTGAAGCAATGGCTTCAACTGCTGCGATTTTCATTTCTTCGTTAATGTGAGTGGCGCGAACGTCAAGCGCACCGCGGAAAATACCAGGGAATGCAAGAACATTGTTTACTTGGTTCGGGAAGTCAGAACGGCCCGTTCCAATAACGCTTGCGCCAGCTTCACGCGCATCTTCCGGCATAATTTCCGGATTTGGATTTGCCATCGCAAAGATAATAGGATCTTTTGCCATGCTTTGAACCATTTCTTTTGTTAACGCTCCTGCTACAGACACGCCGATAAATACGTCCGCATCAACGATGACATCTTTCAGAGAACCGTCTTTGCGGTCTTGGTTTGTGAATTTCGCCACTTCATTTTTGACATCGTTCATGCCTTCCGGACGCCCTTCATAAATCGCTCCTTTTGAATCGCACATCACGATGTCACGCACGCCGTAATGGTGAAGAAGCTTGATAATCGCAATACCAGCTGCACCGGCGCCATTTGCGACAACTTTAATGGATGACATGGATTTTCCAGACAGTTTCAGCGCGTTTACAAGACCTGCTACCGTTACAATGGCAGTACCGTGCTGATCATCATGGAAAACCGGGATGTTTGTTTCTTTTTTGAGGCGTTCTTCAATGATAAAGCAGTTTGGCGCTGCAATATCTTCAAGGTTGACGCCGCCAAATGTCGGTTCAAGCAATTTAACAGTTTCAACGATTTTATCAACATCGTTTGTGTTTAAAGCAATCGGGAACGCGTCCACGCCTGCAAAGCTTTTGAATAGAACAGCTTTCCCTTCCATGACAGGAAGCGCGGCTTCAGGGCCGATATTTCCAAGGCCAAGCACAGCTGTACCGTCAGTTACAACTGCTACCATGTTCCCCTTCATTGTATAATCATATACTTTGTTAATGTCTTCATGAATATCCTTACACGGTTCTGCAACACCCGGGGAATATGCTAGACTTAAATCTTTCGCGTTTCTGACTTCTACTTTTGATTTAGACTCAAGTTTCCCTTGATTGACTTTATGCAGGTGTAATGCTTCTTCTCTTAATGACATTCTCCTAAACACTCCTTATGGATATTTTTTGATTCGTATATTGCTGCGTTGATTGCTGCATTCTGCGGAGTTGATCTATCTGAATATTTAAACAGGGTCACATAATTGCTCCAATTGTATAACAAAAAGTGAATCGTTACCACTGTTTTAAAACGACGTTTTTTTGACCCAACAGCTCTTTTAAGCGATATAATACCTGGTGATCCGCATTGATATGAAACGACTCAGGAAGCTTAATTGTCTGTTTCTGCCTTTCATAATAGAGATAAACGCCTGTTTCCCCTTTATGCTCCAGCAAAATGCGCTTAATCTTTGCCAGGATCTCCTGACTGTGCTGACTGCTTTCTATTTTTATATAAACCGATGGCGCTTTTTCTGCATCCATATTTTCTAATAATTCTGCCCGGGACATGATAAACTGGACCTTATCCTGCCTTACTTCACATTTCCCAGCTGTGAACAAAAGAGCGCCTTCTCTTAAAACGGGAGAAAGCTGTCTGAATTGTTCAGGGAAGACTACGGCTTCCATTTCGCCGGTTTCGTCACTGAGCGTTAAAAAAGCCATATTTTGACCTGTTTTCGTCCGAATCGTCTTGATCTTTGACAGCAGAACTCCGAGAGAAAGCTGCCTTTTGACAGCCTGCTGGGCCTGCAGAATGGACACTGCCCCGTGCGCAGCCAGCTGTTTTCGGTAGGCAGAGAGCGGATGATTTGAAAAATAAATGCCGAGCGTCTCTTTTTCAAACGCAAGTAAATCCACAAGCGGAAGCTCCTCCGTCTCCACATACTTCGGCTTAATTGAAAACGATTCATCTAAAAACAATCCCATTTGGTCATCGTCCGCGGCGAATAGCTCAGCATGTTCCAAAGCAACATCAATGGATGCGAGCAGCGTGGCCCGGTTTTGGCCGAATTCGTCCATCGCACCAGAAAAGATAAGTGCTTCAAGCATTTTGCGATTTACGCTTTTTGACGGCACGCGAAAGCAGAAATCGAAAAGATCTTTAAATGGTTTCTCTTTTCTTGCTTTATATATATCTTTTACTGCTGAGACGCCTACACTTTTTATCGCGCGGAGGCTGTATCTGACAGATCCGTCTTCAACTGTAAACGGAAAACTGCTTTTGTTCACTGACGGAGGAAGGATACGAATCCCGCTCCCCTTTGCTTCGTAAAGATATTGAGATATTTTATCCTCATTGCCAATGACGCTTGTCAGCAATCCGCACATAAAATATAACGGATAATGAGCTTTCAAATACGCAAGCTGGCAGCCAATCATGCTGTATGCCACCGCATGGCTTCGGTTAAAGCCATAGTTTGCGAATTTGACGATTAAATCGTAGACTTCATTTGCAGTGTCTACAGAATACTCCTTTTTTAAGCACCCTTCAACAAAATGGCTTCGCTCTCTGTCCAGGATTTCTTTTTTCTTTTTGCTGACCGCCCGTCTCAGCATGTCCGCTTCGCCTAAAGAAAACCCTGCCATGCGGGAAGCAATCATCATAATTTGTTCCTGATACACAATGACGCCATATGTATCGTCCAAGATGCTCCTTAAATCTTCATGAGGATAGTGAACAGGCGCCCGACCGTGTTTACGGTCAATAAATAGCGGAATATTTTCCATCGGACCAGGCCGGTACAGCGCATTGACCGCCACAATATCCTCCAGGCCTGAAGGTTTAAGCCTCTTCAAGACGCTTCTCATCCCTGCAGATTCAAGCTGGAAAATCCCTGTCGTATCCCCTTTTGACAGCAAGGAGAACGTTTTGTCATCACGGTAGGAAATACTTGAAAGATCTATTTTGATGTTTTCTTCTTTTTCGATCATTGAAGTGATGGACTCGATCAGAGTCAGGTTGCGCAAACCTAAGAAATCCATTTTTAAAAGGCCCAAGTCTTCAAGATGATCCATCGCGTATTGCGTCAAATATATCCCTTCATGCCCTTCCTGAATCGGAACAACATCGGTTAATGGCTCTTCACTCAGGACAACGCCTGCTGCGTGTGTTGATGTATGCCTTGGCAGCCCTTCTATTTTTCGGGCAATCGTATAGACTTGCTGAAGCAGGCTTGACTCCCGAAGCCGCTTATCCAGCTGCGGCGACTGCTTTCTCGCCTCATCCAGCGTCATGCCCGGCCTTGCTGGAATGAGTTTTGCAAGCTGATCTGCTTCCTTCGGGCTTACGCCGAATACTCTGCCGACGTCCCGAAGCGCCGCTTTTGCCGCAAGTGTTCCAAAGGTTATAATCTGCGCAACATGTATCGCACCGTATTTCTGCTGAACGTATTGAATGACTTCATCTCTTCTTGTATCCGGGAAGTCAATATCTATATCCGGCATACTGATACGTTCGGGATTTAAAAATCGTTCAAACAGCAGGTGATGTTTAATCGGGTCAACATCTGTGATATACAGCACATAAGCAACTAGAGAGCCTGCCGCAGAACCCCTTCCCGGTCCCGTGACGATCCCTTTTTCATGGGCATGCTTCATAAAATCCCATACGATCAGAAAGTAATCGCTGAATTTCATCCGCTTGATGACACCAAGCTCATATTGAAGGCGGCGAAGATATCGTTCATCAGGCGTGCCAAAACGGCTGCGGAGTCCTGCCATACAGATGTCCGTTAAATAATCATCAGCGGACGTTCCGTTTGGAGTCGGGAAAGACGGGAGACGGGTCTGCCCGAGGCTGACATCAACCCGGCATTGTTCCGCGATCTCAACAGAAGCTTGCAGTGCTTCAGGATGCTCTCGATAAATATTTTGCATTTCTTCGAGCGGTTTCAAATCGAGATCAGGAAGATCTTCGGCGGGTGCATCCGTCAGTTTTTCACCTGCTTTAATCGCTTTCAGACAGCGGTAGGCAGCCTTATCTTCTTTCCTTATGTAATGCACATCGCCTGTCGCCGTTACAGGGATACCCGTTTCTTCAGACAGACGCAGAATCTGCTCAGACAAGGTTTGATGCCCTTTAAAAGGCTGATAGGAGAAATAAAAGGCTCCCTTACCGAATATAGACTGAAATTCAAGTGCGGCTTGAGCGGCCTGTTCAAACAGCCCTTCTTCAAGAAGCATTTCAATATATCCTTTTTCGCCGGGCGTTATTGCGATAATACCTTCTCGATAACTGTGAAGCCATTTCGGCTTTAGCCCGCCTTTTGATTTCGATTGCAGGACGCTGCTGATTTTCAGCAGGTTTTGATAGCCTGTATTTGATTTGGCCAGCAGGACGAGCGGGTAGGCTTCAAGCTCGTTATCATCTGTAAAAACTGAAGCCGTCAAACCGATTATCGGGTTGATTCCTCTCGCCTTGCATGCTTTATAAAATTGAATAGCTCCGTACATGACATGATCATCTGTCAGCGCCAAAGACGCATATCCGAGCCTGTCAGCTTCACTGACGAGCTCTTCCACAGCCGCGGCGCTGTTTAGCAGGCTGTACCCGCTATGCACTTGCAGGTGAACAAAAGACATGCTATCACCTCTTTCTCATTACGATCCATTTCTTTCTTCATTATAAGTCCGGTTTCCAAAAGAAACAAATGTTCTTTTTCGACTACTCATCATACTTGTCCTGAAAGCTCAATATGATATAAAAGGTGAGGTGATAAAGATGGATCAGGAAGCAGGATTTATGGTGAATTTTATTAATAGTTACTTCATTGCGTTAGGGGTGCTGATCGGGGGCGCACTCATTGGAGGGCTCGGAGCATATTTGGCAGGCGAAGCCCCGCTTACGGCGATTACAAAGCTTGCAAACCGGTTAAAAATATGGGCGCTTGTCGCAGCTATCGGAGGCACCTTTGATGCGGTTTACAGCTTTGAACGGGGCATTCTTGAAGGCAATACGAGAGATATTTTTAAACAGCTTCTTTTGATTATCTCGGCCATGGGCGGCGCGCAAAGCGGCTGGCTCATTATTTCATGGCTGACTCAGGAGCATCTTTCTTCATGAGGGTCCCCCAGCATTACAAAAAACCGGGGTGGCAGCGCTTTTTCGCGGGAATGATGTGCGGAGCCGTAATCAGCTGGTTTTTTTTCCTGTTTACTTACGGAACATTCCAAGAGGAGCAGGTCAGCCTCATCGAAAAACAAAAAGAGCATGTAAAAGACTTGAACAATCAAATTTCGATCTATCAGGAAGACCTCCATAAACTGAATGAAGATAATAAAAGAAAACTGCTGATTCAAAGCGTCAGCGTTAAATTGCTGAATGGGGATAAATATAAAATATCGCAGCCGGATAAAACGAAATTCGAGGAGCATGTAAAGGATGATATTTCAGAGGTGATTACAAAAGACATAGAGAGCGTCTATCAAACAAAAGATCTTTTAAAACGGACAATCGAAAATAAAGTGTATATGATCAATGAAAAAAAATACGAGGCAACCGTCAAGGAATTAACGATTTATACAAGATTGACAGTAGAACTTGAGATATCATTCGCCACATAATTATGGATTTTTTTTAAATTCTCCAAACTTCTGTCGCTTTTTCCCATTCTTTTTTATAAACTATATGTGAGGCTTCAAAAGGAAGGAGGAAGGGAAATGGAGGTTTACAGTGACCGTCAGTTAGCAAAAGATCAAGCAGCCCGGCTCAGACAAGGTTTTTCTGCATATGCCGAAACACACTCACTCGCTTCCCTCATCAAAAAAGAACTTCAATCTCACAATCTCCAAGTCTATGAGGACCTTACTGATTTTGGCTGCTGGTTCATCCCCGTCACAGATGAACACTAAGAGAGAGGGTCTCCCCTCTACTCGTGTTCTTTACATAATGTTTCCAGATCAGCTAAAATCCGATCAGCTTCATCCCAACTGTAAATAGAGGCGCCCGAAGCAAGCGGATGCCCTCCGCCGTTATATTTCCGGGCAAGTCCGTTAATGACAGGCCCCTTCGAACGGAATCTGACTCTGATTTGATCGTCTTCTTCTACGAAAAACACCCAAGCGCGAATACCTGAGATATTCCCAAGCGTCCCGACAAGCTGCGACGCTTCTGAAGCCGTTGTGCCGAACTTTTCAAGCGTATCTTTTTTGATAAAAACAGAAGCGGCACCGTTTTCGGACAATGACACATTTTGAAAGATATAGCCGTTAAGCTTCACCACATTCAGTTTTGTTTCATACAATTGATTAAACAACTCTGAGGAAGAGAATGGATACTGAATGAGCTCGCCTGCATATTTTAATGTTTTTTCCGTTGTATTCGGAAATAAGAAGCGCCCGGTATCTCCGACAATGCCGGCGTAGATGAGCTCTGCCGCTTTCGTATTCAGCTTCCAGCCGTGCTCTTTTCCTTCTAAATACAGCTCGTAAATCATTTCACTTACTGAGCTGGCGCTTGTATCGACCCAGAGAAGGTCACCGTATGGATCTTCGTTCGGATGGTGGTCGATTTTCATCAGTTTGGCGCCTGAAGGATAACGCTGATCGTCGATTCTTTCCTGATTTGCCGTATCGCAGACAATGACAAGTGCGCCTTCATATGTTTCATTGTCCACCTCATCAAGGGAATATAAGAAAGAGAGGGACGGTTCAGGCGTGCCGACCGCAAAAATATTTTTTTCAGGATATGTTTCACGCAGGATTTCTGTAAGTCCGCACTGTGATCCGTAGGCATCCGGATCAGGACGCACATGTCTATGTAAGATAATCGTGTCATATAATGATATGGTTCTGATCAGTTCTGTTTTCATTTGATACTCCTTTATTGTTTTTATTTATTAAATCACATTCTCTGCCGACGGAAAAGAAAAATAACGTCAAAACCAAGCCCGTTTTTGTATAGAATGGGTTTGTAAACTTTTACGATGGAGGATTTCATTTATGCTGGTTCTTGTTTTTTTGATTGGGCTTTCAGCCTGCTTTTATGTGTACTATAAAGTAAAAGGCGTTCGGGCTAAGCAATCTTTGGAGAAAGAAATCTGTTCAGCAAAATCAAGCATGGCCTTAGGGTCACTGGTCCTGTTCTACGGGCTCAACCAAATGATATTATTTCATTCTGTATTAACGTTAGTAATTGGCGGTATCTTTATCGTCATAGGAGCAGGAAGCGCTTGGGCAGGTTATAAAGCCTACAGGCATTACTATCCCCTTCACGCCAAAGAAGCTGAAAGAGATCACGCGTAAGGGGCGCCTGAAACGTCCCTTAGCTTCTTTCCATCAGCTGAACCATCAGCATCGCTTTTGACACGATATGGCCTTGGCTGTGCACTTCAACTTCCATTTTTCCGAACTTTCGGCCAGCCTCCAAAATGCGCGGTTTGACTTCGATGACCGACTCCATCTGCACAGGCTTCAAAAAGAAAATGGTGATGCTTTCGATTACGAGCTCGCCGCGTTTTTTCGAGCGCAAAAACCGGTTTGCCGCTTGCGTCAAAATGGTCGTAAACACACCATAAGAAATTGTTCCGAGCTGGTTTGTCATCTGCGGCGTGACTTCATACTCGTAAACCGTTTGATCCTCTTTATCATCACCCTCATCTTTAAATCCCCTTGAAACGATATCATCAAGCTTCTCCCCAACCTGCGGCTGCTTTTGAATCATTTGAAGCGCTTTTAACACGTCTTGGCGGCTGATCATGCCGATCAGTTTTTGGTGGCCGTCAGTGACGGGAAGCACTTCGATCCCTTCCCATACCATCATTTGCGCAGCTGAGGCGACAGATGTTTTCCCAATAACCGTAACGGGATTTTTAGTCATGACCTTTTCGATAGGTGCGTTTCGGTCATGGCCAGCAATATCTTTTGATGTCAGGATGCCGTGGATTTTCATCTGATCATCGACAACCGGGAACCGGCCGTGCCCCGTTTCAAAGTTTTTCTCATACCATTTTTCAAGTTTATCCTTAGGCGAAAGATATACCGTACGGTCAGCCGGCGTTAAGATGTCCTCCACCAGGACAATTTCTTTTTTGATCAGCTGGTCATAAATCGCCCGGTTGATCATTGCGGCGACTGTAAAGGTGTCATAGCTTGTGGATAAAATCGGCAGCTCAAGCTCATCTGCCAGCTGCACAATGCTGTCATCCGTGTTAAAGCCTCCAGTCACCAATACAGCCGCGCCCGCTTCGAGCGCCTGTCTGTGTGCGTTGATTCTGTTTCCGACAATCAAAAGATTGCCCGCTGCGGTGTAACGCATCATCGCGTCCAGCTCCATCGCGCCGATGACAAATTTATTCAATGTCTTATGGAGTCCAGCCCGGCCTCCGAGCACCTGTCCGTCTATAACATTTACGACCTCTGCATATGTAAGCTTTTCAATATTCTCTTTTTTCTTTTGTTCAATCCTGATTGTGCCCACACGTTCAATCGTGCTGACAAACCCTTTATTCTCTGCTTCCTTGATCGCTCTGTACGCGGTCCCTTCGCTTACTTTCATTTCCTTTGCAATTCTTCGCACAGAAATTTTTTCACCGACAGGCAGTGAATCAATATACGTTAAAATTTGTTCATGCTTCGTTGCCAAGCGTTTCACCTCTAAGGACAGTCTTCTGTTTTTATTATAAGGTTTCGAAGGATTTATACGCAATGAGCGGAGAAAATAAAAAACATCCCCTGAGAAATCAGGAGATGTTTTCACCCGTTTAAAGCTCGATCGTCTCACCGACCGCCATGACTTTACCGACTCCGCCCGGCAGGCTGTCAGCGAAGGCCTCAGGGTCTTGTTCGATGACCGGGAATGTATTGTAATGCACCGGCACGACCTGTTTTGCGCGCAGCCATTCAGCGGCAAGCTTGGCGTCTTCAGGCCCCATCGTAAAGTTATCGCCAATCGGCAGGAAGGCAATGTCAATATGATTCAATTCGCCAATAAGTTTCATATCAGAGAAAAGAGCCGTATCGCCCGCGTGGAAAATCGTTTTATCTTCTACTGTCAGCAAAATACCGGCTGGCATGCCTGTGTAAGTGATCGTTTTGTTTTCTTCATCTGTGATAGCTGATCCGTGAAAGGCCTGTGTGAGCTTCACTTTTCCAAAATCGAACTGGCGGGAGCCGCCGATGTGCATTGGATGAACATTCAAGCCTTTCCAGCCTAGGTACACGGCGAGCTCGTTCGGAGCTACAACCAGCGCGTTGTTTTGCTTGGCAATTTGCTCAGTGTCACCGACATGGTCATTGTGGCCGTGCGTTAATAAGATGACGTCTGCTTTTACATCCTCCGGCTTTATATCTGTTAACGAATTCCCTGTCAAAAACGGGTCAAATATAATATGATGATCCTTCGTTTCCACTGTGATTACAGAATGTCCGTGATATGTCACTTTCATTTCTTTCACCTCGTCACGTTATTTTGTTTTTTTATTTTCCCTTTTTATAAAGCTGAAAAACTTATGTTGTTTGATTCTTATTAATGACATTGAGGCCTCCAGTGGCTTCAATGACAGTCCCTGTCACAAGGTCTGAGTTCTCCTCACACAAGAAAGCGATAATCCGGGCAATATCCTCGCCTGTGCCGGATCTTCCTATCGGCGTTTTTTCTTTGCCGATTCGCTTTCTGGCTTCCTCTATTGATGCTTCCTTCATGTCGCCGACAATGTCACCCGGGCAAACCATGTTGGCGGTTATGCCGAATTCGGCTTCTTCAAAGGCAATTGTCTTCGTTAAAGAAGCCAAACCCACTTTCGCAGCGCCAAATGCCGACCGGTGAAGCCATCCGGGCGCGTGCGCCGCACCTTGGAATCCGTACGTGATAATGCGTCCGAATTGCTGTTTTCTCATAATAGGAATAACCGCTTTGAATAAATGAAAGACGGCGCTTAAATTACCTTCCAGCATGCCGTACCATTCATCATCAGTATAATCGGCTAACTTTTTACGTTCAAATATGTAGGGTCCCGCGTTGTTAATCAAAAAGTCGATCCTTCCGAAGCGGTTTAAGGCAGCCTCTGCAATACGCAGCAGATCTTCTTTTTTGGTGACATCACCTTTTACAAATTGCAGCCGGTCAAGACAATCAGGACAGGCTTCCTTCAGACGGCTGACAGCCTCCTCATCCTGCCTGTAATTGACTGTTACTGAATACCCCTTTGCAAGCAACGTCTCAGTCACTTTGCGGCCTAAACCCTTCGAACCGGCAGTAATTAAAGCATGTCGCACATGAATACCTCCCAAAGCAACGTCGCCGCTTTCAATAAAGTGTTTCTTCTTCTACTTTACTATAAAAGGCCTTCAATATCACTTTTTACACTTGGACATACAAAAAAAGCTGCCTGTACAGACAGCTTATTCAGCAGAAGATGAAGGCTCCTGATCATGCATATCGACATAACCGCTTTGATATGCTTCTGAAATGAGCCTTGTTGTCTCCTGGCTTTCTTGTTCATCATATATATAGCGTTCCGGTTCTTTTTTCATTCTTCTGCCTCCCATCATTATAGAGGTAGGTTGGCTATAATGACGGGATTTTATGAAGGAAATTTTAACAAACTCCGGCTGCCACGCAAGCTTTCGCTTTTTCAAGCGCGTGCTCCACCTGTTTGAATCCGGTGCCTCCGGCGCTCATTCTTTTTTCAACTGCGTGGTAAGGGTCTAAGACAGTGTATATATCTTCTTCGAAGAGCGTGCTCGCCTGCTGAAATTCGGCAAATGGCATATCACTTAGATAGATCCCTTTTTCGATACATGTGTACACAAGTTTCCCGACTACTTCATGCGCTTCTCTGAACGGCATTCCTTTTTTCGCTAAATAATCGGCCAGTTCCGTCGCATTTGAAAAGTCTTGTTTTGTCGCTTGCTTCATGACCTCTTTGTTTACAGTCATTGTTTGAATCATGCCTGTGAAGATTTGCAGGCTGCCCTCAACTGTTTTCACTGTGTCAAACATGCCTTCTTTATCTTCCTGAAGATCTTTATTGTAAGCGAGCGGAAGACCTTTCATGATCGTAAACAGTCCCATCATATCGCCATAAACGCGTCCTGTTTTACCCCGGATCAGCTCTGCCATATCAGGGTTTTTCTTTTGCGGCATCATGCTGCTTCCCGTTGCATACGTATCGTCAAGCTCGATGAATTTAAACTCCTGAGAGCACCATAGAATGATTTCTTCAGAGAAACGGGATAGGTGCATCATCAGCATACTGCTGTTGCTTAAAAACTCCAAAATGAAATCTCTGTCGCTGACGCCGTCCAGGCTGTTTTCATAAATGGAATCAAAACCGAGCAGTTCTGCTGAATAATCACGGTCGATTGGGAAGGTTGTTCCCGCAAGTGCCCCGCAGCCTAGCGGAGATTTGTTAATCCGCTTCATTGAATCCTGAAAACGCTCCTTGTCGCGCTCCAGCATCCAGAAATACGCAAGCAAATGGTGAGCGAACGAAATCGGCTGGGCGCGCTGCAGATGAGTGTAGCCCGGCAGAATCGTTTCGACATTCGCTTCGGCCTTTTCGATCAGCGCGCTTTGGAATGCCTCAATCAGCTCGATGATGTGGCCGACATGATGTTTCAAGTATAAATGCATGTCAGTTGCCACCTGGTCATTCCGGCTTCTGCCGGTATGAAGCTTGCCGCCGAGAGGGCCAATTTCGTCAATAAGCATTTTCTCAATGTTCAAATGAATATCTTCATAATCAACTGAGAATTCCAATGCTCCCTCCTCTGCTTTTTGCAGAAGGGTATTCAGTCCCTCACGGATTTTCAGCTCTTCCTCTGCTGTCAGGATACCGCATTTTTTCAGCATGGCAGCATGTGCGAGAGACCCTGTAATGTCTTCAGTGACTAAATTTTGGTCAAATGATATAGACGCGCCGAACTCGTCGACCCATTTTTCCGGTGTTTTTTGAAATCGGCCTCCCCAAAGCTTCTTCATGCTTGAATCTGCTCCTTCTTTTTCACGATGCTGTTCACTTTTGTCGGAAGTCCCCAAAGCTCGATAAACCCGATTGCCGCATGGTGATCAAACGCATCGTCTTTTGTATATGTTGCAAGTTTTTCATCATATAGAGAGTATTCTGATTTACGACCTTCTACAATCGCATGGCCTTTAAACAGCTTCACGCGGACAATGCCTGTGACATGCTTTTGCGTTTCTTTTAAGAAAGCGTGCAGCGCGTCTTTTAACGGCGAGAACCACAAGCCGTTGTAAATGATTTCTGACATTTTTTGCTCGACGATCGGTTTAAAGTGGGCTACCTCTTTAACCAGGGTTAGATCTTCCAATTCTTTATGCGCTTTGATGAGTGTTATCGCACCAGGGCATTCGTATACTTCCCGCGATTTAATGCCGACAAGACGGTTTTCCACGTGGTCGATACGTCCGACACCGTGCGCGCCTGCCATTTCATTCAGCTTCAAAATCAGTTCAGAAAGCGAGTAGGATACGCCATCAATGGATACAGGCACACCTTGTTCAAATGCAATTTCAATCACTTCCGGCGTGTCCGGCGTTTTTTCCAGCGGAGCTGTTAAATCGTATGCACCTTCTGGCGGCGCCGCCCATGGATCTTCTAAAATGCCGCACTCATTTGCGCGTCCCCAGAGGTTTTGGTCGATTGAATAAGGGCTGTCAAGATTGATCGGAATCGGAATGCCGCGGCTTGCCGCATATTCAATTTCTTCTTCACGTGACCACTGCCATTCCCGAACCGGCGCGATCACTTCGAGGTCAGGGTTTAATGATTTAATGGATACTTCGAAACGAACCTGGTCATTTCCTTTCCCTGTGCATCCGTGCGCAATCGCCTGTGCATCTTCTTTTTCCGCGATTTCAACCAGTTTTTTTGCAATCAGCGGCCGAGATAATGCCGAAACGAGCGGATATTTTCCTTCATACATCGTGTGGGCCTGCAGAGAGATAAGCGCGTAGTCCTGTGCAAATTCTTCTTTTGCATCGATCACGTAGGAGTTTGTCGCGCCGACTTCCAGCGCTTTCTGCTGAACAAATGCCAAATCTTTGCCTTCACCGACGTCCAGGCAGCAGGCGATTACATTATATCCTTGCTCCTGGAGCCATTTTATTGCGACGGAAGTATCAAGACCTCCTGAGTATGCTAATACGACTTTTTTCTGTTCTGACATGATAAAAATCCCCTCTCAACCGTGTTTCTTTTTGTATAAAAATAAATTATATTTAATAAAAATACATTTTGTATGTATACACTTTAACAAGTACGTTTCGTTTTTTCAAGCCTTTTATAAAAAAAACTTCACCTAATTTTCAGGTGAAGTTTCGTAGTATTTATTCATTTACTTGTCTTTTCTGATTTCTCTGACCACATGTGCAAGTTCGGGAATAATCAGCTTATTCATTGCCAGCTTTACCGCGCCGCTTGAGCCTGGTGTTGAGAAAACAGCTGTATGCTGGATGACACCAGCAGTAGCTCTCGACATGATTGCGGCAGAGCCGATATCCTCTGTATAACTCAGCATCCTGAAGATTTCTCCAAAGCCGGGCAACTCTTTCGAAAACAGCGGCGTAATGGCTTCAATTGTGACGTCCCGATTTGCTATGCCTGTCCCTCCGTTTAAGAGAACCGCGTCTGTTTGTTCATCCATGCAGCCCGCAAGCACAGCCCGCTGCAAAGCATCCTTTTCGTCTTTTACAATTTCATATGCAGCAATGTGATGACCGGCTTCTTCTAAAAACGAGATCATCAGTTTGCCGCTTTTATCGGTTTCCTCTGTTCTCGTGTCACTGACTGTGATCACTTTGCACCGAACGATATCCGGAGCTTCTTGTTTATGCTCTTGAACACTCATTGGCCCACCTCTTTTAATTTTCTGTCTGTCATTATCATGCATGAACAAAAAAGCACATTCAAGAGAATGTGCTTTTCAACTGATTTATTTTGCTAAACGAACAACGTCGCGCGCAATCATGACTTCTTCATCAGTCGGAATGATCATGACTTTTACTGGAGAATGCGGATAGCTGATGAAAGCTTCCTCGCCGCGCACATTATTAAGCGCAGGATCCCAGTATACACCCATGAATTCTAAGCCGCGAAGGACGCGCTCTCTTACTTCCACACTGTTTTCACCGATACCGGCAGTAAAGATGATCGCATCTACACCACTCATTCTTGCAGCGTAAGAACCGATGTATTTGTGGATTCTGCTCGCGAAGACTTCAAGGGCAGTTTCCGCGCGCTCATTTCCTTCTTTCGTTGCTTCAACGATGTCACGAAGATCGCTTGAGAAACCGGAGATGCCGAGCAGTCCGCTTTTTTTGTTTAATGTATTCAGTACTTCGTCAGCCGTTTGGCCTGTTTTCTCCATGATGTATGGGATCAGGGCAGGGTCGATGTTTCCAGAACGTGTACCCATTGCAACACCGGCAAGCGGCGTAAAGCCCATAGATGTATCAATTGATTTGCCGCCTTCAACAGCCGCAATACTTGCGCCGTTTCCGAGGTGGCAGGAAATCAGGCGTAAGTCTTTTAACGGGCGGCCGAGAAGCTCTGCCGCGCGCTCAGTCACATATTTATGTGAAGTGCCGTGGAAGCCGTATTTACGGATGCCGAACTTTTCATAGTATTCATACGGCAGGCTGTATAGGTAAGACTGCTCAGGCATTGTTTGGTGGAATGCCGTATCAAAAACAGCAACCGCAGGAACATTTGGAAGCACTTCTTTGAACGCTTTAATTCCAACGATATTTGCCGGGTTGTGAAGCGGTGCCAATTCAGAAATATCCTCAATTTCCTTAATGGTTTCATCCGTTAATAAAACAGAATCGCTGAATTTTTCTCCGCCATGCACGACGCGGTGGCCGATTCCGTCAATTTCATTCAAATCTTTAATAATGCCGAATTCCGTTAACTTGTTCAGCAGCATTTTAACAGCTACCGCGTGATCCGGAATATCAGTTACTTCTGTATTTTTTTCGCCGTTTACAGAAATCGTGAATACGCTGTCGGCGATACCAATTCGTTCAACTAAACCCTTCGTTAAAACGGTTTCTGAAGGCATTTCGAAAAGCTGAAATTTCAAAGACGAGCTTCCTGCGTTAATTGCAATAATTTTGGACATGATTGACGCTCCTTTATACTCTGTATCAACAACTTCATTTTTCGTACTTTTTTCCCGGTGAATATCATCATCTTCCCCGAAAAATATCTGACTTTTCCATTTAAACATTGTCATGTCGGCATTTCAAGTCAACTTGTGTATTGATAACGCTTACAATAAGAAGTCGTTATTTTCAGACATATCACCTATAGATTTCGTGTTGACGAACGCTTACATGTTGCGGTTTTTCTTTCTGTATTTTGTGTTTCAAAGCTGGATTCAATTCGCCGGCCTTGTCTTCAAGTGCACAAATAAAAACAGCTTAAGCATCCATCGTATGACGGCTGCCTAAGCTGCTATTCGACACCTATTTTTCTTTTCTAAACCACTCATCGAATTGAGCCATCATATCAAGCATTGCCTTCTGATTGGAGAAAGACGGAAGATTCGCAAGCAGAATTTTACTCGGCGCTTTCGTCTCCTCTCCTTTTTTCTGAAGCACAAGAATGCTTTTGGCATGAGCCTCATCTTTAAAAATGGATTTTGGCAGCTGCAAAAGCGCGTTGATATGAACCTTATCTTTGAAAAACTGTTTCAGCTTGTCGCTTTGGGAGCTCTCAAATAAATGATTCGGGATCATAAAAAATAAGTAGCCACCCGGTTTGGTATGTTTGACGCTCTGTTCAATAAACAGATGATGCGCGAAGGAATGGCCTTCGTCCGCTTTGAGCTCAAACGCTTCTGCTCCTTCGTCATTCGGATAATAGCCGACGGGCAGATCGCATATGACAGTGTCAACAGGATCGATAAACAGCGGCTCAAGGCTGTCCTGATGGAAAAGCTCAAGCTCTTTTTTCAGAAGGTTCGCTTGGGCATACGCGATCTTCAACAGCACATCATCAATTTCAATGCCATAGCTATTTGCCGTTTTTTCAGACAGCTGGTTCAGCACGGTGAACAGAAGGTTTCCCGTTCCGACAGCCGGATCAAGAACCGTCAGTTCCTTTTGGTCCGCCATAAACTTATTCACCAAATAACTGATGAAAAGCCCGATCGTGTCCGGCGTCATTTGTCTGTTCGGATGGGAGACATCTTTCAGGCCTTTCAGGACGGCAAGCTGAAAAGCTTTGCGCACCCACTCGTGCTCATATGTGCCGAATTCCGCTTTTTCAAGCAGAGCCTGAAGCTGTTTGACTTTCTCATCAGGCAGTTTCAACTGATCCGTTTTTTCAAGAAAATACATTTCTCCCGCTTCAGCCAGCGCTTCTATATATGAAATTTGCAATTCATTCTTTATTATTATCGCGGCTTCGTTTAACAGCTCGTAAACCGCACCTACATGGTCTTTTTGCATATATGTTCCTCCTTGCCATGAAAAAAGCTCCGGCGGCAGCCTGGAGCTTTTTTCCGTGCTTACTTCACTAATGCCTTGGCAGCCTCAATTGGCTTTTCATAGTTCGGGTGGTTTGTTGCTTCGCTTACATATTCAGCGTAAACGACTTTTCCGTTCTCATCAAGGACGAATACGGAACGTGCAAGCAGACGAAGTTCTTTAATATACACACCGAATGCTTCGCCAAATGACATATCTCTGTGGTCAGACAGTGTTTCCACTTTGTCAATTCCGTTAGCACCGCACCAGCGCGCTTGTGCAAATGGAAGGTCTGCACTGATTGTATAGACGTTAACATCTCCAAGCTTTGCAGCTTCTTCGTTAAAACGGCGTGTTTGCGCATCACAAACACCTGTATCAATTGAAGGGATAACAGAAATAATCGTTACCTTTCCTTTCATATCAGCTAACGATTTTTCTTCAAGGCTGTTAGTCAGCACTGTGAAATCAGGAGCTTGATCTCCTACTTTCACTTCTTGTCCGACGAGTGTAACCGGACCGCCTTTAAATGTAATTTCAGCCATTATAATTCCTCCCTTTTGTATGTATGACTCTATCATAGTAAAGTTTCCTGTAAACTGCAAAGTATATGCCAAAAAAAAGTTAACTGCGGCGGCCGCAGTTAACCTTCTTTAATAATTCATATTGTTCATTTGGTTTTGATTTTGGCCTTGGCCCTGACCTTGGTTCTTGTTATTTTTCTTGAACATTTGCTGGATGCGTTCAAGGGTTTGAGGGGCTGCGTCTAAAATTTTCTCAATCAAATGGGTATTTTCATCTAAATGAAGCATTCTGATTCCTGTCGATCCGACAATTAAAAACGCGATCGGCGTAATGGACACACCGCCCCCGCTTCCGCCTCCGAAAGGAAGTTTTTGTTCTCTTGTCTCATCGTCTTCCGATTTCTTTTCTGCCGGCTTTCCGCCAAACTCGCTTCCGCCTGCGGCGAATCCGAATCCAACTTTAGAAACGGTTAAAATCACGCTTCCATCCGGCGTTTCAACCGGATCTCCAATAATGGTGTTAACATCAATCATTTCCTTCAAGTTTTCCATTGCGGTTTTCATTAAACCTTGGATGGGATGGTCTGCCATATACGCTTCCTCCTTAAACTGATGAATCATTCTTTGAAGTCATTCGGGACGACGGATTCTTCTTTAATACGGATAGCTCCCGTCCGTATTTGACGAATTTGAAAGCTGCAAGCATAGCATGTCCAAAGCGAAAAAAGAATATACACTGAAGATGGGTCTTGGAGACAGGGACTTGAAACGATGGAATCACTTCATAGACGGGTTTATTCACAAAGTCCAGATGGTCATACAGCATCGCAGCGATGCCGCCTTTCACACCCCATACAGCACCTGTTAACACACCTGTCACTGCCGCGTCGTGAATACCGACAACTGTGACCCATTCGAGTTTTGTGATATGCAAATGCGCCAGAATAGAGGCGCTGGTTTTTCTTAAATTAGTAACTCGATGCACAAGCATTTCAATTTTATTAATGCTTTGCTGTACATCATCAAACGTAATTTTTCTCTTGCTGCTGCTTTTGTTTACTTTCGATGTTGATTTTTGTTTGATATCAACTGTTCCGTCCTCTTTATTCACCTTAATCGCCGGAATTGTTTTTTTGATCCGTATGAGGCCGAACAGCGTCGTGATATTCAAGGTCAGTTTGTCGTTATCATCGGCATGAAGAAACTCCATCGCGACATGGATTTTCATTCTGAGAAGCAGCACGATACCTATAAGAATAAGAATGGCTGTCAGCACATATACCATATTCTTCACTTCCTCTAGGAGCATTATCGCCAATTCAGAAAAAAATAAACCCGGACGAGGTCCGGGTTTATCGGTTATTTGCTGTATAGTTTTTCATGCACCACAGTTGTATCCGCAATATAATCATGAATCCCCTGCTTTGTGGGTGAAAAAGCAACGACGATATATAAAATCCAAATCTTATCAATATACCGTCCGACTACTTCACGAAAAATCACTGTGCTCCATGACAGTTTGCGATCCGGCTTCATAGAAACCACTTTGAGGCCGAACACCATTTTTCCAAGCGTCTGCCTAAAAAACTTTGTCATCAGTGCAAAATAGGCAAGATAAACAACAAGCGTAGTCACACTGTAGGCCGAGAAAGTAAACATGCCGGATGTTTTCGGCAGATCCAATACGGTAAAGAGGGGAGAAACAAGTAAATGGTTTAATCCCCATACAACGAGCCAATCAAGCAGGAAAGCCCAGAAACGAACCCAAAAGCCGGCATAGGCGTGTGTCAGCCGCTCCGCATCTTGCGGGCTTTTGATGTCATTACGCTCTAACTCTTCATATGTCACATCCATTATTGATCCCTCCTACTTCGCATAGAGATACATCATTCTCGGCGAACCGGATTGTGAAAGAATTTCTCTCATATTCAGAAAATCAATTTCACTCTTAAACATTTTGTTCGCGCCCATGGAAAACAGTGAGCCTAATCCGAAGCTTTCCTCGTAAGAAATGACAGAGGCGTTTTTCAAATCCTTATGATCCTTTTTCATCGCTGAAATGGTATCGTCATAAAAACCAAGCTCATCAACGAGATTCAGCTTTTTCGCCTGCCGTCCGTCATACACGCGTCCGTCCGCAATTTTCTTTACCTCTGCTTTCGACATGCCGCGGCCTTCTGAAATGACATCAACAAAGCCTTCATACGAATGATCAACCATGGATTGCATGATGTTCTTTTCTTCTTTTGTCATCTCACGGGAAGGAGACATAATATCCTTATGGGCCCCGCTCTTAATTGTTTCAAAAGAAATGCCGAGCTTATCAGCAAGCTTTGAATAATTGACGCTTTCCATAATGACGCCGAGTGACCCAGTCAGGGTTTCCGGTGTCGCAAAAATCTTATCAGCCGCCGTTGAGATGTAATAGCCGCCGGATGCTGCCATCGATCCCATCGACACGTAAATCGGTTTTTTTGTTTCTTTCTTGATTTCTTCCAGCTTCTTATGTATTTCAGCACTTTCATATACTCCGCCGCCCGGAGAATTCACCTTCAGAACGATGCCTTTAACCGCCTTGTCATCTTTTGCACGCTCAAGGTTTTTTAAGAACGTTCTGTGGTTATATCCGTCTGAACCGAGCAGACTGCTTGAATCCCCATTATCCTGAATGGTGCCGCTGACCTCCAATACGGCAATTTTACTTGAAAGACTGCCGTTTTCCAGCGTCTTTTCCTGAGATTCATCTGTCAGTGATGTGAGATCCGTTTGAGCGCCTTTGACGCTTTCAAAGAAACTCATTGAGATGCTGACGATGATGGACACGCCGAAAATCCCCAGGGCAATCACTAATGCAATCCATCTTTTTGCATTCATTTTTTTCTCCTCCTTTTTCCCAAACTCTCTCATTATACGATTTAATAAGAAAAATGTTTCATTTGATGAGAAAGCTCTGGCTTAACGGGCTGCCGGCAAACGTGGTACACTTATGGCCAAAGGTATTTTATCACAAATACTGGATGGCAGAAAAACTTAAATATGACAGCAAAGGGGAAATGGGATATGACCGATCAACGCCGTAATGTTTATTTTTTTCACAAACAGGACCAGGAAACAAACGAACAAGCCAACTCTTTAACGCAATTGGCTGAAGAGCATGGATTTACAGTTGTGAATCAGCACTCAGACGCCAATATCATTGCTAGCATTGGCGGGGACGGCACATTTTTGCAGGCAGTCAGAAAGACGAATTTCCGTGACGACTGCTTGTACGTCGGCATTACCAAAAAGGGGAAAGCTCATTTATATTGCGACTTTCATAGTGATGAGCGTGAAAAAATGGTCGATGCGATGACGTTTGAACAAATTGAAGTCAGAAAATATCCGCTGATTGAAGTGACAGTGGATAACGCCAGTCCTTTTCATTGCCTAAACGAGGTTTCCATCCGTTCAAGCATCATTAAAACCTTTGTGATGGACGTGCTGATTGATGATCTGCACTTTGAAACGTTTAGAGGTGACGGGATGATTATCTCAACGCCTACAGGCAGCACCGCATATAACAAGTCTGTTGCAGGAGCGGTTGTTGATCCGCTGCTCCCATGCATGCAGGTATCTGAGCTTGCTTCTCTTAACAATAACACCTACCGGACACTTGGCTCGCCATTTGTCCTCAGCTCTGACCGAAAGCTGACCCTTCGTGTGGTACAAGACGGCAATGAGCACCCAATCATTGGCTTAGACAATGAAGCACTCAGCACGAGGAATGTGAAAACGATCGAAATCAAACTGTCCGACAAGAAAATCAAAACAGTCAAACTAAAGGACAATTCATTTTGGGAGAAAGTGAAACGTACTTTTTTATAGAAAATGAAAAGGACAGGCTTCCCGCCTGTCCTTTTATTATTTCTCATATACAATCTGGCCGTTAATTACGGTTTTTTCAATGTCTAAAAGATGAAGCTTTACAGGGTCAATTGCAAAAGGATCCTCGCTGAGAACCGTAAAATCCGCGTCATAGCCTTCGGCAATTTTTCCGCGTGATGTCTCTTTATAAATGATTCCTGCGCTTCCTTCTGTATAGAGCTTAATTGCTTCATATACAGTTAAACATTCGCTTTCATAATAGCTTGGCCCGTTCTGTTCATGACTGCTTTTCCGGAGCACCGCGGACTGGATGCCAAGAAGCGGGTCAACAGGCTCAATCGGGGCGTCTGAACCGCCCGCGCATAAAATGCCTTTAGACATCAGCGTTTTCCACGCAAAGGCTGTATTCATCCGGTCTTTTCCGAGACGGTCAATCACCCAAGGAAAATCACTGGCGACAAAATGAGGCTGAAGATCAAGTGCGATCGGCATGCGCGCTGCTTTTTCGATTAATTCGTCATTCAGCACTTGAGCATGAATCAGCCGATCATGCCGGCCGTTTTTGGGCGGATGCTTTTCTATTGCGTTCAGCACTTTTTCAAAAGCTAGGTCGCCGATTGCATGAACCGCAACTTCCATGCCTTTTTCTCTCGCTTTTCGAATGAGCTGGCCAAGGGTTTCGTCATCATGAACTTGAACACCATTAGTGGATGGATCGTCCTGATATGGTTCTTTCAATAAAGCCGTTCTCCCGCCAAGCGCCCCGTCTGCAAAGATTTTCATCGCACCGAACTCCACATACGGGCCTGACGGCTTCTCCAGTTGCTCCCATCGATCTACTGCTTCGTGATGAACGAGCAAATGACAGCGGAACGGATACTTTCCGCTAGCGGCAGCTTTCTCATAAGCTTTCATCGGCACCGAAACATCACCATAATAGGACAAGTCTTCCGAATGTCCGCCCGTCAGGCCTTTTGTCCAGCAGTCCTCTATTGCAGCCGTAAGCGCCTCATCAACATAGTGCTGGGAGACTGGCGGGACAGCCTTCAGAATCAAATCCTGCGCCTTATCAAACAGAAGCCCGGTCGGCTCACCGTTTGCATCTTTTACAATGACTCCGCCATCAGGATCAGGAGTGTTTCTGGAAATCCCCGCCACTTGAAGAGCCGCAGAATTGACGGCTATCGCATGCCGGCATATTCGTTTAAGCAAGACGGGCCTGTCTGGAAATAAGCGATCAAGATCATGCTTAACCAAATAGTCAGGTGTCTCAAACTGATTTTCATTCCAGCCCTCTCCAATGAGCCAATCGCCTTCAGGAAGCTGCTGCTCTCTTTCCTTGGCAGCCCGCAAAATAGCTTCTTTTGACGTTAGTGCGGACAGATCGAGCTGAAGCTGTTTCTCACCGTGGCCGATCAAATGTAAATGGCTGTCGACAAAACCGGGAAACATCACTGCTCCGTTTAGGCTGATTTCTTCTGTTTCCGGGGACCCGTACTTTTTCTTTAGACGTTCATAGCTGCCAGTGCCCTTTATGACACCATCCTCGACATAGACTGCCTCTGTCAGATCGCCTTCTTCGAGCATCGTATAAATGAAACCGCCGTGCCATATCGCCTTCATTCACGTTCACTCTCTTTCTTTACGCCTTTTTATTGGCTTTGAGCTGTTCTTCACGTTTTCTTAATTCCACTCGTCTGATTTTTGCAGAAGCTGTTTTCGGCAGGCTTTCCACAAATTCAATTTCTCTCGGATATTTGTATGGAGCGGTAATGGTCTTCACGTGATTTTGCAGCATTTTGACAAGCTCATCACTGCGTTTTGCGTGATCTTGCAGGACAACGTACGCCTTAACGATGGAGCCTCTGATTTCATCAGGGCTTGCGACCACAGCACATTCTTTTACTTCAGGGTGCTTAACAAGCGCGTCTTCCACTTCGAATGGCCCGATCGTGTAGCCAGAGCTGATAATGATATCGTCATTTCGGCTTTCAAACCAGAAGTAACCTTCCTCATCTTTTTTTGCTCTGTCTCCTGTTAGGAAATAATCGCCGCGAATTTGTGTTTTCATTCTTTCAGGGTCTTTGTAATATTCTTTAAAGAGTGCCGGCGTGCTAAGGTGAACTGCGATATCGCCAACCTCACCAGATTTGCAGATTTCACCGTCTTCATTAATGATCTCCACCTGATTTCCCGGTGTCGGTTTTCCCATGCTTCCCGGTTTAATATCCATATCTTTCAAGACACCGACTAAAAGCGTGCTTTCTGTTTGGCCATACCCGTCCCGCACCTTAATGCCGAAGTGCTTTTTGAACACATCAATGACTTCACGGTTAAGCGGCTCGCCTGCGGACACAGCGCTGTGCAGGGCAGAAAGATCATACCGGTCCAAGCCTTCGACCTTCGCCATTAAGCGGTATTCCGTTGGCGTACAGCAAAAGACATTGATTTTGTAGCGGTTTAAAAGTTCTAAATATTTTTCTGCTTTGAATCTGCCGTGGTACACAAAACCCGTTGCTCCACTGCCGAGTACCGCTAAAAACGGGCTCCACACCCACTTTTGCCAGCCAGGGGCAGCAGTCGCCCAGACGATATCCTTTTCAGAAATATCAAGCCAAGCGCCGGCAGATGTTTTTAAATGAGCAAATGCCCATCCGTGTGTATGTACAACACCTTTAGGCTGACCTGTTGTTCCGGATGTATAAGATAAGAAAGCCATATCTTCTCTTGTTGTGTCAGCTGTTTGGAATCGGCTTCCGTCCGCTTTAATCGATAAGAGATTTTTCCAGCCGGCATCGTTTTCGCCAATAGACAGTTTAATCAGTTTGTCAGCCGTACTGACATCACGGAAAGCGCCGATAAATTCAGAGTAGACGATGGCGCCTTTCACTTCTGCATGTTCAATCCGGTATTCAAGATCTTTCGCACGAAGCATTTCCGAGCACGGAATGACAACCATTCCTGATTTCAGAATAGCCAAATAAACAGCATAGGCTTCAAGCACCCGCGGAACCATTACAATCAGCTTGTCTCCCTTTTTAAATCCAAGGTCAGCCAAAGCCGCTCCAATTTTATTTGTTTCTTCCATCAGCTTTTCATATGACCAAGATTTTTGCTTGCCTGACTCATCCTCCCATAGAAGAGCGGTTTTTTGTCCAGCCGCACTGAACTTTTCCATTTCATTCACTAAATTATATTGCATAGGGGCAATTAAATCTTCTCGTTTTAACACGAACAACTCCTCACTTTCTTCACCCATTATACATAAATACAGGCTCTTTCCGTAAGGATATGCCTAAAAACAAGCTCTGTAAACATAGGTTTTTATAGGCCGCTGGTCCTTTTTTATACATATAACACGAAAAAGAGTGGGGATACCCCCACTCCTAAAGCCATTATGTGAAATTGTAAATTAGAATTGTCCTCCGCCCATGTTTTGTTGAGCAAAAGATACAAGACGTTTTGTGATCTCTCCTCCAACAGAACCGTTAGCGCGAGAAGTTGTTTCTGCTCCAAGGTTTACACCGAATTCAGAAGCGATTTCTAATTTCATTTGGTCGATCGCTTGAGCAGCTCCTGGTACTAAAAGGTTGTTGCTGTTACCTGAGTTATTGTTAGCCATGTGTCTCACCTCCTTGTGAGTATAGAATGTGTTAAAACACATGGCTTCATTCAAAAAAACTTTGGTAATTGTATACAGGAGCCGGAGCGATTTAAAAGAGTTCTGCGAATTTATCGTTTGCTTCTTGTTCGCTATAAAGCGTCATTGTTTCAATGTTGTCAACCGCTTCTTGAATATACGGCTCAAAATCAACAAAGCTTTCAAAGTGTTCGATTTTTTCTTTTTTAGGGCGTGTTTTCGGACTTGGCGGCGTAAAGATCGTACAGCAGTCTTCAAACGGCTGAATGCTTGTCTCATATGTGCCGATTTCTCGTGATTTTTCGATGATTTCTGTTTTATCCATGGCGATTAACGGACGCAAAATCGGTGTTGACGTCACCGCATTAATCGCATACATGCTTTCAAGCGTTTGGCTCGCTACCTGACCGAGGCTTTCTCCAGTAATGATGGCAAGCCCATTTCTCTTTTCTCTGATTCTGTCGGCAATTTGAAGCATGAGGCGGCGGGTTGCCGTCATTGTGTAGTTCTCAGGTATTTGTTTTTGGATGAGCTCTTGCGTTTTCGTAAACGGAACGATATGAAGCGTCATGCTTCCCCCAAAGCGGGACAGGCATTTTGCCAGATCCATTACCTTTTGTTTTGCGCGCTCGCTTGTGTACGGCGGGCTGAAGAAATGAACAGCTTCTACCGATAGTCCCCGTTTCATCGCATAAAAACCAGCCACAGGGCTGTCAAAACCGCCGGAAAGCATTAGCATCGCTTTGCCTGCAGAACCAACGGGCAGGCCGCCTGCACCTTTTTCATCGCGAATCGTCAAAAAGGTCGCTTCTTCCCTGATTTCGATTCTGAGCGGGATGTCGGGATTGCGAACATCGACCGTCAATCCTTCTGTATTTCGCAAAATATGGCCGCCGATTTCAGCGTTCATTTGATTTGTATCTAATTCAAATTGTTTATACGCTCTCTTCGTTGCGACTTTAAACGTATCACCAGGCTGATACTGATCTTCGATAGCCTGCAGAGCAGTTGCCTTAATATCATCAAGGCGGCTATCACACTTAATCGCCAGGCTGAAGCTTTGAATGCCAAACACCTGCTTTAAATGTGGAAAAAGAGCCTCAGGATCTTCTCCATTTAATGTAATCGTCATACGGTCCCGATTGGAAAAGTATTTTAAGTTCGGATAGTCTTTCAAAACGAGTCTGACGTTTTGCTTTAAGCGCTCAATAAAGCTTTTTCTGTTTTTGCCTTTGGTTGAAATTTCTCCAAAACGAATTAATATATGATCGTAATTCATGTTCTACCTCATCATTTTCTTTAATTTTTTGATGCCAGGCACAAGTGCGTTCATAAACGGTTCTGTCACATCGCTTGTCTGGCTGTAGTTTAAGCTGATTCTGATGCTGCTTCCGGCAATCTGCTCTCCCTTGCCCATCTGTAAGAGAACTTTGCTGGGCTTATGCTCTTTTGCCGAGCAGGCCGAAGTTGTTGAGACGAATATATCCTGTTCCTCAAGCATGTGTAAAAGCACCTCTGCTTTAATCCCCGGAATAGAGAAATTAATAATGTGCGGCGCACTATTCATTTGAGGCGTGTTGACAACGACACCTTCAGTTTCACTCAGCCTTTTCATAAACAATTCCTTTGCGGCAGCCATCGTGTCAAGCCTTGTTTCAAAATCAACAGCGGCAAGATTAATGGCTTTGGCAAGCGAAACCGCACCCGCAGTATGCTCCGTTCCGGCCCGAATGCCTTTTTGCTGAGAGCCGCCCGTTATCAGGGGAATAAGACGTGTTCCTTCTTTTACGATAAGCGCGCCTGTCCCCTTCAGCCCGTGAAACTTATGCCCGGAAATCGAACAAAGATTAATGCCTGCCTTTTCAATCGCCAAGGGCACTTTATAGATGCCCTGCACATAATCGACGTGAAACAAAATGTTCGGGTGCTCTTTCAGCACTTCTCCTGCCTTTTCAATAGGCTGCACCGAACCGACTTCATTGTTCACATGCATCATGCTGACAAGCACGGTATCCGGACGGATGGCTTGTTTCAGTTCTTCAATTGAAACAAATCCGTCTTCGTTCACTGAAAGATAAGTGACATCAAACCCGAATAACTCTGTCAGCTGTTCTAACGATTCCGTAACGGATGGATGTTCAATAGAAGTGGCAATGATATGTTTGCCTGCTTTTATTTTTGACAAAGCGGCTCCTTTTAAAGCCAAATTATTAGCTTCTGTAGCGCCTGACGTAAATACAATATCATAATTCTTTAGGCCTATGGCTCTTTTTATCTGATGTTTCGCTGCCTGAAGCAGCTGTTCCGTTTCAACTCCATACCGGTGCAAAGATGAGGGATTTCCAAAATATCGTCTGCTTGTTTGTTCATATGTGTTCAAGACTTCATCGTAAGGTTTGGTCGTTGAACTATTGTCTAAATATAACATCTTTTTACTCCTTTAATATGAAAGCGATACAAAATTGATTTTATATGTTACCATAACAAATTACTGCAGAAAAAGTAAATGAAATTACTATTGACTTCTTCATACATTCACCTATAATTAGATTTGTTACTTTCGTCATATTATCTGACAATTAATTGACAGAATATTCTACCATAGTGAAATTAGGAGGATTTATACGTTATGAAATCATCACTATCAGCCAAGGAAACGATCGCCATCGGGCTTATGCTCTTTGCTTTGTTCTTTGGCGCAGGAAATATGATATTTCCGCCGGAACTTGGACAAGCAGCCGGTGAAAATGTTTGGAAAGCGATGATAGGCTTTCTCGTGACGGGTGTCGGCCTGCCGCTTTTAGGTGTTGTAGCTGTTGCATTAACAGGTACAGATGCTAAAGGCCTTGCAGATAAAGCACATCCGGTCTTTGGAACCATTTTTACAGTCGTTCTGTATTTAACAATCGGACCGCTGTTTGCGATTCCGCGAACAGGCACTGTTTCTTATGAAATTGCGGCTGCACCTTTTGTAGGAGGCATGCCGGCATGGCTCACACTTCTTATTTTTACGTTTCTTTTCTTTGCTGTTACGTACTACCTGGCTTTAAACCCTACAAAGCTAGTTGACAGGATTGGCAAGGTATTAACACCTATTTTACTTGCTGTTATCGCAATCTTAGTCATCAAAAGCATCGTGACGCCGATGGGGGACATTCAGTCGCCGCTTGAAACGTATGCTTCCGGATCATTGTTTAAAGGATTTTTAGAAGGCTATAAAACAATGGATGCACTTGCTTCTATCGTGTTCGGAATTGTCGTTGTTAATGCCGTTAAGGACAGAGGCATCACCAGCCGTAAATCAGTTGCTTCCGTATGTATTAAAGCGGGACTTGTTGCCGCAGCAGGACTCGGCCTGGTTTACGTATCACTCGCCTATTTAGGAGCAACAAGCACAGATTCTGTCGGACTCCTTGGTGCAGGAAGCAAAATTTTATCAGAATCTTCACAGCACCTGTTCGGATCATTAGGAAATATCATTTTAGGCGTCGCTATCCTATTCGCGTGCTTGACAACAAGCATTGGCCTTGTCTCTTCATGCGGAAATTATTTCTCAAAGCTGATTCCTTCTTTATCTTATAAAGCCGTTGTAACGATTGTCACTGTGTTCAGCTTTATTATTTCTAACTTTGGGCTGTCAAATATTATTTTGTTCTCAGTTCCTATTTTATCAGCTATTTATCCGTTAGCAATTGTTATCATTTTGCTTTCATTTATTGAAAAATCATTTAAAGGCAGACGTGAAGTATATATTCTTTGTTTGATTGCAACTGGTATTTTCAGTATTATTGATGGCCTGAATGCCGCGAGCATTCCGCTCAGTTCTTTAAATAAAGTTCTCGGTCAATCGCTGCCGCTTTACAGCTTAGGATTTGGCTGGGTCATCCCTGCAATCATTGGAGGCATTGCCGGTTATCTGATTTCTCTTGCTACCGGTTCGAATAAAAAAACAGCTAATATCAACCAGTAAAAACAAAAAGCCTTAATGGATGTAGATCCAATAAGGCTTTTTTATATTCTGAATACATTAAAAGGCCGAGCACTCACGCGTCGGCCTTTTATATACACTTTACTGATATTGATGCTCTTTTGTCTTTTGTGATTCTATTTTTCGGACAGCACCTGGTGCAGCTTTTTCAACTGCTGCTGCTGCAATTTCATACGCTTCACTGTAATCATATTCATAAAAACGTCTTTCCGCTTCTTTCAGCTGTTCAGATAAAATATGATTCTGGCTTCTGAACCGGTTTCCGAACTGAATGATTTTTTCAATGAGGATCACCTGCTCGACAAGTTCCTCTGATTCCCGGCTTGCCCTGTTGACGATATCTTCTGCTTGCTTTAAATGGGCTCCGGCTTCTTCCATATTTAATGGAAGTTCGTTTAGTTGATTGACTGTTTCTTGTATATGATGATATGCGTTTTCCAGCATCTCTTGAATATGACTCGGAATGCCTGGTATATTGCTTGTCTTCAGCAGTCTTGCTGTCTCAGAAATTGTTTTTTTCAAATTGCTGAGCGTCTCTCTTGCCTGAAGCTCTTCTTTTCTCAGCGCTTGCAGATTTTCACGGTATTCGGCATGCTCTTTTTTCACTTCTTCAATCTGCTTCTCTATTGATGCAACTTCTTCCACTAAAAGTGAGTAGGCGACGTGCTCTGCATCGAGCTTATCTTTAACGGATGAGAGCAGCTTGCCAATTTCATCAAGGCGCTTTTCAAAAGCCTGCTGTTTACCGAGCTCGCCAGCTGTCAGCCTGTAGCTTTCCTTCACCAGCTCAGTTTCCGCCTTTGTATCCTCTTTCTCTTCTATCAGCTTGTCATAAGCAATGATCAATTCAGGCATTTTGCTTAGCACAGATTGGCCGGCTTCGACTTCGCCCTCCAGCTGCTGATAAACAGATTGAATATTTTCGTCTATGAGCTGCAGGATTGCGGACGCTTCATCAATATCCAGCTCAGTCATCAAGACATGTTCCGCCCGTTTCAGCTGATTTGACAGATTTTCTAATTCCTTATCAAGCTGGATATGCTCAAGCTTATACCCTTTCTCTTTCATTTCGCGATAGCCGTCTTTGAGCTTTGCAATCTGGCCTGGCACCGTCTGCTTGCAGTCAGCCAACAGCTTCGGCACGTCATCTATGTATGACTGAAGCCGATCAAGATTGCGGTCCTGCTCAAGCAGCACTTTACGTGCAGTAATATAGTTTCCGCCTTCTGTTTCTTCTTCAAATTGTTTGATTCCGCTCCAAATTTCGTCAAGATCCTTTTCAAGGCTGTCATAAAGCTCTCCGTAAAGGTGGCTGTAAGCCAGCAGGTTTTTTCTCGATTTTGAATAGCGTTCTCTCACCTGTTCAATCTCTTCACGGCTCTTTTCCTCACTTGTGACGAGGTCGCTGATTTCGCGAAGAATCTTTTCAATGTTCGATTCCGCCGCTGTCAGCAAGTCGTCGATATGAACGAGCACTTGATTGGCCTTTTTAAAACGGTATTTGTCTGCATTTTCCTCGGCATCATAAAGGAGCTCTTCAACTTTCGGCATGTGGGCTGTGACAATCTCATCCCATTCTTCACGCCACTTCTCAAAGAACTCTTCTGTCTGACCCGTCATTTTTAAGTGTTTAATTTTGGACATTTCTTCCACAATCGACCGGTTTAGAATTTCAATCTTCCACGATTCCAGCCGGTCAATTTCAGCGTAGATTTTTTTCCTGAAAAAGTAGCCTGCCGCAAACAGCGCGAGCAGTACAATTAATAATCCAATGACAAACTCCATAATGAGCCCCCTTGCTGTTAACCTTAATCTGTCAGGGTGTTTTATTTATTCAGAAAGATTTCAGGATATGTATTGAGAAAAACTGTCGTTTTCATTGTTATTATGATACCATGTAACCAACATTTTTTGACCAGAAATCAAAAACTTTTTGTGCAAAATCGGCAGGATTTGACTATTTTTTCATGGAGTGACGCCAATGCAAAAGCGAGACGGACATATTCACACACCATTTTGCCCTCACGGCTCAAATGACACACTCAGACAATATGCAGAAGAAGCCTTAAAAAAAGGCTTTGATTCGATTACTTTTACCGAACACGCCCCATTGCCGCCCTCTTTTACTGATCCGACACCGCTGAAAGACAGCGCGATGGCACAAGCCTCTCTGGAGCGCTATATCAACGAAATCTCCCGATTAAAGAAAGAATATCGCGGACAGCTTGCCATACGGACGGGGCTTGAGGTCGATTATATTGCTGAATTTGAAGACGAAATTACATTATTCCTGGACACATACGGGCCATATTTAGATGACAGCATCCTATCCGTTCATTTTTTGCGCGCAGGTTCTTCCTATCTGTGCCTTGATTATGATGAGCATACCTTTAAGGAGCTGATTTCAGCCTGCGGGAGCATTGAAGCTGTATATGAACAGTATTACCGCAGCATCTATTCTTCCATTGTAGCATCTCTCGGCTCTAATAAGCCAAAAAGAGTCGGTCATATCACACTCGTTCAAAAATTCATCAAGCTGTTTCCATACAGCATGTCTGAACATATTCGCGGACTCGTTTCTCAGTGCCTGAATGCCATAGAAGAAAACGGAATGGAGCTCGACTTCAATACTTCCGGCTTAAGAAAAACGTACGCTGGCAGCGTTTATATCGAGGATTGGATGCTGAATGAAGCGAAGCAAAAGAAAATCCCGCTTGTGTTTGGGTCTGATGCCCATCAAGCGGGAGATGTCGGATACGCATATGAGACGTTTTTGAAGGGTGCTAATTGATAAGCGCCACGTCTCCTGTCCGGAAGACGCTCCTGATCCAAATTTTGATTTCTTCAAAGTACATTTTATAAAAATACGGCTCGTGTGGCTGCATGTAGAGCACTTCTGAAATATATTGAGGCTGAAGATATGGCATCATTAAGAGAGATTTTAATTGAAGAATAAAATGGGGCAGCGGCAGCGTTAAATGTTCACGCTGTTTTTCTCCTTCCTCAATGATCAGCTGGAAGATATACTTTTCCTTCATTAGATATGTCGACATAATTTCCCTGATTAACGTGGAGTCAATCGTGACTTCCCGGTAGACAAAACGAGTTAATTGACGGTGATTATGCTGATAGGATAAAATATCGAAAACCAGTTGGAGAAGCTGTTCTTGTGTGCTTTGAGAAGAGATATTGCCTGCCGCTGTTTCAAGCGTTTTGCTGTAGCCTTCGTAAAACTCTGAAACTAAGTGTTCCATCAAACCTCCTTTACCTTTAAAATAGTAGGAGATGTGCGCAACATTTACATCAGCTGACTTTGCAATTTCACGGACAGACGTGCCAGAAAATCCTTTTTGGTTAAAGAGCATGACAGCAGATTCAATAATTTTGTCTTTGGTGCTTACTTTCATACGGCTCACTCCTTCCTCTTTGTACTATTCAAGCAGAAGGCCGCTGTTCCTGTAAGAACTTATCGACAAATGCCGGCAGAAAAGCCGGAAATTTGTTTTATATTATAGAAAAAGTGAGGGTTTTCCATGTTCCATGTCGAAAAACAATCTGGAGATAAAGAAAAAGACTATCAGCTTCTGCTAAAACAGCTCGAAGCCATGACCGAAGACGAGACAGATCAAATTGCAAACTATGCAAATGCCTCAGCGCTTCTGTATCATTCTTTGCCTGAAGTAAACTGGGCTGGTTTCTATTTTGCCAAAGAAGAGGACGGACAGCTTGTGTTAGGGCCGTTCCAAGGTCTGCCGGCATGTGTTCGGATTCCTTTCGGCAGAGGCGTTTGCGGTACAGCGTATGCAAACGGAAAAGTGGAGCGTGTTAAGGATGTAAACGCGTTTCCGGGACATATCGCTTGCGATGCAGCGTCCCAATCAGAAATTGTGCTTCCGATTCATGTAGGCGGAAAAGTTGTCGGCGTCCTAGACATCGACAGCCCAGTGAAAAACCGTTTCGACGAAATTGATGAAAAATACTTATCACAATTTGCCGAAACGCTTGAAAAAGCGTTAGCACAGTAATATAAAAGCCCAAAACTGATATTGTTTTGGGCTTTTTTTATTTTATTGATTCGTGAATCATCAAGCGGTTTTTTCCGCTTCGTTTTGCGCTGTAGAGCGCTTCATCAGCCTCATGCACAAGCTCTTTCAGAGATTTTCTTTTTTCTGCCGTCCAGCAGGAGATACCGCATGAAATGGTCACCTCGGGTTTCGTGTTTTTTCTGACCGCATAAACCAATCGCTCAGTAATCCGTTTACCCACCGCAACCGGCACATTCGGCAAATAAATCGCCAGCTCTTCGCCTCCCCAGCGGGCGCCTACATCATGCTTTCGGATGTTGCTTTTAATCACCGAAGCGACTTGAATTAAAATCTCGTCCCCAGTCTGATGACCGTACGTATCATTTACATTCTTGAAATTATCAATATCTACAAGAATAAAGACACCCTTTTGGTGGATTTTCATGCTGTATTGAATTTTTTCATCTAAATACACCCTTGAATACAGTTCAGTCAGCTGATCTGTTTTCACGAGATGCTCAAGGCGGTCGCGGAGCATCGAATTGGTTACAGCCAGCGTTGCGTGATGAATCAGCGCTTGAAACAGCTTGTACATTTCAAATGTAAAAGCGTACAGTTCCTGTTTTAATAAAACCGCAAAGCCTAAAAGCCGGTCATTCTCAATCATCGGAGCGGCCATCAGCGAGCCGTAGCCGGCCTTTCCAAAAACAGACTGGCCATTTCCGATGAAAACCCCTTTTTCACCTT
This sequence comes from Bacillus sp. VA15, assembly GCF_055721145.1. Lineage (NCBI taxonomy): Bacteria > Bacillati > Bacillota > Bacilli > Caryophanales > Bacillaceae > Bacillus > Bacillus sp. VA15. Next base: position 101,246 of record NZ_JBVQPQ010000001.1, on the reverse strand, counting down.
CATACAGCTTTTCTTTCAACTCATGATAAAAATCAGATGGCTTCGCTTCTTTAAAAAACACTGTGCTGCCAGGGAGCAATGTTAGCTTTTCAAAATGGTCTATATGAAAAAACCCCACTTCATCCGCCTGAAATGATTCTGCCATTCTCACAGCCAGATCATTCATCGTATCGGTCAATGTCAGCCTCTGATTCAGGCGGCGTGACGTTTCATTGATCAATTCCAAATTTGCGATGCTTGCTTTGGATTGTTCATAGAGCTGGGCATTTTCAAACGCTTTTCCCGCCGCGTTTGCGATCAGCGACATTTCATCAAGGTAGACGTCAGTAATCAAACTGCCGCCCGTTCCTTCAACCATCAACACACCGTACGTTCCCTGCTGTCCTTTGATCGGAATGTAGGCGGCTGATTCATTCTTCCGCAAAATATCCCCGGACAAATACACTTTGAGAGCAAAGGAATCGGATTTTTCCCCTTCCATATACAGTTCTTTTGCAGGAATACCTAAACATTGATCTTGGTCGTGCGAAATAAACAATGAAAACTCAAAAGGAGAAAACGTGCGGGTCAAGCTTTCTAAAAGCTGCTTCAGCACCTCTGTCTGATCAAGCAGTGAATGGAACAGCTCTGTCATTTTGTATATCTTTTTTTGATAGATCGTTTTGATATAGAGCCTTTCCTGTTTCATAGACTGGTTTAAAAATGAAACAACCACGTCCGCAAGCCCTTCAGGAATCTCTCCATCCTGCCTGCATGTAAGATGAAAGCGCCTGCCGGAGCCGTCCTCAATCATATAAAATGAAGCGTTTATTTTCGAAGCGGAAAAATGTAATTCATCATCTGCCAGTTTTGCCGCAGAGTCAGATGGTGACGGTGTAAGCGAAACACAAAGGGATGAAAAATAGGTTTGAATAGCCGAAGTCAGCCATATGAATGAGTCGGTGAATGTGACTTTTTCAGATTTGGTTAATAAAAAATCGAGCATATGATAATGAAAGGCGGATAATTGTTCTTTTGTTTGTTCTACCATGTTTTTATCACCTAAAAGTTTACCACTAATTTTTGTTTATTATATCATAAACAGCGAAGCAGTAATGGAGATATGGTTGACTTCAAAACAAATAAATTATATAATGACCTTTGTGTGAAATATTGCAGCCTTTTTGTTCAGCTTCTATGTTTTCATTTTGTTCCTTATCCATAAGGTGTATCGTGTAACTCTCTGCTGCTGGAGCGAGGATACATGAAAACAAAATGTACATGGTCGAATAGAGCAGACGGTTTTTATTTTCCACAAAAATAAAACCAAAGGAGGAGTCACATTATGGCTCGCTATACAGGTCCATCTTGGAAACTGTCCCGCCGTCTAGGAATCTCTCTTAGCGGTACAGGAAAAGAATTAGAAAAACGCCCTTACGCTCCAGGTCCACACGGTCCAGGACAACGTAAAAAATTATCAGAATACGGTTTGCAATTGCAAGAAAAGCAAAAGCTTCGTCACATGTACGGTGTAAACGAACGCCAATTCCGCACTTTGTTTGACAAAGCTGGCAAACTAGCTGGTAAACACGGTGAAAACTTCATGATTCTTTTAGATTCTCGTCTTGATAACGTTGTGTACAAGCTAGGTTTAGCACGTACTCGCCGTCAAGCTCGCCAATTGGTTAACCACGGTCACATTCTTGTAGACGGAAGCCGCGTTGACATCCCGTCTTACCAAGTAAAACCTGGTCAAACAATCGGTGTTCGCGAAAAATCAAGAAACCTTTCTATCATCAAAGAATCTGTTGAAGTGAACAACTTCGTTCCTGAATACCTTACTTTCGATGCTGAAAAGCTTGAAGGTACTTTCACTCGTCTTCCTGAGCGTTCTGAACTTGCTCCGGAAATTAACGAAGCGCTTATCGTTGAGTTCTACTCTCGTTAATCGTTTTAAAAACCCCTGCCGCTATGCGGTCGGGGTTTTTTTATCGTCTGTTTCGTCTTTTGCCTCTTGCTGGCCAACACTATCTCGCGCCTGCTGCTCCCAATAATCCCGCTGCAGCCTTTCTTTTGCAATCGTAAACATGAGATTCACGGTGAGCGCTCCTTTCTGTTAAAAGGTGGTGATTGATCGTGTTTGCCCTATCTAATATACTCTTTTCCTGTCTTTCCTATGCGCTAAACAAAAAAAGATCCTTTGCCCTTAGCGGCAAAGGATTTTTTTCTTATTTATAAGTTACAAGGAAGTATTTTTTCTTCCCGCGGCGCAGGACAGTAAATTGGCCTTCGATGCGGTCTTCTTCCGATAAGATATAATTTATTTCCGTCTGGCGTTCGCCGTTAATGTAAACAGCTCCGTTTTGAATGTCTTCACGGGCTTGGCGTTTAGATGGAGATAATTTAGATTGCACCAATACATCTACAAGTGATAGCTCTTGGCTGCTGTCAGCTTCCATAGATGGAACATCTTTAAAGCCGACTTTTACGTCTTGGGCAGAAAGCTCTTTAATATTGCCGCTGAACAGCGCTTGGGAAATGTTGATAGCTTGCTCAAGCGCCTCACGTCCATGAACGAGCGCTGTCACTTCTTCTGCCAGGCGTTTTTGCGCTTCACGCTTTTCAGGCGCCGTTTCTGTTTTCTCAGCGTATGCTTCAATTTCCTCTTTTGATAGGAACGTAAAGTATTTTAAGTATTTCACAACGTCACGGTCATCTGTGTTGATCCAGAATTGATAGAATTCATACGGCGATGTTTTTTCCTTATCAAGCCAGATAGCGCCGCCTTCCGTTTTGCCGAACTTCGTGCCGTCTGCTTTTGTGACAAGCGGAATGGTAAGGCCGAACGCTTTGGCTCCTTCTTCTTCTGATTTTCTGATCAGTTCAAGACCAGCTGTGATGTTGCCCCACTGATCGCTTCCGCCGATTTGCAGCTTACAGTTTTTGTCTCTGTACAGATTTAAGAAATCATAAGATTGAAGAATCATGTAGCTGAATTCCGTGTATGAAATGCCTGATTCAATTCTTGAGCTGACCGTGTCTTTTGCCAGCATGTAATTGATGCCGAAGTTTTTACCGACATCACGGAGGAAGTCGATCACATTCATTTTGCCGATCCAGTCAAAGTTGTTCGCGATGACAGCAGGATTTTCTGCAGCATCAAAATCCAGAAATCTGGACAGCTGGTTTTTGATTTTTTGGGACCATTCGGACACGATGTCAGCAGTATTTAATGTACGCTCCGCTTTTTTTCCGCTCGGATCGCCAATAAGGCCCGTCGCCCCGCCCACAAGCGCAATCGGATGATGCCCCGCAAGCTGGAAACGGCGAAGTGTTAAAATAGGCAGCAGGTGTCCGATATGCAAGCTGTCTGCTGTTGGATCAAAGCCTGAGTACAGGCGGATTTTTTCCTCATTCAGCTGTTTATTTAATCCCTCTTCATCCGTCATTTGCTGAATCAATCCGCGGAAGGATAAGTCTTCAAGTAAGTTTGTCATGAGATAAAGCTCCTTTTTTGTTAAAATAAAAACGCCCCTTCGTTTACACGAAGGGACGATTAATTATCGCGGTACCACCCTACTAATAAGAGAATGCAAAACATTCGCCTTATCACTTTGCCTGATAACGGATCAGGTCCGTTCTTTCACTACTGAAAGCCTGGCCGGCTTTGTTTGCAAAAGCGGTTCATGAGTGTATTCGAGATATCCGTCTGTGCTGATTTTCACCGGCCATCAGCTCTCTGGAACGTAAGGATATTCTACTTGTCTCAATCTTTACCTTTTCATATGAAGCTATATCATTTTTAACATAAATAAAATCCCGTGTCAACGTCGCCTTTTAATCCTCCATCGTTGATAGATCTCCAGCCGGCAGATTGAGCTCCCACGCCTTCAGCACGCGTCTCATGATCTTTCCGCTCCGGGTTTTCGGAAGCTTATCTTTAAATTCAATTTCACGCGGAGCCGCATGGGCTGCAAGACCCTGTTTCACAAATAGGCGGATCTCTTCTTTCAGTTTATCGGACGGCTCAAACCCTTCTCTGAGTGCGATAAAAGCTTTAATGATTTCTCCCCGCACCGGATCAGGCTTTCCGATCACGCCTGCTTCTGCAATGGCCGGATGTTCGACAAGCTTGCTTTCCACTTCAAATGGGCCGACGCGCTCACCGGAGGTCATTATGACGTCATCAACTCTGCCTTGGAACCAGAAATACCCTTCATCATCCATATAAGCAGAATCACCAGACACATACCAGCCGCCCGGCATGAAATACGATTCGTACTTTTCAGGGTTATTCCAAATGGTATGCATCATGGAAGGCCAGCCCTTTTTAATGGCGAGATTGCCCATTCGGTACGGAGGAAGCTCGTTGCCCTGATTGTCAACGATTGCTGCCTCCACACCGGGAATCGGCTTACCCATTGAGCCTGGTTTGATATCCATGCAAGGATAGTTGCAGATGAGCTGACTGCCCGTTTCTGTCATCCACCATGTATCATGGATTCGCTTGTTAAAGACTTTGTGTCCCCATCTGATGACTTCTGGATTTAACGGTTCACCGACACTGAGCACATGCCGGAGTGATGTTAAATCATATTTTGCAGCCATCTCATCTCCTGCTCCCATCAGCATTCGAAACGCGGTCGGCGCGCTGTACCAGACGTTGACGCCAAGCTGCTCAATCGTTCCATACCAGCTTTCCGGGCTGAAACGGCCGCCAACGATGACATTTGTCGCTCCATTCAGCCACGGTGCAAAAATGCCGTATACCGTACCTGTCACCCAGCCCGGATCAGCTGTGCACCAGTAAATGTCTTCTTCCTTTAAATCAAGGACCCACTTTCCTGTCTGGTATTGCTGAATCATCGCTTCATGGACATGAAGCACACCCTTTGGCGTTCCAGTGGACCCAGATGTATAGTGAAGCAGATAGCCGTCTTTTTTGTCCATCCATTCGATATCCAATCTTGTGCTCTCCTGTTTTGCCGCTTCATCATAACTAATGATGTTTGTGCCGCTCTCAGCCTCTCCGCCGACTACGAATATATGCTGTAAGTGAGGCAGTTTGTCAGCCGGTATTCTTTCCAGCAGCTCAGGCGTTGTGACAACAACCTTCGCCTCGCTGTTTTCAAGCCGGTCCTTCACCGCTCCCTCCATAAATGCTTCGAACAGCGGCCCGGCGATGGCACCAATTTTGATAGCGCCAAGCATAATAAAATAAAGCTCGGGTGATCTCGGCATAAAGATAAAAACGCGGTCCCCTTTTTCCACATCTCCATACCGTTTCAGCACATTCCCGGCTCTGTTTGATTCTTCCTTCATTTCTTTAAATGTGTATTTTTCATCCCGGTTTGCGTCTTTATAATAAAGCGCTACTTTGTTTTTTCGAAACGATTCGGCATGACGGTCAATCGCTTCATACGCCGCATTTAGTTTCCCTGTCTCATGCCAGGAGAAATGTTTCTCTGCCTCGGCCCAATCAAAATGCCGGTACGTTTCTTCATAATTTTTTAAATGATGATCCCCTTCCACTGCTGGTAACGCTTTCAAATTCATGCCCAAACATCCCCCTTTGCTGAAGTTGTCACATTTATTATAGTATATATTCATATTCTTCTCAATTTTTAAAATATAAACCATATTGAAAACGCTTTATAATTTGTTATTCTTAAAGAAGGCATGTATTTTTATAAGAATTGATGGGACGGTGGATCAGTGGAACATCATAAAACATACCATTCAGCAAACATCAAAACAGCAACCGGCTCCTTACTGATAGAAGGGCCTGTCTCTCCAGTGGATTTAGCAGGTTACGAGTTTCATAACGATTTAACCGCATTTCGCCCGCCCCGTGAGCAGCATGAAGCACTAGTCGATATTGCAGGCCTTCCCGAGGGACGCATTATTATTGCCAGAGATGGCCGAACCATTGTCGGCTATGTGACGTATTTATATCCTGACCCGCTCGAAAGATGGTCTGAAGGAAATATGGAGGATTTGCTTGAGCTCGGTGCCATCGAGGTTGCGCCGGCCTATCGGGGATGTTCTGTCGGAAAGACGCTTCTGACCGTCAGCATGATGGATGAACAAATGGAAAACTACATCGTGATGACGACGGAATATTACTGGCATTGGGATTTAAAAGGGATGAAAAAAGATGTGTGGGAATACAGAAAGATTATGGAAAAGATGATGAATGCAGGCGGATTGGTCTGGTTTGCAACGGATGAGCCGGAGATCAGCTCCCACCCTGCAAACTGTCTGATGGCCCGCATCGGAAAAAACGTCAGCCAAGAATCAATTGAACAATTTGACAGGCTCCGTTTTTATCATCGTTATATGTATTAACTGACACTGACAAAGGGGAAAAAATAATGATTGTTGAGCAAATCATGAAAAGGGATGTCATTACATTAACGAAGATGGATACGCTTGAAACAGCAATATGCAAACTGAAGGAGTTCCATATCAGGCATCTGCCTGTTGTAGACGAAGACCGCCATGTGATCGGCATGATTACAGACAGAGACATGAAACAGGCCAGCCCGAGTATTTTTGAAGAAAGCAAACGGAGCCGATTTCTCACACGAAGCGTAGATTCAATTATGAAAAAAGATATCGTCTGCGCCCACCCGTTAGATTTTGTCGAAGAAATATCTGCTGTGTTCTACGAGCATGGAATCGGCTGTCTCCCAGTGGTGCAGCATCAAAAATTAGTAGGCATTTTGACAAAAACCGATTTGCTGCGGACGTTTGTCAAATTGACAGGCGCTGACCAGCCGGGATCGCAAATCGAAATAAAAGTAAACGACATCACCAAAAGCCTCGCGGAGATCAGCAGTCTTTGCCAAGACCTTCAAGTGAAAATATTAAGCGTGCTTGTTTATCCGCATGATGATCCCGGTGTAAAAGTGCTTGTCTTCCGTGTAAAAACGATGAATCCGCTGCCGTTTTTGCAGGCATTACAAAGAAATGGGCACCACGTCATATGGCCGTCAGAGCAAAGGGATCTGCTATGAGAGACAGTGTATTTATCTATTCTCCATCGTATCAAACCTATATGTTTCATCAAGAACATCCATTTAATCAGCAGCGGGTTCTGTTAACATACGATTTGCTCAAAATGATCAATGCCTTTGATGATGGAGACATTGTCAGTCCCAGACTCGCGGAAGAAGAGGAGCTCGCTCTTGTCCATACGGACGATTACATTCAGGCGGTCAAGCTTGCGGGCGCGGGAAAGCTTCCCGCTGAAGAAGGAGAAAGCTACGGGCTCGGCACAGAAGATACACCTGTCTTTGCCGGCATGCACGAAGCGGCATCACTCTTAGTCGGCGGCACCTTAACGGCCGCAGACTGGGTGATGTCAGGACAAGCCCTGCATGCCGCCAACCTTGGAGGAGGCCTACATCACGGCTTTCGGGGAAGAGCTTCAGGGTTTTGCATATACAACGACAGCGCTGTGGCGATTCAATATATCCAGAAAAAATACAGAGCCAGGGTGCTTTATATTGATACGGACGCCCACCATGGAGACGGTGTGCAATTTACGTTTTACGATAACCCTGACGTATGCACGCTGTCCATTCATGAGACAGGAAGGTATTTATTCCCCGGAACCGGCCAGATTCAGGAAAAAGGCAGCGGAAAAGGATATGGCTATTCCTTTAATATCCCGCTTGACGCTTTTACAGAGGATGATTCTTTTCTTGAGGCTTACCAGACAGCGGCTTCCGAAGTAGCCGCTTATTTCCATCCGGATGTCATTATCAGCCAAAACGGCGCCGATGCCCATTACTATGACCCGCTGACGCATTTATCTGCAACAATCAACATATACGAAGAAATTCCCCGGCTTGCACACACTTTAGCGCACCAGTATTGCGAAGGAAGATGGATTGCAGTGGGAGGCGGCGGCTATGATATTTGGCGTGTTGTGCCCCGTGCCTGGGCCAGGATATGGCTTGAGATGAAGGGAATTGATCCGGGAGACGATATCCCGCCAGAATGGATCGCTAAATGGCAAAAACAATGCCCCGTCACCCTTCCGTCCACCTGGAGAGATCCAGCCGATTTATATCCTCCGATTCCCCGCAAGCCAGAAATTACAGAAAAAAATGCACAAACCGTCAGCAAAGCATTATATGCGATACGATCTGAGCAGCAGCAAAGAACAAAATAAAAAACGACCTTTACAAAGAGGTCGTTTTTTATTTTTTGATGACGATTTCCACACGCCGGTTTTCCTTCATGTGTTCGTTTGTCTTGTTATCCTTTACAGGCTTTGTATCTGCATAACCGACAGCGATAAAGCGCTTGGAGGGAAGTTTTTCTTTTGATGTGAAATATTGAATAACTCCGCTCGCCCGCGCTGCCGACAGCTCCCAGTTAGACGGGTATCGGTATGTCGAAATGTTTCGGCTGTCTGTATGGCCCTCCACCTGAATGTCATTTGGAATGGTTTGAAGAAGAACAGCAATTTGGTGAAGAAGTGTTTCAGCATTTTTCAGCACCTTTGCCTCACCTGAATCAAACAGCACAGCCTCCTGCAGAACGAGCACGACACCGCGTTCATCCCGTTTGGCTGTCATTTGGGTCTTCAAATGATTGTCTTTTATATATGTATTTACTTTCTTGAGAAGCTGATCCTGCTGATCCTCTTGCTTCTTCGCATCGGCTGGCGAGGTACCCTTTTTTTCTATGGACGTTTGGCCAGGCTGGAGCCCGCCGCCTTCCTTTTGGATCGAATCAACTGCAGCTTTAAATTTTTGCAGATCGATTTGGGACATGGAAAAAAGTAAAATAAAGAACACAAGGATCAAAGTGATCAAATCTGAAAAGGTGACCATCCAGTTTGATGAAGAATGGCTGTTTTTCCCGCTTCCATTCCTTCTTTCAAAACGTTCTCTTCTAAGCTTCATGTACAGATCCCTTTTTTGTTTTTACTAGATTTGGCTGCTTCTGCCATTCTTCCCGGGAGCTGAAAACGACAAGCTGGCTTTCGAGATTGCGCGGGTTTTTTCCGGATTGGATTCCGATAATACCTTCCACCATTACCTGCTTGATGAAGATTTCACTTTCTGTTTTTTCTTCGAGCTTAGCAGCAATCGGGTTGAAGACCATGTTTGCCAGTAATGAACCGTATAAGGTCGTCAGAAGCGCAACGGCCATATTCGGTCCAAGCATATGTGGATCATTTAAGTTTTTGAGCATCAACACGAGCCCGACGAGTGTTCCGATCATTCCCCATGCCGGAGCGAATTCCCCCGCTTTTTCAAAAACACGCCGTCCTTTGCGGTGCCGTTCCTCCATTGCTGCGATTTCTGAATCCATGACGAGCCGAATCGTTTCTTCATCCCAGCCGTCAATCGCTAAAAGCAGCCCTTTTTTCAAGAACGGATCTTTGATTTCCCGAGCCTGATCATCCAATGATAAAAGCCCGTGTTTACGCGCGTGATCGGAAAGAGAGACAAAGGTTTTCACAAGATCTTTCACATTGTCTTCCTGGCGGATAAATGCCTGCTTTAACACAGAGGGCGCTTTTTTCAGCTCTCTCGGCGGAAAACTGATAAAAACAGCGGCGCATAGTCCCCCTGTTACGATGAAGAAAGAGGTCAGATCAAGAAAAGAGCGGAAACCGCTTACTCCCGATCCCGAGATAATCCCGATAACAATAATAATCGTCCCTAACACAAAACCAACAGGTGTAAGATAATCAAAACGTTTCATCATTTCTCCCCATGAAAAAAGCAAGAATTCACCTTAGAGGTGAAGCTTGCTCTCTTGTTTTTCTTATGACTTGGTTGACTTTCTTAGCTCTATACGGTGCGGCAGTTCGACGATATGCTCTTCAACCGGCTCTTTATTCATGAGCTTCGTCAGCAGTCTCATCGCAACGGCACCAATATCGTATGTCGGCTGAACAACCGTTGAAAGCTGCGGACGAACCATGAGGCTTAATCTCGTATTGTCAAAGCCGATAATCTCTAGGTCCTCAGGAATGGATAGGCCTTGATCCTGAGCCGCATGGATAATGCCGAGTGCCATTTCATCAGTTGCAGAAAGAATGGCTGTCGGTTTTTTGTCAAGGCTCATCAGATGCTGCAGCGCTTCAAGTCCGGAATCATATGTGTAATCCCCTTCAGCGACAAATTGTTCATTAAACGGCAGGTTCGCGTCTTCAAGCGCACGTTTGTAGCCTTGCAGTTTTTTTGAACGGTTGATCGGTTCTGTCATAGGACCGGATACGAATGCGATATCTGTATGCCCTTTATCAACCAATAGCTTCACTGCATCATAAATCGCCTGTTCGTAATCGATGGCGACTGACGGTGTTTCCTCCTGCTCTTCTACAGAAGCGGCAAGTACAATCGGCACTGGGGAACGCTTAAATTCCGCAACATGCTCGTCCGTAATGTTTCCGCCCATAAACACGATGCCGTCCACTTGTTTGCCGAGCATTGTGTTTAACAGGTGCAGCTCTTTCTCCATGTTTTGGTCAGAGTTGCTCAAAATAATGTTGTATTTATACATTGTCGCGATATCTTCAATCCCGCGCGCAAGCTCTGAATAGAAAATGCTTGAGATATCGGGAATGATGACACCTACAGTTGTTGTTTTTTTGCTTGCCAGCCCTCTTGCCACCGCGTTTGGACGGTAGCCGAGACGGTCAATGGCTTCCAAGACTTTTTTCCGCGTTGTCGGTTTTACATTCGGGTTGCCGTTCACGACACGGGAAACGGTTGCCATGCTTACATTAGCTTCTCTCGCTACGTCGTAGATCGTAATATTGCTCATCCTAAAACCACTCCTTTTACTGGATACACTTATCCTTATCTATAGCATAAACACTTTATGTAGAGAAATGTCATAATGTCCGAAATTATGTCGTTTATGATTTGTAAGCGTAAGTCAGTAGTGTACATTATTTTTCATTATTCATCAAATTTAAATACTTCTCATGAAATTATACACGTTTTTATAGATGATGAAAACGTATACTTGGATTTTATAACTAATTAAACGAGAAAGCATAAAAAAGGCCGCAGACGCGGCCTTTTGGATTGTTCAATTAAGCGTTGACTTTTACCATAGGTTTCAGTTCATTCAGCCATTTTTCGAATTCAGGAATCGCCATTTGCTGAGCAGAGTCAGATAGTGCGACTGACGGATCAGGGTGAACCTCAGCCATTACGCCGTCTGCACCGATCGCTAAAGCGGCTTTAGCTGTTGGAAGCAAGAGGTCGCGGCGGCCAGTTGAATGCGTAACATCAACAAAGACAGGCAAATGCGTTTCTTGTTTCAAAATCGGCACGGCAGAAATATCCAGTGTGTTTCTTGTTGCTGTTTCGTATGTTCTGATACCGCGCTCACAAAGGATAATTTGGTCATTTCCTTGTGACATGATGTATTCAGCAGCATTGATGAATTCAGAGATCGTTGCAGCAAGTCCGCGTTTTAGAAGCACTGGCTTTTTCACTGCGCCGGCCGCTTTCAGCAACTCGAAGTTTTGCATATTGCGCGCTCCGATTTGAATGACATCAATGTAGTCCAGCGCTTCTTCGATATGAGCCGGAGTTACGATTTCACTGATCACTGCCAGGTCAAATTCGTCCGCTACACGTTTTAAGATTTGAAGGCCTTCAACACCAAGCCCTTGGAAATCGTATGGGCTCGTACGAGGCTTAAAGGCTCCCCCGCGCAAAATTTTAATTCCTTGTTTTTTCGCAGCTGCAGCCACTTCAGCCACCTGCTCGTAGCTCTCTACCGCACATGGGCCGACAATGAATCTTTGCTGGCCGTCCCCGATTTTTTCACCTTTGATATCTACAATTGTATCTTCAGGTTTTTTCTTACGGGAGACAAGCAGCGCTTTGCTGTGATCTTCTTCCTGAAGCTCTAAACCCGCTTTGAATATCTCTTTAAAAATGTGCTGGATGGTAGAATTTTCGAACGGCCCATCATTGTTTTCAATGATATTGTTTAACATTGTGCGTTCTCTGACAGGATCAAATCGGTTAACACCCTGTGCTTCCTTCGCTTTACCGATCTCTTTTACAACATTTCCGCGTTCGTTGATTAATTTTAAAATTTGTAGGTTTAATTCGTCTGCTTTCTGCCTTAAAAGCTCTAACTCTGTGTTGCTCATTTTTTTCATCCTTTCCCTGCACATTCATTTTTTATTTTGTAGTTATCATGCATCTTACTATAAGTAATTCCAAATGGAAATACTGAAATACAAAAAATTTTATAAAAACTCTACTTTATTACCCAAACGCTTTTAAGTGATAAAGTAATCTATGAAGTTATCCTACATGATGTGAGGGCAATGTTCAAGGGTTTTTTCAAAAAAAAAAGCGCCAGAATGTATCTGGACGCTTTTTTCTATGATAAATGCTGCTCAATGGCCGCTTCTGTAATTTGTGAATGTGAGGTATGCCATTTCACTTCACCGTTTTGGATGACGAAAACCTGAGGGCTTTCGTGCTTTACGCTGTATGTTTCTGCGATGAAATTTGACAGCGGCCGGGCTTCTTGTACTTGCAGATAATAAGCCGGCACATCCTCATGCTGATTTGCAAAGGCATCAAACTCATGAAATGCTGCCTGGCTGATCGGGCATGTGATGCTGTGTTTAAAGAAGACGAAAGTGCCTTCTTGTTCTGCAATCCGTTTAAATTCTTCCTCAGATTGAATAAGCTGTTTTGCCATGACTCAAGCTCTTCCTTCCCTGCTTAGCGATTGATATGCTCAGCCTGTTTTTGTGCATCTTTCAGTTCGTCTTTTACATCCTCTTTCGTTTGGAGGACTTGATCTTTTGTTTCATCGGCCGCCTGCATCGCTTCTTCTCTCATCTCTTGCATATCAGTTGATGAATCAGTTTTTGCAGATTTGGAACGATCTCTTAAATCCTTCACCTTGTTCATGATCTGTCCTGACTGATCTGCCACAAGCTGTGTGATGTTGGATGTTTTGTCTTTTGCGATACTGACATATTGCGTGCCTTTTTCCTTTGCATCTGCCGTCATTTTGTCAGTTTTATCTCGTAAAGCAACAGCTTGGCTGCCGAGATCGTCGCGAAGTTCTTTGCCTGATTTAGGCGCTAGAAAAAGAGCGGTAGTGGCACCGATGATTCCCCCGATTAAAGTTCCGATTAAAAAATCTTTACTATTAATTCCATCTTTGCTCATCATTATTCCTCCTCATAGTTTTTTTTCTCTTAGAGAGTTGATTTTTTTCTTAGTTTCCATTTCTCCCAAATTTCCATTGCTGCTTGGCTCCATGTGACAACTTGATTGATCTTGTCTTGATTTTCTCTTACTGATGCCGATACAGACCCTGCCGCCTGTTTCATGGATGTATTGAACTGCTGTACAGAAGTTCCAACCCCTTGAACAGCATGAACGACCGTGTTCAGCTTTTCTGATTTTTCCTGAATATCTTCAGCCAGGCGGTTGGTCTTATGTAACAGCTCGGCTGTTTCAGTTGTGATGCCTTTCATTTGTCCCTCCAGCCCTTCGAGAGTGGATGCGACGTGTTTTAGTGTCAGCTGCAGTGACTTCAATGTTTTAGACAAGTAGATCACTAACACCAGAAATGCGACTGCGATGAGTGCAACGCTTAAATAAAGAATAATAATCATCTCAAACCTCCTTGCTGCAGGATATACTGCTGTTTACCCGTTTTCTTAAATCATAAACATGTGTACTGGGCTGTATACATATTATTCTCCATTATGTAAGAAAATCCTTTAACAAGCTTTTCCATCAGATAAATAAAAAGCAGTGAGATCACTGCTTTTTATTATGCCATGACGTTTTCGTAGGCTCTCATATATTTTTGGATATCTCCTGCTCCCATAAAGATGAGAACGGCTTTTTCATGAGCTTTTAAAACAGATGTGTCATCTTCTTCAATCAGCTTAGCATTATGAATTTTTCCCTGCAGGTCGCCGATTGTCAGCTTTCCTGCATTCTCCCGGGCTGAGCCGAAAATATCACATAGATACACACAGTCAGCCCCGCTCAGGCTTTCTGCGAAATCGTCAAGGAATTGCTGCGTCCGCGTAAATGTATGAGGCTGAAATACCGCGACGATTTCACGATCAGGGTATTTCTGTCTTGCCGCCTCAATCGTCACTTTTATTTCTGTCGGATGATGAGCGTAGTCATCTATCAGCACTTGATCCCCGAGCTGCTTCTCATTGAATCTGCGTTTGACGCCGCCGAATGATTTGAGGGCATGCTTAATGATGCTGGAATCAATTTCTTCATAATGGCATAACGCAATGACCGCCAATGAGTTTAATACATTGTGGTTGCCGTACGCAGGAATATAAAACGTATCATAGAATGTATTGCGTACAAATACATCGAAAGTTGTCCCTTCCGTGCTTTTAACGATGTTTCTGGCTTGAAAATCATTTTCTTCCCCCGTGCCGTAATATACAACAGGTACGTTCGCATGGATTTTCGGCAGATGCTCATCGTCTCCGCAGGCAATAATTCCTTTGTTGACTTGCAGAGCCATCTCTTGGAAAGCGTCAAACACATCGTCAATGCTTGAGAAGTAATCAGGATGATCAAAATCAATATTTGTCATGATCGCGTAGTCTGGCTGATAGCTTAAGAAATGGCGGCGATATTCGCACGCTTCAAACACAAAGTATTCGCTGTTTTCATTTCCCTGGCCTGTTCCGTCCCCAATTAAGAAAGAGGTCGGTTTCGCGTTTTGGATCACATGAGCCAGCAGACCCGTAGTCGACGTTTTGCCGTGTGCGCCCGTAACGGCAACACTAGTGAATTTTTTCATGTAGTCGCCTAAAAACTTATGATAACGTATCACCGGAATTCCGTCAGACATGGCTTTTTCAATTTCAGGATGCGTGTCTGGGAATGCGTTTCCGGCGATGACTGTCATGCCGGGTTTGATATTATCCGCGCTAAAAGGAAGAATCGTAATATTTCTTTTTTCAAGCGCTGTTTGCGTAAAAATAAATTTTTCGATATCCGATCCTTGGACAGTATATCCATTATCATGAAGTATTTGGGCAAGCGGACTCATACCGGTCCCTTTTATTCCAACAAAATGATAAACAGTCATAATTGTACCTCCAACAAACGTCTATCTGTTCCCCAGTATATGACGCTCATTTCAATTTGCGACCGCGGCGGCTGAAAAGCCCCCTTTTGCGGCGTATTTTATATGTTTTGTTATATTTAGTATCCGGTTATTTCTTTCCGATTAAACCTAGATATCAGGAATTGTCTATGCGCATCTGCTGTAAAGCGGCATAGCTGTTAAATGCTCTAAACACTATCATACCATGTTTGGTGTGAAAATGAACCTTTATTATTCGTTTATTAAATCACTTGCTGTGATCAGCACCTCTCGAGGCTTGCTTCCTTTTGCCTCAGAGATCATGCCTTCTGCTTCCATCATATCGATCAGCCTTGCCGCGCGATTGTATCCGATTCTGAACCTTCTTTGCAGACTTGAAGTGCTCGCGCTGTTTTGCTCAACAACAAACTCACACGCTTCGTTAAACAGTTCATCCTCTTCTTTCAGGGCTGATCCTTGTCTTACAAGCTCTTCTTGTTCAAATAAATAGGTTGGTGGCATTTGTTTTCTGACGTGAGAAACAACGCGGTCGATTTCGCGGTCCGATACAAAGTTCCCTTGAAGGCGGACAGGTTTTCCCGAGCCGTTTTCCAAAAAGAGCATATCCCCTTTTCCGAGAAGCTTTTCTGCACCGGCGATGTCAATGATCGTTCGGGAATCAACCTGGCTTGAGACAGAAAATGCGATTCTCGTCGGGATATTCGCCTTAATCAGGCCGGTAATGACATCGACTGACGGCCGCTGGGTTGCGACAAGCAGATGAATTCCGCACGCTCTGGCTTTTTGGGCGATCCGCGCAATGCTCTCTTCCACATCATTTGGAGCCACCATCATCAAATCAGCAAGCTCATCAATAACCACAACTAAATACGGCAGCTTTTCGCCCGTGTGATGATCAGCGGTTAATTGATTAAAGCGGTCAATGTCGCGAACACCTGAATGGGCAAACAGCTCATAGCGCCGCTCCATTTCCTCAACGACCCACTTTAACGCAGCCGTAGCCGCTTTGGCGTCAGTAATGACCGGGCTGACGAGATGAGGAATTTTGTTGTAAGGGGCCAGCTCTACCATTTTCGGATCAATCAGCAGCACCTTTACCTCACTCGGATCGGCTTTATACAGCAGGCTGACTAATATTGTATTGATGCAAACGCTTTTTCCCGAGCCCGTGGCGCCCGCAATCAAACCATGCGGCATTTTCTTTAAGTCGATGACGACAGGGTTCCCTGAGATATCCAATCCCAGCGCAGCCGTGAGCGGTGACTTGCTTGTCCTGAAGGCTGCGCTGCGAATCATCTGGCGCAAATCAACCACCTTGCTCGAGCGGTTTGGCACTTCAATTCCGATCGTGTTTTTCCCCGGAATCGGCGCTTCAATCCGAATATCTCTTGCGGACAGGCTGAGTTTAATATCATCAGATAAGTTGGTGATTTTATTTACCTTTACGCCTGGTTCAGGATGCACTTCAAATCTTGTGACAGACGGCCCCTGGGTCACATGGACCACATTGGCGCGGACATTGAAATTTTTCAGGGTCAAATCAAGAAGCTGACGCTGTTCTTCGATCCACGCAGTATCGTCCTGAACTTGTGCTGGCGGGACATCAAGCAGTGCAACATTCGGAAACACATAACTGCCGCGGCGCTCCTCTGCTTTTTGCTGTTTATGCGTATCTCTTTTCAGCATCATGACATTAAAAGGAACGGACGGCCCTTTTTGAGGAGATGCGCTTCGTTCAGTCCGTTTCTCCTGCATGACAGGCCTTTTTTGCGGCTCCTCTATAGCTGCATGTGTTTCGTTCGCATGGATTTCCTGCCGGTTTTGATAGGCTGCAGCAAACGGTCTGGAACCCTGCTCCAGGCTGTCATTCTGCACCGATTCTGTCTGGCTGTCTGGCTGAACATCTATCTTCGTGTCCTCAGCTTCTCCCAGGATATCGTACTGATTATTTATTATGCTGTCTGATGGCGCTTCTAATTCTTTGGCATCAGTTTCTGCTTGAGTCAGAGCCTCAGATGCTGAATGCTCATGATCAGTAAATAAGGAAGGCTCGTCCTGTTGAATTTCCATTTGCTCTTCTTGAACAGATGGGGTCTCAGCAGCTTCTGCCGCGATTTCGTGATGATTGTTTACTGAGCTGTCTGACGGCTCTTCTGATACTTCAGCCTCAGATACTGCCTCTGCCAGAGACTTAGGTACTGTTTGCTCTTCATCTTGTTCAGCGCGGAACACAGGTTCTTCTAATTCCTCTGGCTGTTGTTCCCTTTGTTCTTCTTGAATCTCAGCCGTTGCAGACTTGATGTCTTCACGGCTTACTTCACTGCCTGTAAGGTCTTCTTGTGGCTCAGCCAACGTATCTGCCAGTGTCTTAGGTGCTGTTTGCTCTTCATGTTGTTCACCGCGGAACACAGGCTCTTCCAATTTCTCTGGCTGTTGTTCCCTTTGTTCTTCTTGAATCTCAGCTGTTGCAGACTTGATGTCTTCACGGCTTACTTCGCTGCCTGTAAGGCCTTCTTGTGGCTCAGCCACCGTATCTGTCAGTATCTTAGGTGCTGTTTGCTCTTCATGTTGTCCCGCAGGGAAGAAAGGAGCGTCTTTTTCTGGCTGCTGAATGTCTGCAGCAGAAGGCACTCTCTTGTCTGACCGCCCTTCGGCTGGGCGCTGCGCCAGCGCTTCTTCACGCCCTGCAGTCGTTCTGTTTAATACGCCAGAAGGCTGTTCTTCGAATTGGCTATCCGGAAAGGGTCGTTCTTTCACGTGCTGTACCGGTCTGTCTGGAGCAGGATAGCTGCGTTCACGTTCAATCTCTTCGGACAGCAGTGTTACTTTCTCTTTTACAGATTTGTCCGGTGCCTTCAATGTCTCAGAAGGCTGTTTCGGCACATCCTTTTTGACGGATGGTTTTTGATTGAAACCATATACAGGCGAAGGGATATTTGTCGGTTTAAACGGTTTCTTCGCCGGCTCTGATGTTTGATATGTATGCTGCTCTGTTTCATCTTTGGGACGTTCTCTGTATGATGCGGCGCTTGGACGAGGTGCGGATTTCGGTTCGTCCGATGGTGCACGGCGCCTTCTCAAGTCTTGATTTTTGTATCCGTCAGGCACGATTGGAAAACGGAACTTGCCTTTTGGATATTCATAATATATTTTAGGATCTTCCAATCTTTTTAATTGTCCTTCAGGATGATGTACTTCTTGTTGCTGCGGAATTTGAGCAGTTTTTTTCTCCCGTTCAGCATTCTCTTCGCTCTCGCCTAAAAACAAATCAAAAAATTTATGAAGCCAACTCATAATTTATCTCTAACTCCCTTATAGTTTTCTGGGACGGTTTTTAGTATACCATTGCTGGTCGGCCCAGAAAAGATTAAGCTTTCAGCAAAATAAAGCCGCTAAACTAGGGCTTAGCGGCTTTTTTCACATGATTCGTTTTTTGGGTCGGATTTATGGGAGTCTAAAACTGAAATGCGTCTCCCGCCTTATGGTCTCCTTCTAGCACCAGAATTCCTTTTTCAGCAGGAGCATCCGGCAAAGCGAGCTCTTTTGCTGAGCAGATCATTCCGCTTGACGGAACGCCGCGAAGCTCTGCATCCTTAATGACAAGTCCGCTCGGCATCACGGCGCCCACTTTGGCAACGACAACTTTTTGGCCTTGGTCAACGTTAGGTGCGCCGCAGACGATCTGAAGCGTTTCTTCTCCTACATTGACTTTGCATACGCTTAGTTTATCCGCATTCGGATGTTTTTCTTTTGATTCCACATACCCCACAACAAACTTCGGTGATAAATCAACGACTAATGTTTCTTCAACGCCGTTTCTGCTTAGAATCTCATTCACATCTTGCACGAATGTTTCTGAGAGCGCAACAGGACCGTTTTCATCAATGGTCAAGTAAGTAGACGCATTGAAAATGTTGAAGCCCGTTGTTTCCTTTGTTTCGTTATTGAACATTTTGACGACGTCACCGCGTTTTTCATAGCCTATTTGTTCACGTGTCACATCTTTAAGAGAGATCAGGAGCGTGTCTCCCACACCTTCTTTATTATAAAAAGCGTTCATAAGTAAAAATCCTTTCTAATCCTTTTTCGGACGGCTTTTCGCCAGGATAAACACCGGTTCCAGCTTTCCTTCATTGTACAAAAATGAAAGGGCGGTAATCGGAACGGTGCCGCCTGCAAAGAAGCTCATCGACATTTGTCCTAGAATATCATACCCCGATTCATTCCGGATGTCAGCAAGAATCAGAACGTCCTGATGCGGAACAGAGATTGCCAGCTCACCTTCTGCACGTTGCTTGTACTCATTTAATACCGCTTCGTTCAGAATCCGGCTGGCGTCGTAACCGTCGTTTGCCCTGAAGAAATAAAAGTAATTACCGGCAACCGTATCCTCTTTGACAACCGTCGGCAGGGAACGGAGATTAAATGCAGCCGTTTCTCTGATCCGCTCTTTTGTCCAGTTTTCTTTCTCAAGCATGCGCTGGTCAATTAAGCGATAGGTTTTCCCAAGATCAAGCGCATAATAAATTCTTGTCTCTGCGGTATGATCGTCATAAATGAGCGGAATATCTTCGCTGGACTTGTCCGGGAAAGAAGTCGAGCGGATAACCGGATAAATGCGGCTTTCTTTTCCGGTCATTTCCTGAGCCTTCCCTTCCATTGCCGTCATTGCTTCGGAGACATAGTACACAATCTCATCAATGGCTTCGTCTTTTTTCAGTTCCCATTTTGCAATAATCGGCGGCAGGTCGAGCGTAATTCCTTTTTTGGTCGTTTGATCCTCAACACGGAGGGTGTCTTTTTCTCTGTCAAACAGAAAGGAGCGATTCTCGTGCTGAAGGCGCTGTTTCAGTATATCTGACAGCTTCCTTGAGGTCATTTTCAAACCGGGTATCCTCCTTTACGCTTTTGCGAGAGAGTCAGTTAAAAACTGTTCAATTTCTTCTTTTGTTTTGCGGTCTTTGCTCACAAAACGATTGACTTCTTTTCCTTCATTAAACACAACAAAGCTTGGGATCCCGTAAATTTCCCACTCTGCACACGTATCAATGAATTTGTCGCGGTCTACGTAGTAGTAAGTGAATTCAGGGAAGTTCGCTTCCAGTTCAGGCAGAAAAGGCTCTACAAAACGGCAATCCGGGCACCAGTCAGCTGAAAACATAAATACCGCCCAATCATCCTTTACCGCTTTTTCCAGCTCTTGAGTTGATTCAATTTTTTTCATTTCATATCCCTCCAGTTGTTTATGTTCTTACATGTTTGTTTATCGATACTCGTCCATTTGGATCATACCAAACTGCTTGCGGCAAAACCACTTATATGCAACGAACGGATATGTAAGATTGGCTTTCCCATTATCATTATCATATTTCATTTGCATTATCAAGCTCGTTTCGTTTAACATCGTGTACATGAGGGTAAAACTTACAGATGGACATATATAAGGAGGGATTCAGTATGGAGTTTATCGTCTATTTAGCAGGAGAAATCCACAGCAATTGGCGTGAGGAAATCAAAGAGAAAACAAAATCACTGAAGCTGCCGATTACGTTTGTCGGCCCGATGGAGAATCATGACCGATCAGACAATATCGGAGAAGAAATTATGGGCGTTCAGCCAAATGCCGTTTTGAAGGATGATAAAGCCTCAGACATGAACAACTTCAGAACCGCCGTCCTGATGAATAAAGCAGACTTTGTGATCGCCCTGTTTGGCGAAAAATACAAACAGTGGAACACGGCAATGGATGCATCATATGCAATCGCAAAAGGAAAACCCCTGATTATTATCCGGCCGGAATCGCTCCACCATCCGTTAAAAGAGCTTTCCAACAAAGCGAATATAACGGTTGAAACCGTGAACCAAGCCATTAAGGCCCTTTCCTATGTATTTGAAACAGAATAAGAAAAAAGCTTGTCGATCCGGGCTTACTGCCCCGTTCAACAAGCTTTCATGAAATCCTACATATTTTCTTTAATCGCATCCACTGTCTGCTTATCGCAGGCTGTTACAAGTTTGATGAGCATTTCTTTAGCAGCAGCATAATCATCAATATGAATGATAGAAGCGTTCGTATGAATGTAGCGGGAACAAATTCCGATAACCGCTGAAGGAACGCCGCTGTTCGAAATATGAACTCTGCCTGCATCTGTTCCCCCGCCTGATACAAAATATTGATATGGAATATCATGTGTTTCCGCCATATCAAGAACAAATTCTCTCATTCCGCGGTGCATGACTGTCGTTCTGTCAAGAATACGGAGCAAAAAGCCTTTTCCAAGCTGGCCAAATTCATTTTTGTCACCGCTCATATCGTTTGCCGGACTGGCGTCAAGCGCGAAAAACAAGTCCGGTTTAATCATATGAGAAGCCGTCTGCGCGCCTCTCAGCCCCACTTCTTCCTGAACCGTTGCACCCGAATAAAGCGTGTTCGGAAGTTCTTTTCCGTGCAATTCCTTCAGAAGTTCTATGCTCAAGCCGCATCCATACCGGTTATCCCACGCTTTTGATAATATTTTCTTTTCATTCGCCATCGTCGTAAACGGACAGACAGGAACAATCTGCTGTCCCGGTTTTATGCCGATTTTGATAGCGTCTTCCTTATCATCCGCTCCGATATCGATCATCATGTTTTTGATATCCATCGGGCGGTTTCGCTGAGCATCTGTCAGCAGATGCGGAGGTATGCTTGAAATCACACCCGGAACAGGCCCGTTATCTGTTTGAATTTCAACTCGCTGTGCAAGCAGCACCTGGCTCCACCAGCCCCCGAGCGTCTGGAACCTGAGCAGCCCGTTGTCTGTGATGGATGTAACCATGAAGCCGACTTCGTCCATATGCCCGGCTACCATGATTCTCGGTGCGCCCTCTGCGCCTTTTCTCACCCCGAAAACACTTCCCAGTCTGTCCTGAACGATGTCATCGGCATATTTGGCAAGCTCCTGCTTCATAAAAGCACGAACCTGATGCTCATTGCCCGGCGCGCCGGGAAGCTGCGTCAGTGTTTGGAAAAGCGCTTTCGTTTCTTGATTCATGTTTTCCCCTCATTTCTATGTAGTCCTTTTATTTTATTAGAAAAAATCAAGTTTTCCAAGCACCCTGACCGAATCTGCTCGATCAGCCGCGTATTGCTTAACAGGATTTGGCGGTTTCTGTATAATGAAAAGTACGATCAACCAGGAGGTGCTTTATTTTGAAATTGCGTCATCTTCTTTTAGGAGCAGGACTTGGCATTTGTACGGCTGTCGTTGTGAAACAATATGTGATGAAGCCTTATATTTCTTCAGAAAAAGCGCTTCGAATCGTAAAATCCGCTTTTAAGCAGCGGGGGCCGATTGATGGATCATGGATTTACACCCAGCCGGAGCCTTACAATGTGAACGGAGAAACAGTACAGGTATACAAAACCGGCATTACACGATCAGCTTTCGGAGAATTAGAGCAGTATGAAGTCATGGTGGATGCGAAAACGGGGATAATTGTAGATGTCATTGATACAATTGCCTCTTAACAAACACCGGACAAGCATAAAATAGAAGCCGCTGCCTATGCAGCGGCTCTTTTTTTATTATATCGCGCGAATCGGTTTATATACCGGATACCACATCGCGTCCTGCACAGCCTGTATGATGTCCTCAGGCTCTTCTGTCGCAACGCCTTCCTTAATTGCAGTTTTAGCGACTTCAACTGCAACGGTTGCCGATACAGTCCGCAAATCCTCTACTTTCGGAAGCATCGGCGCGCCAAGCACCCCGACATTAACCATACTTGCGATCGCGCGGGCACATGCTTCAAACATGCCATCGGTTATTAATTTTGATTTAGTGACAATCGTTCCAAGCCCGAGACCAGGGAATACAAGCGCGTTGTTTGCTTGTCCGATATGGTACGTTACACCGTTATATTCCACTGGCGGGAACGGGCTTCCTGTCGTGATCAGCGCACGGCCTTCTGTCCATTCGATTAAATCCTCGGGTTTTGCTTCAGAAAGAGTTGTCGGATTCGACATCGGCAAAATCGCCGGACGTTTTACGTGTGACGCCATTTCTTTTACAATTTCTTCAGTAAAAGCACCGGAAACCGTAGATGTCCCGATCAGGATCGTCGGTTTTGCCTGCCGAACCACTTCAAGGAGATCAATACCCCCGCCTTCTCCGTTACGCTGATAATCCTTCACTTCATCAGCCGAACGGGCATAAGGCTTTTGGAAATCAAGAAGCTGATCCATATCATCTGTTAACAGCCCGTTTCGGTCTATGCACCAGAAGCGCTGGTATGATTCTTCCTCACTCAGCCCTTCGCGCACCAATGCTTCCCGCAGCTGTTCAGCAATCCCGATTCCTGCCGTTCCTGCTCCGAATATGACGACTCTGTGATCCCTCAGCGGCACTTTAGACGCTTTTGCACAGGATAAGACTGCCGCCAGTGAGACAGCGCCTGTACCTTGGATATCATCATTAAACGTACACACTTTATCTTTATAGCGTTTCAAAATGCTGCGCGCGTTTTTCGCTCCGAAATCCTCCCAGTGCAGCAATGCATTTGGGAATGTTTCTCTCGCCAGCGCAACATAATCGTCAATGAATTGGTCATAGCGTTCCCCGCGTACTCTGGAATGCTGGTTGCCGACATAAAGCGGGTCGTTTAAGAGGCTCTCCTGATTTGTCCCCGCATCTAAAACGACAGCCAGCACTCTGCTCGGATCAATGCCGGCAGCCGCCGTATAAACCGCTAGCTTGCCGATAGAAATCGCGATTCCGCCGACGCCCCAATCTCCGATTCCTAAAATTCCTTCCGCATCAGTTGCAACAATTAAATCGATCGTATCGCTTTGATCTTTATACTGTTTAAATGCTTCTCTCATACCGTCCGGGTCATCGATTGACAGATAGAGCCCTCTTGGTTTTCTGTATTCATGGCTGTATCTCTGGATCGCCGTTCCGACTGTCGGTGTATAGACAATCGGGAGCATTTCCCCTAAATGGTCATTTAACAGGCGGTAAAACAGCGTTTCATTCCGATCGTGCAGTGCTGTCAAATAGACATTTTTGCTCAAATCGTCAGGCTGTGCGGAATATTGTTCGTATGCTCTTTTCGCCTGATCGTCAATTGTTAATACCTTTGGCGGCAGAAAGCCTTTTAAACCAAGTTCTTTTCTTTCTTCCTCAGTAAAAGCAACACCTTTGTTCAAAAAAGGAACAGAGAGTACTTCAAGGCCTCTTAATGTTGTTTGAATGTCTCCTTCGTTTGTTACTTTGAATTGTTTCACCCTGCCTCTTCCTTTCTGAGCATAATTAGTACTAGGTTTGCATTATTAGCCGGAAAACATGCAGGGTAAACATAAAAATATGCTATCGCTTCATTCGCTTGACTGAATCTTTGATACTTCCATCCTCATTCCATTTAAGCGCGCGATATCCAGCGTCATGATAAAAAATAAACCAAGCGTCTTTTTCGGCTGCGAATGCCTGCCATTTCTGCTTTTGCGGTATAGACGTCATCGGATAATCATCGTAAGCCAGCACCCATAGCGGATTGCGG
This sequence comes from Bacillus sp. VA15, assembly GCF_055721145.1. Lineage (NCBI taxonomy): Bacteria > Bacillati > Bacillota > Bacilli > Caryophanales > Bacillaceae > Bacillus > Bacillus sp. VA15. Next base: position 76,607 of record NZ_JBVQPQ010000001.1, on the reverse strand, counting down.
TGGGCGTGTGTCGGCATCAGATCTGCCATATGTACGGCGGTTTCACCCGCATCCTCGCATATAAGTACACTATGTCCGTCGCTATGGCCTCCGGTGTGATGCATCGTAATCCCCTCTGTAATCGTTAAGGTGTCTTCAAAGGTTTTGACTTGGCCGGCAACAGCCTCCCAGTTTTCTTTCCAATACGTATTTTTCGATCTGATATTTGGATGGCGCATTTCATTCCATTCAACAGCTGATGCATAAATCACTGCATTCGGAAAGACAGAGACGAGCTGTTCTCCCTCATATTCTGTTAAACCGCATGCATGATCGAAATGAAGGTGTGTCATAGCGACTACGTCTATATCAGCAACCGTTAATCCGAGTGCCGCTAATGATGTTTTCACATTCGATTCTTGTGTCACGCCATAGTTTCGTTTTTGTTTATCAGTCAGCTTGCCGAACCCAATTCCGGCGTCAACGATAATATTCAGTCCGTCCTTTTGAATGAGGATAGGGTCTGTCCTTAGTTCAATCTGGTTTTTTTCATTGACTGGATATTTTTTAGACCATAGCGGCTTTGGAACGACGCCGAACATGGCACCTCCGTCCATATGTGTCACGCCTCCGTCAAGCCAGGTTAACGTCATGTTTCCAATTTTCATTGTTTCCATTTTCATCCCCCCTGTCATCATGGTAGCAAACGGCCCATAAAAAAAACAGACTCCTTCAGAGTCTGTTTACGTTCTCCATTCAACTTCAGCCCGATAGATCGGCTGGCCGAGCGCTGAGAATTTTTCTTCATATTCTGTCATAATATTGCCTTCCAGATTGCTGTTATGCAAATCGAGACTGACATATGTCAGCAGCAGGCCATACTCAGAGAAGCTCTTCAAAGAGTATTCAAACAAGCCGCGGTTGTCCGTTTTAAAATGAATCGCTCCGCCTTTTCCCATTACTTCTTCATATTTTTTGAGGAAGTGGGAATACGTCAGACGGCGTTTTTCGTGGCGTTTCTTCGGCCAAGGATCAGAAAAGTTCAAGTAGACCCGTTTAACTTCACCAGGCTCAAACACATCCGTCAGCGTGTCCGCGTCTATATTCAGAAGCTTTACATTCGGCGCTTCGCTGTCTTTTACTTTTTGGACGGCTGTCACGATGACGCTTTTAAATAACTCAATACCAATATAATTGATGTCCGGGTTTTGTTTGGCCATTCCAGAAATGAATTGCCCTTTTCCTGTACCGACCTCGATATGGATCGGATTGTCGTTGCCAAACACTGTGTTCCATTTTCCTTTATAATCAGCAGGATTGCTGATGGCAATATCTGCGTTCTCAGCCAAAAAGTCATCAGCCCAAGGCTTGTGGCGCATTCTCATATGATTGACACCTCTATCTATTATTTCGACTAACAACATACCATGAATTAAAAAGACCCGCAAGATCGTTTTTCCAGTGTGCCTTTTAGGGCCGATGATATAAAAAAAGAGGTTCCCGTCTGTCGGAACACTCCTTTCACATGCATAAAAACGCTCTATTTTGAACAATTTAACCCGTATGATACTGAAGGGATGTGTACCGTTATGGGTTTACATTATGAGCATCAAGTTCATTTATTGAAGGATATATTGACTGACCATCAATTGGATTGCTGCGGAACCGTCGCAGAATACGAGCAGCTTGAGCGTGTGATTAAATCGCTGATGGCAAACACCGAGCTTGATTCAAACTTCAAAAACGTGCTGGAAGATGTTTACCGCTACAGCCAATCAGGAATATCGTCCAAATCCATCGACTCACACATACAAGAGCATCAGAACAGCCTCTCTCAATGGGTAGAGCAAATGGATTCGTATTCCTGATTATTCAACGATACGTTTCATGAGAATATGCAGTTCTTCCATTGCATCATGAAATTCCTTATCATTGCCTTTTGCTTTGTGCCAGGCAATGAAAGTGATTGTTTCCGATAACACATACCAAGCCATTCGTAACCGCAGGCTTTCTGTTAACTCAATGCCGTACATGCTCAGCCAGCTCTCCCAAGCTGGCTTTTCGACATAGTGGTACAGCAAAGGCCCGAGATCCATCGCCGGATCAGCGATCATGGCGCCGTCCCAGTCAATTAAATACAGCTGGTTGTCTTCAGACAATAGCCAGTTATTATGATTGACATCACAATGGCAAACGACTTTCTCACCGAAATGCACTTCATGCAGATGTTCTTCTAAATACTTGATTCCTTCTTGAATCAGCGGCGAAGATTGCTGCACAGCAAATACAGCCTGCTTCAGCTGAGACAGAAGAGCCCCCGGGTTCAGCGGTTCTTTTCCAAGTCTCTTCAGCATGTCCAGCAAGGCTTTTGATGTGTGTATTTTACGAAGCAATTCAGCAACGGGCCGTCCGCTCATATCTTTGGGCTTCAGCTCTCTGCCGGTCATCCAGTGCTGGGCCGTAATGACGTCCCCATTTTCCATCCGTTTTGTCCAAACCAGCTTCGGAACAATGCCTTCGGCGGATAAAACAGCTAAAAAAGGTGAGCTATTACGTTTTAAAAAAAGCTGCTGCCCGTTATGTTTCGCATAATATGCATCTCCTGTAGCTCCTCCGGCGGGGAAGATCTCCCAATCGCTACCTAGTAATTGTCCCAACCAGTTCATATCAATGTTCAACCCATCATTTCTTAAAATATTTTAGAATAAAGGCTAATCGTCTCCAGTCTATCCAGCGAGTGCCTTTTTCGTACGAATCGTATGAAAATAAAAAAGACAGCTATTGAGAGTCTCATATGCTAATCAATAGCCGTCCTTTAAATTTTAGCGCTATAGCACAAACTTCGTCAAGCAAAACTCTTAAGATCTGATGCTAAATATAAGATAACCGTTCCGATGCCGTTTACCGCAACCGCTTTCTTGATTTCTTTCGGATCATGATGAAGACCTGATGTGTCACATAAAAGCCGGTACGTTTTGTCGTTTGGCAGCTTCCATTCAACGAAGTCCGGACTCGCGTGATGAATGACGATGATGTCTTCCCATTCATCAATCCCGTTAAGGTCATAGAGCCTGTATGCGATAAGGTGTTCTTTTAGCGTTACACATTCAAGATGGCTCTGGATGTCTGCAGCGGAATTGAGACGAAATGCCGGATGCGTTCTTCTCAACGAAATCAGCCTGCGGATATAGTCAACATCTTCTTTGAACGTTTCACGCCGATCCCAATCCAGCTGATTGATGCTGTCACTGGATTGATAGCTGTTTTCCACTCCCTGCTTCGTCCGGAAAAATTCCTGTCCGCTATGAATGAATGGCACCCCTTGGGCCAGCAAGATAATCGCGGCTGCAAGCCTTTGCCTGCTTCTTTTTCTCCTGTCAGTTTCTTGAGAAAGCACAAAGCCCATTTTATCCCAAAAGGTGTGATTGTCGTGTGACTCAACATAATTGATGGACTGGCTGGGTTCAGGAACAATTGGTGCTAATGCCTTCCATCCGGAAGAGCCGGCTATCCCGTGCATAACGTTTCCCGCTGCTTCGCCGCTTCCGAGCGCAAATCCCGCTGCCGTGAGGTGAAAGGTGTTCCCTTTCACAGCGTCACGAAACATATCATTAAAAAAACCGATGCCCGGTATTTTTGTAGCGTTCGCCAAGATCGCTTTTTGTTCATGCGGCAGAGGTGTTGCCAAATCCCATCCTTCTCCAAAAAGCAGGATTCCAGGCTTTACTGCAGTTGCTTTTTCTTTTATATAAAGAACGGTATCGATATCTAAAATGCCGAGCAGATCAAAGCGGAAGCCGTCAGCATCGTATTCCTCAATCCAGTAGATGACGCAATCCGCAATGAATTTTCTCGCCATCCGTCTTTCTGACGCAATGTCATTGCCAACGCCGGTGCCGTTTGACGGCATCCCAAATTCGTCATGCCGGAAAAAATAACCTGGCACTGTCTTTTCAAAAGGTGAATTCTCCCTCTCGTACACGTGATTAAAGACGACATCCAGAATGACTCGCAGTCCATGCTGATGAAGGGTTTTGATCATTTGTTTTAACTCTGTTTTTCTTGTTTGAGGATCATGAGGGTTTGAGGCATAGCTTCCCTCCGGGGCAAAAAAATGAAGCGGGTTATATCCCCAATTGTAAGCATCAAGCGGCTTCTCTTCATTAACTCCGGCAAAATCATTCACCGGCAGAAGCTCTACATGTGTAACGCCTAGCTCTTTTATATACGCCAGTCCGGAAGAACAGCCATTTGTGGTTTGCGTATCTGTTTCCGTCAGCGCTAAGTATTTTCCCTTGTTTTTCATGCCGCTGTTTTCATGAATGGAGAAGTCGCGGATGTGCATCTCATAGATGACAGCATCCACAGGGTTTGAGAATGGTTTAAGCTTGTCAGCCCATTTCATTTGATCCGGGCGCAGGACGACACCCTTCTCTCCATTTACTGTCACTGCCTTTGCATACGGGTCAACCGTTTCCGCCCATACTGAATTGTTGCAGATGCAGAACACATACTCATACCCGTGGAGATCACCGTTGACAGTAACGGTATAGACGCCTTTGTCTATCCGAATCATTTGGAATATGCGCCCGCATTTATTCGGATGTGAGAGCTTGACAGCAGCTGAGGTTGCGGCAGGCGCCCATACTTTAAATTCAGTATAATCCGCAGTATAAACAACCCCCAGCTCTCCGTCGTAATAAAATGAATCATCAAACGTATCCGTCCGGATGACCGCGCCAATTTGGAGATCCGTTTTGTCGCCGCTGGACGCTCTGACGGCATGTATTTTTCCGAATGTCACTGGACGGTCAGATACGCAGACGTACTTGTATGTTGCTTCAAGGCGGCATTCCTCCCTGACAGCCAGAGGAAAATCGGTTGTTTCTGTCTCAAGCCGAAACGGCGGTTTGATGATTTCTTTTTGTTCAGCAGGAATCAGAACGGTAATGATATTCATATCATCGACATACGCTTCGAAGCTGCGGCGGATGCTGACCATTGGAAGCTCTCTCCTCCAAACACGTTTATGTTTTAATCCTTAGGGGTGAAGGACTCGATGCCAGACGAAACGGGGTGGTGCCCATGATTTCTCCGTCAGCATGGAACGGAATTTTGTCCTTCGTATAAAACGTAATGTCCTTTGCTTTAAACATCGTAACGCCATCCATCTTTGTATGTTTTCCAAATGCCATCAGACATAAAAGCCAATATTTTTTCAAAAACGGCTGATTTTCAACGATCACGATATCAAATGCCTTCTCGCGCGGATTTGCAAGCGGCGCCGCCTTCATGCCGCCCCCGTAAAACGGATGGTTGGATACAACCGCAAACCAGACATCATGAAATTCTTGTGTTTCTCCTTCTATTGTACAAGCTAATGAAAACGGCTTAAAGGTCGCCGAGGCGTGCAAATGGGAAAGCGGATACACAAGAAATCGAAGGCGAAGAAAAAGAAAAAACCGTCTCAACGGAAATTCCATCGCCTTTTTATTGACATATGCGTCAAACCCGATCCCGATATGATTCATAAAATAAAGAATCTGAGATTTATCCTGAAGGAAATTAACGCTCCCTAAATGAAAGGTTCGGGTTAACGGACGCTTTACCTTCTTGATTTCCTGTATCAGATCGTTTTTTTTAACAGAGAATCCTCTCGAAAAATCATTATACGCGCCCGCCGGCACAAAGCTCAGTTCAATATCGTCAACATCTTTCAGCCCGTTGACAACTTCATGCATGGTTCCGTCTCCGCCAATGACGATCAGGCGCTTCAGCTTATATTCCTGTATCGTTGAAATCTGCCTGGCGAGCACCTCAGCGTGTCCCGGGTGTTCAGTTAAAAATGAACGGTGCTCGACCTTTCGTTTGATCAATTCCTTTTGAATGGACTTCCAAACACGCAGGCCGTTTCGATGCCCTGCTGTGGGATTAATAATAAAGAACCAATGGCTCATCTTTCTCACCTGCTTATGTTATGAGAAAACCGCTCAAATCGTTCTCTTTTACTCCAGCCACTCTTGTCTGCGATAGGAGTCAGACATGCAGTAAGACAATAGAGCCTTTGCTGCCTTTACCTGATGATGTTTAATCGGAGCAGTGTTTTTCTTCTGCCGCTCAATCCATTCCTCCGCGCCCCGCTTATCTGCTATTTCTAAGCCGTATGGCGGTTCCGGGTAATCGATGTACGACGTTCTGCTCAGAAGCAATTTTCGAACTGGAATTTCAGCCTGTTTTTCCTTTATGATCTTTGACACAACGGAGTCCGTGCGAAACAGGCTCAGCCCCGGATTTAACACTGATGCAGTCTGAGAGGCTGTTTTCTTCTCCCAAAAACGATTTTTAGACCCGATGTACACACTGTCTTCCTCCGCCTCTAAAAAAGAAACGCAATAAATGTCAAGCGGGGAAATAATCACAATGCTTAATTCAACCGCCGCCTGCTGAATTTGCAGCACAGGCTTATACATAATGAAATAAGAATCAGGCAGCTGCTGGGTCAGATAACGCAAAATGCGGTCCTGCTTCACCTGGTTTGAGAGATGTGATATTTCTGAAAGAGTAGAGCTTGCCCATTTAAGCTGAAAGTCATATAAATGTCTTTTATAAAAAGAAGCAAGCGCCATCCTGCTCTTCGGCAGCCTTACATGTAAATCGTCTTCTTCCTCAAACCATTGGTGTCTCTCTTCTTGTATATCGGCTTTTATCTCTTCTTTTCTTCTTTTCAATGAAAATTTTTTTCGTTTCTGCACCGGTTCCGGCTCTTCGGCACTGGCTTGTCTTTCTTCATGCTGGCGCTCCGCTGCTTCTATTAGTGAAAGCCAGCGCTCTTTTTTCAGCCGTACAAACTGATTTATATAATGGTAAGGATCAAGCTCATATCTCGATATATAATCATGAATTTTGATGATTTGTGCCATGTTCGTTTCTCCACTCCGCAATGAATTAAGATAAATGAAATTTGAATATTTCCTCGTATTTTGGTGATTGGTTCAAGTGTATTTGAAAGAGCGAAAACCGTTCAGCCATCATCGAAACCTCGCCGCTTTCAAACGGAACATGTGCCGGAAATCCTTCTTCGCCTGTCCATTTTCTAGCCAGCGTCATATGAGGGTGATACGGTCTTTTTTCCACTTGAAAGCCGGCTTGAAGAACAGCCTGTTTCGTATGTTCCCGCAATAGTTCAAGCGTTCTGTTTTTCTTTGGCTCCAGATGTAAAACACGCGGCCTTCTGCGGTCGCCGAATACATCTATTTTGCCAAACTCAATCGGAAACGGATCGGTTTCTGAAGCAATCGCAGCTAGTGAGCCTTCAAGCTGTTGGATTTGTGTCTCATCCGCCGCTCCGAGAAAAATCAACGTGATATGGTAGTCAAGCGGGTGCACCCATTTTTGAAACGTCAAAACCGGCTCGTTTTTCGCAGCTTGGTAAATCGGATTCGCGATTCCCTCAGGAATGGGAACACCGATGAAATAATGAGGCCGTATATCTGGCATCCGTCTGACACTCCCTTCTTTGACAGCTATTATTTTATCAATAAAGAGGCTGTGCGAATAGAGGAACAGTGTATGAAAACACTCTCGCACAAACGTTTATTATGTTAGGATATTATATGACACTTGTTTTATTCAGAAAGGAATGACAATGTTGAAAATCGTTGAAAATACAGCCGATTTGATAGGAGATACACCGCTTGTGAGATTAAATCGGCTTCAGCCAGAAAACGCGGCACAAGTCTATTTAAAGCTTGAATTCTTCAATCCGAGCGGCAGTGTGAAAGACAGAGCCGCTTATCAGATGATCATAGAAGCAGAACAAAACGGTTTGCTCAAGCCGGGCTCCGTTATTATAGAGCCGACAAGCGGAAATACCGGAATCGGGCTCGCCATGAATGCGGCAGCACGCGGCTACAAAGCGATTCTCGTCATGCCTGATACGATGACGAAGGAACGGATCAACCTACTAAAAGCTTACGGCGCAGAGGTTGTATTAACGCCTGGAGCGGAAAGAATGCCGGGCAGCATCAAAAAAGCGAAGGAGCTTGCCGAACAAATTCCGAACAGCTATATTCCAATGCAATTCGATAACACTGCCAATCCTGATGCGCATCGGAAAACAACGGCGCCTGAAATTGCCCGGGCAATAGAGGAAATCGGAAAACCGCTCGGCGCTTTTGTAGCCTCTTCCGGAACGGGCGGAACCATTACCGGAACAGGTGAAGCGCTCAAAGAGTTTTTTCCGGATATCACGGTTCATGTTGTCGAGCCTGCGGGTTCGCCTGTATTATCCGGAGGAAAACCCGGCGCACATAAGCTTGTAGGGACGAGTCCAGGCTTTATTCCTCCAATCTTAAATCAAGAGGTATATGATGAAATTATCAAAATCTCTGATGAAGACGCCTATGCGACGACAAGACGCCTCGCTGCTGAAGAAGGAATTCTTGTCGGCCCTTCGTCAGGCGCTGCATGCTTCGCGGCAATCGAAACAGCGAAACGCCTCTCTCCTGACCAAGTTGTGGTCTGCATGACAGCCGATACGGGAGAACGGTATTTATCAACTGATTTATGGTCATTTGTTTAAAAAAGGACAGGCTTCAGAAGAAGCCGGTCCTTTTATTTTGCAAGTTCATAGATCGCCTGCGCATATAAAGCTGTCGATCTAAGCAAATCATCGATTTCGATATATTCATCCTTTTGATGTGCGCTGTCAGGACGTCCGGGGAACAGCGGGCCGAACGCGACACCGGCTTTTAAAGATCTAGCATAAGTCCCCCCGCCGATTGAGATTAAATCAGCTTTTTTGCCCAACTGGCCTTCATAAACCTTTTGAAGGGTTTTGACTAACGGATGGTCTGCTGACACGTGATGCGGCTTGCTGTCTTTGAATTCTCCCAGCTCAAATTCAGATGCGCTTTCGAATGCATCGCGGATCGCTTTGCTTTCTGCGGTAACAGGATAGCGGATATTGATACCGAGCTCGCCTCCTTGCCCTTCCGTATAGCGCAGTGTCCCGACATTTAATGTCAGCTCCCCGCTAATGTCATCCTCACAGTCGATATTCAGTTTCTTCCCTCTCGTATCGTCTGAAAACTTGTCTGTCACGACTTGCACAAACCGCTGTCCTGCTTCATCAAGCTTAGCCTGCTGCAGAAATTTGCACAATAAAAGGCCGGCATTGATCCCATTGTTCGGTTCCATCGCATGGCAGGAAAGCCCGTACATACGCAAAATGAGCTGTCCGTTTTCTATTTCAGCTTCCCCTTTTTGATCTGTCGTGCGAAGCATGTCTTTAAATGAAGCAAGAATCTCTTCTTTTTTCGGCCCTTCAATGACAGCTTCCGCAGCATCAGGCACCATGTTCAAGCGAAGGCCTGACTGAAATGAGACAAGCACTGTTTCTGAATCGTTTGAGCGGTGCGGGATCAGTAGTGAAGCATCAATGATCCCTTTTTCCGCGTTAATAATTGGAAAATCGGCGTCAGGCGCAAATCCCAGCGTAGGCATTTCTTCATGCTTGAAATAATGCTCCACACATCTCCAATCGCTTTCTTCATCTGTTCCGATAATGATTCTGACACGCTTGGACAGCGGCAGATTCATATCTTTCACGATTTTCAGCGCGTAGAACGCAGCCATCGTCGGACCTTTATCATCAATGGCGCCTCTTGCATAAATCCGTCCGTTACGGATATCAGCTGAAAACGGATCACTCGTCCACCCATCTCCTGGCGGCACGACGTCAACATGGCAAAGTACGCCGACAATGTCATCGCCCTCGCCCCATTCAATATGGCCCGCAAAGCCGTCAAGATTTTTTGTTGTAAAGCCTTCTTTTTCTCCGAGCTTCAACAATGAAGTCAAGCTGGCATTTACTCCTTCTCCAAACGGCTTGCCAGGTCCGGCGGTTGTTTCGTCCATTACACTGTTGATTCTCAAAAATTCCTGCGTATCACGAATTAAATCCTCTTTTTTTCTAATCACTTCGACTTCCCAGTTCATAACGATCCCCTTTCCGCAAGAAATGACTTGCAAAAACAAAATAAAACGAATAATATTAATGGTGTTTTGTTAAAACGTTCGTAATTGGAGGATACTATGTTTCATCTAAAAGAGCAGCAAACATCCATAAAGCAAGAAATCATAGCAGGACTGACCACCTTTTTCACAATGGTCTATATCGTCGTGGTTAATCCGGTCATTCTGGCTAATGCCGGAGTTCCTTTCGACCAGGTTTTCACCGCAACGATTATTGCCTCCATTGTCGGAACGCTGTGGATGGCCCTGGCAGCAAATTACCCGATTGCTATTGCGCCCGGCATGGGTTTGAACGCTTATTTAGCCTTTCATGTCGTAAGTGCAAGCGATGGGGGCATTACGTACGCAACAGCTTTCAGCGCCGTATTTACAGCAGGGGTTCTCTTCATTATTCTATCGTTAACGCCTTTAAGAAAACAACTTATAGAAGCGATTCCAAACAATTTAAAATACGGGATCACAACAGGGATCGGGCTGTTTATTGCTTTTATCGGTTTGCGGCAGGCGGGAATTGTGGCTGCTGATGAGTCAAACCTGGTTACTCTCGGCAATCTGCATTCACCTGGGGTTATTTTAACGCTGGTCGGCCTTCTGATCAGTGTAGTCTTAATGGTGCTGAATGTCAGCGGCGCCTTATTCATCGGAATGGCAGCTACCGCTTTGATTGCCTTTTTTACCGGGCAGCTGCATTTTTCAAAGGGCTTTATGTCGCTTCCTCATTTGCCGGACGGATTGATCATCTCTAATCCGTTTTCCGCTTTTGGAGATGTCGTTCATCACGGCCTGTACGCTGTCGTCTTTTCTTTTCTATTGGTCACGATTTTTGATACGACCGGCACGATGATCGGTGTTGCCGAGCAAGCCGGGCTGATGAAGAATAACAAGCTGCCGAACGTGCGAAAAGCACTGCTTGCAGATTCAACGGCGACGACAGTAGGAGCTGTTTTCGGCACGAGTCCGACAACTGCATTTATCGAATCTTCCGCCGGTGTCGCAGCCGGGGGAAGAACGGGGCTTACAGCTTTGACTGTTGCGGTGATGTTTGGGATCTCAATGTTTTTCAGTCCGCTAGTCAGCGCCTTATCCGGCATAGCCGCCATCACCTCTCCTGCTTTGATTATTGTCGGCAGCCTGATGATGAGCTCAGTTTCCAATATGAATTGGAAAGAGATGGACGAGGCATTTCCTGCGTTTCTCGTCATTCTGGCCATGCCTCTGACATCAAGCATTTCTACAGGAATTGCGCTTGGCTTTATTTCGTATCCGATCGTAAAAGCAGCGCGTGGAAAATGGAGAGAGATTCATCCGCTCGTCATCGTTTTCGCCATTCTGTTTTTCATCCAGCTGTTTATTTTATAACATAGACAAAAAACCCAGACGTCAGCCGTTTGGGTTTTTTTATGTAAACAATAAAGAGACAGCGGCCGCTACAAAACAAAAGGCGGCAAACGCATAGTGCAGGGTGTTGATACAGCTTTTTTTGGCCCGGTAATACTCATCACTTTCCTTATCGGCGCCAATTAAAAAAGGGGCATCCATGACCTTGTCAAAGATAAGTGTAAGGATATAACGGCAAACGCCTGTATACACCAGCAGCGCAATCAGCTTCAGCCAGATAGGGGAGACAAATATTAGAACGGTGAAAGCTGACAATAGCATGTACATCTGCCTCGCATACTCGCCATTCCTCAGCGTGACTTTAAAAAACAATTCCTTATAGCCAGTCAAGATCGTTCGTCTTTTAAATATCCTTTTTGAATTCCGGTATAATAATGGCTTTCTTCTCAGCCTGTCTTTTACTTTCGGGATTCCCGCCTCCTGGCTCATCATCATCACAAGCCCGGCAAGCGCAAGCCTGCTTTTTTTCTCTTCAGTCACCTCTGCTTCAAAAGCCGAGAACAAAGCTGTCTTTTTCCAACCGCGGACGAATGCAAAAATCAAAAACAAAATGCCAATGAGCGCAAGCAAACGCCACTCAGTGAATACGATCAGGACAGCAGAACCAGAGAAAAGAACGGCTCTGAAAAGAATTTCTGCAATCCGTCTTGAAATGGAACGCGGCTTTCTGATCCTGTCTTGCTTTAAGGCTAAAAAGGTTGTATGAAGGCCAAACAGGTAGCACAATAGAGCCGTACTTTCTGCCAATGTGATATGACTGATAAAGGGAAGAACAATGAAAAAGAACAGCAGCCATTTGGCAAGCGTGACAAAAAAAGAATACATCAGCGCGTACTGTTTGAGCTGATAGATTATCTCTTTCTTTTGCAGCAAAAACACTTTGTCTGCTTCCATTAAAAACGTATGGATTGAGCCTGTGCACACGATCAGCACACACACAGCGTACAGCCATCTCCATTCCATCATTTCAGACCACTCATAAAAAAGGCCTCTTCCGTTCATCAAATCGATATACTGATAGATGACAAAAGCAAGCGCCGGCAAAACAATGTAGAGAGCGACTGTCCAGTCAATGACCGCATGGAATACTTTAAACTGATACCTGTAATAGTCAAACAGCCTTCGAAAAAAGAGCGTACGCCCGTTCATGGCTGATCACCTTGGACCGCCTTATAAAAACAGTCAAGCAATGACTGCCCCTCTAATCTAGTCTGGCCCTGAATATCTTTTAACGTGCCTTGGAGAAATAAAGAACCTTTCTCCATCATGTAAAACCGGTCGCAAATTTTTTCTGCGGTATCAAGTACGTGGGTACACATGAGAATACCGGCTCCCCGATCTTTTTCTGCCATAAGCATGTCCACAAAACGTTTTGTCGATATCGGATCAAGGCCGATAAATGGTTCATCAATCACATACATATCCGGCTTAGAGAGAAAAGCCTGGATAAGCATCAGTTTTTGCTGCATGCCTTTTGAAAAGGTGACAGGCAGCTCGTGCATGACATGGTCAAGCGAAAACGTCTGCAGCAGGCTTTGGGCCCGATGCGCAAAATCACTCTCCTCAATCCCGCGGAGCGTGTTGATCAGATCCAAATGCTCCCACAGCGTTAGTTCTTCGTAAAAGGACGGATGCTCCGGAATATATGCAAATGAACAGTCGTTCCAGGCAATATGCCCTTTAAAGTCTTCTGAGAGGCCGAGTATCGCCTTGATTGCGGTGCTTTTTCCGGCGCCGTTAGCTCCGATTAGCCCGACTAGCTCCCCTTTTCCGACTTCCAAAAAAACATCGGTGAGCACTTTTTTTCGGCTTGTATACCCTGCCTGTTCTATTGAAGCTTCAAGCAATTTTGTCAAATCTCACCCACCTCCAAAATTTACTACGAAACAGAATAAAAAAAGTTTCTTTAACCATAATAATATTGTGTCGAAATACATAGTAATCCAACAAGGATGGCTGCCCAACTCAAATTGGAAAAAATTAATAGGAGTTATCCCTAGATTCATCACTACGATATCGTGTATAATGAGGGCGAATTATTTTAAAAATTACAGATGTCTGCCTTTGTTGCTATTTCGTACTCAGTTGATAGTCGTGAGTTGTGGTTAGTCAAGTCCATCCGATCTTATGATAGGGAGTGGTTTTTTGAAACCTTCAACAAACCGTATGCTAACTCGAATCAAATCAGTTTACATGTTTATCCAAGAAAAAGGTCTTGTGACAACACAGGAACTGGTTGACGAATTCGGCATTACACCTAGAACGATTCAAAGAGACTTAAATGTGTTGGCATATAATGACCTTGTTCATAGTCCAAGCCGTGGCAAGTGGGAGACAACGAGAAAGAAAGTAAAGATTACCTCATAAATTGAAAAATTACATAGGGCCGCCTGTGAGCGGCCTGATAGATATAGGGCGAAGAAACTTCTGAGCCTTGTTTTTGTGTGCTTATCAATAAAAAATCCCGCATCGAAATGCGGGATTTTTTTCATGCTTGCGGCTCATTCAGCCACTGAAGCTCTTCTTCTGTAAGCTCACGATATTCTCCCGGCGCCAGAGCGGGATCCAAGGAAACTGGCCCCATCGAAAGCCGCTTCAGATAAATGACTTCATTGCCGACAGCCTTTGCCATCTGCTTGACCTGATGGTATTTTCCTTCTGTAATCGTCAGGTATATGACGGTATTGCCGTTGTCGTTTGCTTTGATTTCCGCTTTTGCCGGCTTTGTTTTATAGCCGCCTTCAATGTAGACACCCGTTTCCAAATCGGAGATGCCTTCCGGCGAAATCTCTGATTTTAAATGGACTTCATACGTTTTGGGAACATGCTTTTTAGGCGAAAGGAGCCGATGTGCGAGCTGGCCGTCATTTGTAAGCAGCAAAAAGCCCTCTGTATCTTTATCAAGCCTGCCGGCGGGAAACGGCTCAAATCTCATCTCCTCTGGCGTCAGCAGATCGATCACTGTTTGCTGCCGGCTGTCCTCAGTCGCCGACAGCACTCCCTGGGGCTTATTCATCATAAGATAAATGAACTCTCGGTAATCAACCGGTTCCCCGTATACAGTAACCTCCTGCGTATCAGGATCAACGTGCGCTTTTACATCTTTGGCCGGTTTACCGTCGACCATGACGGCACCCGCCTTCACAACAGCTTTTACTTCTTTTCTGGAACCATACCCGCTGTTGGCAAGCAGCTTATCAAGTCTCATACCCGATCTCTCCTTTATAAAAGAAAGCCCGCAGCATGCGAGCTCTCAGTTTCAATATATCTTGTTCATCAGCCAGCATGTCTGCCTCTCTTTAAGAACCCCGGCAAACGGCGGCCTAATATTTTCTGCAAAAATCCTAACCGGTAGCCGCAATACAGATAGACAACTCCGCCTACAGCTGCCGCAATCACCACAACGATCGCAGCTTGCACCTGGCCATCCTGGTAGGAAATAAAGAAGCTTAATACCCACTGTACGATTTTCACGGCAATACCCATAATGGCTGATAAGACCAGCATCAAAACAGTCCGTTTAACTAATATCTTATACGAATAGCCTGCATGGCGCTTAATCATGATAAATCCGTATAAAAGTGAAGCGATATATCCAAGCGCTGTCGCTAAAATCGCGCCGTCAGCCTGCATCAGCTTGATCAGCGGAACATTCAGCACAAGCTTGATCACGACGCCGATCACAAGGCTGACAACCGCAAATTTTTGTTTATTGATCCCCTGCAGAATAGCTGCGTTGACCGTAAATAAAGAGAACAGAATCGCAACTGGCGAGTACCAAAGCAGAATGTTTGCCCCCAGCTCAGGATGAAGACTCTCTGATCCGTAAAAGAACGTATACGTCGGTCCTGCCAATAGAGATATCCCGACAACAGCCGGAATAATTAAAAACAGGATCGTCTGCATCGTTTGATTGATCTGCTGATTCAGCAGCTTATAGTTTCCGCTTGTAAACGATTCAGTAATCGTTGGAATTAATGTCAGTCCGAAAGCCGTTGCAAGGGAAACCGGGATCATCACGAGCTTTTGTACATACAGGGTAAGAATCGCCAGCATGTCCTGACTGATGGCTTGATGGCCGGCTTCAATCATCGCTTTGTTAAACGTATTTGTATCAATATAGTTATACAAAGGGATGGCTAGTCCGACAAAAACGTACGGAGCGGCATAGCTGAACAGCTCGAGGAACATTTTCTTGTAGCTTAAGTTTGCTGTCGGTCCCGTATTCGGCATCATCGCCAACAGGCTGCCCTTCCGTTTGTTCCAATAAATATACAGCACGATCAATCCTCCGAAGGCGCCGATCAGCGCTGCGAAGGTTGCATAACCGACAGCTATTACAAGGCCGCCGTTGAAAACCTTCAAAATCAAGAATGTCGCACTCAGTAAAAAGATGATGCGGACAATCTGTTCAACGACTTGGGAAACAGCTGTCGGCCCCATCATTTGGTGCCCTTGAAAGAATCCGCGGACAAGGCTCATAATCGGCACGACCAAAAGCGCTAAGCTGACCATGCGAATGACATAAACGACATGATCGATTGTCACGCCGTTATTATCCTTTCCTCCCAGTGATATTTCCGCAAAAATCGGAGCGGATAAATACAGAATGAAAAAGGCAATCATTCCAGTGACGAGCATAACTGACATGCCCGCCTTGAGCATTTTTCTGCTTGTTTCATAATCCCCTTTGGAATTATATTTGGAAACAAATTTAGAAACAGCGGCCGGAAAGCCCATCGTAGCAATATTCAAAAATAAAGTGTATTGGTTGTATCCGTATTGAAATAATGCACCGCCTGTCGCCCCGACCATAATGCTGAAGGGAATTAAATAGACCATTCCCAGAATCCGCGATATATATGTACCGAGCGTTAATACAAACGTGCCTCTTAACAGTTTGCTTGACATGTTTCTTCATCACCATTTTCTACGAAGATTCAACTTTTCTATTTTACCACAACTAGGCATTTAGACGGTAATAAATACAAAAGCAATCTTGTGAACATTCAGGTTCGCGGCAAAAGACGTTTAAGGAGAGGCTTTCTTTCGCTATAATAGTACTGCGGACAGGGTGTTCGCACACGAAACGGAAAAAGAAAGTTGATGATAAAGATGAAGCAATATGACGTAATCGTAATCGGTGGAGGCCCATCAGGCTTGATGGCTGCGATTGCAGCAGGTGAACAGGGCGCAGATGTTTTGCTGATAGATAAAGGAAATAAATTAGGCCGGAAACTCGCGATTTCCGGGGGCGGCCGCTGCAATGTGACGAACCGCCTTCCTGTAGAGGAAATTATTAAGCACATCCCCGGCAACGGGCGTTTTTTATACAGTGCGTTTTCAGAATTTAGCAATGAAGACATTATCAAGTTTTTTGAAAATCTAGGCATTCAATTGAAGGAAGAAGATCACGGCCGGATGTTTCCTGTAACAGACAAAGCCCAAAGTGTCGTTGACGCGCTGTTAAACAGGCTGAAACAGCTCCGCGTAACGATCAGAACGAACGAGAAAATTAAATCTGTCATCTATGAAGATGGACAAGCAGCAGGGATTGTGACGAATAACGGCGAAATGATCCATAGTCAGGCAGTCATTATCGCTGTCGGCGGTAAAAGTGTGCCTCATACCGGAAGCACGGGAGACGGCTATGAATGGGCTGAAGCTGCGGGGCATACCATAACAGAGCTGTTTCCGACAGAGGTGCCCGTCACATCTGCCGAACCGTTCATTAAGCAAAAAACACTTCAGGGCTTATCACTAAGAGATGTTGCTGTCAGTGTGTTAAATAAAAAAGGCAAACCGATCATCACACATAAAATGGACATGCTGTTTACCCATTTCGGCCTCTCGGGACCTGCCATTCTCAGATGCAGCCAATTTGTCGTGAAAGAGCTGAAAAAACAGCCGCAAGTGCCAATCAGAATTGATTTGTATCCGGATATCAATGAAGAAACACTATTCCAAAAGATGTATAAAGAACTGAAGGAAGCACCGAAAAAAGCCATTAAAAACGTGCTGAAACCTTGGATGCAGGAGCGCTATCTCCTATTCTTGCTCGAAAAAAACAGCATCTCTCCGAACGTATCATTTTCTGAGCTGCCGAAGGACCCTTTCAGACAATTTGTAAAGGACTGCAAGCAGTTTACCGTTCTCGCAAACGGCACACTGTCTCTTGATAAGGCATTTGTCACAGGAGGAGGAGTATCCGTAAAAGAAATTGATCCGAAAAAGATGGCTTCTAAAAAAATGGAGGGTCTTTATTTTTGCGGTGAAATTCTGGATATCCACGGCTACACAGGAGGATACAATATTACCTCCGCACTTGTAACAGGAAGGCTTGCGGGGCTCAATGCCGGTCGCTTTGCCCGCTCTTGACCAGCCTTTTCAAATTTTTACAAAACGCTGAACATTTGAAAATTCTCCGCATTCATGTTAGGGTGGGACTTGTTTTGTTTCACCTGATTGCGGGGTAATTTTAAGAGAGGAATGATCTGCCAGCGTACGACCATACTAAGCCTACGAGCAGATATAGGCGTACACAAAAAATTTAGAGGGTGAGAATATTTGAAAAATATATCTAGTGTATTTTGGATTGTGATTGTGATCACAGCTGCCGCTGTATTGTGGGGCGTTGTTTCTCCTGACAGCCTGCAAAACGTATCCCAATCTGCACAAGCATTTATCACCAATTCGTTTGGTTGGTATTATCTTTTAGTTGTCTCATTGTTTGTCGGGTTCTGTCTCTTTTTGATTTTCAGCCCGATCGGCAAAATTAAACTCGGTAAGCCCGATGAAAAACCGG
Organism: Bacillus sp. VA15; assembly: GCF_055721145.1. Taxonomy (NCBI): domain Bacteria; kingdom Bacillati; phylum Bacillota; class Bacilli; order Caryophanales; family Bacillaceae; genus Bacillus; species Bacillus sp. VA15. The sequence goes on along the minus strand of NZ_JBVQPQ010000001.1, from coordinate 58,390 downwards.
AATTCGGGTTATTATCATGGTTCGCCATGCTGTTCAGCGCAGGCATGGGAATCGGCTTGGTATTCTACGGTGCGGCTGAACCGATCAGCCATTACGCAATTAGCTCTCCATCAGGTGAAACAGAAACCCCCCAAGCCTTTAGAGATGCACTCCGCTATACGTTTTTCCACTGGGGTCTGCACGCTTGGGCCATTTATGCCGTCGTGGCATTATGCATTGCCTATTTCCAATTCCGAAAAGGCGCTCCAGGATTAATCAGCAGCACGCTGTCACCGATTCTCGGCGATAAAGTTAACGGACCGATCGGCAAATTGATTGACTGTATTGCTGTTTTTGCCACAGTCGCCGGGGTAGCGACAAGCCTTGGTATCGGAGCGACTCAAATTAACGGCGGATTGAGTTACTTATTTGGCATCCCAAATAACTTTCTCGTTCAATTTATCTTGATTGCCATTGTTACTGTGCTTTTCTTGATTTCTGCGTGGAGCGGACTCGGAAAAGGCATTAAGTATTTGAGCAACACCAATATGGTATTAGCTGGACTATTAATGCTATTTGTGCTGTTTGTCGGGCCTACCGTACTGATTATGAACTCATTTACAGATTCTATCGGACAGTATATTCAAAACATCGTGCAAATGAGCTTCAGACTGACACCGTACGATCCTGAAAAACGTGAATGGATTAACGGCTGGACGATTTTCTATTGGGCATGGTGGATTTCCTGGTCTCCATTTGTCGGCATTTTCATCGCCCGGGTATCCAGAGGACGGACGATCCGTGAATTTTTGATCGGTGTCTTGGTAACACCATGTATTCTCGCGTTCCTATGGTTCTCTATCTTTGGCGTATCGGCTATGGATCTTCAGCAGAATGGCACATTCAATGTAGCGAAGCTGTCAACTGAAACGATGCTGTTTGGAACACTTGACCATTATCCGCTGGCGATGGTGACATCTATTTTGTCATTGATCCTGATCGCTGTATTCTTTATTACGTCTGCTGACTCTGCAACATTTGTGCTCGGCATGCAGACGACATACGGCTCATTGAACCCAGCCAATTCAGTAAAATTCAGCTGGGGCATCATTCAATCTGCCATGGCTGCTGTCCTCTTGTATTCCGGCGGTCTTTCCGCTTTGCAAAACACAGCAATACTGGCAGCGCTGCCGTTTTCTATCGTCATCCTGCTAATGATTGCCGCTCTCTATAAATCGCTCTCAAAAGAACGAAGAGAGATCAAAAAAGCGGAGAAAATCGACAAACCGAGAAGTCCAAGAGTAAAAAAGGCATATTAACAAAAAAGATCTTTCCGCGCCCGCGGGAAGATCTTTTTTTATTTTCGATATAGAATAAGGGCGGAAAAACAGTAAAGCTGCTCACCGTCCGGGTCGCACGCCGCCGAAACCGTATATTTGATATCAATCAGCTGCTCCTCCGAAATCCCTTTTAAAAATGAATTGATTTCCGTCTGTAAGTCTTTTTCATGTTCTTCATCGAATACTGCCACCTTCAGCATCTTATCCGCTCTCCTTTCTCTATCAATCTATTCCGTTTGGAACAGTGTTATGATAGAGAAATGATGATCACCTCGTCTCCGGATAAAAAGCTTCCCGTGTAAGATGTTTCTTCTGCGGCACACCGTCTTGGCGCTCCACTTTCAGCAGTACGGCATAAACAATTCGCATATGACAGTAGCTGATCAGGCTGACGCTGAAAAAAGGGACAATGCCGGGCAGGTACGCAAGCAAGAAAAACAGAGCGACAGTCAGCGCAAGCATGACGAGCGTATATTGCAAATACGCCACACTGAGCAAGAGCGAAAACTTCACATACAGACGTTTTTTCCAGTCAAAATGGACAAGCAGCGGAAACACATAAAAAAGCATGGATACGAACAAAAATCCAAATATCATAATAGCGAAGCGCAGAACATGCAGAAGGAAATGTCTTGGATAAATAAAGGCCAAATCGATATAAATGATCAATCCGATGATCGCCAATACAGCGCCAATCAGATTTGAACGAAAAAATTCAGCCTTGTATTCCCGCCAAAACGTTTTTAGCACTGGAACGTTGTCCTGCCCCTGAATCCATTTCCGCATGACAGCGAATAAAGCTGTGGTCGCGGGCATGATGCCGAACACACCGAGACCGAGCAACGTAAAAACCAGCCAAAGCAAGTTTGTATACGCAAATCTCATGATCCACTCGCAAAAGCGCAGCACCCGCCCCATTGAACCATCATGCTCCACGGCGGTCCCTCCTTTTCCGCATTATACATTTTGCATTTGAAAAAGCCTTTTAATGTCGATCGGCTTCTTTTCGGCAACCGAGCGCCACATCCCCTCACCAACCGCGATGGAGTAGGCTCCTGCTTCAGCCCCGGCTAAAATGTCATAGCGGCGTAGTGGGTCTTTTCCTAAAAAAAGATCCTCAAGCAATAGCGGGTCGCCTCCGCCGTGCCCGCCCTCGTTTTTGACCACTTGTATTGTCTGCTTTGATTCAAAAAGCGGATAGTATTCGATCGTCTGCTCAGGAAAAGCAAACGGAATTCTGGAAGGCTCGTGAAATTCATTTGATTCGATACGCCCTTTTGTGCCGTTGATCGTCAGCCGGTAGCCTTCATACGGTGCGGAAAATATGATCGAATAGCTTAAAAGCGCGCCGCCGTCATATTTGACAGCCGCCACGTACGTATCCTCGATGTCAATCTCCTCATCAAAAATACACGCGTCAGGCCTGTATGCAGTATATAAGCTGGACTGGTCTCCCGCTTGGAGATGATCATCCTTAACAGAGGCTTTGGAGGAGCGGGGATGCCATCTTGAATAGTAATGGCATTTTTCTTTGACCCGGCACGTCCCGCAAAAACGCCCGTCTTCTTCCGGCAGCGGGTTCCACTCACTGTCCGGCCCATAGTAATTCAAGGCGCCGTAAGCAAATACCTCCGCCGGATTTTGCCCGAGCCACCAATTAACGAGATCGAAGTGGTGTGTTGATTTATGGACAGAAAGACCGCCGGAAAGTGGCCTTGACCGGTTCCAGCGTTTAAAATAGCTGGCGCCGTGATACGTATCAATATACCAATTCAAATCAACAGAGGTTACCCTGCCTATTTTTCCGTCCAGAATCATCTCTTTAATTTTCCGATGAAACGGGCTATAACGATAGTTAAACGCCACGGTAACTTTCCCTTTGCTTTTCGCCTCCGCCTCAAGCACCCGATTCGCATCCTGCACTGTCGTCACCATTGGTTTTTCTGTAATCACATCCATATCCCACTGAAGGCTTCTTAGGATATATGTGACATGTGTGTCATCCCTGCCAGCCACAATGACGATATCAGGCTTTGAAACGCGCATCATTTCATCAAAAGCATCTTCGTTGTACTCCGGTACGTGGGCAAGTTCGGGAAACTTCTTCTTGCATACGGCAAAACGTTTCGGATCAGCATCCAGCAATCCTGTAATCTCATAATGTGTTGAAAACCGCTCCATCAGCGGTTTGATAAACATACTGAGAGCTCTGCTGCTCAATCCGCAAATGACGATGTTCTTCAATGTCCTCACCTCTATCGGGCTTCAGTTAGTTGGGAAATCAGCTGCAGCGCTTCCTCTGTTTTTTTAGCGTACACAGGGATAAACGCCGCCATATTGCGATTCAATTGAAAAGAATAGCCATTCAGCTGTTTTTTCCCTTTTTCGATCTGAACGGCATAGACCATTTTTTCTCCTGTTTTTTTATTAACAGTTGTATAAGGAGATGTTTTTTCCAACGGCAATCCATCTAACAGCTGAAAATTTTCCGGATCATCGTACGCTTGAAACATGTCTTCAGGCACGATGAAAACATCTCCCTCATGAGCGGTGATTTCAGTCAGCAGTTTTTCCGGAAAGGCTGGATAGATATCAACCTTCCCGGCCTTCTGCTCAGTGGCCTCTTTGATGTTTTCCTGTACGCCTGCCTGCATATCAGAAAAGAGGATGACATGCATTCCGTCCGGCCTGCTTGAGCATGATGCCAAAAAGAGCACTGAGACGATCACACACAAAGCCGTACGTATACTTGTTGTCATTTCCCCGCTGCCCTAAAAAGAGTCTCCAGCTCTGTCATAGCCAAAATAAACGCGCCGGCCCCGTGCAGGTCGTTTGTGCTTCTTTCCCGGCTGACATAATAGTCATAGAAGCCGGCTGACGTTCCGACACATATATCTTTAACGAGAAACGCACCGTCTTCTGTTGTTTCGGTTTTATGCTGAATCAGACCTTGAAACGCTTTGAACAGTGTTGGTTCGGATGCTCTGTCTAGATATCCTTTATTGATTCCTTTCGCAATTGCGTACATGTACAGACAGGATCCTGAGCTTTCCAGCCAGTTATCGGGCCTGTCGCCCTTATCAACGATCTGGTACCATAACCCCGTCTCCTTGTCTTGATAGTGGCAGATGCTTTCAATCATGTCCTGCAGCGTTTTTTTCCACACGTGACGGTTTGGATGCTTTTTCGGCAGCTCTTCAATCATGTCAGCAAGAGACATGACGTACCACCCGATGGAACGCGCCCAGAATTCCGGTGAACAGCCTGTCTCTTCATTGGCCCAAGGCATTTTTTTCGCTTCATCCCAGGCGTGATAATAGAGTCCGGTTTTTGAATCCTTCGTATGCTTTCTCATTAGCGACTCTTGGAGCACGACCTGATCAAACAGCTCCGGCTCCTGCTTCAGATTCGCATATTTCAGTGCGAACGGCCCGCCCATGTATAAACCGTCAAGCCACATTTGATAAGGATAGCCGTCCTTGTGCCAAAAACCATCCTCAGACGTCCGGTTCAGTGTCCCATACAAGCCGCGCAGCCTTTTTGCCGCTTTGACATACCGCTCATCCCTGGTCTGCTCGTATAATGGAAAAAGAATAAGACCCGCTTGAATAGCGTCAAGCTCATCTCTTCTAAATAATAGATTGCCATAATCATCGATTAAGAGATCTGCATAAGCCTTCGCATACTCAAAATACCGCTTTTGCCCGGTTGCTTCCCACAGCTGCAATACACCGCATAAGAAAACACCCTGATGGTAGTGCCAGCGGTTTGCAGGCGGCAGCTCCTCCACTGTGTACGTGTTCATAATGGTTTTTGCCAATGCCTCCGCGTACGTAAGAGGCGATTTTACAGCGATTGATTGATCCATTGATCCCATCCCTTTCTTAATAGATTCCTTCCTCGCCAAATTTCTTCGCCAAACGATTCGCAAGCATGACCAAAATCAGCCCGACCGCCGCTTTAAATACGCCGACCGCTGTACTGTAGCTGAACTGGCCCTGTTTCAGCCCTGCAGTATAAACGTACGTATCAAAAATTTCCGCCACTTCCCTGTTTGTCGCGTTTAACAGCAAATACACATGCTCGAAGCCAAGCTCCAGCGTGTCTCCGATTTTCAAAATCAGCAAAACGACGATAACGCTTTTAATGGCGGGCAGCGTAATATGCCACATTTGCCGCAGCCGTCCCGCTCCGTCCATTTTCGCCGCTTCATACAGCTGGGGGTCAACTGCTGTAATGGCCGCCAGATAAATGATCGTCGACCAGCCCGCTTCCCTCCAGATGACCTGTAGAATATACAGGGGCCGGAACCAATCTTCGTTCAGCAGAAAATTGATTTTTTCGCCGCCAAAAAACACAATCAGTTCATTAATCAAGCCTCCGTCTACCGTTAAAAGCACAAACGAAAGCGATACAACAATGACCCAAGACATAAAATGCGGGATATAAATCAGCGTCTGAACAAATTTTTTAAAGAGAGCGATCCGCACTTCGTTTAATAGAAGCGCCAGCAAAATCGGCACCGGGAAAAATATAACTAGATTCAAAGCAAATAACACGAGCGTGTTTTTTAACAGGAGAAAAAATGTAGGCTCTGTAAACAGCCTGATAAAATGCTTCAGCCCGACCCATTCACTGCCCAAAATGCCGAGAAACGGCTGATAATCCTGAAACGCAATCACAATTCCCCACATCGGGACATACTTAAAAAGCAAAAAATAAATACACCCCGGCAAAATCATCAAGTACAAATATTTCTGCTGGATCAGCCTATTTAGTAAGCGCTTTCTTTTTTCTTTTTTAAAAATGACTGCATCAACAGCCGGCGCTTGCGCTTCTGCTGTTTTCATCTTTTCCAAGCCTCCTTTCACGGGTTCTTGCATTCACTGTAGCGCAGCAGGCAAAAGTCCGTCTACAATCATATGATCACATCCTGCCTGATCCCTTTATGATCAAGGGTTCAGCCGTTCCACCTGAAAAAAAGACACCGATATTAGAAAATGATTATTGACAATATCTATCAATCTTTGGATTAATTGTATTAAGGTGAAGTGGATGTTATGAAATGGGGGGTTTTATGAAAAGAAGCCAATACAAGTTTTATTACAAACTAATCACGTTTTTCTGTTTGCTCAGCACCATTCCGGTCATTCTGGTCGGATTGTTTTCGTACGAGCACTCTCAGAAGACTGCTATCTCCAACGTTTCGGAGGAAAAACTCGACACACTCCAGCAGACCCAGCAAAGCATTGAGCATATTTTGAAAACCGTCGATCACTCTTTAACCCACTATGTGAGTTCGCCGCCTCTCCTTCGCACACTGTCCGAGCCCTTGCACTCTGACCAATTTCAAATCTATAACCAAGTGAACCAAGAGCTCAACTATCTGCAAAGCTTTGATACCGACCTGTCCAACATGACACTAGTCAGTTATATGAAAAAATGGTACATGAACAATTCCGGCTTGTACCGCTTGAATACAGACTCTCTTCATGAAGCATCCGCAGCGTACACACAACACAAAGCAAGCCGCTCGTATTGGACGCTTGAAAAAAACAATCATTTGATTTCGACAAAAGAAGGCACATCAGAAAACTGCCGCTACAATATCAATTTGATTAAACAGCTTCCTCTAAACAGCACAAATACGAAGGGATTGGCCGCCGCAAGCATCCCGAGCTGTTCGCTTGTCAAAAACATGCCTGACTATTCAAACGCCAACAATCTGTTTATCATTGATGAAAAAGGCCGCATCATCCTGCATAACAACATGTCTGACATCGGTGAATCTCTTCAAAACGACGACTTTGTCCAACAAATGCTGGCGCAGACCGCCAATAGCGGTCAGTTTGAAACAGTTATTGACCGGATTCATTATAAAGTCACCTATCAAAAATCTGACTATAACACATGGACTTATTTCTCTCTCGTCTCCTTGCCTGAATTAAAAAAAGAGGCCAAGTCAATCGGCTGGATCACTTTTACGGTATGCTTTATTTTGTTAACGCTTTCATTATTATTCTCTTGGCTTGGCTCACGCCATTTTTACAAGCCGATCAGAGTGCTTTACGAATCATTTGCAAGGCATGGAGCCATACAAGAGAAACAGCCGCCTCAAAATGAATTTGAGTTAATCGAACAGAGCTTTAAGCAGCTGAAGGACAGAAATGACGACCTTGAAGAAATGATGAAACAGCAGGCAACACATCTCCAGCAATATTTTATGGTCAGGCTCATGCTTGGAAAACTGACGGATGAGGAGGTCAATAACCGTTTTGAAAGCCTTGGTTTAAAGCAAAATTGGCGGCATCTCGCCCTGCTAGTGCTTCAAATTGATACGCTGAATCACACGCCTTATGAGAAAAAAGATATGGATCTGCTTTTGTTCGCCGTCAACAGCCTCATTGAGCGAAACATTCCGGCAGACAAACATCTTGCACCCGCCGTTGTGGACAAACAGCAAGCAACCATTTTGATCAACCAGAACGGGACAAAGGAAGAATTCTTGGCTGAGCTGAGTGAGACTGCAAGAATGATTCAGGAAAAAGCGGAAGTTGAGCTGCAGCTGTCTGTCAGCATTGGCATCAGCCAGCCGTTTGATGCGCTCGCAAAAGCGAAAACAGCCTATGCGGAAGGCTCAGAAGCATTGAAATACCGGCTCAAAGCGGAAAACAAGTCGATCATCTTTTACGAAGACCTTGACCAGAAAAAAACCTTCAAAACCCATTTTCCAAAGCAGCTTCAGCATGAGCTGTTCGATGCCGTAAAAGCGGGAGACAAGGAGAAAGCGGACAAATGCCTGCACGCGATTTTGCAAGCTATTTTCACCCAAAACACCAACCCGTATCAATTTCAAATCGCAATCGCCCGCTTCTTGAACCATGTGATTGAGCTGATGCATGTGCTCGGGATCGAATTGTTTGAGCTTGAAGAAAACAAAATGCTGTATGACCAAATTTTTGAGCTGAAAACGTTTGAGGATACCGAAAACTGGCTCAGGAATGAGTTCATTCATCCAATGACAGACAAAGTAAACGCCCGTGCGGATGCCCAGTACAAAAATATTTCCGACAACATTATTCATATCATCCACCATGAGTTTGAATCCGATTTGACACTGGACGAAATCGCCCGCAGGCTGCATTACAACCCAAACTATTTAAGCAGCATTTTCAAAAAAGAAATGGGCATTTCATTCAGCGAATATGTCTCCAGCTACCGCCACCATATGGCGAAAAGCTGGCTTGCCGAAACTGATATGGCGGTAAAAGACATTGCCGAAAAGCTGAAATATAAAAACTCGCAAAACTTTATCAGATCATTTAAAAAGCTGGAGGGGATTACACCGGGAAACTACCGCCAGCAAAAAAGGAGCATGTAAAAAAACCCAAAACGCGCAAGCGGTTTTGGGTTTTCCCATTGTTATTTTGCTTGTTTAAACGCTTCTTCGTATTCCTGAATAATCTGCTTTCCGCCGCTTGACTCCCATTTTTCCACTTCTTTATCAAACTGGCTTTCTGTGATGTCTCCAATCATATATTTATAGGTCGCGTCATCAATGATTTTTTTCAGTTCATCTCCCCGTTCCGACTCCGCAGCGGAATACAGGCTTTCAGCAGGGTTTGAAACGATGATCTTTTCATTGTCTTCGGTCAGCTCCTCGTACGCCGTCCGAAGCGGATCCCCAGTGTTTTTTAAGTAGGCTTTATCAATGGCGATTAAGGCGGACAGCGGCTGAATATCAGTCTGCCAGTCTTTCACTTGGCTTTCCTCGCGTGTGAACGTTTTGCCCTCTCCTTTGTTATAATGAACGCCGTCAATGCCATAAGTCATCAGGCTATAGACGTCTTCTTCGGCAATTCGGTCAAAAAACGCCAAAATCCGTTTAAGCTCAGCTTCCGTTTTCACACTCGTTTTTGGAAAAGCGAACAAGCCGTTATGCCCTCCTGATGCCCACACCCGCTCTTTCCCATCTGGGCCTTTTATGCGGTTGATGATTTCAAGCTTCATCGATTTATCGGAGGCATGGTCGCGCAGATTAACCGCATCTACCATATTCCCAATGTAGATGCCGGCTTTCCCTTGAGAAAACAGCTCCTGCTGCTGGGTTTTGCTTGTGACAGGAAAATCCTTATTCATATAGCCGTTGTCACGCAGCTTTTTCATATAGTTCATTGTGTCTTTGTATTCCTGCGTCATGAAATCAGGCGTGAATTTGCCGCCTGATTCCTTCCAATCTGTCGGCATGCCTTCATAAGAGCCGAGCGTTTTAAACGCGCCGTAAATTAAATCATTGCGGTCTGTCAGCCCGAATGTATCGTCTTTCCCATCCTTATCCGGGTCATCCTCCGTAAACGCTTTGGCCACTTCATAAAGCTCATCCAGCGTTTTCGGGGTTTTCAAATTCAAATTGTCCAGCCAGTCCTTCCGAATGACGATCCCCTGTCTGGAAAGCGGACGTTCTCTGTATATCCCATAGAGCTTGCCGTCGATCGTTACATTTTTATTAATGAGTTTGTTCATTTTGCTTAAGTTCGGATAATCCTTGATATAATCGCCAATCTCCCAGAACATTCCTGATCTGAAGGCATTCATGACTGACGAATTTTTAATATCTTGGATAGTCACGATTTGCGGAAGATTGCCGGCTGCAAGCGCTGCATTCAGCCTGTCTTCTTTCACCGCGTCTGGAACCCAGGTGATGTCCAGTTCTGTATTTGTCAGCTTTTCAATTTCTTTAATCGCCCTGTCTTTCGGTGGCTGCTGGTGATACAAAATCGCCATCCAAGACAGTTTCACCTTTGAATCCGAGTCAGCTTTGCCTTCGGCCGAAGACTGATCAGCCCCTTTACATCCCGCCAGCACTCCGCCGAGTGCAAGTACAAACACAATCAAAAGCACCCTCCATTTGTTTCCCATCGTACCCCTCCGTTTCATATTCTTTATCCTTTGACAGATCCCAGCAAAGCTCCTTTTGCAAAATGCTTTTGTATAAAAGGATAGACAAGCAGAACCGGGATGGTCGCCACCACTATGACCGCCATTTTGATGGTTTGCTCAGGCGGCGGGCTGCCCGACCCCATTTCTGACATATCCCCCTGCATCCCGCTTGATACAATCACGATTTGACGCAAAAGCACCTGAATCGGCCATTTCGCTGAATCATTTAGGTACAAGATCGCCGTCATATACGTGTTCCAATACGTAACCGCATAAAATAGTGAAATCGTTGCGATAGCAGGGAGAGACAGCGGCAGCACAATTTTAAAGAAAATGCCCAGATCATTGCACCCGTCAATTTTCGCGGACTCTTCCAGGCTTGACGGGATATTTTGAAAGAAGTTTTTCAGAATGATCAGGTTAAAGGCATTAATGGCTGTCGGCAAAATAAGCGCCCAGTAAGAATCGAGCAATCCAAGCGATTTGACCACAAGGAAAGTCGGAATCATGCCGCCGCTGAAGAGCATCGTAAATACGACGAGAAACATGAGAGGCTGCCGACCGATTAAATCACGGCGGGATAATCCGTAAGCCATCAGTGAAGAAAGAAACATGCTGACCGCAGTGCCTATCACTGTCACAAACACAGAAACAAGCAAACTCTTATAAATAATATCTGTTGAAAAAATGTAACGATAAGCATCAAGCGAAAAAGTGGTCGGTATTAAAATAAATTTTTTCGACACGACTTCTTCTACTGTGGCGAAAGATGCCGCGATGACATGAATAAACGGAAGTACGCATATTAAAGCGAACATCAGCAAAAACCCGTAAATCAACATATCAAACAGGCGATTTTTCAGTGAATGTGCGATAGCCTCCACCTCTCTTTTGTAAGCGTTATCATTCTTTTTTAAACGAGCTGCAGCATGTGACGATATCGTGTCTAAAATGTAGCAAATCTGTGATCGCCATGTCTATAATCATTTGAACAGAGTCCCCCGGCACGGCGGGGGCTGCCGTGAATGAAAATTGATCACAAAAGAAAAAGAGCATAATCTTAGAAAATGATTATGCTCCGTTCTCTTCCTCTTTCAGAAGCTCGGCCGTATTGATTTGTGGTGAAAATCCCAGTTCATTGACAGCGGATTCAATGGACCATGGCCGGCCCGGATTATCAGAGACGGCGTAATAAGTGCCGTACCGGATATTGGTTTCAATGGCGGCTTTAAAAATTGACAGCAGATCGGGATGAGAAAGCAGCGTTTTTTTCGTCCGTTCTTTTTCATGCAGCGTATCCATTTCATCTGTGACGACTGTTCCGATTCGAAGGTTGATCACAGAAAGCTTATTTTCCAAATAAAATAAGTGGCCGATCTGTTCCGAGGTCAGCTTTAATACACCATACAAGTTTTTTGACAGCGGATAATCGCTTGTTGTGATTTCCCGTCCTAAGAGCGAGCGCCCGTCTTTTTCGTACACATCTGTGACATGATTGCTGCTGGCGAACACGAGCTTTTGAATGCCGAGCTCCGCTGCGGCGCGGCACAGATAATAGCTTGCCCTATAGAAAACATCCGTCATTTTCTCAAATTCAGCGATGTCCATGACATCGTATTTGATGTTGACAGCCAATAAATTTAAGATCACATCGGTATCTTTCGGAATCTTCTTCAACAGCTCCTCATAATTTGCCGCGTCAGCCTGAATGGAAGAGGCTTTGCCATCGAAATGATCTTTATCAAGCACTGTCACTTCATAGTCTGAAATAAGCCCTTCAGCAAGCAGTCTCCCAATCACACCATTTCCGCCGGCGATCAGCACTTTTTTCACGATGTTCACTCCCCTTTTTTATAGATTGCCCATTTTCGGCGGGGCTGACACTTTTTTGGCACTCATATTCTTAGGCTTATTCAAAAGTCACCGGCAGCTCCTCAAGCGCCCGAAATCCAAAAAGCGGCCGGTACCGCCATTCAGAATCAGCGAGCTTGAGGCCGGGCATTCGCTGCAGAAGGGTATGAATCGCAATTTGTGCTTCTAATCGTGCCAGCGAGGATCCTAGGCAAACATGATGTCCCTGACCGAATGAAAGATGCGGATTAGGGCTTCTGGTTATATCGAAAACATCGGCTTGCATGAATATGTTTGGATCTCGATTGGCAGCCCCTAACAGCAGATAGACTTGTTCCCCTTTACGAATCGTCACCCCGCTGATGTCAATATCTTCTGATCCAACTCTTGCAGTCATTTGCGTGGGGCTTTCATAGCGTAAACATTCCTCAACTGCGGTATCAATAAGATCTGGGTTTTCTTTCAGCTTCAGAAGCTGTTGTGGATGCTGCAGCAGACAAAGGACTGAATTGCTGATGAGATTGACCGTTGTCTCATGTCCGGCGATCGCCAGCAATACACACGTAGATGCCACTTCCTCTTCTGTCAGCTTATCCTTTTCTTTCCCCTTCAATAGCATGCTGACCATATCCTGCTGTGGATGCCGTTTTCGCCTTTGAATCAGCTCTCTAAAATATGCCATGGCCTGTACAGAGATATGATTGCCCTCTGTTAATGCTTTTCTTGACCGGGTAAAATCAATCGTTTGAATGAGACTTGAAGCCCATTCTTTTAATTGCTCCCTATCTTCCGCCGGTACGCCTATAATGTTAGCTATGACGTAGCTCGCTAAAGGAAAAGCAAAATCCGAAATCACCTCCATCTTTTTTTCACCTTGCACTTGATCAAGCAAGTGATGGACAGTTTCATCGATATACAGACGATAGCTCTCTGCCATTCTCGGAGTAAACGCTCCGCTGGCCAGCGTCCGCAATCGTCTATGATCAGGCTGATTCTGAAACAGCATCATCTGATTTTGTACATGTTTAAGATCCTGATATTTGATTGACGTCTCAGGGAGCGGGGTCCGGACTTTGAATCTGGCATCTTTCAGGATAGCTGCCGTTTCTTCATATCCTGTGACATACCAGCCCGGGTATTTCAAGAAACTCCCTTTATATATAGGATGAACAGCACGCAACGTTTCGTAAAAAGGATATGGGTCTTTCAAAAACTCAGAAGATGCAGTTGAAAATGCAATTGTCATGTGTATCTTTCCTCTCTATTAAAAAATAAAAAGCAATCGACATCACACCGATTGCTTTTATTGATTCTTTCAGCTTTTCGCACTTAAACTGGCCTTCATTTCTTCGACAGATTCTACTTCAAAGCCTAAATCATTCAGCATTTTATGGTCCTCCGTCTCCTCTTGTCCGGCAGTTGTTAAGTAATCTCCGACAAAAATGGAGTTAGCGGCGTAAAGCCCTAATGGCTGTAATGAGCGGAGATTGACCTCTCTTCCTCCGGAAATGCGGATTTCCTTTGACGGATTGATAAAACGGAACAGCGCCAGCACTTTTAAACAATACAGCGGGTTTAATTCATTGACGCCTTCTAACGGCGTGCCGTCAATCGCATGCAAAAAATTCACCGGAATGGAATCCGCGTCAAGGGCCTTCAAGCTTTTTGCAATATCGATGACGTCCTGTTTCGTCTCCTTCATTCCGATAATGGCGCCTGAACACGGGGACAACCCTGATTCTTTTGCCATTTCAACCGTATTGACCCTGTCATCGTATGTATGTGAGGTCGTGATGTTTGAATGGTTTCTCTGTGAAGTATTCAAATTATGGTTATAGCGGTCTACTCCGGCTTCTTTCAGCCGCTTCGCCTGCTCCGGCTTTAACAGTCCGAGACACGCACAAACCTTCAATCCATATGTCTCTTTAATTTCCTGCACCGCGTCTACGACCTGATCCACTTCTCTGTTGGACGGCCCCCTGCCGCTTGCCACGATGCAATATGTGCCGATATTTAGATCGTGCGCCCGCTTTGCGCCTTCTAGAAGTGTTTCCTTATTCACCATCCGGTAAGACTGAATCGGCGCTTTTGAAATCGCGGACTGTGAACAATAGCCGCAGTTTTCCGGACAGAGTCCTGATTTCGCATTCATAATCATATTGAGCTTTACTTTTTTTCCATAAAAGTGTTTTCTGATATGAAAAGCCCCATGCATTAAAAGCAAAATATCTTCATCAGGACAGTTTAATATCGAAAGCGCCTCTTCGTCGGTGACTTCTGCTCCAGCAAGCACCTGGTCTGCGAGTTCCATCCATTGATTCATTCTCATACCCCCACTTGATTCATCAGTAATGATAGATTGATATGGTCTTTTACCATATGTAGAACCGTTTCTTTCGTCACGTTGGCAAGCTTTGGCGTAATCCCTAAAATCGGCACACCGCATAAGCGCTCAATCATCCCAGGATTGGTTTTTTCATCATCATCAGGGGAATCACTGATTCCATTGATGACAATTCCGGCAATTGGCAGCCCCATACTTTTTGCATATTGGACAGTTAAAAAGGTATGATTAATTGTTCCAAGATGAGGACGTGCCACAATGATGATGGGAAGCTGTAGCGCTTTTACGACATGACTGACTAAAAAATCCCCTCCCAATGGCACAGAAATACCACCCGCACCTTCTACGATAAAGCACTCATGTTTTTCTCTTATCCGCTCCCAATGGCTTAAAACCTCTTCCATGGTGACAGCCTTTCCTTCCAGCTTCCCTGCAACATATGGTGCAAGTGGCGCTTTGAAGGCAAAAGGCGTAATGTCTTCATGAGAAAGACTCGTCTGTGACGTATCTTTCAGGAGACTAGTGTCGCTCTCCGGATGATGACGAGATATACCGCTTAAAAATGGTTTAAACACCCCGACATCTTTGTTATGTTCTCGCAATAAAGCGGCGATTCCGCTGGATATAACCGTTTTCCCCACTTCTGTATCTGTTCCTGTCACAAAAAAACCCCTCAAATGATGTGCAGCTCCTTTCCAATTGAATGAAATGATTTCAGCAAATGATTAACATCACGAATACTGTGGTCAGCAGTGATTGTTAATCGGATCCGGCTTTCACCTCGCGCAACGGTCGGCGGCCGAATGGCAGGGGCATAAATCCCATTGTTCTGCAGTTTTTCAGCAAATGTGACCGTTTTACGGGCATCGCCGATGATCACAGGAATAATCGGCGTGTGATCACCTTTTACCACATAACCCATGTTCTTCAGACTGGTTCTGATCATGTTGATATAAGAAAATAAAAGCTGCCGTTTTTCCCTGCTGGCTTCAATGATGTTGAAAGCCTCATAAGCGGCTGCACAGCTGGCTGGCGGAATAGCGGTTTGAAAGATAAATGTTCTGGCATGGTTGAGCAAAAAGTCGACGAAGGCCGCTGAACCTGCAGCAAAACCTCCTTCCGTGCCAACAGCTTTGCTTAAGGTGCCGATCACAATGTCAGGACAAACACCAAAGTACTCACTCGTTCCTCCTCCTGAATCACCCAAAACACCTGTGGCATGGGCATCATCAACGATCACGAAGGCATGATAGCGTTTCGCAAGTGAGATGATTTGATCAAGAGGGGCAATTGTGCCATCCATGCTGAAAACCCCGTCTGTTACGATAAAACGGCGCTGATAACGCTGTGTTTCATTCAGCTTGTTTTCAAGATCATCCATATCAATATGCCGGTAAACAACTGTATTAGCCTTAGACAGCCGGCAGCCATCAATCATACTTGCATGATTGAGTTGATCACTTAAAATAACATCTTCCTTTTCTGGCAATGATGAAAGGACACCGACATTGGCTAAATAACCGCTCGAAAACAGTAAAGCCGCTTCCGTCCGTTTAAAGGTGGCAATCTTTTTTTCAAGCTTTTCATGCCAAACCGAATTGCCTGTCGTTAAACGGGAGCCGCTGCTTCCTGCCCCAAATTGCTGCAGTGCTTCTTGGGCTGCAGAGATCAAGCGGCTATGGCTTGCCAGTCCTAAATAATTGTTTGAAGACCAGACCGTTTGATTCTCTCCATCAATTTTCCTCTCTGGAATCGGAGCCCCGTTCATTGTCCGCAGATTACGGTATACGCCGGCTTCCTTCGCTCTGTCTAACCGCTCGTTTAACCAGGCGTCAATCTTCAAGGCTGGTTACCTCTTGGATCGCTTCTTTCATAATGGCAACCATTTCCACGAGCTCTTCAGCTGTGCTGGCGAGAGGAGGCAGAAATGCAATCACGTCCCCAAGCGGCCTTGTCAGCATGCCAAGCTCTCTCATTTTTAAGGAAACTTTGTAGCCAACCCGCCGATCAGCAGGGTAAGGCTTTTTGGTCTCCTTTGACTGAACAAGCTCTGCACCGCACATAAAGCCCAGCTGCCGAATATCTCCCACGTGAGGAAGAGTGTACAGATCTTGAAGAAGGAAATGGAGTTTTTCACTTTTTTGCGCGACTTGTTCCACAATGTTTTCAGATTCAAATAATCTCAGATTTTCAAGTGCAACCGCACAGCCGAGCTGATTTCCTGTGTAGGAATGACCGTGGAAAAAGGTTTTTTGGTTTTCATAATCATCATAGAATGCCTTATAGATGTCTTCAGTGGCAAACGTAACAGCGATTGGCAAATAGCCTCCTGTAATGCCTTTGCCGGCAGCCATCAGATCAGGCTGGACATTCTCGTGCTCACACGCAAACATTTTCCCGGTACGGCCAAAGCCTGTGGCGACTTCATCAACGATCATTAAGACATCGTATTTAGTACATAGCTCGCGCACGCCTGCCAAATACCCTTTGGGCATCACAATCATCCCGGACGCTCCTTGAACCATTGATTCAATGGAAAGTGCGGCAATGTCCTCATGATGTTCTTCGAGCAGCTGTTCAAGTTCTCGCAGGCACTCATCACGGCACTCATCAGGATCGCCGCTTTCAGAGCGATACACATAAGGAATCGGAGCTTTGTAACTATCAAACATTAACGGCCCGTATACGTGGTGGAACAGTTCAATTGAACCGACACTGACGGCGCCAATCGTATCACCGTGATAGCCATTTTTCATTGCGATAAATTTTTGTTTCTCAGGCTTTCCGATGTTCTTCCAATACTGAAACGCCATTTTTAGGGCTATTTCCATCGCTTCTGCACCGCTGTCTGAATAAAAGACTCGCGTGAGCTTTTTTGGGCTGATGTCGATTAATGCTTCGGCAAGCTGGGTTGCTGGAACGTTGGTCATGCCCAATAACGTGGAGTGCGCGATTTTTCCGAGCTGATTTTTTATGGCGTCATCTAATTCCTTTTTGCGGTGCCCATGGACATTAAGCCAAACAGAAGAAAAACCGTCATAGTATTCCTTGCCGTTTATGTCTTTGACTTTGATTCCATTGCCGCTTTCAATGATTAAGGGGTTTTCATCATAATCTTTCATTTGGGTAAACGGCAGCCAGAGGTGCTTTTTACTGTTTTCTATCAAATCATGAGTCATGATCTTCCTCCCACTCTATCAAAATAGGCTGCTTCTCCAGATCATGTATGTACGTGTTTACATCTTCGGAGCCATCAATAAAAAAGATCCGGCAGCCCTCTTCAATCCCGTATTCTTTCATTGCTGTAATACGCTGATAGCCCATTTTCTTACCTGCAACGTAGCCTGTTATGTAATCAGGGTCATCTGACCAGCATAATTCTGCAACGGCGGCCGGGTGCTGACTGACCTTTGAAGCGAGTGCAAGGGCCTCTTTTATTCTTGTATGTGCCAGCACGTGACAGCACAGCGCCCATTTTTCAAAATTAGCGTCCGGCCAATCCATTCTGGAGACCCGGACCCCTTTTCCTTTTGTTTGATCAATCCGCTTGCCTGAGTGAATATCAAACAAAACAGCTCCCCTGACACCCGACCATGAAGGGATTTGTTCATATGCTTTTGCAATCACTTCTCGTGAAACGCCTTCTCTTTCCAACAACAATCGGGCAAGCTTTTGTCCCTCTTCCGGGGAGCTCACTTCGTTCGTATGCACTGGCAATGGCTGTATGGTTTTTATCGGTTCATGAACCTCTTCAAATTGAATTTGCATAAAATCAGGCTTTCCTCTTGAATGGGATAACCCTTTTTCTAATAAGGCATGGACTGTACGCTGCATCTCATGGAAAGGAATAAGCCGTTCTCCGCCAGATATATGCTTTCCGCCGTCTTCATGAGATCCATTCATAGATGCCCTCATTCTGACACTATAAAATGTTTCTTCTTGCATCCATTCTCGCCCTTTCACTAATAACTGAAGAACGTATATCACATCCTATTCTGATTGTTAACCAATTATAAATTAAAGTTAACAATTAGAATATTATTATTCACATACGATTCTGTCAATATAGGAAATCTTCATTTTGTTTTGGGGCTGGTCCTTGAAACGAGCAAAAAGACCGTTTTACAGTTAAACGGTCCTAGCCTTAGATGTCTATTCCTCTGCGTTTTTTTCGATTTCTATACTTGATGAACAAGCCGATCCCATTTACCATCATCAGCCCAAAAATCGTATTGCCTAACGGTGCCCAGCCATTCTCACCTGTGAAAAATAAGGACAGGGCCACCTTCCCAACAAGTGTCACATTCAATAGGATTAAACCAAATACAAGCGACCGCTTCCAGAAAGCAGCCAAAATAAAACCGAGAAAAACCATCATGAAAGCAATTGTTAAAACAGCCGAGACCGGAGTGCTTAAAAGCATTTGCTCAAATTCCAGCACTTTTTTCATTTGCAGATCAATCTTCTTAGGTTCCGGAAACCAGACCATACTGCTCATCATCAATACAAAAGTGATGATGATGCCTTTCCAGCTGCGCTTATACGCAGCATAAACCAATACTAATAAAAAGAGGGGTCGGATATACCAGCTTAATGGATTGAGATGCCGCCGGAAAGCCCAATCCAAAATGTCTTGTAATTCCATTGGTTCCACTTCCTTTGCTCAAATCTGCACCTTTCTTCCAGTTTCCTGTAACCGTCACAGCCACTTTTGCAAAAACCGGACAGCTTCATGCCTCATGACTGCTGTTTCGAAATGCCCTGAAGCGGAACGGACCACCCGATAGCAATCAGAAGCTCCCTGTCCAGCATACGCAGATGTCAATTCTTTTTCGATTTTGTTCACACCCTCAGCCGGCGTTAACTGGTCGTGTACACCAACAAGGCTAAGGTGCGGGCGCGGCGCGATCATGCTTTGGATCTCTGAGGCAGAAAAATGCTTTGCAAGCGACGGGACGTAATAATAAAAGCCGTGCCGATCAAGATTCTGTGTTTTCATCAGGACGTGATGATCTACCTGGCTGCATAAATCCACACACACCTTAATCCGGTCATCGAGCGCCGCTGTCCACCACGCCATCAACCCTCCCATAGACATGCCGATGGTCCCAATTCTGTCAGGCTGAACATCAGGGCGAGACTGCATATAATCTAACGCTCTTAAACTGTCATAAATCATCATGCCCCACATCACTCTTCCGGTAAGAAGCATTTCTTTAAAAATCTCGCTTTCCGTTTTTCCCCGCCGATCTCCAAATCCCCAATGATCAATCGCAAGCACGCTGTACCCAAGAGAAGTCAGCTCACGGGAAAAAGAAGGCGTTTTCAAATAATCCGCTCCTTCCATCAGTTCACTTTTTCCCCTGTCATACTGGCCGCCATGCGAATGTTGAAACAATACGGCTGGACACGGCCCTTCTACAGACTTCGGTTTCACAAAATAAGCGGGCACCTTTTCATGTCCGTTTAGATCGAGCAGGAGCGTTTCAATGATGTTTCCTTCTCTTTCTTCAATACGCAATGTCTCCGTACTGATTTCCCTCCGATCAGGCAAATCTCCAAGCAATCGAAACAGCTGCTTTCTTCTTTCCGTACTCATTCCCTCACCCTTCCTTATTCGCTTACTTCACATTTACGAGACGAATCTGGTTTCCCCTTTATTTTTCCAAAACAAATCGCATCATTTACTAAATATTTAGTAAATATAACGAAATATTCCGAAAATGATTATTGTAACTGCTTACTTTCATATGATAGTATCAATTTATCAAAAACAGATGAGTTAATATTTTACTAAATAGATGAGAGGGATAACCATGGTTAGGATTAAAGATATCGCCTTGAAAGCTAATGTTTCAAGTGCAACTGTGTCCAGAATATTAAATGAAGATGAGTCGCTTTCTGTTGCAGGTGAAACGAGACAAAGAGTCATCAATATTGCCGAAGAGCTTGGCTATCAAACGGTTGCCAAACGCCGGAAAGCCCGCGGGCACAAACAGCGGGCCCAGCCGCTGATCGGCGTGCTGAGCTGCCTGTCCCCCGATCAGGAGCGGCAGGATCCTTATTTTTCTTCAATTCGCAAAGGCATTGAAAAAGAATGCTTTGAACAGGAAATTTTCATTACGAATTCGATTCATCTCGGTTCCTTTCAGGAGCATATCTTTCGGGAACTGGATGGTGTTATTGTCATCGGCCGTGTTCACGATGAAGCGGTTAAGCACATCAGCGGAAGGCTGGAGCATGTTGTATTTATCAATCATTCTCCTGATCCGCAAGCATACGATTCAATTGGCATCGATTTTGAATCCGCTTCACGCCAGGCGATTGATCACCTTTTCGATCTAGGCTACAAACGGTTAGGCTACATTGGCGGGCAGGAAAAAGAGCATACACTGAAGGACGGCCAAAGCATTCGCAGAACGATTGAAGACAAACGGCTGACCGCCTTTTTGGAGTCCGCCGCCCCCCGGCCTGAGCATGTGCTGATCGGAGAATACAGCATGCGCGAGGGTTATCGCCTGATGAAGAAAGCAATCGCTCAAGGCAATCTGCCGGAAGCATTCTTTATCGCAAGCGATTCCATGGCGATCGGCGCATTAAAAGCGCTCCAGGAAGCCGGACTCCAAGTGCCACGGGATACGGCGTTCGTCAGCTTTAACGGCATTGAAGAAGCTGAATTTGCCAGCACGCCACTAACGACGGTGAAGGTGTACACAGAGGAAATGGGCCGTACAGGCGTGAAACTGTTGCTTGACCGTCTCAATGGGCGTACGCTTCCTCATCATGTCACCCTGCCCACAACATTAATCGTGAGACAAAGCTGCGGATATACAACTAAGGAGGTGACATAAGCAAGCATTCATCACGATAATAAGGAGGAAAAGATGAAACACACTTTTGTTTTATTTCTCTCTCTTATTCTGCTTGTTCTGCCCGGATGCTCAGCAGAGAAAAGCTCAGCAGATACCGCAAAAAAGACGTTAACGATTTATTCTACAATGTCAACGGACAGTGAAAGAGATACGTTCAGAAAACTGGCGGCAGCGTTTGAAAAGGAACACAGAGACATCCGTGTCAGCCTTCATTTCCCAGGCAATGACTATGAAAATATGATGCGTGTCAGAATGGCAGCCAATGATTTGCCTGACCTTTTCGATACACATGGCTGGGGAAAAATCAGGTATGGAGAATATACAGCTGATCTCAGAGATATGGAATGGACCCAAGATCTCGATCCCAATTTAAACAGCATCCTCAAAAATAAAAGCGGAAAGGTGTATGCCTATCCGATCAATCAGGCAAAAGACGGTCTGGCATATAACCGCAATATTTTAGACCGTTACGGCATTAACCCGCCGGAAACCATGGATGACTTTATGAAAGCGCTGAGAACGATTAAAGAAAAGAGCAAGGGAAGCATTATGCCCTTCTGGTTTGCCGGCTATGACAAAAGCTCATTCGCCCAATATTACGACCAATTCGCTACACCTCTTCTCATCACAGATCCTGCCCATAATGAAAAAAAACAGCTCACCAACGGCACTTTTCATTGGAGCAAATTCACTTATTTATCAGACATCCTTAAACAAATGCAGAAAGAAAAATTGATCAATATTGACGCCGTAACCGCAAAAAAATCACAGCTCATTGAATTAATGGCCCAAAACAAAATCGCCTTTACGATGCAAGGCGGCACGCTTGGCCAAGACGTTGCCCAGATCAATCCGAAGGTCAAGGTCGGCATTATCCCGACACCTGCCATACATGACGGTGATGATCCGATATGGATCGGTGGTGAACGCTACACACTTGCAGCATGGAAAGACTCCCCTCACGTAAAGAAAGCAAAAGAATTCATCGCATTTATGGCCCGTCCCGCCAATGCCAAACAAATGGCTGAAGCCACGTCGCTTCCTTCAGGACTGACCAATGTGAAAGCTGATATTTTCTACGCGAACGACTATGAGCATTATCAAGAAGTCAAAGTCGAGCCTTACTTCGACCGTTTATACCTGCCAAATGGAATGTGGGATGTTCTGGGCACGGCCGGGCAGGAGCTTGCGGCTGACATTTTGACGCCTCAAGAGATTTCGAAGAAGCTGGGAAGAGAATACAAACGACTCCGGGAGCAATCGGAAACACAGGGAGCTGAAGAACAATGAGTGAGATCGCAAGAGACGTTCATGTGAAACAGGTTAAACCGAAAAAGCAGTCCTCACTTTGGTGGATGTATATTCCTGCTTTGCTCTCCGTTCTGGTCTTTATGATTTATCCGTTTGTGAAAGGCACATTGATCACCTTTACGAACTGGAACGGCTTTTCACAAGTCTACCAATGGGTGGGATTCGCGCAATATGAAAGGCTGTTTTCTGATCCTGACACCTGGCACATCTTAAAAAACACGCTGCTTTACGGACTCGGCAGCACCTTTTTCCAAAATGCGGTCGGACTCCTGTACGCCCTGCTCTTGAATCAAAGCATCAAAATGAAAGCGATAACAAGAACAATTGTGTATTTGCCGGTCATGATCAGCCCGCTCATTATGGGCTACATTTGGTACTTTTTCTTCTCCTATGACGGAGGCGCGCTCAACGATTTGCTTGGTGTATTCGGCATCAGCCCGATCAATGCTCTCGCCAGTCCATCGCTCAATCCGTGGCTCATTGTCATGATTAACACCTATCAATATGTCGGGATCGCTATGGTTGTCTACTTAGCTGGCCTGCAAAGCATTCCGAAAGACTATTATGAAGCTGCGCAAATGGATGGCGCGAAACAAGGCCAGCAGTTTTTTAGCATTACGCTGCCGCTGTTAATGCCCTCGATCACGATTAATATGGTCATCAACATTATCGGAGGCTTAAAGCTGTTTGATGTCATTATCGCGCTCACCGCAGGCGGTCCCGGAAATGCGTCACAATCCATGTCCACTTTTATGTACGATTTGTATTTCAAACGGCAGGATGCCGGCTATGCCGCAACACAAGGCATATTTATGGCATTTGTCATTTTGATCATCAGCTTTTGTGCGCTAGCGTACTTTAAAAGAAAGGAGACGGAAATGTCATGAAAGCCGCCCGTTCAAAAAACATGCGGATCATTACGATTCTTGCCGCCATTGTGGCCTGTGCGCATTTTATTCCTTTTTACATCCTTCTGACCACTTCATTAAAAGCAAAAGGAGACTACAGTTCAAAATGGCTGTTTCCAGCCGACATCTCCTTTCACAATTTTTCAGAAGCGTGGGAGCGCGCTTCGTTAGGAAATTCATTTATAAACACCATCATCATCACAGGTTTTTCTGCCTTGTTATTGATTATATTCGGCTCACTTGCCGCCTACCCGCTTGCCCGGCGGGAAACAAAACTGAATAAAGCCGTTTTTGCCTTGCTGATTTCCATTATGATCATCCCTCCGTTAACGTCGATGGTGCCTTTGTATCGAATGGTCGTGGACGCCGGAATGGTCAATACACACGCCATCGCCATTTTGATCAATACAGCGGCTTATATGCCGTTAACCGTATTCTTGTATTCTGGCTTCATCCGTTCGACCATTCCAAAAGAGCTTGAAGAAGCCGCAAGAATAGATGGCGCAGGCATGCTGAAAATCTTTTTTACGATCGTGTTTCCTCTGCTGAAGCCGATCACTGCGACCATCTGTATTATTTCCTGTGTCTTCATATGGAACGACTATCAATTTGCGATTTTCTTTTTACAAGATCAAAAGGTTCAGACATTAACAGTAGCCATGGCAGGGTTTTTCGGAGAAAACGCCAACAATCTGCATTTAGTTGCCGCAGCCGCGCTTATGGCGATGCTGCCGATGGTTATTCTGTTTTTGGCGCTGCAAAAATACTTTATTGCCGGCCTGTCATCCGGAGCGGTAAAGGGATAACATTAAAGGAGGAATCAATATGAAAAAGATTACATTTATCGGTGCAGGGAGCACCATTTTCGCCAAAAATGTTTTGGGAGACTGCTTGTTAACAGAAGCACTGAATGGATTTGAATTCGCCCTTTACGACATTGATCCAAAACGCTTGCAGGAATCCCAGTTCATGCTCGAAAATCTGAGAGACCGCTATAACCCGAGTGTGGCCATCAACAGCTATGATGACAGAAAACTCGCCTTGCAGAACGCAAGCTATGTCATCAATGCGATTCAGGTTGGAGGATATAAACCGAGCACAGTCATAGATTTCGAGATTCCGAAACGGTACGGGCTGCGTCAGACGATCGCTGACACAGTCGGCATCGGCGGGATCTTCAGATCACTCAGAACAATCCCGGTCTTATTTGATATCGCAAAAGATATGGAGGAAATGTGCCCGGATGCGTGGTTTTTAAACTACACAAACCCAATGGCCTCACTTACAGGCGCCATGCTCCGCTATACGAACATCAAAACAATCGGGCTCTGCCACAGTGTTCAAGTGTGCACGAAGGATTTATTCAAATCTCTCGGAATGGAGCATGGCGGAATCGAGGAGCGCATCGCGGGCATCAATCATATGGCTTGGCTTTTGGAAGTCAAAAAAGACGGCATAGATCTATATCCGGAAATCAAAAGGAGGGCAAAAGAAAAACAAAAAACAAAGCATCATGATATGGTGCGGTTTGAATTGATGGATAAGTTCGGCTATTATGTCACGGAATCATCCGAACACAATGCAGAATATCATCCATACTTTATTAAACGGAACTATCCCGAGCTGATCAGCGAGCTGCAAATCCCGCTCGACGAATATCCGAGAAGATGCGTCAAACAGATTCAAAATTGGGAGAAAATGCGGGATGATATCGTCAATAATAAAAACCTTACGCACGAACGCTCAAAGGAATATGGTTCAAGAATTATAGAGGCAATGGAAACGAACGAGCCGTTCACCTTTGGGGGAAACGTCTTGAATACAGGACTGATCACCAATCTTCCTTCAAAAGCGGTTGTGGAAGTGACATGCGTCGCCGACAGAAAAAAAATTACCCCGTGCTTCGCCGGAGAACTGCCTGAGCAGCTTGCAGCCTTAAACCGGACGAATATTAATACGCAGTTGATGACAATTGAAGCCGCTGTTACACGAAAAAAAGAAGCGGTTTACCAAGCGGCAATGCTTGATCCGCATACAAGCGCGGAGCTTTCCATGACTGACATCATCTCCATGTGTGACGATTTATTTGCAGCACACGGCGATTGGCTTCCGGAATACAAATAAAAAAACTAGGGGGCCTCTCCCCTAGTTTTTTGGTTTTGTTTCGCCTTCCCAAGCCATCATGCCGCCTTCAACATTGACTGTTTTAAAGCCCTGCTCATCCAGGTACCTGCAGACATTCATGCTGCGCATTCCTGAGCGGCAGATAAATACGTACTCTTTGTCTTTGTCAAAGGTGTCCATTTTTTCAGGAATATCTCCCATCCGAATATGAACGGCTTGCGGGATCATGCCTTCCGCCACCTCTTCATCTTCTCTGACATCAATTAAATATAGTTCTTCATCCGCCTCAATTTTTTCTTTCAAAACGGCTGTGCTGATTTCTTTTATCTCCAAAGAAAACACTCCTATTCACAATGATCATGTTCAGTATATCAAAGTCAGCTGGACGATTGCTATTTACAGACTGATGAAAAAAATCCCCTTTTGGCAAAGGGGATTTTTTCTAGGCTTAGTTTGCCACAATATTGACAAGCTTGCCAGGCACCGCGATGATTTTTCGAATCGTTTTGCCTTCAAGCTGCTCTTTGATCTTTTCATCTGCTTGAGCAAGCTGTTCCAGCTGTTCTTTCGTCGCATCGGCAGGAACCTGTAATTTCGCTTTTACTTTTCCGTTCAGCTGAACAACGATTTCAACTTCATCATCCACAAGTTTCGTTTCATCATATTCAGGCCAAGCTTCGTATGCAATCGTGCCGGAATGGCCAAGCTTCTCCCAAAGCTCTTCCGCCAAGTGAGGCGCGACAGGAGAAAGAAGCTTCACAAAGCCTTCCATATATTCTTTCGGCAGCTCTGTTGCTTTATACGCTTCATTAATAAAGACCATCAGCTGGGAAATACCCGTGTTGAAACGAAGGCCTTCGTAATGGTCTGTGACTTTCATGACCGTTTCATGATACACGCGCTCCAATGTTTCACCAGCGCCTTCAACGATTTTGCCATTAAGCTCACCGCTGTCTTCAACAAACAGGCGCCATACGCGGTCAAGGAAGCGGCGCGCGCCGTCTAATCCTGATTCAGACCAGGCGATTGAAGCATCAAGCGGTCCCATGAACATTTCGTACAATCTCAGCGTATCAGCGCCGTGAGAAGCAACGATTTCGTCAGGGTTGACGACGTTCCCTTTAGATTTACTCATTTTTTCGTTGTTTTCGCCGAGAATCATGCCTTGGTTGTACAGCTTTTGGAATGGTTCTTTCGTCGGCACTACGCCGATATCATAAAGGAACTTATGCCAGAAGCGGGCGTACAGAAGGTGAAGCACGGCATGTTCTGCACCGCCGATATACATATCAACCGGAAGCCATTTTTCCAATTTCTCTGGTGATGCCAGCTGATTCGGATTGCGCGGATCAATATAGCGCAAGAAATACCAGCAGCTTCCCGCCCATTGCGGCATTGTATTCGTTTCTCTTCTTCCTTTTTTACCTGTCTCAGGATCTGTGACTTCCACCCAATCTTTAATGTTCGCAAGCGGTGATTCGCCTGTTCCGCTCGGTTTGATTTCATCCGTTTTCGGCAAAATCAGCGGCAGCTCCTCTTCCGGCACAGCCGTTGATGTTCCGTCTTCCCAATGAATGACCGGAATCGGTTCGCCCCAATAACGCTGACGGCTAAAGAGCCAGTCGCGCAGACGGTACGTCACTTTCTTCTCGCCGTTTTTCGTTTCTTCCAGCCAAGCGTTCACTTTCTCAATCGCTTCCTGCTTGTTAAGGCCGTTCAGAAAATCTGAGTTCACATGCTCGCCGTCGCCAGTGTACGCTGCTTCCTCAACATTTCCGCCTTTCACGACTTCCTTCACCGGAAGGCCAAATGTTTTGGCGAATTCAAAATCACGCTCATCGTGGCCAGGAACAGCCATAACAGCACCTGTTCCGTATGAAGCAAGAACGTAATCCGCAATCCAGATCGGCAATTTTTCTCCGTTTACAGGATTGATCGCATAAGCTCCTGTGAAAACGCCTGTCTTTGTTTTCGCAAGATCTGTACGCTCAAGATCACTCTTTGATTGAATTTCTTTGATATATGCTTCAACAGCTTCTTTTTGCTCTGCCGTTGTGATGTTTTCCACCAATGCATGTTCCGGAGCAAGCACAGTGTATGTAGCGCCAAACAGCGTATCTGGTCTTGTCGTAAACACCGTAAAGGATTCAGCATGTCCATCTACAGTAAAATGAACGTGTGCGCCTTCAGAACGGCCGATCCAGTTGCGCTGCATATCTTTAATGCTTTCCGGCCAGTCAAGCTCTTCCAAGTCTTCAAGAAGCCTGTCCGCATATGCTGTAATTTTCAGCATCCACTGCTTCATCGGGCGTCTCTCTACCGGATGGCCGCCGCGTTCGCTCTTGCCGTCAATAACTTCTTCGTTGGCAAGAACCGTACCGAGAGCAGGGCACCAGTTTACAGGCACTTCGTCAACGTAAGCAAGGCCTTTTTCGTAAAGCTTTAAGAAAATCCATTGCGTCCATTTATAGTATTCAGGGTCAGTCGTATTGATTTCACGATCCCAGTCATATGAGAAGCCAAGCGACTGAATTTGGCGGCGGAAATTATCGATATTCTGCTTCGTAAACACAGCAGGATCGTTCCCTGTGTCAAGCGCGTATTGTTCAGCCGGCAGGCCGAATGCGTCCCAGCCCATTGGATGTAGGACATCATAGCCCTGCATGCGCTTCATGCGGGACAGGATATCCGTAGCTGTATATCCTTCAGGATGGCCGACGTGCAATCCCGCTCCTGACGGATAAGGAAACATGTCCAGCGCGTAAAATTTTTGTTTTTCATTATTATCAAGAGTGGCAAATGTTTTGTTTTCGAGCCAATATGTTTGCCATTTCTTTTCTATCTCTTTGTGCTGAAAACTCAAAGTAAAAACCTCCTTCTGATTGAATACGGCGTTTATGGTTCAAGTATTGACGGGAAGGAGAGGATTATATTCAGAATATTCCCAAACTAAAAAAAACTCCCTCATCCCTAAAAGGGACGAGAGACTTTCGTTTTCCCGCGGTACCACCCTCGTTAGCGCGGCATGCGCCGCACTCACTTGATACTTTTAACGCAGTTATGCGTCAGCGGCTTTTCACCGCTGCAACTCTGAGGTGAGTTCGGAAACAAACTTGATTGACTTTCACCAGCCGTCAACTCTCTGCAACAATATCTGCTTCTTACTGCTCCTCTTCATTGTTCTTATCGCAACCGTAATCTTAACTGTATTTTATAGAATTCTGTTCATAAGTGCAAGCAGGTTTGTATACAATGGG
Source organism: Bacillus sp. VA15 (assembly GCF_055721145.1). Taxonomy (NCBI): domain Bacteria; kingdom Bacillati; phylum Bacillota; class Bacilli; order Caryophanales; family Bacillaceae; genus Bacillus; species Bacillus sp. VA15. The sequence goes on along the minus strand of NZ_JBVQPQ010000001.1, from coordinate 29,464 downwards.
AATGTACCCTGAACGGGCGAAGATTGAGGACAATTATTCGGGTGGAGTTTTGGTTTGACGTTTGGACTCGGCCGGTTCGCCTCCGCTGTTCATTTCTCTCACAAAGTCAAAACTTCTGAGAACAGCTTCACCGCCGTAGCCTGAGATAATGGATAAGATGACAAGTTGAATTCCTGAATCGGGGTCAGCGGATAATACAAGTAAAATGGAAGCTGTCATTCCGATAAACCAATCTTCCAAAAATCCAAGGTAGATAAACCGCTTCGTCATTCTGGGCTTCTCCAGCCTGCCTCTCTTTTTCACATGACCGAGAATCCCCATGATTCCTCCAATTACACAAGCAATAAGTACCTGATGCAGCATCTTCATCATCACCTTCCTAAAGCCCTTATTTCGTAAAGCGACTTCAGGCCATCCAGCCCCCTTAAACGATTCCGATGATTTTCGATATCTACATACTGGCAAATCTGAAAAAAGCTTGTTTCTTCCATTATATGTGAACACATGATCGGTAAGCTTGATGCATTGGATTCATTTTTCACCCAGTGACATTGACCTAGTCACTCATTTAGCTACTTCCGTTCATATGTTCAATCTCTGTTCTTATTTTTAGTGTATACGAGGACAAGCCTTGATGACAAACAACAAACTGCGCTTGCTTGAATCAGAACATGTGTTGTGCTACGGTTACTGTAGAATTCATTAAAAAAAGGGGAATACCAGGCTTTCGCACAGTTAGCTGACAGCCTAAGGGGGATTTATATGGCTAGTTTTCAATCATTTGGAGTACAAGGACAGCTGGAAGTCATCAAAAAAGCGCTTGATCACGCGCGAGTCGGTGTGGTAATTACAGATCCTGCACTTGAAGATAATCCTATTGTCTACGTAAACCAAGGCTTTGTTCAAATGACCGGCTATGAAGCCGGAGAGATTTTAGGAAAGAACTGCCGCTTCTTACAGGGGAAACACACAGACCCCGCTGAAGTAGACAACATCAGAATCGCTTTGCAAAATAAAGAACCGGTTACCGTTCAGATCCAAAACTACAAAAAAGACGGAACGCTGTTCTGGAATGAATTGAGTATTGATCCGCTGGAGATCGAAGACAAGACCTATTTTGTCGGAATTCAAAAAGACATCACCCAGCAAAAAGAGTATGAAAAACTTCTCGAGGATTCCCTCACAGAAATTACTGCACTTTCAACGCCTATTGTCCCGATTCGCAACGGCATTTCGGCCCTTCCGCTAGTCGGCAACCTGACAGAGGAGCGATTTAATTCCATCGTCAGCACATTGACGAATATCTTATCAACATCCAAAGATGATTATTTGATCATTGATTTATCAGGATTAGCCCAAGTAAATGAACAAACCGCCGACCAGATTTTCAAGCTGAGCCATTTGCTGAAATTGACCGGAACCGAATTAATCATTACTGGCATTAAGCCAGAATTGGCTATGAAAATGAATAAACTGGACGCCAATTTTTCATCGCTGAAAACATATTCAAATGTAAAGGATGCCGTTAACGTGCTTCCGATTATGTAAAAAGATCCCGCTCATCCGGCGGGATCTTTATTATGAAGAGATTGATGCTTGCTTATTTGTTTCTTTAGCCGGTTTTATCCGTTTGTCATATAAAAGCGTCGTGGCAATACTGATCAACAGCAAAACCAAAAGAGATAAGACAAGAGCCTGAATGCCGAAATGATCGACAAGCAAACCGCCGAACAACGGACCAATCATTCTGCCGCCTGTCGCCGCGCTGTTGACAAAGCCTTGGTAAAATCCTTCCTTCCCTTTAGGGGCAAGCTGGTTGGCAATCGTCGGCACCGCAGGCCAGACAAGCATTTCCCCTATGGTCAGGATCACCATAGCAGCCAGAAACATCGGGAAATGCTTTGCCGTCAGCAGCATGCTGAAGGATACAATGAAAATGATAAATCCGATGACCATTTGCGCTTTCAGCGACTCCGCCCATTTTTTCACTACAAAGCTGACAAGCGGCTGGCCAAGCACAATTAAAATCCCGTTAACCGTCCACAGCACGCTATATAAGGAAAGAGATATTCCAATGCTTTGTGTGTACGAAGCAATTGTGGTAGACCACTGAGAATAAGCCAGCCATCCGAGTACATAGCCGCTGCTTAATATGATAAGCGCAGCAAATTTTGCTTTGCCGTTTACGGCATCATAATCAAGCACCGATGTTTGAGACGCATCCTTCGTCTGAATATTTCGAAATCCGAAATATACGATAAAGAAAAAGGCCAGATACAATGCAGCATTCGCCAAAAATACGTATGAAAATGAGAAAGATGCCACGACTCCGCCAAGTGCTGACCCAACGGCCACACCCGCGTTTTGCGCAACATATATCGCATTAAATGCCTTCCTTCCCCCTTCAGGCCACACCGATCCAGCCATTGCGTAGCTGGCCGGAAAAACAACACCGGAACCAAAGCCCACAATCGTCAGCAGCACAATATAGGCCGGCCACTCATGAAAAAAGACAAGGCCCATCAGGCTTGCTAACGTAATCGCAATCCCAAGCATAATCGATTTAAAGCCGCCGATTTTATCAAACAAAAAACCGCCGCATAAATTTCCTGCCACACTGGCGCCGGAATTCAGCATCAGCACAAGTCCGGCTACTGTTAATGACTTTCCTAAATGATTATGGATATAAATCGTATTCAGCGGCCATAAAAAAGAAGCACCCGTCACATTAATAAACATTCCAATGATTAAAATTTTAAGAGCACGCGGCACACTAATCCCCCTTTCTTACCTAAAAAAGCTCATGAAAAAAACGAAACCTAAAACGGCTCCGTACGAATCGAGTTATCATAGCACATTCATTCTATCTGTCTATCTCACATTTTTCAACTGATGAGCGTGAAAAAATCTAACAAATATTGTTCAGAAAATGTAAAATAAATAGAAAAAGGGGGCATTTTATGGAAATGACATTAGCATTTTTAGGTTTTCTTGCATGTCTCATTTCGCTTGGCTATGGATTGTATCACCTCGTCAGATATGTGCTGAAAAAGGAAAAACGTTTCTCTAAGAAACTCTTTTGGCCGCTTTTGATAGGATGCCTGGTGCTGCTCTTCACCGGAGCAGGATTGTCAGAACCTGATGCTGCTGCAGCAAATGCTGAGAAAAAATATTCAGCGCTAAACGCCGAATATAAAAGTCTCACAAAAGAGCATGAAGCACTTGAGAAAGAATATAAATCTGTGAGCTCTGAAGCAAAGAAATTGAAAGACAACACAGAAGATCAGGACAAGCTTGAGCAGATTGAAAAAGAGAATAGCGAACTAAAAAAGACTCAGAAATCATTAAAAGCTGAGATTAAAGAGCTTCAAGAAAATCAAAAACAGCTCAAAGAAGATACAAAAACGGTTAAGGCTGAAAATGAAACACTCCAACAAGATAACACAAAGCTTGAAAATCAATTGAAAGAGGCAAAAAGCCAAACTGCCAGTTCTCATGAAGACACTGGAAATTCTTCAAGCCATACCTATAAAAATGATGAAGCCAAAACAGCTGACACAGCAGAAGGCTGTAATATTAAAGGAAGCAAAAACGGCATCTACCACACGCCGGGCAGTACATACTATGACCGGACAACCGACCCGGCTGAAATGTTTTGTTCAGTTGAAGAAGCTGAAGCCGCCGGTTACCGGGCGCCAAAACGATAAACAAAAAGCTCCAGAATCTCTGGAGCTTTTGCTGTTTCACAACGACGATTTAATAACCTTCTTATAATAAAGAACTGACAGAAAACCAAAAATCGAGTAGAGCGCAGTATATAACATCATCACCACTATCATCGGCGTCCAGACCTCAGATCCGAATAAGAACCAGCCGGATTGGACGGCAAAGTAGCTGTGGAAGAGACCGACAACCAGTGGAATGCCGAAGTTGTACATTTGTTTGATTCGTATCCCCTTTATCAGGTCGCCCTGCGTAAAACCGAGTTTTCTCAAAATGGTATAATTCGGTTTTTCATCTTCACTTTCACCCATTTGTTTAAAGTAAAGGATACACCCCGAGGTGATGAGAAATGTTAATCCTAAGAAACCAACGATGAACATGACCATACCAAAAAGAGATTTTTGCGCAATACTTGTATCCAGCCTTGATAAATGCAGATCTTTCTTGTTCACCTTTTGAAAAAGCTCATTTGCTTTTTCAAGCTGATCTCCATGTTTCATATTAATGCCGATAAATTCAGATTGCGGAAGCTGAATACCGGGGTCTTTATCTTTGTTCAGCCGTTTATACAGGCTGTCATCCACTATGACAGCGGGCATTCCCCCGCTTGTAAACGTGTAGGATACAAGAAACTCATCTCTTAATCCTTTATAGTGTAATGGTTGCGTTTCATGCTTGCTGTTTACTTTAATGCTGCCCGAGTCTTTTAAAACCATTATTTTTTGCAGCAAGTCGGTGTATCCTGAGAAAACCGCCTCCCCAGCCGCCACATCGACTCCGTTTACATCTTTGTCGCTAACAACAGCAAGCTGTAATTTGCTAGGGTCCCCCTGCATCTCTTTCGGGGTTCCATCCATGATATTTGTGACATCAAAAGACGCTTGCAGGACAGGGGTTTCCTTTTTCACATATGAAATGTTGCTTTCACTCAAACTGCTTTCGAATCGTTTGGCATCTTTCTCATTCATGAATGAAAAATCCGCCGCTACATTTTGTTCAGCAGTTTTTTCTGCCGAGTAATACGAGATGTAAGCAAGAGATAACAGCCCGATGGCGAGCGCTGAAACGGTTGTAATAATCGTCAGCAGCAACGCGTTCGATTTCATTCTGAACATGATTGATGACAGTGACAGGACCTCAGAAATATTTAAGTAGCCGCCCTTGCTTTTTCGAATGATGTTCGAGATAAACGTAACCGATCCTTTATAAAACAAAAACGTCCCGATAATGACGCTCCCCAGGATGAAGCTCATCGCACCAAACAGTTCATTAATGGTCTTAAATTTTCCGCCAAACAGCTCAGAAGACACATAGTATCCTGTCAAAATCAGCACGATGCCTAAAGCGCCGATCAGCATCTGGAAAAATGATATTTTCTTCACTTTATCTTCAGTGGAAGACGCCACTTTAAATAAAGATAATATACTTTGTTTTTTGATAAACGTATAATTCATGACCATAATCAAAAGGTAAATGCCGCAGAATACAATGATCGTTTGGATCAAGGCTTGCCCGGAAAAATGCAGTTTCGCATCAGCTTCGACATCCACAATTTTGAACAGAATCATCAATACCAGCTTCGATATCGAAAACCCAGCCACTACCCCGATCGCTAGGGAACCGAAATACAGCATGATATTTTCTGCACTTAAGATACGAAAGATTTTATGCTTCGTCATTCCGATTAATTGAAACAGCCCGATTTCTTTACTCCGTCTTTTAATAAAAATCGTATTGGCATATAAAATGAAGATTGCCACTACAGCCACAAGCAAAATCGAAGCGGTTTTAATAGCCGCGGCTCCCTTGATTGAAGCCTTCACTTCGTTAATCGCAGGATCATATTGGAGCGTGACAAAAGCGAAATAAAGCGCCACGCTAAAAATGAGCGCAAACACATACAGATAGTAATTCCGAAGGTTCTTTTTCAAATTTCGCAGGATGAGCTGATTAATGTTCATGCTGCACCCCGCCTAACACACCTTGCGTTTTCATAATATCCTGGAAAAACGTCTGCCTGTCCTGGCCCCCTTTATTCAGCTGCGTATACATTAGCCCGTCCTTAATAAAAATGACTCTGCCGCAGTAGCTTGCGGCGACGGGATCATGGGTGACCATAATGATCGTGGCGTTGCGTTTCTGATTGAGCTGGCTCAGCTTGTTTAATAAATCGGAGGCCGATTTCGAATCGAGCGCGCCGGTCGGTTCATCAGCGAAAATAATGCTCGGGTCATGAATAAACGCTCTCCCGGCGGATGTTCTCTGCTTCTGGCCGCCGGAAATTTCATTTGGGTACTTATCGCGCAATTCATAAATTCCCAATTCCTTTGCAACTTCCTCAAACTTGCGATTGGCTTCCTTTTTTGATAGTTTCGTGATCGATAATGGCAGAAGGATATTTTCTTTCACTGTCAATGTGTCTAACAAATTGTAATCTTGAAAGATAAAGCCTAAATGCTGTTTTCTGAATTCAGCCAGCTGCTTTTCCTTCATAGAAGTCATTTCATTTCCGTTAATGTTGATCGTTCCGTGACTGACCTGATCAATCGAAGACAGCACGTTAAGCAATGTGGTTTTCCCGGACCCTGATGCCCCCATAATACTGACAAATTCGCCTTTTTGGATATGGATATCAATACCTTTGAGCACTTCTTGTTTATTCAGCTTGTTTCCATAGCTTTTTCGAATTTTATTTGCTTGTAAAATCATCATTTCTATAATCTCCTTTATATTGGATAATCTCATTATAAAAAGGAATGCCGGGCTTTTCCTTCGATACTGCGAACAAAAAAGAAAAGCATGTGACATTTTCGTCACATGCTTATGACACGTTCAAATTGATTCCGTTTCGGAAAGGTTAATGTAAAAACTGTCCCCACACCGAACTCCGAATCAACATCTATATGGATCAATAACGGCGCCGCGGCTTTTTTCGCCAAGTACAGCCCCATGCCTGTGGACGCTTGATCATGGTGGTCCGTTGTAGATGTAAATCCTTTATCAAAAATACGCGGCACATCTTTTTGATCAATGCCCCTGCCACAGTCTTTCACTTGGAGCTGCGTCCGTTCCCCTTTTTGAGTGCTTTTGATTTCTATCTCAGAGGCTTCGCTGTATTTCACCGCGTTTGTCAGCAGCTGTCTGATGATAAACGCCAGCCATTTTGCATCGCTCAGCACTTCTTCAGCCTCCAGCTGAATATCAAAGCCGATCCCTTTTTGGATACACCACGATTGTAAATCTTTGATTTCCTTGAAGATCAAAGGCTGAAGCTGAATGAATTCCACAGACAGATCGTTTTCAATAAATGATATGCGTTTTTGATGAAGCTGCTGATCTAAAAGCAGGTGAATACGCAGCCATTCATATGATAGCTGGGATTTCAAAGCTTGGTCTTCCATTCTATCAATGATTAAATGCATCGCTGTCAATGGGGTTTTGACCTCATGGATCCATGCCATCAGCTCATCTTTTTCATTTTCCAATGCCAAGCGATGCCGGGCAGCGGTTTGCTTCAAGTGTTCCGTTTGTCCGGTAATGCTTCTTTCAACCATCGATTCAAACGGCGTTTCCGGTTCATTTATCGCTGTCACATCAAGATGATTCTCCCATGTTTGCAGGCTTTTATAAAACGCCGTTTCTTTCCGATAGCGGAACCAAAGGAATATGATAAAAAACAAGCCACACAAATACACCATATAAAGAACATTTTCAAATGAAATGGAAGGATCAACAAAAGCAATGACTAACATCAAAGCCTGCTGAAACAAAAACACGGCAATCCAGCTTCGCCTTTCAGTGAGGAATGCTTTAATCATAGAAATGATCCTCTTCCTTCGCCATGTAGCCTTGGCCGACCTTTGTCTCGATATACGTGCCAAGCTGCAGGGCATCCAGTTTTTTCCGCAGGCGGTTGACATTGACGGTCAGCGTATTATCACTCACAAAACGCTCATCGTTCCACAAGCTTCTGATCAGCTCTTCCCGGCTGACGATCTTGTTTTTTTGTTCTATTAGCTGTTTTAAAATGAACATTTCATTTTTAGTCAGTTCAACAGAGCCTTTGTCATTGCTGACGAGGTTCTGCTCTGCGTCTATGGCAGCACCGCACCATGTTTTGATCGTGCTCGGCTCCGTATTATAATGATGCACGCGCCGGAAAATCGCTTGGATTTTCGCAATCAGCACATCAAAGTGAAATGGCTTTTGAATAAAGTCGTCTGCTCCGAGCTGCATAGACATCACCATATCAGCAGGATGATCACGGGAAGATAAAAAGAGAATCGGAACATTTGACCGGGAGCGGATCAGCCGGCACCAATGAAATCCATCGAATTTAGGCAGCTGGACATCAATAATGACACAATCAGGCTTAACCGCCGCAAATTCCTGCAGCACTTGACTGAAATCCTGAATGCCGTATACATCATAAGACCATCCCGTTAAACGATCCTTGATTTCATGAAACAGCGATTCATCATCTTCAATCAGCAAAAGTTTAAACAATCGACTCACCGCACTTTTTCCTTTTTTATCAAGTGTATAGCAAAACACCTTCATACGCTATAGAGAAAGCCGGCTGTCTCAGCCGGCTCGTACGCATTATAATTCTCTTCTCAACGCAGTCAGCACGTTGGTTTTAGTCGCTTTTCTTGCCGGGTTCATACCGGAAATCACCGCAACCCCTCCGCAAATCACAACGGCAATGATCACAAGGCTGCCCGGGATATACGAGAATGTGTAATTCAAATCGCCCGCTTCGCCTCCGCTTGTCGCCGCGAGAATCATTGGAACGGCCAGGTTGACAAGGTAGCTCACGCCGTAAGAAATGATAATCCCAATCACACAGCCTAAAATCCCGATATACGCGCTTTCCATCAAGAACATTCGGCGAATAATAGACGGACTCGCTCCAATCGCTTTCATAATGCCAATCTCCTGCGTTCTTTCTGTAACTGCCATCGTCATCGTGTTAAAAATGCCGATTGCTGAGATGATAACAGCAATACATCCGACAAAGATCAGGCCGATTTTGAAGACCATGAAGAAGGTGTTGACTCCTTCAAGCTCGGTCGTAACTGATGTGACATAGTATCCATCATCCGTCAGATCATTTGTCAGCTGTTCCACGTTCTCAAATTTATCAGCAAAAACGCTAATGTTATTTTCAACATTTCCGCCTTTAAAATCTAAGAATTCCGAAAAATCCTTCTTGAATTGATCACTGATGAAAATGTTTGAGTCCTCCATCCAATCTTGAGATGGCTTTTTTGCAATACCGACAATTTTAAAGTCATATGTTTTTGTTTTTTCAACATCCCCTGTTTTAGGATCTGTTTTTGATACACTTAATTCAATCGTTTTGTTCAGAATATCTTTCGTATAGCCTTCTGGTTCTTTTATATCTTCCGGGTTTCCTTTTGCTTCCTCGATTTTTTTGTTATACTCTTCCGATTCTTTTTTCGTCAATAATCTCTTTGCAAAGTCGTATCCTACTACGATTTCATTTTCCGACTTTGCGACTCTTCCTTTTTCCAACTCCATATTGGCCTTTAGTTCATCATTCATATTGGTAAAGATTAAATTAGAGCTTTCATTTGTACGATTGCCTAAAGTTGCTTTGTTTGGTTCATACACTTGCGTTCTTTCTACAACTGACCTTACATGATCGTACTTCTCTAAATCAGCTTTTTTAATGGACTTATCGCCTTCCTTGCCCATTACACTGACTTTAGTCACAACCTGCTGGCTCATTGTGATATCCGTAATCGTCTTTTGAATGCCGAATCCAACCGATGACAGCACCACTAAAAACGCACACGCCATTGTTGTCGCAAGAATTGTCATAAAGACACGCAGCCTGTTTTTCTTCATATTTCTTCTGATAAAATGAACCTGATCCTTAAACCTCAACGGTAATTCCCCCTTTTAACACACCGTCATGAAGCTGAAATTTTGAATGTCCGATGGAAGCCACTTCATCATCGTGAGTAATAATCACAAATGTAATGCCCCGCTCACGGTTTAGCTGTTGAATCAAATTCAGCACTTCCTGTTCCGTTTCTGAATCAAGGCTTCCCGTCGGCTCATCCGCTAAAATAATGGATGGGTTTAAAATCAAAGCTCGCGCAATACTGACACGCTGCTGCTGGCCGCCCGACAGTTCATTCGGATAATGAGCGGCGTGGTTTTCAAGACCGACGCGTTTCAGCATGTCCTGCACCTTTTGCTTGCGCTCAGATGGTTTAATCCCTTTTAACGCCAGCGGCATTTCAACATTTTCATACGTCGTTAACCCCGGGATAAGCTGAAAGCTTTGAAAAATAAACCCGAAATGGTCAAGCCGAAATTGCGCCCATTCCTTTTCATTAAAGGCCGTAACATCAGTGCCATTAATGACAATCCGCCCTTTTGACGGCGATATGTAGCCGGAAATTAAATTCAAAAGCGTGGATTTTCCTGAGCCGCTTCGCCCGACAATACAGGCGATTTCACCTTTCGCCACGCTTAAGGAAACACCCTTCAATACTGGAACTTCATTCTCACGGCCCTTTTTTCCGATCGTGAAAGAATGGTCGATATGCTGAACATCAATCATATATTCTCTCTCCCTTACAACTGTTTTGTTTTTTTATAAATCGCAAAATAACTGATGAAGAAACCAATCACAGCGCCTGCAGCCATGCCGACGACATAACCGGCAAAGCTCTCGCTTGCAGCGTATCCAAAGTAGCCGAAGCCCAAAATGCCAATAATAATGACGATCACTTGCACCGGGCGATCCAATGCTTTCCACAAAAAGAAATATCCATTTCGTTCATTAGACAGTTTGACGAAACTGATGTAGCCGATGATGTAGTACATGATGCTCATCACAGCTGGAATCACTAAATAATGCGGTGAATCCTCAACCCAGTTTGGAACAACATATGTGATCGGAAATATATACTGCATCCATTCAGGTATAGGGTAATCTAAAAATCCCGCTCTCCCGCCAAAAAGGATATCCATATTAATCGCAGGAAGGGTAATCACTAAAAAAGGCAAGATGGTGACAGTAAATGAGACCAGCAGCTGTGCAAAAATATGGCCTGTCAAAGCTCCTCCAGCCATAACCAAAGAATAAGCCAGCATGCTGATGATGATCATTCCAAGGCTGTAGTGATGAAAATTAGCAACCTGATCAGGCTTCAAAAGCATAACCAGCAAAACAGCTAATCCATACCCCGTGATTTGTGAAACCACAATCACCATTCCGCCCATCATAAACTTTGCGTTAAATATCTGCCCACGTGTATAAGGAAGGCTTAATGTAAAATCAAACAAGCCCTTGCTTCGTTCAATCCCAAGCTGGCTGACCGCCAAAACGACACCCCAAATCCAAAACAGTGAGATAAATGTGCCGTTTAAATAGTTAATCGTAAATACGCAGGTTCCGACCCACTCATTCTGATTAGCCACGCAGCCTTGATATGAGATGTACGTATTTAAAACGGTAAAAGGATTGCTAAGCATAAATACCAAAAAAATCATGATGAGCAGAGCTTTATTTTGCTTCCACTCTTTATAAAACAGCCCGGAATCCGGCACATCACTTCCCTCCAAACCGAAAGCATGATCTTAATTTTTCGTTTTCTTATAAATGGAGAAGTAGCTCACAAAGAATCCAACCACCGCTCCAATGACCATTCCAAAAATATAACCAATAATGGACTGTCCGGCAGAGTATCCAAATAAACCAAAACCAAGAATACCGAAAGCCATAACCAGAATTTGTACAGGACGATCTAATCTGTTCCAAAGGAAAAAGTGTCCGTTTCGCTCACTTGGATGCTTTTTGAAGCTTATATAGCCAATCAAGTAAAACAGAATGCTCATAGCAGCTGGAATCATTAGAATATATTTACTATCGATAAGCCAGTCACTTGCAACATAACCAATGGGCACAAGATATAATAAATTGCTTGCCAGAGAGAAATAAGCTTCAGCAGAAGGGAACATTTCCCATATACTAACACCAAAAATAATTTCAAAGTTTCCTACCGGCAAAGCAACAATTAAATACGGTAATACCGCTGCAGCAAATGCCGTTAATAACTGGGCAAAAACATTCCCCGTTAATGCACCGGCGGCCATCAACAAACAATAAGCCATAAAACTAATCACGATTACTCCAACACTGCTGTGCTCAAAAAAGTAGACGTGTTCAGGGTTATAGACAAGAATCAGCAGCCATGCGAGTAGAAAGCCAATCAATTGCGACAGCACAATCACAATACCGCCTAACCAAAATTTCGTCTGAAAAATCTGGCTTCTGTTATAAGGGAGGCTTAATATAAAATCCATCGTGCCTTTCGAACGTTCCATTCCCAGGAAGCAAACCGCCAAAATGACACCCGGCACCCAGTTGATATCTATCAGATTGCTCCTATGATAATTTACAATAAAATCACAATATTGCGGGTCTTGATGAGCCAGACACCCTTGATAAGACAAATACGTATTAACGATAGAAAGCGGATTTGCCAGCACTAAAAACACAATACTTAACAAAATCAACACTTGATTCTGCTTCCACTCTCGATAGAGGAGACCTCGGTCTACCATCTCCGCTTCCCTCCAAACTTCGCAATGAATACTTCTTCCAAGTTGACAGGAAGCTCATTCCACACTTTTGGCTTCAGTTCTCTCAAAAAGCTCTTGTTCTCCTCATCGCTTTTCGGGATCAGCACCGTGTAAAACACACCGGCCTGATCGAGCATCGGAATGTTTTTCTCTCTGATGGCCAAATTGACATCTGTATCAAACGCCATTTGAATTTTAATGTATTCTTCTTTTAATTCATCAAGATCCATGACATTTGTCAGTCTGTTATCTTCGAGAAAACCAATTCGGTTGCACATCCGCTCTATGTCCTCAAGCCGGTGAGAGGTAATCAGAATGCTCGTATCACGCTCAGCCACTTCATCGACCATCAGCTGCAGCACATCATGTCTTGTCACCGCGTCTATTCCATCCGTCGGCTCATCAAGGAGAATCAGCGCCGGTCTCGCCGCAAACGACAGAACGAGCGACAGCTGTTTTTTCAAACCTGTCGACAGCTCGCGGTATTTTTTCGTTTCTGGAATTTCATATCTGTTCATCAGCTCATTCGCGTACGTCACATCAAATTTCGGATAAATTCTTCTTAGGATATCGACTAGCTGCTTGTATGTATACTTGTCGTAAAAAGGATTTTGAACAGGCATGTAGATGATATTCTGTTTGACCTTCGGATGCTTTTTGATTTCTACGCCATCAAACAAAATCGTCCCGCTGTCGGCGAAAATGATTTGCTGGATTAAGCGAAGCATTGTCGTTTTGCCTGACCCATTGCGGCCGAGCAGCCCGAAGATTTCTCCTTTTTCAATTGTTAATGAAACATCTTTTAATACTTGATTGCCGTCAATCGTTTTTGACAGCTGCCGTAGTTCAATCATTTTCTACGCCTCCCTTCACATCAGCGCTGATTTCCTTTATCCATTCTTGCAGTTTCTCCAGCTCAACCCCTGCATAGTGTGCATCGATGATGAGCTGTTTGAGTTGCTCTTTAATCATCGTCATCTTCCCTTCAACCAGTGTCGTTTTTGCATTCTCCGATATATAGGTCCCTCTGCCCCGAAGCGTTTCAATAATCCCCTCTCGCTCAAGCTCTTTATACGCTTTGCTGACAGTGTTCGGATTCGCAATAATGATCGTCGCCAATTCTCTGACAGAAGGAAGCTTATCACCAGGCTTCATGATCCCTTTCAAACAAAGCTCTTTCATCTGCTGAATAATTTGTTCGTAAATGGGTGTTGAGCTTCTTGGATCGATTTGAATCATTTACTTCCCTACTTTCTATACGATCTGAACCTTTATAAATAAAACTGATCAATTATACTTTTTTGCCATTCAAAACCGATCATCACAAGAACAAGAAAAAAAGAACAAGCGATCACAGATGCAGCGATCAGCATCGGCAAGTTACGTTTGCTTCGTTTTTTATGTTTCATAACTGCCTCCCTTTAATTTCAATATATAAATGACTTTTCATCAGTGTCTATAGTGTATTACTTCAATTAGTACACTTAATACAATAAATACTTTGATCCACAAAGTCAATCCCTTTTTACAAAAAAACGGACCCTTATCAAAAGGGTCCGTTTCTTACACATCAAGAGGGTGCTGCAGGATCATATTATTTTGCAAAGCTTGAAGCTGAAGTCTCATTCTGTACAGCTGTTCTCTCTGCTGATCATTTGACGACAGCCACAGCTTATTTAAGGCATTTACCGCATTTTCAAGCTGCATTTGTGCATCACTGTATTCTTGGTCATTATAATGCTCTTGTTTAGAAGCGATTGTCAGCTGTTCTTCAGCATAATCATATGCCTGCATACATTGCTGGAGATGTTCATCTACTGATTGTCTTGTTGCCACAGTAACCCCTCCTCTTGGTAATGGAAATAATCCATCATTCATATTGTAGCCCCATCTCACTTCGTTCAATAAAGTAATTTATGGTCGATATTCATTTGTTCTCTTGTGAAATGCGTGCTACAATTTTAGGATGCAATCGTACGCAAGGAGGCACATGAATTGTGATGCAGAACAATCCTTTTCCTTATTCAAATACGGAAAAACGCTATCATACATTGAATTATCATCTCAGAGAACATTTCGGCCATAAGGTGTTTAAAGTGGCGCTTGACGGCGGCTTTGACTGCCCGAACCGGGACGGCACCGTTGCCCACGGCGGCTGTACTTTTTGCAGCGCAGCAGGTTCCGGCGATTTTGCTGGGAACCGGGCCGATGATTTAATTACGCAATTCCATGACATCAAAAACCGTATGCACGAAAAATGGAAGGACGGCAAATACATCGCTTATTTTCAGGCTTTCACCAACACGCACGCGCCGGTTGAGGTGCTTCGTGAGAAGTTTGAATCTGTCCTCGCGCTTGATGATGTGGTCGGCATTTCGATCGCCACACGTCCGGATTGTCTGCCCGATGATGTCGTTGACTATTTGGCAGAGCTGAATGAACGCACGTATTTGTGGGTGGAGCTTGGGCTTCAAACGGTTCATGAACGGACTGCTCTTCTGATCAACCGCGCACATGATTTTAACTGCTATGTGGAAGGCGTCAATAAATTAAGAAAACACGGCATACGTGTCTGCTCGCACATTATCAACGGATTGCCTTTGGAAGACCGGGACATGATGATGGAAACTGCTAAGGCCGTCGCAGATTTGGACGTCCAAGGCATTAAAATTCATCTGCTGCACCTATTGAAAGGCACGCCGATGGTCAAGCAATATGAAAAGGGAAAGCTGGAATTTCTTTCTCAAGATGATTATGTTCAGCTCGTCTGCGATCAGCTTGAAATCATTCCGCCTGAAATGATTGTCCACCGCATTACAGGTGACGGACCGATAGAATTGATGATCGGGCCGATGTGGAGCGTCAACAAATGGGAAGTGCTTGGCGCCATTAATAAAGAGCTTGAAAATCGCGGCAGCTATCAGGGGAAGTTCTTCCAGCATCTTGAGGAGGAATCAGCCCTATGATTTTGAAAAAAATTCTTCCTTACAGCAAAGAACTGCTGAAAATGGCCGCGGGAGAAGGAGATATCGCCGTAGATGCAACGATGGGCAACGGGCATGATACGCAGTTTTTAGCGGATCTTGTCGGTGAAAACGGCCATGTGTACGCATTCGACATCCAAGAATCAGCCGTGGCCAATACGAAGGAACGGCTCGGTGAGACATATCAAGCGCGAACAACGTTATTTCACAAAAGCCATGACAAAATTGCTGAATCCCTTCCGCCGGAAACACATGGCAAAGTGGCGGCCGCTGTATTTAACCTCGGCTATTTGCCGGGCGGGGACAAATCGATTACAACGAACGGCAATTCAACAATCAAAGCAATTGAACAGCTTCTCAGCATCATGAAAGATGAAGGCCTGATTGTTTTGGTCGTCTATCATGGTCACCCGGAAGGCAAAGCTGAAAAAAACGACGTGCTTGACTTTTGCCGGAACTTGGATCAGCAAGCCGCCCGTGTTTTAACATACGGATTTATCAATCAACAAAATGACCCGCCATTTATTGTCGCCATCGAAAAAAAAGCTCAAATCAGCAAATGATTTGAGCTTTTTTCTTTGAGTTTTTCATCCAGCCCATTTTTTGAAATTTCCGGTAGGCTCTGCCGTTTATATAAAAGAAAAAGGAGGTTTTTCCGCTTGCTTTGATCAGCTTCTTCGCGAGCCGGCCTATTTCCTTTTGGCCAGCCACTTTATCATCTGACAAATAAACGCCCAGCAAGCCGCGATTGATTAAACGATGGAAGTTTTCATGCGGAATGCCTTGTAAATGTTCGTCGGCTTTTTGGATAAAGTGTTCAAGCCGCTTCATCATTTCTTCATGCGACTCGTAATACGAGCAGAAATTTAAGTCCCCTTCCAGCAAGTCCTCCTCTTGATCAATCAAATAATCAAGCAGAATGTGAAGACCTTGTATGTAAGGAAAATAACTATTGCGGATTTTTTTAGCGGTGTTTTCTGTGAAATCAGGCTGGAACGAATACGCAACAAGACAGAATATGCCTAACGTAGAGCCTGCACAGGCTGAAAATTCATACCATTCCATCTTCTCAGGCAGCTCAGATTCATATTGAGTAAACCACTTCTCAAGTCGCGGAACACGCTCATGCTCAATGACGTGCTTATGCACCTGCAAATCGCAATAATAGCCGCACAGTTCAAGCAGATAAGGTTTAATCATGTCGTAGTGCTCAATTGAACCAAGAACACGCTGGCACGTTTTGACCAGCTCATGCAAATATCCGCTGTCATCCTGTTCTTCTCTGAATTGATAATAATTTTGCGGTTCCGCTCCCACTGTCAGTGCGTCCTGCATTGAGGTGTGGAGCATCCGAAAATCCTGCGGGTCAAGTGAGGTGCTGCGGTCGCACAGATTGTCCAGATAATCACTGATCGTTTGATACGCGATGATAAACTCGACGCATTTCTGCTTTTGATTGCCTGACAATAAGGCCAGTATGCCGCCGCCCTCACAGTGGAACGTTTTGTCTCGAATACTTGCGGTTGCCTGTGCTTTTAATTCACTGTTATAAATTGATTCTGATTTTTGCTTCCAAATGTCCAGCTCTTGATGAACGAGCGGAAATATATCTCGATATACTTTTGCCATCAGTCCAAAAGGATGTTCTGGTACTGTCAACACATGCACCCCCAACTAGTTCAAATATATTGATCAGTAAACGCTCTTGCTGCTTTAAAGACATCTTCTCTTTCGGGTTCATTAAATATTTCATGATAAAGCCCTTCCCACTCTCTGTACGCTTTATTATGGGAAGCTACACCTGAAAACCACTTAATGACCATCGTTTTGTCAACAAGCTTATCGTCACCGGCCTGCATCACAAGAAGCGGCACTCGTAAAAACGCATCTGTCGGCACCATCGCTGACTCAATAGTTTTTAAAAGCTCTCTGTACCATCTGACAGAAACTTTCCTGACGTATAACGAGTCATTTTGGTCGGCCTCGATGACGTCCTCATTACGCGTCGCCATATCAATTGATAATCCCGAATCAACTTTAAGCGACGGAGCGATGACATTCAGGCCTCTGGATGCAAGGTCAAGCGCTTTATTGACTTTAATTTGCAGTCCGAGACACGGTGATGATAAAATAATTCCCGTAATACGGGGATTTCTTTGCTGTTTAAACCATTCAATCGCGACCAGGCCGCCCATGCTGTGACCGAGAAGAAAAACCGGCAGCTCAAAGGTTCGTGCTTTATCTATCCAAGTATCTACTTCATCAATGTATTCTTGAAATGAGCGAATATGACCTCTGGCCCTTGTGGTTGTCCCTTGACCCGGCAAGTCGCCCATGACAACGTGATAACCCGAAGATCTCCACATTTCAATCAGCCATTTATATCGTCCGTGATATTCACTTGCCCCGTGAATCATCACAATCACGGCGACAGGTCTGTCTGCTTTCCAGGTCCACATGCTCTTCACCTCATACGAAATTTAAATAGAGAAAGAAGGATGAATACTATGATCTACCCTTATAAGGAACACATGCCAGATATCCACCCAACAGCCTTTGTAGCTGATAATGCAACCATTACCGGTGATGTCGTTATCGGAGAACAGTCCAGCATTTGGTTTTCTGTTGTCATAAGGGGAGATGTCGCGCCGACTA
Source organism: Bacillus sp. VA15 (assembly GCF_055721145.1). Taxonomy (NCBI): domain Bacteria; kingdom Bacillati; phylum Bacillota; class Bacilli; order Caryophanales; family Bacillaceae; genus Bacillus; species Bacillus sp. VA15. Next base: position 11,477 of record NZ_JBVQPQ010000001.1, on the reverse strand, counting down.
GAATCGGAAACAGAGTCAATATCCAAGATTTAAGCTGCCTCCATCAAAGCCCGAACCGGACGCTTCTCATTGAAGATGACGCCACGATAGGCCATCAGGTTACACTTCATAGCGCTGTTATCCGCAAGAACGCCTTAATTGGTATGGGCTCAATCATCTTAGACGGAGCCGAAATTGGCGAAGGCGCCTTTATTGGTGCCGGCAGTCTTGTCCCGCCGGGAAAGATCATTCCGCCTGGCCATCTCGCTTTTGGCCGTCCTGCAAAAGTCATCCGCCCTTTGACCGAAGAAGACCGACAAGATATGCAAAGAATACGGTCGGAATATGTAGCAAAGGGCCAATACTATAAATCACTTCAACAAACATAAGACCTGCTTCGTCTTACTTTACCATTTTTCAAATTATGTTTGAAAGCAATAACCATTGTTTACCCGGACGTCATGACAGTTCGGGTTTTGATTTCTCCATAGAACGTTCACATACGGCATCAAACGTATGACTTTTATCTTATCATAAAACTTGTTCCGCAACTGTAAGCTACTTCTGCAAAAAAACATATTCCTATTCTTTCCTATTCTCTATTTTCTATGACCACACACAAAAAGAGCCCGCTGGGAGCTCTTTTGGTCAGCTGATATTTCGTTCGTTGGCAGCAGCCGCATTTTTCTTATGAAAACCTTTTCCATAATACACGGCAAGTAAGATAAGAAACCAAATCGGCCCGACAATCACGGCTACCCTTGTATCGGGACTGTAAGCCATAAGAATAACGACAAATGCTAAAAATGCCAAAGATACATAAGACGTAAACGGAAAGAAAGGCATTTTGTATTTTAAGTGTTTCTTTTCTTCCGGCCGCAAGCTTTTCCGGTATCTAATTTGAGAAAGCAAAATAATCGCCCACGTCCAAATCGCTCCGAATGTTGCAATGCTTGTGACCCAAGTAAACACCTTTGCAGGTACAACATAGTTTAACAACACTCCGACTAATAAAGCGCCCGCTGAAGCCAGAACAGCTTTACCCGGGATGCCTCCTTTCGTCAGCTGCCCGTATGCTTGTGGTGCCTCACCCTGCTCCGCTAAGTTAAACAGCATCCGCCCTGTGCTGAAAATGCCGCTGTTGCATGAAGACAGCGCAGCCGTCAAGACGACAAAGTTAATGATGCCTGCTGCCGATGGAATGCCCACTTTTTCAAATGTGAGGACAAACGGGCTTCCTTGTGAGCCAATTTCCTGCCATGGGTAAATAGACATAATGACAAATAAAGCGCCTACATAAAAAATCAAAATACGCCAAAATACCGTATCAATTGCTTTGGCCAACGATTTTTGCGGGTTTTTCACTTCACCAGCCGTCACCCCGATCATTTCAATCCCTAAATAGGCGAACATCACCATTTGAAGTGACAATAAAACCCCTTTTATTCCATGTGGGAAAAATCCTCCGTTGTTCCACAAGTTGCTGATTCCGGTTGCAATGCCTCCATTGCCGACCCCTGCGATGATCATCAATAAACCGACAGCAATCATTGATAAGATTGCAACAATTTTAATCAAAGCGAACCAAAATTCCAGCTCTCCGTAAGCTTTGACAGCCAAAAAATTAACACCCGTCATAATGACCAGCGCCGATAATGCCCAAATCCAGTTTGGCACGTCCGGAAACCAGTACCCCATATAAATCCCGACAGCAGTGATTTCAGCCATACAGGTGACAACCCATAAAAACCAGTAGTTCCACCCTGTTAAATAACCTGCAAGCGGTCCCAAATAATCACGGGCATAGCGACTGAAGGAGCCAGCGACCGGTTTTTGAATGGCCATTTCTCCAAGCGCTCTCATAATAAAAAACATGACCAGGCCGCTTATGGCATACGCTCCCAAAATACCCGGCCCTGCTAATTGAATAGCTGATGCGGAGCCGAGGAACAATCCCACTCCTATAGCAGCCCCTAAAGACATTAAAGAAATATGCCTTTCTTCGAGTCCGCGGTGCAGCTCTTGTTTTTGTTTTTGCATGCTTTCTTCTCCCCTAGAAAAAAATATCAATAAATTATTTTTCTGAATTTTTCGTGTGGATTGGGTAAATCAATGATGATGGAGAAATAAAAGGATAATAACAAGGCTTTCGACGAATCGAAAGCCTTGTTGTCTGTTACACAAAGATGACTTCTTTAGGCTGATGGCTCAGCTCTTCAGGCATATACCGTTTTTCGATATTGATGCTGTGCCAGATCATAAAGATCAGTACAGTCCATATTTTACGGCTGTTATCAGCCTTGTCCGCACAATGGTCTTCAAGAAGCTGAAGAACATAATCCTTGTGGATATAAGCATCCGTTTGGCTTTCCTGAATCATGTTCCGCACCCATTCGTTCATTTCGTTTTTCAGCCAATGACGGATCGGTACAGGGAAACCAAGCTTTTTGCGGTTTAATACGTGCTCAGGCACAATTCCTTCAGCGGCTTTGCGAAGAAGATACTTCGTCGTGCCGTTCTTCGTTTTCAGCTCATCAGGAATTTTTGAAGCGACGTCAAATACGACTTTATCCAAGAACGGCACACGCAGTTCCAAAGAATTCGCCATCGTCATTTTATCCGCTTTTAACAAAATATCGCCGCGCATCCAAGTATGGATATCGACATACTGCATTTTGTTGATATCGCTGTATGAGCTGCTTTCTGTAAAGTAAGTTTTTGTCACATCACGATATGAAAGATTCGGATTATAATGCTTCAGCAGCTGTTTTTTAACAGATTCCTCGAAAATTTTCGCGTTACCGATATAACGATCCTGAAGCGGAGTACAACCGCGCTCAAGCAGGCTCTTTCCTCTCATACCTTCAGGCATAACAGCCGCAACGTGCAGAAGCATCTTTTTCAGGCCTGACGGAATGCGTTCAAACGGTTTAAGCGAAAGCGGCTCACGGTAAATGTTATATCCGCCGAAGAGCTCATCCGCACCTTCACCTGATAAAGCAACCGTTACATGTTTTTTCGCTTCTTTTGCAACAAAGTACAACGGAATCGCTGCAGGATCAGCAAGCGGATCATCAAAATGCCATACGATCTTCGGAAGCTCGTTCATGTATTCCTCAGGCGAAATGACTTTACTGATATTTTCAATGCCAAGTGCCGCTGCAGTTTCTTTCGCTACATCGACTTCACTAAAGCCCTGCTGTTCAAATCCGACAGAGAATGTTTTTAAGCTTGGATGAAATTCCTTCGCAACGGATACAATAAAGGAAGAATCAATTCCGCCAGACAGGAATGAACCGACAGGAACGTCACTTCTCATATGAACGTTTACAGAGTCATAGATCGCGTCTCTGACTTCTTTCACAAGCTTGTCTTCTTCAGTCTGAACTGGCTTAAAGTTCGCTTTGAAATACGTTTTGAATGTGATATCGCCGTCCGGGCGGATTGTGAACTGTGAACCCGGCTCTACTTTTTTCACATTGGCATCAAGCGTGTTTGGTTCAGGAACGAATTGGAAAGACATGTACTGCTGCAATGCCTCTTTATCTATTTCAATATCATTCTGAGCAACCATTAAACTTTTTCTCTCTGAGGCAAAATAAACCTGATCATTGATCGTTGTGTAGTACAACGGTTTAATGCCGAATGGATCTCTTGCTCCATAAAGCACATGATCGTTTTTATTCCAAATCAGAAAGGCAAACATACCGCGGAGTTTGGACGCCGCTTCTTCTTTGTAGTGACGGTAAGTCGCAAGAAGAACCTCTGTGTCCGAATCCGTGTTGAATGTATACCCCTTTGCTTCAAGTTCTTCTCTCAGTTCAATATAGTTATAGATTTCTCCGTTAAAAATAATCCAATATGTTTCATCTTCATATGATAAAGGCTGTCCGCCATTTTCTACATCAATAATGCTGAGCCGTCTGAATCCGAATCCAACGTGCTCATCATGGAAATATCCATCACTGTCAGGACCGCGGTGAACGATCATTTGGTTCATTTGTTTGATTAGTTCTTCTTGATCAGCGGTTTGAGCTAACGGATGCTTGTTAAAAACCCCGACAAATCCACACATAGTATTGCCTCCATAATTAAAATTGTCATCATTGAACCCCTATTTATAGACGCTGTGAATAGTATTTGGTTTCACGGTTATGTAAAAAAATAAACATGAATACAACGTGAAAAAGGGAAAGCCGCTTAACCAGTAAGCGGCTATAAAGTTATTCTCCTAACGCTTCTTTACGCAGCTGCTCAGCTTTGTCTGTACGTTCCCACGGAAGATCAACATCGTGGCGTCCAAAGTGGCCGTACGCAGCAGTTTGTTTGTAGATCGGACGGCGTAAATCAAGCATTTTGATAATGCCGGCAGGTCGTAAATCAAAGTTATTGCGAACAACTTCAATCAGTTTTTCCTCAGAAGCTTTACCGGAACCGAATGTGTTGATTGAGATTGATACAGGCTGTGCAACACCAATCGCGTAAGCAAGCTGTACTTCGCAAGAATCAGCAAGCTCAGCCGCAACGATGTTTTTCGCAACGTATCTTGCTGCATAAGCCGCAGAACGGTCTACCTTCGTTGCATCCTTACCTGAGAACGCTCCTCCGCCGTGGCGTGCATAGCCGCCGTAAGTATCAACGATGATTTTGCGTCCTGTAAGTCCCGCATCCCCTTGAGGGCCTCCGATAACGAAACGTCCTGTAGGGTTGATGAAATATTTTGTTTCTTCATCAATCAGCTCTTCAGGAACAACCGGATTGATAACATGTTCTTTAATGTTGCGCTGGATTTGCTCAAGCGTAATTTCAGGGTGGTGCTGAGTTGAAATAACAATCGCGTCAATGCGGACAGGTTTGTTATTTTCATCGTACTCAACCGTTACCTGTGTTTTGCCGTCAGGGCGAAGGTATGGAAGAATATCTTCTTTACGGACTTCACTCAGGCGGCGGGCTAATTTATGAGCAAGTGAAATTGGAAGAGGCATAAGCTCTTTCGTTTCGTTGCACGCGTAACCGAACATTAAACCTTGGTCACCCGCACCGATCGCTTCAATTTCTTCGTCGCTCATTGTGCCTTCACGGGCTTCAAGCGCTTGGTCTACACCCATTGCAATATCAGCAGACTGCTCGTCAATTGATGTTAAAACCGCACAAGTTTCCGCATCAAATCCGTATTTCGCACGTGTGTATCCGATTTCTTTAATGGTTTGGCGAACCGTTTTCGGAATGTCAACATACGTAGATGTTGTGATCTCTCCGCTGACAAGCACCAAACCAGTTGTCACAGACGTCTCACAAGCAACACGCGCGTTAGGGTCTTTCTTTAAAATTTCATCTAAAATGCTGTCAGAAATCTGGTCACAGATTTTATCCGGATGCCCCTCCGTAACAGATTCTGATGTAAATAAACGACGATTTTTACTCATGATTTGCTTCCTCCTGCACAAGGCCTCCCGAAAGACCTTGTATATATGATACGGAACTCGCTCCCTCTTATACAATGTAACGTTATATTAGAGAATGTTAATTGGCATATTTATGAAATAAAAAAACCTTTTCCATCGAGGAAAGGGTTTGGTCTTTGTGCCTTTCACTCTTATCGCTCAAGGAATCATACAACCTTGCAACAGGTTAGCACCTTGGTTGTCTCACACAGTTGAACATAATAAATAACAGAGAAACCGGTTGCTGGGCTTCATAGGGCCTGTCCCTCCGCCAGCTCGGGATAAGAGTATCCGCTCAATGAAATATCTTATCGTAAAAGGGTTTGCAATGTCAATATGATTCAGAAGAAATAGGCACCTATATCGAGGGAAAACATTGGAAAACGCACACACAAAAAACAATAAATAGTATAGACTATTTGAAAATATATGTTATACTAATTCACAATTAGCAAAACACAAAAAACGATAAAGGAAGGTTTCATATGAACTCAGTTGATTTAACCGCTGATTTACAAGCCTTATTAACAAGCCCAAATGTGCGTCATAATTTATCAGCAGCACAGCTTACAGAAAAAGTACTCTCCCGGAACGAAGGCATTTTAACTTCCACGGGTGCTGTTCGGGCGACAACAGGCGCTTATACAGGACGCTCACCTAAAGACAAATTTATCGTGGAGGAAGAAAGCACGAAAAATAAGATCGATTGGGGGACGGTGAATCAGCCGATTTCAGAAGAAGCGTTTGAGCGGCTGTACACGAAGGTTGTCAGCTATCTGAAACAGCGAGATGAGCTGTTTGTTTTCGAAGGATTTGCCGGCGCAGATGAAAAATACAGACTGCCGATCACCGTCGTAAATGAGTTCGCATGGCACAATTTATTCGCAAGACAGCTGTTTATCCGCCCGGAAGGCAATGATAAGAAAACAGTTGAACAGCCGTTTACCATTCTTTCTGCTCCGCATTTCAAAGCGGATCCAAAAACAGACGGCACACATTCCGAAACCTTTATTATTGTCTCTTTCGAAAAGCGGACGATTTTAATCGGCGGAACAGAGTATGCCGGAGAAATGAAGAAGTCCATCTTCTCCATTATGAATTTCCTGCTCCCTGAAAGAGATATTTTATCCATGCATTGCTCTGCCAATGTCGGTGAAAAAGGCGACGTTGCCCTTTTCTTCGGGCTGTCTGGAACAGGCAAGACCACCCTTTCAGCAGATGCTGACCGCAAACTGATCGGCGATGATGAACACGGCTGGTCTGACACAGGCGTCTTTAATATTGAAGGCGGATGCTACGCCAAGTGTATTCATTTAAGCGAAGAAAAGGAGCCTCAGATCTTTAACGCGATCCGCTTCGGGTCTGTTCTCGAAAATGTTGTTGTGGATGAAGATACACGTGAAGCCAATTATGATGATTCATTCTATACCGAAAACACGCGTGCGGCTTACCCAATTCATATGATTGACAACATCGTGACACCAAGCATGGCAGGCCACCCTTCAGCAATTGTATTTTTGACGGCTGATGCATTCGGAGTCCTTCCTCCGATCAGCAAACTGACGAAGGAGCAGGCGATGTATCATTTCTTGAGCGGTTATACGAGCAAGCTTGCCGGAACCGAACGCGGTGTGACATCTCCTGAGACGACGTTTTCCACATGCTTCGGCTCACCGTTCCTGCCGCTTCCTGCTCACGTCTATGCTGAAATGCTCGGCAAAAAGATCGATGAACACGGCGCAGACGTTTTCTTGGTCAATACCGGCTGGACCGGCGGCGGCTACGGTACAGGCGAGCGCATGAAGCTTTCTTACACGAGAGCGATGGTCAAAGCAGCGATTGAAGGCAAATTAGAGGATGCAGAAATGATGACTGACGATATTTTCGGCCTGCATATTCCGGTCCATGTTCCTGGCGTTCCAGATCATATTCTTCAGCCTGAAAACACGTGGAGCAACAAGGAAGAATACAGAGATAAGGCTGTCTACCTCGCAAATGAATTCAAAGAGAATTTTAAAAAGTTCGCACATACAGATGCCATTGCACAGGCAGGCGGCCCTCTCGTTTAAAAAGCAAAAGCCAAGAGCAATTACGCTCTTGGCTTGTTTTAATTGACAGAATGCAAAGAAGTCAGCTTGTACGTAATGATGGTCCGGCCGTCTTCCCATTGAAGTTTCTGCACTTCAGCTGTGCCTGACTTTTCGCCGAACTTTGTTTTGCGCACATCCATCGGAATCTCCATCGGATACACACGGTATCCGTCTTTCTCTAATGTGAATATATTTTCATCTATTCGAACTTCTTGTCCTTTTGTCACAATCAGTGTATTAAATTCAACAGGCATTCCCAAAGTGAAATCCCCTTTCGTTCTCTTTTTTCTTTATCATAACATATTTCACCGTCAGCGGTTTTTCATCCATTGCGTGAGCTGCCGCACGATACGCCGGTTTTCTTTTGGCGGGAAATAATGTGTGAATGTACTGTAATACCATGTCTCCACCGGCTTATGCAGCTGTTTTAGCTTCTCTTCAAATAAATAGGAATGCTGAATCGAAACATTTCGGTCTTTTTCTCCATGGATTAATAGCACGGGTGCCTGAATTTTGTTTACTTGGTCAAACGGTGTTCTCCATTTGTATTCCTCAGGCACCTTTTTCGGTGTTCCGCCGATGACTCTTTTCATCATTCGCCGCAAATCCTGCCGCTCCTCATATGTAAGGATCATATCACTGACGCCTCCCCAGGAAACGAATGAAGCTGCATGCCGGCCCATTTCAATCGCAGTGAGCATTCCCATAATTCCGCCGCGGGAAAAACCGAAGATATGAATTCTGTCCTTCTTAACATTTGGATGCTGCTGAAGCAGGCGAAAAGCGGAAAAAGCATCCTCTCTGTCTTCTCCGGCAAAATCCTCGTTGCCCTCTCCTCCTTGATTCCCTCTGTAAAAAGGAGCAAACACAACAAACCCTTGGGATGCAAACTGGATAATCCGGCCAGGCCGAACCATGCCCACGCTTTTAATCCCGCCGCGCAAATATAAAAATCCGTCATATTGTCCCGGTGCCGCCGGCTCAGCCAAAAGCCCCTTTACCCGTAAGCCATTTGAAAGATAGCAGATCGTATACAGACGCACCTGCTGGCTTGGCGACGGAAATCTTCTTTTCTCAACAATCAAAGCAGCCGCCTCCTTTTTCTATATGCTTTCCTTACTCCAAAATTACATCCTGAGAACCTGACTAGGCATTCACACATTTTTATACCCATCATACGATATGTAAAGCAAAAAAGGATATTAACTTGATGCTAAATAAGGAGGTTGTCTATGTGAACAAATGGTTAAGGCTGGGCTGCGCCTGTGTCGGCAGTATATTTCTGATGATCGCCCTAGCGGCTTGCAAGCAGGAAGAAACGCTCACCAAAGTCAAAGTAGCTGAAGTGACCCATTCGATTTTTTACGCGCCTTTATATGTTGCTGAGTCTAAAGGATTTTTCAAGGAAGAAGGGCTTGATGTCGATGTAAATACGACCTGGGGCGGCGACAAAACGATGACATCGCTTCTTTCAAACGGCTCAGACATCGCACTTGTCGGGTCAGAAACATCTATTTATGTCGAAGCGCAAGGAGCTAAAGACCCTGTCATTAATTTCGCCCAGCTGACTCAGACAGACGGAACGTTTCTTGTCGCGAGAGAAGATGTTAAACAGTTCGACTGGGATCAGCTGAAAGGAAAAACGTTTCTCGGCCAAAGAAAAGGCGGCATGCCGCAAATGGTCGGTGAGTATGTGCTGAACAACCATAAGATTGACCCGCATAAGGATATTGACCTTATCCAGAACATAGACTTTGCCAATATCGCCAATGCATTTGCTTCTGGAACCGGCGAGTATGTGCAGCTCTTTGAACCGCAAGCTTCTCTCTTTGAGAAAAAAGGCATCGGCCATATCGTGGCTTCGTTCGGAGAAGAATCAGGCCAGGTTCCTTACACGACTTTCATGGCAAAACAAAGCTATCTGAAAAAACATGAAGACACAGCCGTCAAGTTTACAAGAGCTATTTATAAGGCGCAGCAGTGGGTGGAAAATCACTCAGCGAAAGAAATCACAGACGCCATTAAAGATGAATTTGATGATACCGATCCAGAAGTCATCGAAACATCCATTGAACGCTATAAAAAGCAGCATTCGTATTCGCCAGACCCTCTTCTCAACGAAAAAGAATGGGAGCTGCTCCAAACCATTATGGATCAATCGGGAGAACTGCCGAAGCATATTCCATACAATCAGCTTGTAAATAAACAAATTGCCGAAAAAGTCACCTCGGAAAAATAGGAGGCGCCATCTATGTCTTTCTTACATGTCGACCATGTAACCCATACTTATTTTTCTATTAAAGAAAAAACGACGGCCGTACGGGATATTCATTTCGATGCCGAAAAAGGTGATTTCATCTCATTTCTCGGCCCAAGCGGCTGCGGAAAAACAACACTGCTTTCCATTATTGCCGGCCTGATTGAGCCCTCGGAAGGCAGAGTTCTGATTGAAGGCCGTGAGCCGAATCAAAAAGAACATAACATTGGCTACATGCTTCAGCAGGATTACTTATTTCCCTGGAAATCTATCGAGGAAAATGTGCTTCTCGGTTTAAAAATCGCCGACACGTTGACGGAAGAAAGCAAGGCTGCTGCGCTCGGTCTATTGCCGGAGTTCGGCCTGATAGATGTGGAGAAAAAATATCCGAAGGAGCTGTCGGGCGGAATGCGCCAGCGGGCCGCGCTTGCAAGAACTCTTGCGCCAAATCCAAGTCTGCTTTTGCTGGATGAGCCATTTTCCGCGCTTGATTTTCAGACAAAGCTGTCACTGGAAAACCTGGTTTTCCGTACATTAAAGGAGTATCAAAAAACTGCAGTGCTTGTCACACATGATATTGGGGAAGCGATAGCGATGAGCGATACGATCTTTTTATTTTCAAACCAGCCGGGCACCATCCATCAGATTTTTACCATTCCTAAGGAATTGGCCGCGATGATGCCTTTTGACGCCCGCCAGGAGCCATCCTTCCAGACGCTGTTTCAAACGATATGGAAGGAGCTGAATTCTCTTGAGAAACAGCAAAGAAACGATTGATCTGCTTCACGAGCAATATCAATTCAAACAGAAAAAAGAAAAATGGAATGTCCATTCCTTTCAGCTTGCCATATTTATTCTCTTTTTCTCGGGTTGGGAAATCTCCAGCAGGCTCGGCTGGATCGATCCGCTGATCTTCAGCTCTCCGTCAGCTGTTTGGCATTTATTGCTGGAGAAGATCGGTGACGGGTCTTTACTGTCACACATCGGCGTCACTTTATTTGAAACGGTGCTTGGCTTTTTGCTTGGAACGTTTATGGGCACGTGCCTCGCTGCCTTGTTATGGTGGTCCAACCGGCTTGCCAGGATTTTAGATCCGTATCTTGTGATTTTGAATGCAATGCCGAAAGTGGCTCTGGGCCCGATCCTGATTGTCGCGCTCGGTCCCAGTTTTATCAGCATTATTGCGATGGGGGCCATCATCAGCGTTATTATCACAACCATCGTTGTGTACACCGCTTTCCAGGAGGTTGACGAAAACTATATAAAAGTCATGAAAACATTCGGCGCAAAAAAATGGGTCATTTTTAAAGAAGTGATTCTGCCCGCATCCTCCCCCGCTATTATTTCAACACTAAAAGTAAATGTCGGTTTATCATGGGTTGGCGTCATTGTAGGAGAATTCCTTGTTTCTAAGGTCGGATTGGGATATATGATTATTTATGGTTTCCAAGTCTTCAATTTTACACTCGTCTTCTTAAGCCTGCTGATCATCGCCATATTCGCCACTTTGATGTATCAGGGCGTAGAGCTGCTGGAAAAGAAATGGACGAAGGGCAGGACATAAAAAAAACCGGCAAATGGGGACTGACCCCATAAGATGAGACAAATAAAAACACCTTCAAGTTTGAAAACGGATGATTGTTATCCGAAATTAGACTTGGAGGTGTTTTTTCTATGAGGACAAGAGTGAGTTATCCGGTTGAAGTG